>NZ_JBITXI010000042.1:0-1147 GCF_044544605.1 Streptomyces sp. NPDC053560 | reverse complement strand
GGGAGTGAGTGTTGATGGGTGCTGCGGGTCAGGACCGTCGTTCGTACGACACGGGTGCGTCGGCGGATGCGCAGGGCAATATCCAGACGGTGATCGCGCGGTTGGAGCAGGTGATTACCGCGCGGGACGGTCAGGTGAAGGCGGCGATGGCGGATTTCACCGCCGATGGCGTGGCGGATGAGTACCACGGCAAGGAGCTGCGCTGGAATCGGGCCTCGCAGGAGGTCAAGAACATTATTCAGCTGTTGAAGACGACGCTGGAGAAGAATGACGGGACGGCGCAGCACACGCTGTCCAAGGCGAAGTCCGCGGTGGACAACATCGGCTGACCCGCCTTTGCGGTGGGTGTGGTCGGGTAACGGGGAGCAGGGGTAGCGCATGGCGGGTTGGGATCTGGATCCGCAGGGCATTTCGGGTGTGCTGAAGACGACCGGGGAGTTCGCCGGGAAGATCGAGACGTATACCAAGGCGTACGGGGAGCATCTGCAGTCCGCGGCGACCAGTGCGGGCACCATCGCCGCCGAGGGGGAGGCCCAGGGCGGCGGTAAGGGTGAGAAGCCGGGCGGGGGTCTGGTGGCGCTGGCGTTGTCGCAGTTTTCCGAGCACACCATCAATGATCTGAAGTTCATCGCGATGCGGGCGGGCAAGTCCCTCAATGGTGCGGTGGATGCCACCACCGCGTATACCAATGGGGATTTGGAGATGGCCGCGGAGTCCCAGCGCAAGGCGCTGGGGGCGGTGGATGTGGACCCGACGAAGCCGGGGGTCCAGGAGCGATGAAGATCGAGCTCAAGCCCGATCAGATTCCGCAGTACACCGGGGACCTGGGCCAGCTGGAGAAGGACCACGGGCTGCTGAAGAAGGATGCGGGGAAGATCCGCACCACCGGTGCGGATGTCCACTCCCACTTCCAGGGCCTGTCCGCGTTCTACAAGGCCCCGGAGGCGGAAAAGCTCTTCGCCACCACCAAGCCGGTCCAGACCCGCGCCGATGAATTCGCCGACGGCCTGGAGACGGTCGCCTCCGCCCTGTCCTCCTACGCCGACGAAATCCGCCCCCTGGTCCCCAAGCTCAAAGCGCTGAAGACCAAGGCGCAGAACTTCATCCGCGACCACAAGGATGATGAGGACGGGGACTACGACGAGGA
>NZ_JBITXI010000041.1:0-1175 GCF_044544605.1 Streptomyces sp. NPDC053560 | reverse complement strand
CCTAAGGGCTGTCCCGTAAATGATCTATGAGTGGCCTCGGGGGTGGTGGGCTGCTGTCCGGCTGGTGGTCTACCCGGCGAAAGCGAGGTTGTGCATCCGAGCGATGCCGAGCATGGCGTGGTGCACTCCGTCGCCTTTGAGGCGGCAGTCGCGGAGAATCTTCCAGGTCTTCATGCGGGCGAAGACATGCTCGACGCGGGCGCGGACCTGCTTGTGGGACTTGTTGTGTGCCTGCTTCCAGCCGGGCAGCTCCTCGGTCTTGCGGCGCCGGTGGGGCATCACCAGCCCGGTGCCCGGGTAGCCGCCGTCGGCGATGGTCATGGTCGTACCGACTGCGGCCTTGACTCCGGACTCTTCCCATGCTCTGCAGTCGTTGCGGTTGCCGGGCAGGGGCCGGCCGACGACCACGACGAGGCGTGTGTCGGCGTCGATGACAACCTGGTGGTTGGTGGAGTACCGGTAGTTCTTCGACTGCTCGGCGACGGTGTGATCGCGGGTGGGCACCAGGGTGCCGTCCACGATCAGCACGGTGTCCTTCGCGAACCGCTTGCGGGGCTGGAGAGCGAGCATCGGCCCGAGGTCATCGATGATCCGGTCCGCCGCTGACTTGGACACCCCGAATAGTGGAGCCAGCTGGCGCATGGTCAGGTTCGTGCGCCAATAGGCCGCGACCAACAGGACCCGGTCCTCCAGCGGCAGGCTCCACGGCCGACCCTTGCGGACCGCATCCGCACCCTCGCGCCGCAGAACTGTCACCAGCTTCCCGAACTGCCGCGAGCTCAGCCCGGTGAACGGGGCTATCCAGGAGGGCTCCGACGCCGTGATCACACCAGCCACAACAAGATCATCTCACTGTGGCCGGTCTACTCAGGCACCTCGGAGTCCTCCTTCGCTGATCCATCTCGTGACCAAGCCGTACCATCCCCTCCATGACAATCGATGTCCTCGCCGAGGACCTCCAGCCCGGTGACCTCCTGAAGCTCTCGACCGAATCGGGAACCCAAGTCCTCCGATTGACTCATGTGGAGCGGCGTACCCAAGGCATCAAGTTCATGGGTCGCAATCACCAGGGGGTCCTCTACTCCAGCGGCATGAAGTACGGCAAGCGGGCGCGGTGCGTCCGGCCGTAGGCCATCGCGCGGACTTCCGATGGCAGTTACGGGACAACCCTTAGC
>NZ_JBITXI010000039.1:0-1748 GCF_044544605.1 Streptomyces sp. NPDC053560 | reverse complement strand
GACACACCCGCACGGCGCGGCCGGCCGGTCTCGGGCCAGGCCGTCGTGTCCGACAGCAGCTCGACGGCGCCTTCGGACCAGTCCACGTGCGAGGAGGGTTCGGTGATGTTCAGGGAGCGGGGCAGCACACCGTGCTCCATCGCCATGATCATCTTGATGACGCCGGCGGCACCGGCGGCCGCCTGCGTGTGACCCAGGTTCGACTTCACGGAGCCGAGCAGCAGCGGCCGCTCGCGGTCCTGGCCGTAGGTAGCGAGCAGGGCCTGCGCCTCGATCGGGTCGCCCAGCGTGGTGCCGGTGCCGTGCGCCTCGACCGCGTCCACGTCGCGCGCCGACAGGCCGCCGCTGGCCAGTGCCTGGCGGATGACGCGCTGCTGGGACGGGCCGTTCGGGGCGGTCAGGCCGTTGGACGCGCCGTCCTGGTTGACCGCGGAGCCGCGGACGACGGCCAGGATGCGGTGGCCGTTGCGGATGGCGTCGGACTGGCGCTCCAGGAGGAGCATGCCGACGCCCTCGGACCAACCGACGCCGTCCGCGGACTCCGAGAACGGCTTGGAGCGCCCGTCCGGGGCGAGCCCCCGCTGCCGGGAGAACTCGACGAAGGTGTCCGGGATGGACATCACGGTCACGCCGCCGGCCAGGGCGAGCGAGCACTCCCCGCCGCGCAGGGCCTGGGCGGCGAGGTGCAGGGCGACCAGCGACGAGGAGCACGCGGTGTCGACGGTCATGGCCGGGCCTTCGAAGCCGAAGGTGTACGAGACACGTCCGGAGGCGACGCTCAGCGCGCTGCCCTGGCCCTGGAAGCCCTCGAACTCGGCGCCGTCCAGCGTGGTGCCGTAGCCGCTGTACATGACGCCCGCGAAGACACCGGTGCGGCTGTCGCGCAGTGATACGGGGTCGATGCCGGCCCGCTCGATCGCCTCCCACGTCGACTCCAGAAGCAGCCGCTGCTGGGAGTCGGTCGCCATCGCCTCACGCGGGCTCATGCCGAAGAAGTCGGCGTCGAAGTCGGCGGCGTCGTGCAGGAATCCGCCGGAGCGGGTGTACGACGTGCCCGGATGGGCCGGGTCGGGGTCGTAGAGGTTGTCGAGATCCCAGCCGCGGTTCGCCGGGAAGTCGGAAACGACGTCGGCACCTTCGCCGAGCAGTCGCCACAGGTCCTCCGGCGAGGCGATGCCGCCGGGGAAGCGGCAGCTCATGCCGATGACCACGACCGGGTCTTCGGCCGACTGGGCGGCGGTGATCTCCGGCTCGTCGGGGTCGGCGTCCGCGTCGGGGCCGAGGAGCTCGACGAGCAGGTGCTCGGCGAGGGCGGCGACCGTGGGGTAGTCGAAGATGGCCGTGGCCGGCAGGCGCAGGCCGGTGGCGGCGCCGAGACGGTTGCGGAGTTCGACCGCGGTGAGCGAGTCGAAGCCGAGGTCGCGGAAGGCGCGGGACGGGTCGATCCCGTCCCCGCCGGCGTGGCCGAGGACCATGGCGGCCTGGCTGCGGACCAGGTGCAGCAGGGTCTCGCGCCGCTCGGCGCGGTCGAGCCGGCCGAGCTGGTCGGCCAGTCCAGTATCGCCGCCGGCCGCTGCGGCCACGGCGCGGCGTGCCGGTGCGCGCACCAGGCCGCGGAGCAGCGGCGGTACGGCGCCCTGCTGGCGCAGCGCAGTGAGGTCGAGGCGGACGGGGACCACCGCGGCGTCGGGGCCGGCGAGGGCGGCGTCGAAGAGCGCGAGGCCCTGCTCGACACCGAGCAGCGGCAT
>NZ_JBITXI010000038.1:0-2110 GCF_044544605.1 Streptomyces sp. NPDC053560 | reverse complement strand
GGACTCATCCCGAAGAACGCCGGGTCGAACTCACCCGCGTTCTCCAGGAAACCGCCGGAACGGGTGTAGGAGGTGCCCAGATGCTCGGGGTCCGGATCGTAGATCGAATCGAGGTCCCAGCCACGGTTGGCGGGGAAGTCGGTGATGGCGTCGGTGCCGTCGCTGACCAGGCGCCACAGCTCCTCCGGCGAGCCGACACCACCCGGGAAGCGGCAGGCCATGCCCACGACGACGATCGGATCGTCCGCGGTGGGCGGCAGTGCTCGGAGCGGTGTGTGTGCCTCGGCCTCGGTGCCGAACAGTTCGTCCTGCAGATGGGCCGCGAGCGCGCCGGCGTTCGGGTAGTCGAAGACCAGCGTGGCGGTCAGACGCAGTCCGGTGGTCGCGCTCAGCCGGTTGCGGAGCTCGACCGCGGTGAGCGAGTCGAAGCCGAGGTCGCGGAACTGCGCCGTCCCGTCCACCGAGGCCGGGTCGGCGTGGCCGAGTACGTGGGCGATCTGCGTGCGGACGAGGTCCAGCAGCGCCTCGTGGCGCCCCTGGGCCGGCAGCGCGGCCAGCCGGTTGACCAACCCGCTGACGGTGGCGGAGCCGCCGGCCGCCGTGCGGCGCGTACGGGACCTGACGAGGCCCCGCAGGACCGCCGGTACCTCACCCTGCGCGGACAGGGCCGCGAGGTCGAGCCGGACCGGTGCGACGAGCGCCGTGTCCGTCGTGAGGGCCGCGTCGAACAGGGCCAGCCCCTGCTCGACGGAGAGCGGCGGCATCCCGGAACGGGCGAGGCGCTCGGCCTCCGCGTCCGTCAGCGTCCCCGTCATGCCGCTCGCCTGGTCCCAGGGGCCCCAGGCCAGTGACAGACCCGGCAGGCCCTCCGTACGACGGTGCTGCATCAGGGCGTCCAGGGCGGCGTTGGCCGCCGCGTAGTTCGCCTGGCCCGCGCCGCCGAGCGCCCCGGCGACGGACGAGAAGACGATGAACGCCTCAAGGTCCAGGTCCCGCGTCGCCTCGTGCAGGTGCCACGCGGCGTCCGCCTTGGGCCGCAGGACGATGGAGAGCCGTTCGGGGGTGAGCGAGCCGATCACGCCGTCGTCCAGGACACCGGCCGTGTGCACGACCGCCGTCAGCGGGTGCTCGGCCGGTATCCCGGCCACGAGCGCCGCCACGGCGTCCCCGTCGGCGACGTCGCAGGCCAGCACCGATACGTCAGCGCCGTGCGCGGTGAGTTCGGCGATGAGCTCGGTGGCGCCAGGCGCCTCGGGGCCGCGCCGGCTGACGAGCAGCAGGTTGCGGACCCCGTACGTACCGACGAGGTGCCGGGCGAACAGCGCGCCGAGGCCACCCGTGCCGCCGGTGACGAGGACCGTGCCGTCCGCGTTCCAGGCGGTGGGCCCGGCAGGCTCGGCAGGCGTCGTCACTCGGGCCAGCCGTGCGGCACGGACCTGTCCCTCACGCAGCGAGAGCTGCGGTTCGCCGGAGCGCAGGGCCGCGGACAGGGCGGCTTCGGACGCCTGACTTCCGTCGAGGTCGACGAGGCCGAAGACGCCCGGGTTCTCGGTCTGCGCGGAGCGCACCAGGCCGTGGACAGCCGCCGCGGCGATGGCGCCGCCGTCGGCGTTCCGGGGCTCGACCGCGCCGCGGGTCACGAAGACCAGACGCGAGCCGGCCGGCCGCTCCTCGGAAAGCCACGTCTGGACGGTGTCCAGAGCGATGGCGGTGAGCCGGTGCACCGCGTCGGCGGTCGCCTCGCCGTCCTGGGCCGCGAGACCGGCCAGGACGACGTCCGGCGCGGTCTCCCCCGCGTCGGCCCTTGTGGCGGCCGTCAGCGCGGCACCGTCCTCGTACGTGGTCACGGACACCCCGGCGCGGTCGAGCGCGCCGGCGAGTCCGAGCGGGTCGGCGCCCAGTACGGCGACGGTGCGCGGCGCTTGGTCGGCCGGGTCGGCCGATACGGCGGTCAACCGCATACCGAAGAGCGCGTCGCGTACCGAAGCGTCCGTACCGCTGATCTCCTGGCCCGTGACGGTGCGGGTGAGGAGCGAGTCCACGGCGACGACCGGCGCACCGGCCGGATCCACCGCCCGCACGGACAACGCGTCCCTGCCCGCAGACGCCA
>NZ_JBITXI010000037.1:0-2141 GCF_044544605.1 Streptomyces sp. NPDC053560 | reverse complement strand
AACCAACTCCGCGGCACCATCGGCCGCTTCCCCACGCCGGCTGACCAACAGCAGGTCCCGCACACCGTACTCGGCCACCAGATGCCGGGCGACCAAAGCCCCCAGACCGCCCGTACCACCGGTGATCAGGACTGTGCCGTCCTTGCCGAACACCGGTGCGGCGGTGTCATCGTCGGTGAGGGGCCGCCGGACGAGACGGGCGGCCTGGAGGTCGCCGTCATGGATCCGCAGCTGCGGCTCGCCGGTCTCCAGGGCGGAGAGCGGGAGCGCAGCCGGTGCGTCCGGTGCGTCCGGGTCGAGGTCGAGCAGGGCGAAGCAGCCCGGGTTCTCGGACTGGGCGGACCGCACCAGGCCCCATACCGCGGCCGCGGCCACGTCGTGTCCGGCCGTGGCGCCCCGCGTCACGAAGACGAACTTCGTACCGGTGAAGCGCTCTTCCTCGATCCGGCTGCGGACCAGTGCCAGGGCGTGCCGCGTCAGATCGTGGGCGGCCGCCGCGCCGGTGTCGGCGGCGTTCGTGCCGGCCGCCTGGTGGGGTGCGGCGATCGGCAGCAGTACCGGCCCCTGCACCGTGTCGTCGGCCGGCAGTGCGGTACGGGTGTCGACCTCGACGCCCGTCTCGCGCAGGCCCGCGGCGAGCCCGAAGAGGTCGTCGCCGACGAGCGTCACCGTCGTGAGGTCCGTCGCCGCCGGGATGGGGACCGTGGTCCAGTCGAGGCGGAACAGCGCGTCGCGGGTGAGGGCCGCCGCGGCGCTCAGCGCGTCCGCGGACACGGCGCGCATTGTGAGTGCCTGGACGGTGGCGACGGGGGCGCCGGTGGGGTCGGCGACGGCCAGGGTGAGCGTTCCGTCGGCCGCGCGGCCGAGCCGGACGCGGACGGACGAAGCGCCGGACGCGGCCAGGGTCACTCCGCTCCAGGAGAACGGAACGCTGCCGGCCTGCGTGTCGTCGTCCGAGGTGGCGAACCAGGCGGCGTGGAGACCGGCGTCGAGCAGGGCCGGGTGGAGGCCGAAGGACTCGGCGTCGCGCAGCGCGCCGTCCGGCAGGGACACCTCGGCGAACACGTCGCCGTCCCGCCGCCAGACGGACCGCAGGCCCTGGAACACCGGGCCGTAACCGAAGCCCTCGGTCGCCCGAGCCTCGTAGAAGCCCTCCAGGTCGACCGCTTCGGCGCCCGCCGGCGGCCAGACCGTGGCGTCGAAGGGAGCCGATGCGGCCGGCAGGCCGGTGGCGAGGACACCGGTGGCGTGCTGGGTCCAGGGGGCGTCCACGGAGCTCTCCGGGCGCGAGTGGACGGTGACGGTGCGGCGCCCGGTGTCGTCGGCGACGCCGACGCGCACCTGGGTCTGTACGGCGCCGCGCTCCGGGAGGACGAGCGGCGCGGCCAGGGTCAGTTCCTCGACCCGGTCACAGCCGACCTCGTCGCCCGCCCTGAGTGCCAGCTCCACAAGCGCCGTGCCGGGCAGCAGGACCCGGCCCATGACGGCGTGGTCGGCCAGCCACGGGTGCGTCTGGAGTGACAGCCGCCCGGTGAACAACACACCCTCACCCTCGGCCAGTTCGACGAGGCCGTTGAGGAGCGGGTGCGCGGCGGCGGTCAGGCCGACCGCGGAGGCGTCGGCCGTACCACGGGTGCCGGCGGGCCAGAACGGCCGGTGCTGGAAGGCGTACGTCGGCAGGGCGACCGGGCGCGCCCCGGTCGGTGCCAGGAAGCCGGACCAGTCGATCGGCGCGCCGAGGGTGTGCAGACGGCCGAGGGCGGTGAGCGCGGAGCGCTCCTCGGACGTGTTCCTGCGGAGTACGGGCACGGTGACGGCGTCGCCGGTCAGCGACTCCTGCGCCATGGCCGAGAGCACACCATCGGGACCCAACTCCAGGAAGGTGGTCACACCTTCGCCTTCGAGGGTGCGTACGCCATCGGCGAAGCGGACCGCCTCCCGCACGTGCCGCACCCAGTACTCCGCCGAACACAACTCCTCGGCCGAGGCCACCGCGCCCGTCAGGTTCGACACCACCGGAACGGTCGGCGTGGCGAAGACCAGGCCCTCCGCCACCACACGGAACTCCGCCAGCATCGGGTCCATCAACGGCGAGTGGAACGCATGCGACACCCGCAGCGACGTCGCCTTACGCCCCTCCG
>NZ_JBITXI010000036.1:0-2445 GCF_044544605.1 Streptomyces sp. NPDC053560 | reverse complement strand
CCGCGCACCCGAAGACTCCAGCTCCGCCACCAACTCCACCGCACCGGCGGCCTCAAGACCACGCCGGCTGGTCAGCAGCAGATTACGGACACCGTGTTCGGTCACCAGGTGGCGGGCCAGTACGCCGCCCAGACCACCGGTACCGCCCGTCACCAGCACCGTTCCTTCGGCGGACCAGGTGCGGGGCAGGGTGAGCACGATCTTGCCGATGTGCTTGGCCATGCTCATGAAGCGGAACGCTTCCTTGGCGTGCCGCACGTCCCAGGTGCGGACCGGCAGCGGCTGGAGCCGCCCGTCGCGGAAGAGGTCCATCAGCTCGGCCAGCATGGCGCCGATCGCGTCCGGAGCCACCCAGGCGAGGTCGAACGCCTGGTAGGAGATGCCATCCGGCACGGTGTCCGCTTCGCGGATGTCGGTCTTGCCCATCTCCAGGAAGCGGCCGCCGTCGCCGAGCAGCCGCATCGAGGCGTCGACGAACTCACCGGCGAGGGAGTTCAGGACGACGTCCAGCCCCCCGTCACCGGCGACGGCCGCGAACGCCGCTTCGAAGTCGAGCGTCCGCGAGGAGGCGATGTGGTCGTCGGCCACGCCCAGCGAGCGCAGCACGTCCCACTTGCCCTCGCTGGCCGTCGCGAAGACCTCGGCGCCGAAGTGGCGCGCGATCTGCACGGCCGCCATGCCGACGCCACCGGCACCGGCGTGCACCAGGACCTTCTCCCCGGCCCGCAGGCCGCCGAGTTCCTTCAGTGCGTGGTAGGCGGTGAGGAAGACCAGCGGCAGGGAGGCCGCGGTCTCCCACGACCAGTCGTCCGGCAGGCGGGTGAGACGGCGCGCGTCGTCCACGGCCAGGGAGCCGAAGCTGCCGGAGACCATGCCCATGACGCGGTCGCCAGGGGCGAGACCGGTCACCTCGGGCCCGACCTCGACGATCACGCCGGCGGCCTCGTGGCCGAACCGGCCGGCGTCGCCGGGGTACATGTCGAGGGCCTTGAGGACGTCGCGGAAGTTCAGGCCCGCGGCGCGGATCTCGATGCGTACGTCGTGGCCGGTGAGCGGTGCCGTCGCCTCGGGGTACGGGGCCAGGACCAGGCCGTCGAGACTGCCCTTGGCCGTGCTGTCGAGGCGCCAGGCGCCGTCGGCCGGGGGCACGAGGGTGGCGGAGGTGTCGACACGGGCCAGGCGGCCGGCGAGAACGCTGCCGTCGCGGAGCGCGACCTGCAGTTCGGCGGTGCGCAGTGCCCGGGCGAAGAGGCTGCCACGCTCGGCGGCGGTGCCTGGGCCGGCGGCGGTGGCCGCGGGTTCGCGGTCGACCAGGACGAAGGTGTCCGGGGCCTCGGACTGCGCGGAACGCACCAGGCCCCAGACGGCGGCCGCTGCGACGTCGGTGACCTCGGAGCCGCCGGCGGCGACCGCTCCGGTCGTCACGAGGGCCAGCCGCGTGCCCTCGGGCCGCGCCTGCTCCGTCCACTCCTGCACGAGGGCGAGCGCTTCGGTGGCCAGGGTGTGGGCGGCACGGGCCGCGGACGGCTCCCCGGTGCCGCCGTCCGCGGTCTCCGCGGTGGTGAGGGCGGCGGTGCCGACGGTGACGACGACGGTGTCCGGGACGTCGGCGGCGTCGGCCGTGAAGGCGGTGAGGCCCGCGTGGGTGGTGGCCGTGATGCCCGCCGCGGCCAGGTCGTCGGCGAGGCCGGTGCCGTCCGCTCCGACGAGGGCGACGGAGACCGGGGCAGCCTGCGCGTCGTCCTGGGCGGCGTCCTCGGCGACCGGGGTCCAGTCCAGGGCGAAGAGGGCGTCACGCGCGAGGCCGGCCGCGCCGTTCAGCTGCTCGCCGGACACGGGCCGTACGAGGAGGGTGTCGATGCCGGCGACCGGCCGGCCCGAGGTGTCGGCGACGGCGATCGCGACGGACCGTCCGTCGTCGCCGGTCGGGGTGAGCCGGACGCGCAGCGCGGTCGCGCCGGTGGCGTACAGGCCCGCGCCCTCCCAGGAGAACGGGAGTCCGCCGTTGCCCTCCTCCCCCTCGTGCGCGAGGAGCGAGGCGTGCAGCGCGGCGTCGAGGAGCGCCGGGTGCAGGCCGAAGGCGGCCGCGTCCTCCGCGGCGTTCTCCGGCAGGGCCACCTCGGCGTACAGGACGTCGCCCGAGCGCCAGGCGGCCCGGAGCCCCTGGAAGACCGGGCCGTAGCCGAACCCGATGGCGGTGAAGCGCGCGTAGCAGTTTTCGGTGTCGAGGGCCTCGGCGCCCTCGGGCGGCCAGACGGTGGCGTCGAAGCCGGTGCCGGCCGGGGCGCCGCCCGCCGTCAGGGTGCCGGTGGCGTGCTGCGTCCACGACACGTCGGAGGCGTTCTCGGGCCGCGAGTGGACGGTGACGGTGCGGCGCCCGGTGTCGTCGGCGACGCCGACGCGCACCTGGGTCTGTACGGCGCCGCGCTCCGGGAGGACGAGCGG
>NZ_JBITXI010000035.1:1300-2593 GCF_044544605.1 Streptomyces sp. NPDC053560 | reverse complement strand
GTCGTGACTGCGTGCCTTTTGAAGAATGAGCCTGCGAGTTTGCGGTATGTTGCGAGGTTAACCCGTGTGGGGAAGCCGTAGCGAAAGCGAGTCCGAAGAGGGCGTTCAGTAGCATGCTCAAGACCCGAAGCGGAGTGATCTAGCCATGGGCAGGTTGAAGCGGAGGTAAGACTTCGTGGAGGACCGAACCCACCAGGGTTGAAAACCTGGGGGATGACCTGTGGTTAGGGGTGAAAGGCCAATCAAACTCCGTGATAGCTGGTTCTCCCCGAAATGCATTTAGGTGCAGCGTCGTGTGTTTCTTGCCGGAGGTAGAGCACTGGATAGGCGATGGGCCCTACCGGGTTACTGACCTTAGCCAAACTCCGAATGCCGGTAAGTGAGAGCGCGGCAGTGAGACTGTGGGGGATAAGCTCCATGGTCGAGAGGGAAACAGCCCAGAGCATCGACTAAGGCCCCTAAGCGTGTGCTAAGTGGGAAAGGATGTGGAGTCGCAGAGACAACCAGGAGGTTGGCTTAGAAGCAGCCATCCTTGAAAGAGTGCGTAATAGCTCACTGGTCAAGTGATTCCGCGCCGACAATGTAGCGGGGCTCAAGCACACCGCCGAAGTCGTGTCATTGCAGCATTACTCCTAACGGAGGCTGTGATGGGTAGGGGAGCGTCGTGTGCCGGGTGAAGCAGCCGTGGAAACGAGTTGTGGACGGTTCACGAGTGAGAATGCAGGCATGAGTAGCGATACACACGTGAGAAACGTGTGCGCCGATTGACTAAGGGTTCCTGGGTCAAGCTGATCTGCCCAGGGTAAGTCGGGACCTAAGGCGAGGCCGACAGGCGTAGTCGATGGACAACCGGTTGATATTCCGGTACCCGCTTTGAAGCGCCAAACATCGAATCAGGCGATGCTAAGTCCGTGAAGCCGCCCTGAGCTCTTCGGAGCGTAGGGGAGTGGTGGAGCCGACGAACCAGACTTGTAGTAGGTGAGTGATGGGGTGACGCAGGAAGGTAGTCCAGCCCGGGCGGTGGTTGTCCCGGGGTAAGGGTGTAGCCCGTGCGGTAGGCAAATCCGTCGCACGTGTAAGGGTGAGACCTGATGCCGAGCCGATTGTGGTGAAGTGGATGATCCTATGCTGTCGAGAAAAGCCTCTAGCGAGTTTCATGGCGGCCCGTACCCTAAACCGACTCAGGTGGTCAGGTAGAGAATACCGAGGCGTTCGGGTGAACTATGGTTAAGGAACTCGGCAAAATGCCCCCGTAACTTCGGGAGAAGGGGGGCCATTGCTGGTGATGAGTCT
>NZ_JBITXI010000035.1:0-1204 GCF_044544605.1 Streptomyces sp. NPDC053560 | reverse complement strand
TCTTGCACTCTGAGCTGGTGGTGGCCGCAGAGACCAGCGAGAAGCGACTGTTTACTAAAAACACAGGTCCGTGCGAAGCCGTAAGGCGATGTATACGGACTGACGCCTGCCCGGTGCTGGAACGTTAAGGGGACCGGTTAGCTTGGTTTCGACCAGGCGAAGCTGAGAACTTAAGCGCCAGTAAACGGCGGTGGTAACTATAACCATCCTAAGGTAGCGAAATTCCTTGTCGGGTAAGTTCCGACCTGCACGAATGGCGTAACGACTTCTCGACTGTCTCAACCATAGGCCCGGTGAAATTGCACTACGAGTAAAGATGCTCGTTTCGCGCAGCAGGACGGAAAGACCCCGGGACCTTTACTATAGCTTGATATTGGTGTTCGGTTCGGCTTGTGTAGGATAGGTGGGAGACTGTGAAGCGGACACGCCAGTGTTCGTGGAGTCATTGTTGAAATACCACTCTGGTCGTGCTGGATGTCTAACCTGGGTCCGTGATCCGGATCAGGGACAGTGTCTGGTGGGTAGTTTAACTGGGGCGGTTGCCTCCCAAAGGGTAACGGAGGCGCCCAAAGGTTCCCTCAGCCTGGTTGGCAATCAGGTGTTGAGTGTAAGTGCACAAGGGAGCTTGACTGTGAGACTGACGGGTCGAGCAGGGACGAAAGTCGGGACTAGTGATCCGGCGGTGGCTTGTGGAAGCGCCGTCGCTCAACGGATAAAAGGTACCCCGGGGATAACAGGCTGATCTTCCCCAAGAGTCCATATCGACGGGATGGTTTGGCACCTCGATGTCGGCTCGTCGCATCCTGGGGCTGGAGTCGGTCCCAAGGGTTGGGCTGTTCGCCCATTAAAGCGGTACGCGAGCTGGGTTTAGAACGTCGTGAGACAGTTCGGTCCCTATCCGCTGTGCGCGTAGGAGTATTGAGAAGGGCTGTCCCTAGTACGAGAGGACCGGGACGGACGAACCTCTGGTGTGCCAGTTGTCCTGCCAAGGGCATGGCTGGTTGGCTACGTTCGGGAGGGATAACCGCTGAAAGCATCTAAGCGGGAAGCCTGCTTCGAGATGAGTACTCCCACCTCCTTGAGAGGGTAAGGCTCCCAGTAGACGACTGGGTTGATAGGCCAGATATGGAAGCCCGGTAACGGGTGGAGTTGACTGGTACTAATAGGCCGAGGGCTTGTCCTCAGTTGCTCGCGTCCACTGTGT
>NZ_JBITXI010000034.1:0-3318 GCF_044544605.1 Streptomyces sp. NPDC053560 | reverse complement strand
AGCGGGACACGGCCGTGGAGTAGCCGAGGTCCAGCAGTCGGGTGGTGTCATCGATGTGGTCGATGAGTCGGTGTGCCTGATCGCGCAGGGCGGCGGCGTCGCGCCCGGACAGGATGACCGGCACCGGGCTCAACTCGCCCTTGGGGTCGTCCTGCTCGGTGGTGTCGTGCGGTGCCTGCTCCAGCACCACGTGCGCGTTCGTCCCGCTCAGCCCGAACGAGGACACCGCGGTACGCCGCGGTCGGTCCAGTTCGGGCCAGGTCACATGTTCGTTGAGCAGAGCGACCGTGCCTGCCGTCCAGTCGATTTCCGTGGACGGCCGCTCCGCGTGCAGGGTGCGGGGCAATTCGCCGTGTTGCATGGCGAGCACCATTTTGATGATGCCGCCCACGCCTGCGGCGGCCTGGGTGTGGCCGATGTTGGACTTCAGCGAGCCGAGCCAGAGTGGCTGTTCGGCCGGGCGGTCCTTGCCGTAGGTCGCGATCAGGGCTTGGGCTTCGATGGGGTCGCCGAGGCGGGTGCCGGTGCCGTGGGCTTCGACGGCGTCCACATCGCCGGGGTTCAGTCCGGCGTTCTCAAGGGCCTGGCGGATGACGCGTTGCTGTGAGGGGCCGTTGGGGGCGGTCAGGCCGTTGCTGGCGCCATCCTGGTTGACGGCGGAGCCGCGAACCACGGCGAGGATGCGGTGGCCGTTGCGTTCCGCGTCCGACAGCCGCTCGACCAGCAGCACACCCGCGCCTTCCGCCGGGCCGAAGCCGTCAGCGGAGTCGGCGAACGCCTTGCAGCGGCCGTCCGGCGACACCGCGCGCTGCCCAGAGAACTCCACGAGCGGGTCTGGCGACGACATCACCGTGGCGCCGCCCGCGAGCGCGAGGTCGCACTCACCGTTGCGCAGTGCCTGCGCCGCCAGGTGGAGCGCTACCAGGGAGGATGAGCAAGCCGTGTCGACGGTCACGGCCGGGCCTTCCAGGCCCAGGACGTAGGAGATACGGCCGGACATGACGCTGGCGGAGTTGCCGGTGCCGAGATGGCCGTCGAAGGTCTCCGTGCCACGCTGCAGCAGCGGCATGTAGTGCTGACCGTTGGTGCCCATGAACACGCCGGTGCGGGTGCCACGCTGCTCCGTGGGGCGCAGCCCGGCCCGTTCGAAGGACTCCCAGGCGAGCTCCAGGACGAGCCGCTGCTGCGGGTCCGTGGCGAGGGCCTCGCGCGGCGAGATCCCGAAGAAGGCGGCGTCGAAGTCGCCCGCGTCGTGCAGGAATCCGCCCCCGCGGACGTACGAGCGGCTGGTGCCGTCCGGGGCGTACAGCTCCGCCAGGTCCCAGCCGCGGTTGTCCGGCAGGTCCGTGATGGCGTCCCGGCCCTCGGAGAGCAGGTCCCACAGCTCTTCGGGAGTGGTGACGCCGCCGGGGAAGCGGCAGGCCATACCGACGATGGCGATCGGCTCGTCGGACTGGGGCGCGGCCGCGCGGACGGTCCCTGCCGGAACCTCTTCCTCGCCCAGCAGCTCGGTGCGCAGATGGTCGGCCAGGGCGCGCGGGTTGGGGTGGTCGAAGACGAGGGAGGCGGGGAGGGTGAGGCCGGTGGCCTCCTTGAGACGGTTGCGCAGTTCGACGGCGGTCATGGAGGTGAAGCCGATGTCCCTGAATGCCCGGTCCGGTTCCACGGCCGCCGCCGAACCCGCACCGAGCACCACAGCCACATGCGAGACGACCAGGTCCATGAGGGTCTTGTGCCGCTCGGCGACGGGGAGGGCGCGAAGTGTGCGGGCCAGCTCCGTGCTGTCGTCGGGCAGCACGTCGCCGGAGTCCGCCCCGGTGGGGGCCGCGGTCTGCGTGCTCCGCATCCGGCGGGCGTCGGGCAGCTCGTCGAAGAGGGCGCTGGGCCGCACGGAAGTGAACGACGTGAGGAACCGCTCCCAGTCGACATCAGCGACGGCGACCGAGCCCGCACCGCGTCCAAGTGCCTTTTCCAGCTCGGCGAGCGCTGCCCCCGGCTCCAGCGGGACGATGCCGTAACGGCGCATCGACTCGGCGTCGGTCCCCTCCGCGGTCACACCGCCGGACCAGGGCGTCCACGCCACGGAGACGGCCGGCAGCCCGCGGGCACGACGGCGCTCGGCCAGCGCGTCGAGATAGCCGGTGCCGGCGGCGTACGCGCCCTGGCGGGCGCCGCCCCACACCCCGGACACGGACGAGAAGACGACGAACCCGGGGACGTCGGCCGCCGCTCGGTAGCCCTCATCACCGCCCTCGCCCGGAGTCAGCAGCGCGTCGAGATGGGTGGCGGTGGCCGTCTTGGCGGCGACGGCCGCCGCGAGGTCGGCGGGGGTCGTCTCCGCCAGGGGAGCGAGCGCCACCTGAGGCGGAGCGATCACGACCAAGGTGGGGGAGTGCTTGTCGAGCAGGGCGGCGAGGGACGCGCGGTCCGTCACATCGGTGCCGGTGGCGACGGCCGTGCGCGGGGCGAGCTCCGACAGCGCTGCGGGCAGCTCGGTGAGCGCCGGGTCGGCGAGGACCACCCGCTCGGCGCCCTCCGCGAGCAGCTGCTGTACGAGCCGTTCGGCCACGGGCTCGGTGTCCCCCACGAGCAGCACCGTTCCGCTGGCCCGCCACTTCTCATGGGTGGTGCGTGCGGGGACGCGTACGAGGCGACGGCCGTAGGCGCCGGAGGGGCGGAGGGCGATTTGGTCTTCGGTGGTGGTGTGGGCGAGGGCTTGGGTGAGGTGGCGGGTGGTCTGGGGGGTGAGGGTGTGGGGGAGGTCGATGAGTCCGCCCCAGTGGTCGGGGTGTTCGAGGGCGGCGACGCGTCCGAGGGCCCAGAGTTGGGCGGCTTCGGGGTCGGGGGTCTCGCCGGGGGTGATGGCGACGGCGCCCTGGGTGAGGGTCCAGAGCGGGGCCTTGAGGTTGGTGTCGCCGAGGGCCTGCGTCAGAGCGAGAGTGGCGGTGAGGCCGAGCAGGGAGACGATGCCGGTACAGGGCGTGGCGTTCGCCTCGGTGAGGAGGGTGGTGAGTGCGGCGCGGTCCGTGGCGGGGTCGACGGCGAGGTGGGTGACAGTGGCGCCGTGGGTGGCGAGTGCCTCGGCCAGGTCGGTTGCGCGGGCAGTGCTCTCACCGGTGGGGGAGAGCAGTACCCAGTGGCCGGTGAGGCGTGCCGGTTCCATGAACGGCAGATGCTTCCAGGTGACTTGGTAGGAGAGAGAATCCTGCGAGGCCTGGGCGGACTCCAGCCAGTAGTGCTGGCGTTGGAAGGGGTAGGTGGGGAGGTCGGTGGGTTGGGCGCCGGTGTTGTCGTAGAGGGTGGGCCAGTGTATGGGGG
>NZ_JBITXI010000033.1:0-5484 GCF_044544605.1 Streptomyces sp. NPDC053560 | reverse complement strand
TCCGTACGTTCTCCGGCTCGTCCGTCGTTTCCGGTTCCGGTGCCTGTTCGAGGATGACGTGGGCGTTGGTGCCGCTGACGCCGAAGGAGGAGACGCCCGCCCGGCGGGGGCGCCCGTCGTGCGGCCATGTCACCTGCTCGGCGAGCAGTGCCACTGCGCCCGACGACCAGTCGATCTCGGTGGAGGGCTGCTGTACGTGCAGAGTGCGGGGCAGTTCGCCGTGCTGCATGGCCATCACCATCTTGATGACGCCACCCACCCCCGCGGCGGCCTGGGCATGTCCGATGTTGGACTTCAGCGACCCCAGCCACAACGGCCGGTCGGCGGCCCGTCCCTTGCCGTAGGTCGACATCAGCGCCTGCGCCTCGATGGGGTCGCCCAGTCGTGTCCCCGTGCCGTGGGCTTCGACCGCGTCCACATCGTCGCCGGTGAGCTCGGCATCGGCGAGCGCCTGCCGGATCAGGTGGGCCTGGGCGCGGCCGCTGGGGGCGGTCAGGCCGTTGCTGGCGCCGTCCTGGTTGACGGCTGTGCCGCGGACCACGGCGAGGATGCGGCGACCGTTGCGTACTGCGTCCGAGAGCCGCTCGACCGCCAGCATGCCCACGCCCTCGCCGGGCCCGAAGCCGTCCGCTGAGTCGGCGAACGCCTTGCAGCGGCCGTCCGCCGCCACCCCGCGCTGGCGCGCGAAGCGGACGAATACGCCAGGGGTCGCCATCACCGTCGCACCGCCGGCCAGCGCCAGATCGCACTCACCCTGGCGCAGCGCCCGCACGGCCAGGTGCAGTGCGGCCAGCGAGGACGAGCAGGCCGTGTCCACGGTCGCGGCCGGGCCTTCCAGGCCCAGGACGTAGGAGATACGGCCGGAGGTGAAGCTGACCACGCCGCCGGTGAGCATCTGGGCTTCGAGTTCGGCGCTGGGGCGGCGGACCTCGTCGGTGTAACCGCCGTTCCAGGCGCCCACGTAAACGCCTGTGCGGCTGCCGCGCAGGGTGTGCGGGTCGATGCCGGCCCGCTCCAGCGCCTCCCAGGACGTCTCCAGCAGCAGCCGCTGCTGCGGGTCCATGGCGAGTGCCTCACGGGGGGAGATGCCGAAGAAGGCGGCATCGAAGTCGCCCGCGTCGTGCAGAAATCCGCCCTCGCGGGTGTAGGTGCGGCCGGCTGCGTCCGGGTCCGGGTCGTAGAGCCCGGCCACGTCCCAGCCGCGGTTCACCGGGAAGGGGGAGATGGCATCCGTGCCCGAGGCCACCAGGTCCCACAGGCCCTCGGGCGAGGTCACTCCGCCCGGGAAACGGCAGCCCATGCCGACGATGGCGATTGGCTCGTGCTGCCGGCGCTCGATGTCCTTCAGACGCTCGGTGGCGCGGTGCAGTTCGGTGGTGGTCCGCTTCAGGTAGTCGCGGAGCTTCTGTTCGGTCGCGTTGGCCATGTCTCACATCACCCGTTGGTCACAAGTCGTCGGTGCGGCCCGAGGGCCGGCAGGGGCGGCAGGTCAGGAGCCGCCGAGCTTTTCGTCGAGGAAGGCGAAGAGATCGTCGTCGTCCGCGGTGTCGATCTCCTCGACGATCGAACGGTCCTCCTCCTGCGGAGCTCCCTTGCCCTGGAGGTCATTCCAGCGGGAGCCGAGCGCCGCGAGGCGGGTGGAGATCTCCCGTCGGGTGATGTCATCGAGGGCGAGCGCGGTCACATCGTCCGCCGCGAGCTCCTTGAGCACCCCCTCCAGGCCGGCCAGTTCGGCCAGCAGCGGCACTGCCGGTGCCGACTCCGGGACCAGCCGCTCGCGCAGATGCTCGGCCAGCGCCGCCGGAGTGGGATGGTCGAACACCAGCGTCGCCGCCAAGTGCTGCCCGGTCGCCGCGGCGAGCCGGTTGCGCATCTCCACGGACGTCAGCGAGTCGAAGCCCAGATCCTTGAACGCCCGCTCGCCGGGAATGCCCTCGGGCTCGGTGTGCCCGAGCACCACGGCGGCGTGCGTCCGTACGGTGTCCAGCAGCAGCTCCCGCTGCTCGGCCGCACCGAGCGAGGACAGCCGCTCGACGAGCGTCTCGGCGCTGTCCACCGCCACCGTGCCCGCTGACCGGCGGGCCGGCGTGCCACCGCCGCGCCCAGGGGTACCCGCCGCGCCCTGCAGCAGATCCCGGAGGACCGGCGGGACGTTCCCCCCGGCGACCGGCGCTGCGGTGTTCAGTCGCACTGGCGCCAAGAACGCCTCGTCGACGCGGTGCGCGGTGTCGAACAGTGCCATGCTCTGCTCCTCGGACAGCGGCAGCAGACCGCCCCGCGCCATCCGCCGGTGCAGTTCCTCGGTGTCCAGGTGCGCGGTGAGCTGTCCGCTGCCCGCAAGCCCCCAGCCGAGCGACAGGCCCGGCAGCGCCCGGTCACGCCGGTACTGGGCCAGCGCGTCCAGGAAGCCGTTGGCGGCGGCGTAACTGCCCTGGCCCGGCCCGCCGAGTACGGCGGCGACCGACGAGAACAGCACGAACACCGACAGATCCAGGCCGAGATCGGGGTCCAGGGACGCCTCGTGCAGATGCAGCGCCGCATCGGCCTTGGGGCGCAGCACCCGCTCCGCGCGCTCCGGGGTGAGGGAGGCAACGACCCCGTCGTCCAGGACGCCCGCCGCGTGCAGCACGGCCGTGACCGGGTGCTCGCGCGGTACCGCGGCCAGCAGCTGGCGCAGCGCAGCACGGTCGGCGACATCGCAGGCCGCGACGGTCACCGAGGCCCCCAGCCCGCGCAGCTCCGCGGCCAGCTCCCCGGCCCCCTCGGCGTCCGCGCCGCGCCGGCTGGTCAGCAACAGATGCCGCACACCGTGCTCGGTCACCAGGTGCCGGGCGAGCGTGCCGCCCAGATTCCCGGTACCGCCGGTGATCAGCACCGTGCCGTGCGCGTCGAAGGCGGGCGGCATGGTCAGCACCAGCTTGCCGATGTGCCCTGCCTGGCTGAGCGTACGGAAGGCGCTCCGGGCGTCGCGAATGTCGTACGGCGCCACCGGCAGCAGCCGCAGCGCACCCCGCTCGAACAGGTCAAGCAGCTCGCCGAGCATCTCGCCGATCAGCCCCGGGCCGTGCTCCATCAGCTCAAGGACCCGGTAGCCGGTGCCCGGATGCTCGGCTGCGATCTGCTCGGCGCCGCGCACATCCGCCTTGCCCAGCTCCACGAACTGCCCGCCGCGCGGCAGCAGCCGCAGAGAGGCGTCGACGAAAGGTCCCGCCAGGGAGTTCAGTACGACATCCACGCCGCGCCCCCCGGTCGCTGCCAGGAACTGGTCGGCGAAGTCCAGGGTCCGTGAGTTGGCGATATGCCGGTCGTCCAGGCCCTGCTTCCGCAGCACGTCCCACTTGCCGGGGCTGGCGGTGCCGTACACCTCGGCACCGAAGTGGCGGGCCAGCTGCACCGCTGCCATACCGACGCCACCGGTCGCCGCGTGGACCAGCAGCGCCTGGCCGGGACGCAGCCCGGCGAGGTGCTTGAGCGCGTAATAGGCACTGAGGAAAACGGCCGGTACGGAGGCGGCCTCGGCGTACGACCAGCCGCGCGGCATCCGCGCCACCATCCGGTGATCGGCGACGACATACGGCGCGAAGGCATCCGTCCACATGCCCAGCACCCGGTCGCCGACGGCGAATCCGGCCACCTCGGGGCCGACCTCGGTGACCACGCCGGCACCCTCGGCGCCCATCACGGCCTCGCCCGGGTACATGCCCAGGGCGATCAGCGTGTCACGGAAGTTGATGCCCGCGGCGCGCACCGCGATCCGCACCTGGCCCGGCCCGAGCGGCACGGTGTCCGCCGCGGTCGGCACCAGCGCCAGCTCCGAGAGGGTGCCGGAACCGCCGACCAGCTGCCAGGACCGGGCGCCGGCCGGCGGCAGCAGGGCCTCGGCGTCCCGCTCGGGCACCGTCGCAAGCCGTGGCACACGGACCTTGCCCGCCCGGATCGCCACCTGCGGCTCGCCGCACTCCAGCGCGGCCGCCAGGGCGGCACCGTCCACCGGGCCCTCCGCCAGGTCCACGAGGACAAAGCGGTCCGGCTGCTCCGACTGGGCGGACCGCACAAGTCCCCACACGGCCGCCGCCACCGGGTCCTGGAGCCGGTCGTCCCGCCCGGCGGCCACCGCGCCACTGGTGACGAACACCAGCCGCTGATCGGTGTCGGCCGCCAGCAGCTCCTGCAGAAGCGCGAGAGCCTGCCGCACGGCGCCGCGTACCGCAGTGGGGTCCGTGGCGGGGGCGCGGGGGACCGGCACGGCAATGACAGCAGTGGCGTCGTCCCGTACGGCTTCGGTGAGAGACGTGACGGCGGTGAACGGCACACCGGCCCCGCCCAGCCCCTCCGCCAGCCCGAAGATGTCCTCGCCGACCAGCGCCCACTGCGCCGTGTCCGTGGCACTCACGGCGGACACGGGAAGCGCGGGCCACTCGACCCGGTGCAGCATTCCGTCACCCAGGCCCTCCGTGGGGCGAGCGGGCAGCCGGAA
The DNA here is from genome assembly GCF_044544605.1 of Streptomyces sp. NPDC053560. NCBI lineage: Bacteria > Bacillati > Actinomycetota > Actinomycetes > Kitasatosporales > Streptomycetaceae > Streptomyces > Streptomyces sp. NPDC053560. The sequence continues at coordinate 1,007 of NZ_JBITXI010000033.1, read as the reverse complement.
CTGCTCCGCGGCCACGGCCCGTACGGCGAGTGACTCGATCACGCACACCGGCCGCCCGTTCCCGTCGGCGCACTCGATGCGCACCGCGTCCTCGCCGGCGGCCGTGACCCGCACCCGCAGCCGCTCGGCCCCGGTGGAATAGAGGCGGATGCCGCGCAGCGTGAACGGCATCCTGACCTGGCCGTCACGTGGGAAGAACGAGCCGAGGTTCATCGTCTGTACCGCGGCGTCCAGCAGCGCCGGATGAATACCGAACTGGTCGGTGCCGACCGCCGCTGCCCCCTCCGGGACGGCCACCTCGGAGTATGCCGCGGTGTCGTCGCCATGCCCCGCTTCGACGCCCTGGAACAGCGGACCGTAGGTGTAGCCGCGGTCGGCGAAGGAGGCGTAGAAGTCCGCGGGGCTGAAGGCGGTGCCGTCGGATGCCGGGGCCCCCTGCCAGGCAAGGGAGCCGGGCTGTACGTCGTCGGCGGGCACAACGAGCGCCTGGACGTGCTGCGTCCAGGAGTCCGCCTGCCCCGGCTCCGCCGCCCGCTCCTGACCGGTCTCCGGCCGGGAGTGCACGGTCACGGTGCGGCGCCCCTCGCCGTCCGCCGCGCCGACGACGAGTCGCAGCCGTACCGCGCCGCTGTCCGGCAACAGCAGCGGCGCGGCCAGCGTCAGCTCCTCGACCAGCTCGCAGCCGGCCCGGCGGCCGGCCCAGAGCACGAGGTCGGCGAAGGCGGCCCCCGGCATCAACGGTGTGCCGAGCAGGGTGTGATCCCGCAGCCACGGCTGGGTCTCGGCGCCGAGCCGCGCGGTGTAGAGATACCCGTCACCGTCGGGCAGCTCCACGCCGCCGTCGAGCAGCGGGTGGTCCGCCGCCGACATGCCGAAGGAGGTGACATCGCCGCGGAGCATGCGGGGCTTGTGCCAGTAGTGCTGGCGTTGGAAGGGGTAGGTGGGGAGGTTGGTGGTGCGGGCGTCGGTGTTGTCGAAGGCGGTCGACCATTGGATGGGGGCGCCGT
>NZ_JBITXI010000032.1:0-6304 GCF_044544605.1 Streptomyces sp. NPDC053560 | reverse complement strand
GCGCCCCCATCCAATGGTCGACCGCCTTCGACAACACCGACGCCCGCACCACCAACCTCCCCACCTACCCCTTCCAACGCCAGCACTACTGGGCGCCGGATACGGAGGTGCCGTCGCTCACCACCGAAGCCCGGCAGGAAGTCGTCGACACGGCTGCCGCGCAGCACCATGACCCAGCTGCTGAACTCCGTGATGCCATAGCCGGATTGAGCGAGGCCGAGCAGGTCGATCGTTTGCTCACACACGTCCGGGAAAGTGCCGCCCTCGTCCTCGGGCTGGATTCCGCCGCGGCGGTGCAGGACCAGGCAACGTTCAACGATCTGGGCGTCGACTCGATCACCGGCGTCGAGCTCAAGAGCGCACTTCAGGCGCGCACCGGGCTCCAGCTTCCGGCAACCCTCATCTACGACTGCCCCACTCCTCTCGCCGCCGCGCGCTATCTGCGGGACCTGCTCTTCGGCAGGCCCCAGGAAGAGAGCCGCGCACGCGCCGCGATCCCGGCCGATGAGCCGATCGCGATCGTGGGGATGGGCTGCCGCTTCCCGGGCGGGGTGACCTCGCCCGAGGGCCTGTGGGACCTGGTGGCCTCGGAGACGGACGCCATCTCACCGTTCCCGATGGGCCGTGGCTGGGATGTTGAGGGCCTGTACGACCCGGACCCGGCAGCGGCCGGGCGTACGTACAGCCGCGAGGGCGGATTCCTGCACGACGCGGGCGACTTCGATGCCGCCTTCTTCGGCATCTCCCCCCGCGAGGCAATGGCGATGGACCCGCAGCAGCGGCTGCTGCTGGAGACGTCCTGGGAGGCGCTGGAGCGGGCCGGCATCGACCCGCACACCCTGCGCGGCAGCCAGACCGGCGTCTTCGTCGGCGCGATGACGCAGGAGTACGGCCCTCGGCTTCACGAGTCCGCACAGGGCTACGAGGGCTACCTGCTGACGGGCAGCACCGCCAGTGTCGCCTCGGGCCGCGTCTCCTACACCCTCGGGCTGGAGGGTCCGGCGGTGACGGTCGACACGGCCTGCTCGTCCTCGCTGGTGGCCCTGCACATGGCGGTGCAAGCGCTGCGCAACGGAGAGTGCGACCTCGCGCTGGCGGGTGGCGTCACGGTCATGGCCGAGCCGGGAATGTTCGTGGAGTTCTCGCGGCAGCGGGGGCTGGCGGCGGACGGACGCTGCAAGGCATTCTCCGACACCGCCGACGGAACAGGCTGGAGCGAAGGCGCCGGCGTACTCGCCGTCGAACGGCTCTCCGACGCGGTACGCAACGGCCACCGCATCCTCGCCGTGGTCCGGGGCTCCGCCGTCAACCAGGACGGCGCCAGCAACGGCCTGACCGCCCCCAACGGCCCCTCACAACAACGCGTCATCCGACGCGCACTGGAAAACGCCGGACTGCACACCGGCGATGTGGACGCGGTCGAAGCCCACGGCACCGGCACCCGCCTGGGCGACCCCATCGAAGCCCAAGCCCTGATCGCGACCTACGGCAAAGACCGCCCGGCCGAACAGCCACTCTGGCTCGGCTCGCTCAAATCCAACATCGGCCACACCCAGGCCGCCGCAGGCGTGGGCGGCATCATCAAAATGGTGCTCGCCATGCAACACGGCGAGCTGCCCCGCACCCTGCACGTACAGCAGCCCTCCTCCCAGGTCGACTGGTCAGCAGGCACCGTCTCCCTGCTCACCGAGCCGACGACCTGGCCCGAGCTGGACCGTCCCCGCCGCTCCGCCGTCTCCTCCTTCGGCGTCAGCGGCACCAACGCCCACGTCATCCTCGAACAGGCACCGGAACCGGAAACGACGGACGAGTCGCAGGCAACGCTGGATCTGCCCATCGTTCCGGTGATCGTCTCGGGACGTGATGAAGGTGCGCTGCAGCAGCAGGCACAGCAGTTGATCGAGCGGGTTGACGCGGCACGGCTGTTGGACCTGGGCTACTCGACCGCAGTGTCACGCTCGGCCTTCGAGCACCGGGCAGTGGTACTGGCTGAGAACGAGGCGGCGCTGCGGGCCGGCCTGGAGTCGATCGTGGCGGGTGAGGCGTCCGCAGACGTCGTCGCCGGTGTGGTGGCAGACAGCGTCGGTCGGTCGGTGTTCGTGTTCCCGGGCCAGGGGACGCAGTGGGTCGGCATGGCCGCCCAACTGCTGGCTGAATCGCCGGTGTTCGCCGCAGCCATGGCCCGCTGCGAAGACGCACTGAACGGCCTGGTCGACTGGAAACTCACCGACATCCTCGCCGATGAGGACGCCCTACGGCGCGTCGATGTCGTCCAGCCCGCCTGCTTCGCCGTCATGATCTCTCTCGCCGAGCTGTGGAGATCAGCAGGCATCCAGCCCGACGCCGTCATCGGCCACTCCCAAGGTGAGATCGCCGCCGCCGTCGTCTGCGGCGCGCTATCCGTCGAGGACGGTGCCCGCATCAGCGCCCTGCGCGCCCAGATCATCGGACGGAACCTCGCCGGTCACGGCGGGATGGCCTCCATCGCCCTGCCCCGTGCCGAGGCCGCGGCCCGGCTGGAGCGGTGGGACGGCCGGCTGGAGGTCGCGGTGGTCAACGGCCCCACCTCCACCGTTGTCGCCGGTGACGCCACCGCCATCGCGGAAATGGTCGCCGCCTGCGAGGCTGACGGTGTCCGGGCCCGCACCATCGCCGTCGACTACGCCTCCCACTCCACCCACGTCGAAACCATCGAAGACGAGCTGCTCCAAGCTCTGGACGGCATCCACCCGCAGACCGCCGCCATCCCGTTCTACTCGACGGTCGAAGCCGCCCCGATCGACACAACTGGGCTCGACGCCGACTACTGGTACCGCAACCTCCGCCAGACCGTCCGCTTCCACGAAACCGTCCACCGCCTCCAAGCCGACGGCCACACCCTCTTCATCGAAACCAGCGCCCACCCCGTCCTCACCCCCGCCCTCCCCGACAACATCACCGCCATCGGATCGCTACGCCGCAACGAAGGCACCCTCCGACGCTTCCTCACCTCCACCGCCGAAGCCTTCACCCACGGCGCCCCCATACACTGGCCCACCCTCTACGACAACACCGGCGCCCAACCCACCGACCTCCCCACCTACCCCTTCCAACGCCAGCACTACTGGCTGGAGGCTCCCGCTCCGCAGAGCCGGACCGAGGCGCCGCAGGACGAGCTGTCGTACAACATCACATGGCGGAACCTGACGTTCACGGGATCGGCACGGCTCACCGGCCACTGGCTGCTCATCTCCCCGATCGAGCACAGCTCTGAGCACAAGGTCGATCGCAACGCTGAACTCACCGCTGACCTGGCTCAGGCGCTCACCGCCCACGGCGTCACCGTCACCCACCTCACCGTCGACCCCAGCACGGACCGCGGCGCACTCACCACCTTCCTCGCCGCGCAGCACGACCAGCCGGTCACCGGCATCGTTTCCCTCCTCGGCCTCGTCGGCGGTACACACCCCGAGCACCTCACCCTGCCCATCGCGCTCACCGCGACTCTCGCCCTGACGCAGGCCCTCGGCGACACCAACCTCAAGGCCCCGCTCTGGACCCTCACCCAGGGCGCCGTCGCCATCACCCCCGGGGAGACCCCCGACCCCGAAGCCGCCCAACTCTGGGCCCTCGGACGCGTCGCCGCCCTCGAACACCCCGACCACTGGGGCGGACTCATCGACCTCCCCCACACCCTCACCCCCCAGACCACCCGCCACCTCACCCAAGCCCTCGCCCACACCACCACCGAAGACCAAATCGCCCTCCGCCCCTCCGGCGCCTTCGGCCGTCGCCTCGTACGCGTCCCCGCACGCGCGGAAGCGGGCCGGCCGTGGCGTCCGCGCGGAACCGTGCTGATCACGGGCGGTACGGGTGCCATCGGCAGGCACGTCGCCCGCTGGCTGGCCGAGCACGGCGCCGAGCATCTCGTGCTGACGAGCAGGCGCGGCGAACAGGCGCCCGGGGCGCAGGCGTTGGCGGACGAGCTGGCCGGGCTCGGGGCCCGAGTGACCCTGGCGGCATGCGATGTGGCGGACCGCGACGCGCTGGCCGCGCTGCTCGACGAGCATCCGCCGACCGCCGTCTTCCACACCGCGGGAGTGCTCATCGACGGCACGGTCGGTGCCCTCACCCTCGACCGCATGACGGAGGTACAGCGCCCCAAGGCGACCGCCGCCGTTCATCTGCACGAGCTCACCGAGGGCCGCGACCTCGATGCCTTCGTTCTCTTCTCGTCCGTCACCGGAGCCTGGGGCAACGGTGGTCAGGCCGCGTACGCCGCCGCCAATGCCGCACTGGACGCGCTCGCCGAGCGCCGCCGGGCCGCGGGGCTGGCAGCGACCTCCATCAGCTGGGGCCTGTGGGCCGGTGGAGGCATGGCCGAGGGCACCGGCGAGGTGAGCCTCAACCGTCGTGGCATCCGTGCCCTGGAGCCCCGCACCGGGATCCAGGCACTGCAGCGCGCGCTGGACGAGGGCGCGGTCTGCCGCACGGTCGCGGACGTGGACTGGGCGGAGTTCGCACCGCGCACGGCGGCGCTGCGCCCCGGGCCGCTCTTCGACGAGCTGCCCGAGGCCCGCCGCGCTCTGGAGCAGGACGGCACCGTGCGGGCAAAGACCGCCAGGGACGGCTCCGGTGCCTCACTGGCCCAGCGCATCGGGGGCCTGCCGGTGGGCGAACAGCGGCGGATTCTTGTGGAGCTGGTCCGTACGGAGGCCGCCGCGGTGCTGCGCCACGGTTCGGCGGACGCCATCGCGCCGGGCAGCTCTTTCAAGGCCGCGGGCTTCGACTCACTGACCGCGCTGGAGCTGCGCAACCGCCTCAACGCCGCCACCGGAGTCACACTCCCCGCCACCGTCGTCTTCGACCACCCGACCCCCGCCACGCTGGCCGGCTTCCTCCAGCACGACGCCCTCGGCCTGACCTCTGACCAGTCCACGCCGGACCAGGCCACCACTCCGGCACGGACTCCCCTGTCCACCGACGAGCCGATTGCCATCGTCGGCATGGCTTGCCGCTTCCCGGGCGGCGTACGGTCCCCCGAGGACCTGTGGAAGGTACTGCTGGAGGAGCGGGACGTCATCGGCCCGATGCCGACCGACCGCGGCTGGGACGTGGACGGTATCTACGACCCGGAGCCCGGCCGACCGGGCCGTACCTACACCCGCGAAGGCGGATTCCTCTACGACGCAGGGGAGTTCGATGCCGCCTTCTTCGGCATCTCCCCCCGTGAGGCGCTCGCCATGGACCCGCAGCAGCGGCTGCTGCTGGAAACCTCCTGGGAGGCGCTGGAGCGGGCCGGCATCGACCCGCACACCCTGCACGGCACCCAGACCGGCGTGTACGCGGGCATGGTCCACCAGGAGTACGCGGCCCGGCTGCACGAGGCGCCGCAGGAGTACGAGGGACATCTGCTGACCGGCACCTCCGGCAGCGTGGTCTCGGGCCGAGTCTCCTACGCTCTGGGCCTGGAAGGCCCGGCCGTGACCGTCGACACGGCCTGCTCGTCCTCCCTCGTGGCACTCCACCTGGCGGTGCAGGCGCTGCGCAACGGCGAATGCGACCTCGCGCTCGCGGGCGGTGTCACCGTCATGGCCGCCCCCGGCCTCTTCGTGGAGTTCTCGCGGCAGCGGGGGCTGGCGGCGGACGGGCGCTGCAAGGCGTTCTCCGCGGCGGCCGACGGTACGAGCTGGGGTGAGGGTGCCGGCATGCTGGCCGTAGAGCGGCTGTCGGACGCGGAACGCAACGGCCACCGCATCCTCGCCGTGGTTCGCGGCTCCGCTGTCAACCAGGACGGCGCCAGCAACGGCCTGACCGCCCCCAACGGTCCCTCACAGCAACGCGTCATCCGCCGGGCGCTGGAGAACGCCGGGCTGGGTGCGGAAGACGTCGACGCCGTCGAGGCGCACGGCACCGGCACCCGGCTCGGCGACCCCATCGAAGCCCAAGCGCTGCTGGCCACGTACGGGCAGGATCGCCCGGCCGAACAGCCGCTGTGGCTGGGCTCGCTGAAGTCCAACATCGGGCACACCCAGGCCGCCGCAGGCGTGGGCGGCGTCATCAAGATGGTGCTGGCCATGCAGCACGGCGTACTGCCTACGACGCTGCACGTGGACGAGCCTTCACCGCATGTGGACTGGACCGCGGGAGCGGTGTCCCTGCTGACGAAGCAGACGCCGTGGCCGCTGTCGGATCGGGTCCGGCGGGCCGGCATCTCGGCCTTCGGCGTCAGCGGGACGAACGCGCACGTGGTGCTGGAGCAGGCACCGCACGACACCACCGAGCAGGACGACCCCAAGGGCGAGTTGAGCCCGGTGCCGGTCAT
>NZ_JBITXI010000031.1:0-10919 GCF_044544605.1 Streptomyces sp. NPDC053560 | reverse complement strand
ACGGCGCCCCCATCCAATGGTCGACCGCCTTCGACAACACCGACGCCCGCACCACCAACCTCCCCACCTACCCCTTCCAACGCCAGCACTACTGGGCGGCGACTTCGCCCTCCGGCACCGGCGAGGCTGCGGCCGCCCGGTTCGGTATGACCTGGGAGGAGCATCCGCTGATCGGCGGTGCGTTGCCGCTCGCCGGTTCCGGCCGGCTGCTGCTGACCGGGCGGCTGGCCCTGGCCGCGCAGCCGTGGCTCGCCGACCACAGTGTGTCCGGCACGGCCCTGCTCCCCGGCGCCGCCTTCCTTGAGATGGCGCTGCACGTCGCGTCGGTGGCGGGCTGCCATGGTGTGGAGGAACTCACGCTGGAAGAGCCGCTGTTGATACCGGAGAGCGGGGGCGTACGGCTCCAGGTCACGGTGGACGCACCCGATGAGTCGGGGCGCCGCGGCGTGGTCGTGTTCTCCCAGGCGGAAGAGGTCAAGGAGCCGTCGGGCGCTGCTGCCTGGACCCGGCATGCCACCGGTGTGCTGGTGTCCGCCGCTCCTCCCGCCCCGGACATGGAATGGAGCCGGGAGAGCTGGCCGCCCAAGGGGGCCGAACCCATGGCGGCGGCGGAGCTCTACGACCGGTTCGCGGCGCTCGGTTATTCGTACGGCGAGGTGTTCACCGGGGTCGAGCACGTTTGGCAGCGCGAGGGAGAAGTGTTCGCCGAGGTGCGGTTGCCGGGCGGGGCCGCGGCCGATGCCGCCCGGTTCGGTGTGCATCCCGGACTGCTCGATGCGGCTCTCCAGCCGTGGCTGGCGGGCGGGTTCGTGTCACCGCCCGAGGACGGCTCCGTACTGCTGCCCTTCGCCTGGCAGGGCATCGCGCTGCATGCGACCGGTGCGGACGCGCTGCGGGTGCGGCTGGGCCGGGCCGGCGACTCGGCGGTATCGCTGCAGGCCGTGGACCTCTCCGGGACGCCGGTGCTGTCGCTGGAGGCGATGGTGCTGCGGCCGCTTGCTCAGGAGCGGCTGACGAGTCTCCTCGGGGGCGCGGCGGCCGGGCCGCTGTACCGCGTGGCCTGGCAGCGGGTCCGGCACCCCGGGGCGCCGGCGGTGCCGTCCGACCGCTGGGCGGTCATCGGCAGTGGCGTGGCGGGCGAGGGCCTCGAAACCTTCCCCGACCTGGGCGCGCTGCGTGCCGCGCTCGACAGCGGTGCCGCGCTGCCCGACGTGGTGGTCGCCCCCTTCGTACCGGGCCCGGTGGACACCGCCGCGCAGGTACGGGACACGGCCCGCCGCGGGCTGGCGCTCGTGCAGGAGTGGCTGGCCGACGAGCGGTTCGCCGGCGTGCGGCTGGTGGTGCTCACCCGCCGTGCACTGGCAGCCGCCGCGGACGAGGACGTACCGGATCTGGCCGGCGCCCCCCTGTGGGGGCTGCTGCGCAGTGCCCAGACCGAGCATCCGGACCGGTTCACGCTCGTCGATGCCGACGGCGAGGTGTCGCGGGGGGAACTGGCCACCGCTGTGGCCACCGGCGAGCCACAACTGGCATTGCGCAACGGGGAGCTCCTGGCACCGTTCCTCGCCGTATGGGAGGGCGACTCTGAGGGCTCCGCACCGTTCAGCCCCCAAGGCACCGTCCTGGTGACCGGAGCCACCGGCACCCTCGGCAGCATGCTGGCCCAGCACCTGGTCTCCGCCCACGGCGTACGACGGCTGCTGCTGCTCAGCCGCAGCGGTCGGGACGCCGCGGGGGCGGCCGAGCTGGAGCGTGCGCTGACGGAGCAGGGCGCCCGGGTAGAGCTGGTCGCCTGTGACGCGGCCGACCGTACGGCGCTGGCCGATGTGCTGGCGGCGATTCCCGCCGAGCACCCGCTCACCGGCGTGGTCCACACGGCCGGTGTGATCGACGACAGCACCGTCGAGGCCCTGTCGCCCGCGCAGTTGGAGCGTGTGCTGCGCCCCAAGGTGGACGCGGCGATGAATCTCCACGAGCTCACGGCGGGGATGCCCCTGTCCGCGTTCGTGCTGTACTCCGGCGCGACGGGCCTGCTGGGTGGGGCAGGGCAGGCCAACTACGCCGCCGCCAACACCTACCTGGACGCGCTGGCCCACCACCGGCGCGCCCAGGGTCTGCCGGGCGTGTCGCTGGCGTGGGGGCTGTGGAGCGCGGTGAGCACCTTCACCGGGCACCTCGGCAAGGCGGATCTGCGACGGATGGCGCGGACGGGAATAGCGCCGCTCTCGGCCGAGCAGGGCCTGCAGCTGTTCGACCGGGCCATGGCGTTCAGCAGCGCTGACGGTGGTCCGGAGCCGCTGGTGTGCGCGATGCGGCTGGACGCGGCGGCGCTGCACACGGAGCGGGCGGAGCGCGGTGCCGCTGCGGTGCCCGCACTGCTGCGCCGGCTGGTGCCGGACACGGTGGTGCGGCGGTCGGCGGCGCGTGCGGACCGCGCCGGCGGTGCGGGCCTGCCGGAGAGCGCGGGCGGTCCGAGCGGGCCGCAGCAGCTGCGGTCCCGGCTCGCGGGGTTGGACGAAGCGGGCCGGCGGTCGGAACTGCTGTCCCTGGCGCAGGGGCAGCTGGCGCAGGTGCTGGGCTTCTCCGACGCGGCGTCGGTGGACCCGGACCGTTCCTTCCGCGAGATCGGGCTCGACTCCCTGACGGCCGTAGAACTGCGCAACCGGCTGGGAGTGGCCACCGGCCTGCGGCTGCCGCCCGCGCTGGTCTTCGACCACCCCAGTCTGCAGGCGCTCGCCGGGCATCTGGCCGAGCTCCTGGCGGCGGAGGGCCGGGAGGACGCGGGTGAGGCGGCACTGTCCGGTATCGACGCACTGGACCGGGCGGTGCGGGACATGCCGCAGGACGACATCCGGCGCGATGTGATCCGGCGCCGGCTGACGGAGATGCTGGCCGCGGTCGGCGGTGCCGTCGGTGACGGGCCGGAGAAGCGCGGTGCCGGCGGCGGCGCCGGACAGGCCGACGAGGACGTGCTGGAGCGGCTGGACGCCGCCTCCGACGACGACTTGTTCGCGTTCATCGAGGACCAGCTGTGAGGGGGCCGGTGGAGGCAGCAGGACCGGTGGAGGCAGCGGAACCGCTGGTCGCCGGCAGGGCGCCCGACGCGGTGCGCACCGCTACGAGCAGGCACGACAAGCAACAGCGAGAAGGCCAGGAAGGGTCCGGTCGATGACCGCCAACGAGGACAAGATCCGCGACTACCTCAAGCGGGTCACCGCCGAACTCCACGGCACGCGGCAGCGGCTGCGCGCCCTTGAGGACGACGCCCGCGAGCCGATCGCCATCGTGGGGATGAGCTGCCGGCTGCCCGGCGGTGTCACCTCGCCCGAGGAGCTGTGGCAGCTGGTCGACTCCGGGACCGACGCGGTCTCGACGTTCCCCGACGACCGCGGCTGGGACCTCGACGCACTCTACGACCCCGATCCGGCCAAGGCCGGCACCGTCTACTCCCGCGAGGGCGGCTTCCTGCACGACTGTGCCGACTTCGACGCGGAGTTCTTCGGGATCAGCCCGCGCGAGGCGCTCGCCATGGACCCGACGCAGCGTCTGCTGCTGGAGACTTCCTGGGAGGTGTTCGAGCGGGCCGGTATCGACCCGGCATCGGCCCGGGGCTCGCGTACCGGGGTCTACGCGGGCGTGATGTACCACGACTACGGTGCCCGGCTGCGCGAGATTCCGCCGGGGATGGAGGGCTACCTGGTCAACGGCAGTGCGGGCAGCATCGCTTCCGGCCGGATCGCCTACACCCTCGGGCTGGAGGGGCCGGCCGTCACCGTCGACACCGCGTGTTCCTCGTCGCTGGTCGCCGTGCACCTGGCGGCTCAGGCGCTGCGGCAGCGGGAGTGCGACATGGCCCTGGCGGGCGGCGCGACCGTACTGTCCACCCCGGATCTGTTCATCGACTTCGCCCGGCTGCGCGGGCTGGCCGCCGACGGACGCTGCAAGGCATTCTCGGATGCCGCCGACGGCACCAGCTTCGCCGAAGGGGCGGACATGGTGCTGTTGGAGCGGCTCTCGGACGCGGTACGCAACGGCCGTCGGATCCTGGCCGTCATCCGGGGCTCCGCGGTCAACCAGGACGGCGCCAGCAACGGGCTGACCGCGCCGAACGGTCTCTCCCAGCAGCGGGTGATCCGTCAGGCCCTGGCCTCGGCGGCCCTGGGACCGGACCAGATCGACGCGGTGGAGGCGCACGGCACCGGCACGCGGCTCGGCGACCCCATCGAAGCCCAAGCGCTGCTGGCCACCTACGGCACCGGGCGGACCGCCGAACGGCCGCTGTGGCTGGGCTCGTTGAAGTCCAACATCGGGCACACCCAGGCCGCCGCCGGCGTGGCCGGGGTCATCAAGATGGTGCTGGCGATGCGGCACGGAAAGCTGCCGCGCACGCTGCACGCGGACCGGCCCTCCAGCCGGGTGGACTGGTCGGCGGGCGCGGTCGAGCTGCTGGCGCAGGCGCGGGAGTGGCCCGAGCGGGAGGACGCGCCCCGCCGGGCGGGAGTCTCCTCCTTCGGCGCCAGCGGCACCAACGCGCATCTGATCCTGGAGAGCGCACCGACGGCCGCGCAGGAGAGCACCGGGTCGGACTCCGGGGAACCCGCCGCTGTGGCCTGGCCGCTGTCCGGGCGCACCGAGGACGCCCTGCGCGCGCAGGCGCGGCGGCTGCACGACCACCTCACCGCGGCAACAGCCGCTGCCCCGGCCGCGGTCGGACGGACCCTGGCCCGGTCCCGTACGGCCTTTGCGCACCGGGCCGTGGTGCTGGGCGCCGACCGTGATGAACTGCTCGACGGGCTGGCCGAGTTGGCGCGCGGTGCGAGTGGCGCCGGGCCTCGGCTGATCACCGGCCGGGCCGAGCACGGCCGCCGTACCGCGCTGCTCTTCACCGGGCAGGGCAGCCAGCGGGCAGGGGCCGGCCACGAGCTGTACGCGCGCCACCGCGCCTTTGCCGCGGCCCTGGACGAGGTCACGGCGGAGCTGGACCGGCATCTGGAAGGGCCCGGCCGCGTTCCGCTGCGCGAGGTGATGTTCGCCGCGGCAGGCAGCGAGACGGCCGGGCTGCTCGATCGCACCGAGTACACCCAGCCCGCGCTCTTCGCGCTCGAAGTGGCATTGTTCCGGCTGGTGGAGTCGTGGGGCCTGCGCCCCGACGCGCTGCTCGGCCACTCGGTCGGCGAGCTGGCCGCCGCGTACGCCGCCGGGGTGTTCTCCCTGCCCGACGCCGCCCGCCTGGTGGCCGCGCGCGGCCGGCTGATGGGCGCGTTGCCGGTCGGCGGTGCGATGGCCGCGCTCCAGGCGAGCGAGGCGGAGGTAGCCCCGCTGCTGGCCGGGCGCGGCGCGCGGGTGGGCATCGCCGCCGTCAACGGGCCGTCGGCCACGGTGATTTCCGGCGACGGGGCGGCCGTGGAGGAGCTGGCCGCTCACTGGCGTGCGGAAGGACGGCGGGTCAAGCGGCTGCCGGTCAGCCACGCCTTCCACTCGCCGCACATGGACGCGATGACGGAACGGTTCACGCGCGTCGCACACGAGGTGGAGTACGCGAAGCCGCGGATCCCGGTCGTCTCCAACCTCACCGGTGAGGCGGCGGACGGTGGCACGCTGTGCACCCCGGAGTACTGGGTACGGCATACCCGCGAGGCCGTGCGCTTTCTCGACGGCATGAGCACCCTGCGGAGCCGGGGCATCGATACCTTCGTCGAGCTGGGGCCGGACGGAACACTGACCGCGATGGGCCGTGAGTGCCTGCCGGAGGAGCCCGAGGGAGACGGCGCACCGTCCGACGAGTCCGCCGGGCGCGCCGTCGTGATGGTGCCGGTGCTGCGCCGCGACCGCGACGAGACGGCGGCCTTCATGGGGGCGCTGGCCACGGTGCACGCCCATGGCGTCCCGGTCGACCTGTCCGCCCCGCACGGCGACGGCCCCGCCGTCGACCTGCCCACCTACCCGTTCCAGCGCACGCGCTACTGGCTGGCCGCCCCGCGGCCCGCCGCCGACCTGGCCACCGCCGGGCTCGACGCCGCGGGTCACCCGCTGCTGGCCGCTGCCGTCGATCTGCCCGACGGCGAGGGAACCGTACGGACCGGGCTGCTCTCGGCCCGTACCCACCCGTGGCTCGCCGACCACGCCGTCTGGGGCCGTACCGTACTGCCCGGTGCGGCGCTCCTGGACCTCGCCGCCCGGGTCGGAGCGGACCTCGGCTGCGCCCGGGTGGCGGAGCTGGCCTTCGCCGCTCCCCTCGTTCTGCCGGGGGACGAGGACGGGCACACCGCGGGTGTCCGGCTGCGGGTCACGGTGGGCGGCCCGGACGCGTCCGGCGCCCGGACAGTACGGATCGACTCGTGCCCGGCCGGGGGCGAAGGCCCGGCCGCCGGCTGGACGCGGCACGCCACGGGCGTGCTCGCCGCCGAAGCCAGCAGCAGCGGCGACAGCCTCGGCGACGCCCTGGCCGGTCTGCGGGGCGCTTGGCCGCCCGCCGGCGCCACCCCCGTCGCCGACGACGCGGACCGGATCGCGGCGGAGTACGCGCGCTTCGCGGCTGCCGGAGTCGGCTACGGCCCCGCCTTCCAGGGCCTGCGCACGGTCTGGCGGCGCGGCGAGGAGGTGTTCGCCGAGGTGCGACTGCCGGACCGGCCGGCCGACGACGACGCCCGGTACGGCATCCACCCGGCGCTGCTGGACGCGGCGCTGCACGCCATCGGCTTCGGCGAGCAGTTCCCCGAGGGCCCGCACGGGATGCTGCCGTTCGCCTGGAACGACGTACAGCTGCATACCCGTGGCGCCACCGGCCTTCGGGTACGGATCGCCCCGGCCGGTCCCGACTCGGTGACCGTCGCGGCGGCCGACGCGGAGGGCCGCCCCGTGTTCGCCGCCCGCTCGCTGGCCCTGCGCCGGGTAACGGCGGACCAGCTGCCGCCGGTAGGGGGCGAGGCCACGCCGTTGTACCGGCTGGAGTGGACGCCCGCCGGAGAGCCGTCGATGGAGGATGCGGGCGAGTGGGCCGTTGTCGGCGACCACGACCCCGCGCTCCTGGAGGGCCTGCGAGCTGCGCTGCCGCCCGGGTCGGTCCGCACCGCCGCCGACCTGACCGCGCTGGCCACCGATGCGCCGGCCGTGCCCGGAACCGTCGTGGTGGACCTCGACGGCGAAGCAGAGCTCGCTTTCGACGCCCATGAGGCGACGGCGCGGGCGCTGGGTCTCGTACAGCACTGGCTGGCCGAGGAGTGCTTCGCCGCCGCACGGCTGGTGCTGGTGACACGCGGCGCCGTGGCCGCCGGCGCGGCGGTCGGCCGACCGGCCGCCGCCGCGGCCTGGGGTCTGCTGCGCAGCGCCCAGGCCGAGCACCCGGACCGCTTCGCCCTGGTGGACCTGGCGGCGCCGGGCGGGGAACGGGAGGCCGCATACCGGGCCCTGGCCGGAGCCGCCGCGACCGGCATGGGGCAGATCGCCGTACGCGACGGCGCGCTCCTCGTCCCCCGGCTCGTCCGGGACACCGGGGTCACCGGCTCCGGCTCCCCCTGGCGCACGGACGGCACGGTGCTCATCACCGGCGGCACCGGGACGCTCGGCCGGGCCGTCGCCCGCCATCTCGCGGCCCGGCACGGGGTACGGCATCTGCTGCTGACCAGCCGGAACGGCCCCAATGCCCCGGGCGCCCACGAACTCGCCGCAGAACTGGCGGAGCTGGGCGCGCAGACGGACATCGTCAGCTGCGACACGGCGGACCGCGCTGCGCTGGCAGCCGTACTCGGCGCCGTCCCGGCCGACCGCCCCCTCACCGGCGTCGTCCACACGGCGGGCGTCCTCGACGACGGGACCGTCACCGCTCAGACCGATGAGCGGATCTCGGCCGTGCTGCGGCCCAAGGCCGACGCGGCCCGGCATCTGCACGAGCTCACGCGCGAACTGGACCTGTCCGCCTTCGTACTGTTCTCCTCGGCCGCCGGGACGCTCGGCAGCCCCGGCCAGTCCGGCTACGCCGCCGCCAACGCCTTCCTCGACGCGTTCGCATCCTGGCGACGCGCGCAGGGACTGCCCGCCGTGTCCCTGGCCTGGGGCCTGTGGGGCGACGAGGACGGCGGTCGGAGCGACGGCATGGGCGCCGGGCTGGGCGCCGCCGACCTGGCCCGGCTGCGCCGCTCCGGCGTCCTGCCGCTCGACCGGGCCGAAGGGCTGTCGCTGCTCGACGCGGCCTGCGCACCGGATGGGCCCGGGGAAGAGGCGGTGCTGCTGCCGTTGCGTCTGGACCTCGCGGGGCTGCGCGCCCGCGCGGCGGCCGGCGCTGAGGCGGTGCCGGAGGTGCTGTACGGCCTGGCTCCCCCGGCCACCGCCCCCGCATCCAACGAGGCGGCGACGGCCGACGACGATGCCCGGCCCTCCGCCGGTCTCGCCGAGCAGTTGTTGGGCAGGTCGCGCGTTGAGCGCACTGCGGCACTGCGCACGCTGGTGCGCACCGAAGTGGCGCGGGTCCTCGGGTACGGCGATCCGCTGCGCGTCGAGTTGCAGACTCCCTTCAAGGACGCCGGCTTCGACTCGCTGACCGCCGTGGAGCTGCGCAACCGGCTCACCGCCGTCACCGCGCAGCGGCTGCCCGCCACGCTGGTCTTCGACCATCCGACCCCCGCCGCGCTCGCCGACCACCTGGAACGCGAACTCCCCAAGGGTGAGCGGGACGCCGGTACCCCGACGGACACGGCGGCTGTGCTGGAGACGCTCGACCGCGTCCGTGACGGGCTCGCCGGGGCCGTCACCGACGAGGCCGGCCGGGCCGATGTCGCGGCACGGCTGCGCGACCTCCTCGGGCTCCTCGACGCCTCCGCGGCATCGGCGGCCGCCAAGGGCCCGGGAGGCACGGGCGATGCCGCCGCATCCGTTGCCGATCGCCTGGCGACCGGCAACGACGACGACCTGTTCGAACTCCTGGACAGTGACTTCGGGTTGACGTAACTCCACCCGCACCCGACCACTCACCGACTGTTGTTCCAGATCCAGCCAGAAGGAAGCGCACGTGTCCTCTGCAGCGCCCGCCAGCAACGAAGAGAAGCTTCGCGAGTATCTCCGCCGCGCCATGACGGACCTTCATGAGGCACGCGAACGGGTCCGTCAGGTCGAGTCGAGCCGCCATGAACCCATCGCCATCGTGGGGATGGGCTGCCGCTTCCCGGGCGGGGTGACCTCGCCCGAGGGCCTGTGGGACCTGGTGGCCTCGGAGACGGACGCCATCTCACCGTTCCCGGTGGACCGTGGCTGGGACGTGGCAGGGATCTACGATCCGGAGCCCGGCCGACCGGGCCGTACGTACAGCCGCGAGGGCGGATTCCTGCACGACGCGGGCGACTTCGATGCCGCCTTCTTCGGCATCTCCCCCCGTGAGGCACTCGCCATGGACCCGCAGCAGCGGCTGCTGCTGGAGACGTCCTGGGAGGCGCTGGAGCGGGCCGGCATCGACCCGCACACCCTGCGCGGCAGCCGCACAGGCGTCTACGCCGGGGTGATGTACCACGACTACGGCACTTCGGTGGCCGACGCCGCCGAGGACGAGGTGGCCGGTTTCCTCGGCACCGGCACCTCCGGCAGCGTCTTCACGGGCCGCGTCTCCTACACCCTGGGCTTCGAGGGCCCCGCGGTGACGGTCGACACGGCCTGCTCCTCCTCCCTCGTAGCACTCCACCTGGCGGTGCAAGCGCTGCGCAACGGAGAGTGCGACCTGGCCCTCGCAGGCGGCGTCACGGTCATGGCCGGGCCCGGTACGTTCGTGGAGTTCTCGCGGCAGCGGGGGCTGGCGGCGGACGGACGCTGCAAGGCATTCTCCGACACCGCCGACGGAACAGGCTGGAGCGAAGGCGCCGGCGTACTCGCCGTCGAACGGCTCTCCGACGCGGTACGCAACGGCCACCGCATCCTCGCCGTGGTCCGGGGCTCCGCCGTCAACCAGGACGGCGCCAGCAACGGCCTGACCGCCCCCAACGGCCCCTCACAACAACGCGTCATCCGACGCGCACTGGAAAACGCCGGACTGCACACCGGCGATGTGGACGCGGTCGAAGCCCACGGCACCGGCACCCGCCTGGGCGACCCCATCGAAGCCCAAGCCCTGATCGCGACCTACGGCAAAGACCGCCCGGCCGAACAGCCGCTGTGGCTCGGCTCGCTCAAATCCAACATCGGCCACACCCAGGCCGCCGCAGGCGTGGGCGGCATCATCAAAATGGTGCTCGCCATGCAACACGGCGAGCTGCCCCGCACCCTGCACGTACAGCAGCCCTCCTCCCAGGTCGACTGGTCAGCAGGCACCGTCTCCCTGCTCACCGAGCCGACAGCCTGGCCCGAGCTGGACCGTCCCCGCCGCTCCGCCGTCTCCTCCTTCGGCGTCAGCGGCACCAACGCCCACGTCATCCTCGAACAGGCACCGGAACCGGAAACGACGGACGAGCCGGAGAACGTACGGACGCTCAGCACGGTGCCGGTCGTTGTCTCGGCGCGGAACAGCGAGGCGCTGCGTGACCAGGCGCGGCAGCTGGCCGACCTGGTGGACACGTCGAGCGTGCTGGACCTGGGCTACTCGACCGCAGCGTCGCGCTCGGCCTTCGAGCACCGGGCAGTGGTACTGGCCGAGAACAGCGCGGCCCTGCGGGCCGGTCTGGAATCGATCGCCACGGGCAAACCCTCCGCGGATGTCGTCACCGGTGCGGTGGCTGGTGACGCCGGCCAGACAGTGTTCGTGTTCCCGGGGCAGGGGACGCAGTGGGTCGGCATGGCCGCCCAACTCCTCGTCGAATCGCCGGTGTTCGCCGCATCCATGGCCCGCTGCGAAGACGCACTGAACAGCCTGGTCGACTGGAAACTCACCGACATCCTCGCCGATGAGGACGCCCTACGGCGCGTCGACGTCGTCCAGCCCGCCTGCTTCGCCGTCATGATCT
>NZ_JBITXI010000030.1:0-16042 GCF_044544605.1 Streptomyces sp. NPDC053560 | reverse complement strand
GTCCTGGACGAGGCGTGCGCCGACCGCACGGTGCTGGCCGAGCGTCTGGCCGGGGCGGAGGACGTCACCGGCGTCGTCTCCGTACTCGCCGAGGCTGAGGACGACAGCACCCGCCACCCGGGGCTCACCCGCGGCCTGGCGCTCACCGTGTCCCTCGCGCAGGCCCTCGGCGACGCCGACATCATGGCGCCGCTGTGGTTCCTCACCCGCGGCGCCTTCGCCACCGGCCCCGCCGACCCCGTCACCCGGCCCCTGCAGAGCCAGATCGCCGGCGTCGGCTGGACCGTCGCCGTCGAGCACCCGCAGCGCTGGGGCGGCACCGTCGACCTGCCGGACACCCTCGACGCCCGCGCCGCCCAGCGGCTCGCCGCCGCGCTCGCCGGCCGGCTCGGCGCCGAGGACCAGCTCGCGATCCGCCCCTCCGGCGTGCTGGCCCGCCGCATCGTCCGCGCCGACAGCACGGGCCGCGGCACCGCCCGCACCTGGCGGCCGCGCGGCACTACGCTGGTCACCGGCGGTTCCGGCACCCTCGCCCCGCAGCTGGCCCGCTGGCTCGCCGGGCGCGGCGCGGAGCACCTCGTGCTCGTCAGCCGCCGCGGCCCGGACGCCCCCGGCGCCGCCGAACTCGTCGCCGAACTCGCCGAGTCGGGGACGGAGGTGACCCTGGCGGCGTGCGACATCACCGACCGGAAGGCGGTCGCCGCACTCCTCGACGGTCTCAAGACCGAGGGCCGTACCGTCCGCACGGTGGTCCACACCGCCGCCGTCATCGAGCTGTCCGCCCTGGCCGACACCACCGTGGACGCCCTCTCCGAGGTCGTGCACGCCAAGGTCACCGGCGCCCGGATCCTCGACGAACTCCTCGACGACGCCGAACTGGACGACTTCGTCCTCTACTCCTCCACCGCCGGCATGTGGGGCAGCGGCGCGCACGCCGCGTACGTGGCCGGCAACGCCTACCTGTCGGCGCTCGCCGAGCAGCGCCGCGCCCGCGGCCTGCGCACCACCTCGATCCACTGGGGCAAGTGGCCCGACGACCTCGAACGCGAGCTGGCCGACCCGCACCAGATCCGCCGCAGCGGCCTGGAGTACCTCGACCCCGAGGTGGCGCTCAACGCCCTCCAGCGCGCCCTGGACGACGACGAGACCGTCATCGGCCTCATGGACATCGACTGGGAGACGTACCACGACGTCTTCACCGCCGCCCGCCCCTCCCACCTCTTCGACCGCATCCCCGAGGTGCAGGCCCGCCTCGCCGCGCTCGCCGCGCCGGCCATCGCGGACGCCGCGACCAGCGACCTCGCGTCCCGGTTGCACGGCCTCTCCGACGCGGAGCAGGACCGGCTCCTGCTCGACCTGGTGCGCAACGAGGCCGCTGCCGTGCTCGGCCACGCCTCCGGGGAGTCCTTCCCGGAGCGGCGCGCCTTCCGCGACCTCGGCTTCGACTCGGTCACCGCCGTCGACCTGCGGAACCGCCTCGCCGCCGGCACCGGGCTCAGCCTGCCCTCCACGATGGTCTTCGACCACCCCAGCCCCGTCGCGCTGGCCGGCTTCCTGAAGTCGCAGGCGCTCGGGGAGCCGGGCGCGGCAGGGCAGCGGACGGTCGCAGCGGCCGCGCCCGCCGACGACAACCCGATCGCCGTCATCGGCATGAGCTGCCGCTACCCCGGCGGCGCCGACACCCCCGAGGAGCTGCTGCGGCTCGCGCTCGACGGCGCCGACGCCATCTCGGAGTTCCCCGCCGACCGCGGCTGGGACGCCGACGCGCTCTACGACCCGGACCCCGACCGGCAGGGCCGCACGTACTCCGTGCAGGGCGGCTTCCTGCACGACGCGGCCGCCTTCGACGCCGCCTTCTTCGGCATCTCGCCCCGCGAGGCCGTCGCCATGGACCCGCAGCAGCGGCTCCTCCTGGAGACGTCCTGGGAGGCCTTCGAGCGTGCCGGCATCGACCCCGAGTCGCTGCGCGGCAGCTCGGCCGGCACCTTCTTCGGCGCCAGTTACCAGGACTACTCCCACACCGTGCAGAACGGAACCGAGGGCGCCGAGACGCACATGGTGACCGGCACCGCCGCCAGCGTCCTGTCCGGGCGAGTGTCCTACCTGCTGGGCCTCACGGGGCCGGCCGTCACGGTCGACACCGCCTGCTCGTCCTCGCTGGTCGCCCTGCACCTGGCCGCGCAGTCGCTGCGCAGCGGTGAGAGTTCCCTCGCGCTGGCCGGCGGCGCCGCGGTCATGGCGACACCGCACGCGTTCGTCGGCTTCAGCCGGCAGCGGGCGCTCGCCAAGGACGGCCGCTGCAAGCCCTTCTCCGACGCCGCCGACGGCATGACCCTCGCCGAGGGCGTCGGCGTGGTCCTCCTGGAGCGGCTCTCCGACGCCCGGCGCAACGGCCACCCGGTCCTCGCCGTCATCCGCGGCTCGGCGATCAACCAGGACGGCGCCTCCAACGGCCTGACCGCCCCCAACGGCCCGGCCCAGCAGCGCGTCATCCGCCAGGCCCTCGCCAACGCCGGCCTCACCGCGGCCGATGTGGACGCGGTCGAGGCGCACGGCACCGGCACCAAGCTCGGCGACCCGATCGAGGCCCAGGCGCTCCTCGCGACGTACGGGCAGGACCGCGACCCGGAGCGCCCGCTGCGGCTCGGCTCGGTGAAGTCCAACATCGGCCACACCCAGGCCGCGGCCGGCGTCGCGGGCGTCATCAAGATGGTCATGGCCATGGACGCCGGCGTCCTGCCCGGCACACTCCACCTCGACGCGCCGTCCAGCCACGTCGACTGGGACACCGGCGCCGTCGAGCTGCTGCGCGAGCGCACCGAGTGGCCCGACTCCGGACGCCCCCGCAGGGCCGGTGTCTCCTCCTTCGGCATCAGCGGCACCAACGCCCATCTGCTCCTGGAGCAGGCACCGCCCGCCGAGCCGGCCGGAACGGCCGAGCCGGCCGAGGCCACGGAGGACGCCGGAGCGGTCGTGCCGTGGCTGGTTTCCGCCAAGTCAGCCGCCGCGCTGCGCGCCCAGGCCACCCACCTGCTGGCCTCGGCCGCAGCCGCCCCCGACCTGTCGCCCGCCCGCGTCGGTCACGCCCTCGCCACGACCCGCGCCGCCTTCGACCACCGCGCCGTCGTCCTCGGCGAGGACCGCGCTGAGCTGCTGCGCGGCCTGGAGGCACTGGCCGCCGGTACCCCCGCGCCGGGGCTGGTCACCGGCACCGCGGGCGAGAGCGCCACCGGGCCCGTCTTCGTCTTCCCCGGGCAGGGCTCCCAGTGGTGGGGGATGGGCCGCGAACTGCTGGCCGGCTCGGAGGTGTTCCGCGCCGCCGTCGACGACTGCGCCGCCGCCCTCGCCCCGTACGTCGACTGGCCACTGCACGACGTCCTGTCCGGCGACGCCGACCCGGCGCTCCTGGAGCGTGTGGACGTCGTACAGCCCGCGCTGTTCGCGATGATGGTGGCGCTCTCCGCGCTGTGGCGCTCCCACGGCGTCGAGCCCGCCGCCGTCGTCGGCCACTCGCAGGGCGAGATCGCCGCCGCCCATATCGCCGGGGCGCTCAGCCTGGAGGACGCCGCGCGTGTCGTGGCCCTGCGCAGCCAGGCCCTGCCCCGGCTGTCCGGGCTCGGCGGCATGATGTCGGTGGCCGCCCCCGTCGACCGCGTCACCGAACTGCTCGCCCCCTGGCACGAGGCACTGTCCGTCGCCGCCGTCAACGGCCCCTCCTCCGTGGTCGTCTCCGGTGACGCCGCCGCGCTCGACGAGCTGCTCGCCGCCTGCCGCGAGTGCGGCGTCCGCGCCCGCAAGGTGTCCGTGGACTACGCCTCGCACGGCCCGCACGTCGAAGCCGTACGCGACGAACTCGCCCGCGTCCTCGCACCGGTCCGTCCGCACGCCCCCGACGTGCCGTTCTACTCGACCGTGACCGGCGCGCGCCTGGAGGAGGCCGCCTTCGACGGCGCCTACTGGTACACCAACCTGCGGCAGACCGTCCGTATGGAGGAGGCCACCCGCGCCCTCCTCGCCGCCGGGCACCGCGTCTTCATCGAGGTCAGCCCGCACCCCGTGCTCGCCGCCCCGATCCAGGAGACGCAGGAGGCCGTCGCCGAGGAGGCCGGCGCGGAGGCGGCGGTGGTCCTCGGCTCGCTCCGCCGCGACGAGGGCGACCTCAAGCGCTTCCTCGTGTCGCTGGCCGAGGCCCACACCCGGGGTGCCGCCGTCGACTGGACCACTGTCTTCGCGCACTCCGCGTACGAGCCGGTGAGCCTGCCGACGTACCCCTTCCAGCGGCAGGACTTCTGGCCCGAGCCGAGGGCCGAGGCCCCGGCGGGCGGCGACGCGTCGGACACCGCGTTCTGGGAGCTGGTGGAGAGCCAGGACCTCGCCCGGCTCGCCGGCGAGCTGGGCGTCCCGGCCGACGAAGGGCGGTCCGCGCTCGGCGCGGTGCTGCCCGCCCTGTCGGCCTGGCGGTCCCGGTCCCAGGCCCGCGCCCGCGTCGACGAACTGCGCTACCGCGTCGACTGGACGCGCGTCGGAGAACCGGCCCCGGCCGCCACCGGGCGCCTGCTCGTGGCCGTCCCGCCGGACCATGCCGACACCCCGTGGGTGGCCGCCGCGCTCGCCGCGCTCGGCACGGACACCGTCCGCTTCGAGGCCAAGGGCGCCGACCGGGTGGCGTGGGCCGCGCAGATCGCGCAACTGGTCGAAGAAGGCGAGGAGTTCGCCGGGGTCGTCTCCCTGCTGGCCGCCGCCGAGGAACCGCACCCCGACTTCGACTCCGTACCCACCGGACTGGGCCAGACCCTGGTCCTGCTCCAGGCGCTCGGTGACGCGGATCTGACCGCGCCCCTGTGGTGCCTGACCCGAGGTGCCGTGGCCGCCGGCCGCGACGACACCCTCAGCAACCCGGTGCAGGGTGCGCTGTGGGGCCTCGGCCGGGTCGTCGCGCTCGAACACCCCGACCGGTGGGGCGGCCTGATCGACCTGCCGGCCACGCTCGACCCCCGCTCGGCCGCCCGTCTCACCGGCCTGCTCGCCGACCCGCAGGGCGAGGACCAGCTCGCGGTCCGTGCCTCCGGGGTTCTCGCCCGCCGCCTGGTGCACGCCGCACCGGCCGAGCCACGGGCCGAGCGCCGCTGGCGTGGCCACGGCACCTGCCTGGTCACCGGCGGCACCGGCGGCATCGGCGGGCGCGTCGCCCGCTGGATGGCCGAGCACGGCGCCGAGCACCTCCTACTGACCAGCCGCCGCGGCGAGGACGCCCCCGGCGCCGCCGCACTCCGCGCCGAACTGGAGGCACTGGGCGCCCACGTCACCATCGCCGCCTGCGACGCCGCCGACCGCGACGCGCTCGCCGGGCTCCTGGCGGACCTCCCCGCCGACCGGCCGCTCACCTCCGTCTTCCACTCCGCCGGGGTGGCCGACGGGGACGCCCGGGTCGCGGAGCTGACCCTGGACCAGCTGAACGCGCTGCTGCGCTCGAAGCTGACCGCCGCACGGCACCTGCACGAGCTGACCGCGGACCTGGACCTGGACGCGTTCGTGCTCTTCTCGTCCGGCGCCGCCGTCTGGGGCAGCGGCGGCCAGCCCGGCTACGCCGCCGCCAACGCCTACCTCGACGCGCTCGCCGCGCACCGCAGGTCCCTCGGCCTGACCGCGGCGTCCGTCGCCTGGGGCACCTGGGGCGAGGTCGGCATGGCCACCGACCCCGAGGTCCACGAACGCCTCCACCGCCAGGGCGTCTTGGCCATGGAACCGGCCCACGCGATCGGCGCGCTCCAGCAGATGCTGGAGGATGACGACACAGCGGTCACCGTCACCCTGATGGACTGGGAGGTGTTCGCGCCGAGCTTCACCGCGAGCCGTCCCAGCCCCCTGATCGGCACGGTGCCGGAGGCCGTACGGGCCCTCGCCGACGAGCCGGACGCGGCGTCCGGCGCCGACGGGGACACGGCACTGCCGCCGCTCCGCCGCCGCCTCACCGAGCTGCCGACCGTCGAACGCGGCCGCGCGCTCGTCGAGGCCGTCCGCGCCGAGGCCTCAGCGACCCTGGGCCACGACGCAGCCGACGCCGTCCCGGCCGGCCGCGCCTTCCGCGACATCGGCTTCGACTCCGTGACCGCTGTCGAACTGCGCAACCGGCTGCGCGCCGCCCTCGGACTGCCCCTGCCGGCGGCCCTCGTCTTCGACCACCCGACCCCCACGGCCCTCGCCCGGCACATCGGCTCGCTGCTCTTCGGCGACGCACCCGATGCCGCGGACACCGGCCGTGCCGACGACCCCGACGCCCGCATCCGCGAGGCGCTCGCCACCGTCCCCATCGGACGGCTCCGCAAGGCGGGCCTCCTCGACATGGTGCTGAAACTCGCCACCTCCGACGAAGCCGAGGACCCCGCCCCCGAGGCGGCCGGCGAAGCGGACTCCCTCGACGACATGGACGCCGAAGCCCTGCTCCGGCTGGCCACCGAGAACTCGGCGAACTGAAAGAGAGCTGGAGCACACGATGAGCACGCCCCCGAACAAGTACGTCGAGGCACTGCGGTCGTCCCTGAAGGAGATCGAGCGGCTGCGCCGCCAGAACGAGCAACTGGTGGCGGCGGCGGTGGAACCCATCGCGGTCGTCGGCATCGGCTGCCGCTTCCCCGGCGGCGTCGCCTCGCCGGAGGACCTGTGGGACCTCGTCGCCCAGGGCCGCGACGTCATCGGGCCGTTCCCCCAGGACCGCGGCTGGGACCTGGAGCGGCTGGCCGGCGGCGGTGAGGGCAGCAGCCTCGCCCAGGTCGGCGGCTTCGTCGAGGACGCCGCCGGCTTCGATCCCGGCTTCTTCGGCATCTCGCCCCGCGAGGCCGTCGCCATGGACCCGCAGCAGCGCATCCTCCTGGAAATCACCTGGGAGGCCCTGGAGCGGGCCGGCATCGACCCGTCGACCCTGCGCGGCAGCCGGACCGGCGTGTTCGTCGGCACCACGGGCCAGGACTACGGCGAGGTCATCAAGGCATCCGACGAGGACGTCGAGGTCTACTCGACCACCGGCCACGCCGCCAGCGTCATCTCCGGCCGGCTCTCCTACACCCTCGGCGCCGAGGGCCCCGCCGTCACCGTCGACACCGGCTGCTCCTCCTCCCTGGTCGCCATGCACTGGGCCGTCCAGGCCCTGCGCGGCGGCGAGTGCTCCATGGCCCTGGCCGGCGGCGCGTCCGTCATGGCCACCCCGGGCCCCTTCGTCTCCTTCACCGCCCAGAGCGGCCTGGCCGCCGACGGCCGCTGCAAGCCGTTCTCCGACGCGGCCGACGGCACCGGCTGGGCCGAGGGCGCCGGCGTCCTCGTCCTCATGCGGCTGTCCGACGCACAGCGCGAGGGCCGCCCGGTCCTCGCCGTGCTGCGCGGCTCCGCCATCAACCAGGACGGCGCGTCCAACGGCCTGACCGCGCCCAACGGCCCCTCCCAGCAGCGCGTCATCCGCGCCGCGCTGGAAAGCGCGCACCTTACGGCCGCCGATGTGGACGCCGTCGAGGCGCACGGCACCGGCACCACCCTCGGTGACCCGATCGAGGCCCAGGCGCTGCTCGCCACGTACGGGCAGGACCGGGAACGCCCCCTGTGGCTCGGCTCCGTCAAGTCCAACATCGGCCACGCCCAGGCCGCCTCCGGCGCCGCCGGTGTGATCAAGATGATCATGGCGCTGCGCCATGGCGTACTGCCGCGCAGCCTGCACGCCGCCGAGCCCACCACCAACGTCGACTGGACCGCCGGCGCGGTCGAGCTCCTGGCCGAAGCCACCGACTGGCCCGAGACCGGGCGCTCCCGCCGCGCCGGTGTCTCCTCCTTCGGCATCAGCGGCACCAACGCGCACGTCATCCTCGAACAGGCCCCCGCTGCCCCCGAGGAGCCCGCCGCCGAGCCCACCGTACGGCCCGCCGTCGTACCGTGGCCGCTCTCCGCCCGCACCGCCGCCGCGCTCGACGACCAGCGCGAGCGCCTCGTCGCCCACCTCGCCGGCGCACCGGACGCCACCCCGCTCGACATCGGCTACTCGCTGGCCGACGGCCGCGCCACCTTCGAGCACCGCGCCGTCCTGCTGACCGACCCCACCGACCCGGCAGGCGCCACCGAGATCGCCTCCGGCGTCGCCGGCGAGGGGCTCACCGCCGTCCTCTTCTCCGGCCAGGGCTCCCAGCGCCTGGGCATGGGCCGCGAACTGTACGCGCGCTTCCCGGTGTTCGCCGAGGCCTTCGACGAGGCCGCGGCCGTGCTCGACGCGCACACCGACCGGCCGCTGCACGACGTCGTCTGGGGCGCCGACGCCGCCCTCCTCGACGAGACCGGCTGGACCCAGCCCGCCCTGTTCGCCGTCGAGGTCGCCCTCTACCGCCTCGTCGCCTCCCTCGGCGTCACCCCCGACTTCGTCGGCGGCCACTCCATCGGCGAGATCGCCGCCGCGCACGTCGCCGGCGTCCTCTCCCTGGCGGACGCCGGCACGCTGGTCGCCGCCCGCGCCCGCCTCATGCAGACACTGCCGCGCGACGGCGCCATGCTCGCCGTCCGCGCCACCGAGGACGAGGTCACCCCGCACCTCACCGGCCGCGTCTCCATCGCCGCCGTCAACGGCCCGGCCTCCGTCGTCGTGGCCGGTGACGAGGACGCCGTCGAAGCCGTCGCCGCGCACTTCGCCGCGCAGGACCGCAAGACCACCCGGCTGCGGGTCAGCCACGCCTTCCACTCGCCGCTCATGGACCCGATGCTCGCGGACTTCCGTACCGTCGCCGAGGGCCTCACCTACCACGAGCCGCGCATCCCCGTCGTCTCCAACCTCACCGGCACCGTCGCCGACGTCGCGGACCTGTGCTCGCCCGGCTACTGGGTCCGGCACGTCCGCGAGGCCGTACGCTTCGCCGACGGCGTCACCGCCCTCACCGGCCGCGGCGTCACCACGATCCTCGAACTCGGCCCGGACGGCGTCCTGTCCGCCATGGCCCAGGAGTCGCTGCCGGACGGCGTGGCCGCCGTACCGCTGCTGCGCAAGGACCGCCCCGAGGAGCAGGCCGCCCTCACCGGCCTCGCCCAGGTCCACGTCCGCGGCACCACCGTCCGCTGGGCCGCCCTCTTCGACGGCACCGGCGCCCGCCGCACCGACCTGCCCACCTACCCCTTCCAGAACCAGCGCTTCTGGCCGGCCGCGGGCCGCGCCGCCCAGGACGTGGCAGCAGCCGGCCTCGGTGCCGCCGGCCACCCGCTGCTCGGCGCGGCCGTCGAGCTCGCGGACGGCGCGGGCCACCTCTTCACCAGCAGGCTCTCCGTACAGAGCCACCCCTGGCTCGCCGACCACGGCGTGCAGGGCCGCGCCCTGCTGCCCGGCACCGCCTTCGTCGAGCTGGCCATCCGTGCCGGCGACGAAGTCGAGTGCGACCGCGTCGAGGAACTGACCCTGGCCGCGCCGCTCGTCCTGCCCGAGCGCGGCGGCGTCCAGCTCCAGGTCCGCGTCGGCGCACCGGACGGCGCGGGACGCCGTACCCTCGGCATCTTCTCCCGCGTCGAGGACGGCTTCGACCTGCCGTGGTCGCAGCACGCCACCGGTGTGCTCACCACCGGCGGCGGTGCGCCGGACCCGGCCTTCGACGCCACCGTCTGGCCGCCCGCCGGCGCCGAAGAGGTCGACCTCGACGGCGCGTACGAGCGCCTGGCCGGGCTCGGCTTCGACTACGGCCCCGCCTTCCGGGGCCTGCGCGCCGCCTGGCGCCGCGGCGCCGAGGTGTACGCCGAGGTCGCACTACCCGACGAGGCCGGCACCGACCCCGCCGACTTCGGGCTGCACCCCGCCCTCCTCGACGCCGCCCAGCACGCCGCCGCCTACGCCGACCTCGGCGCCATCAGCCGCGGCGGCCTGCCGTTCGCCTGGGAGGGCGTCTCCCTCGCCGCGTCCGGCGCCACCACCGTCCGCGCCAGGATCACCGCCGCCGGTACCGACACCGTGTCCATCGCGGTGTACGACACCGCCGGCGGCACCGTCCTCAGCGTGGACTCCCTGGTCTCGCGGGCCGTTCCCGCCGACACACGCGGTGACACCACCTCCGTCCACCGCGACTCCCTCTTCCACGTCGACCTGACCCCCCTCCGCAACCGGCCCGCCCACACCCCGGCCGCCGTGGCCGTGGTCGGCCCCGACCCGGTCGGCGTCACCGACGCCCTGCGCGCCACCGGCGTCCAGGTCACCCCACACTCCGACCTCGACGACCTCGCCACCGCGGAAGGACCGGTCCCCGACCTCGTCCTCGCCGTCGCGGCCGCCGACCCGGACGCCCCCGTCCCCGACGCCACCCGCGCGCTGACCGCCGCCGCCCTGGACCGCACCCAGCGGTGGCTGTCCGAGGACCGCTTCGCGGACGCCCGCCTCGTCATCGTCACCCGCGGCGCCACCGACGGCACCCACCTCCCCGCCGCGGCGGTCGGCGGCCTGATCCGCACCGCCCGCACCGAGAACCCCGGCCGCCTCTCCCTCCTCGACCTCGACGCGTCCGCCACCCGCGAGGCGCCCGAGGTCGTGACGGCCGCCCTGGCCGCCGCGTACGACGAACCCGACCTCGCCGTACGCGGCACCGACGTGCTCACCGCCCGCCTGGCCCGCGTCCCCGCGCCCGCCGAGCCGGCCGACTGGAACCCGGACGGCACCGTCCTGATCACCGGCGGCACCGGCGGCCTCGGCGGCGTGCTCGCCCGCCACCTCGTCGCCGAACGGGGCGTACGCCACCTGCTGCTCGCCAGCCGCCGCGGCCCCGACGCCGACGGCGCGGCCGACCTCGTGGCCGAACTGGCCGGACACGGCGCCGACGTACGGGTTGCGGCCTGCGACGTCTCCGACCCCGGAGCCCTCGCCGACCTGCTCGCCACCGTGCCGGCCGCACACCCGCTGACGGCCGTCGTGCACACCGCGGGCGTCGTCGACGACGGCGTCATCGGCTCGCTGACCCCGCAGCGCCTGGACACCGTCCTGCGGCCCAAGGCCGACGCCGCCTGGCACCTGCACGAGCTGACCCGCGACCTCGGCCTGGACGCCTTCGTCCTGTTCTCGTCCGTCGCCGCCACCCTCGGCAGCCCCGGCCAGGCCAACTACGCGGCGGGCAACGCCTTCCTCGACGCCCTCGCTCTCCACCGCGCGGCCGCGGGCCTGCCCGCCACCGCACTGGCCTGGGGCCCATGGACCCAGAGCGTCGGCATGACCAAGTCCCTCTCCGACGTGGACGTGGAGCGCATCGCCCGCTCCGGCATGCCGCCGCTCACCGTCGAGCAGGGCACCGCCCTCTTCGACGCCGCCCTCGCCGCCGGCGTCCCGACCCTCGCCCCGGTCCGCCTCGACCTGCCCGTCCTCCGTACCCAGGGCGAGGTCGCGCCGCTGCTGCGCGGCCTGATCCGCATCCCCGCCCGCCGCACCGCCGCACAGGTCTCCCAGACCGCCGACGGCCTCGCCCAGCGCCTCGCCGGACTCGACACGGCGGCCCGCCGCGAGACCCTCCTCGACCTGGTCCGCACCCAGATCGCCCAGGTCCTGGGGCATGCCGACGCGGCCGAGGTCGAAGCGGGCCGCCAGTTCCAGGACCTCGGCTTCGACTCGCTCACCGCCGTCGAGCTGCGCAACGGCCTCAACTCCGTGACCGGCCTGCGGCTCCCCGCCACGATGGTGTTCGACTATCCGACACCGAGCGTCCTCGCCGGCCACCTGGCCGAGGAACTCCTGGGCACCACCGACGACACCCCGGCCGCCACCCCGCTCCCGGCCCCTGCCGTCACCGCCGACGACCCGATCGTCATCGTCGGCATGGCCTGCCGCTTCCCGGGCGGCGTCGCCTCGCCCGAGGACCTGTGGCGCCTGGTCAGCGAGGGCGCCGACGCCACCGGCCCGTTCCCGGTCAACCGCGGCTGGGACCTGGACGGCCTCTACGACCCGGACCCCGACCGCCCCGGTCACACCTACGTCCGCGCCGGCGGGTTCCTGCACGACGCCGGCTCCTTCGACCCGAACTTCTTCGGCATGAGCCCGCGCGAGGCCATGGCCACCGACTCCCAGCAGCGCCTCCTGCTCGAACTGTCCTGGGAGGCCGTCGAGCGCGCCGGCATCGACCCCCACTCGCTGCGCGAGAGCCGTACCGGCGTCTTCGCGGGCGTCATGTACAACGACTACGGCACCACCCTCACCGGCGACGAGTACGAGGCGTTCCGCGGCAACGGCAGCGCACCGAGCGTCGCCTCCGGCCGCGTCTCGTACACCTTCGGCTTTGAAGGCCCCGCGGTCACCGTCGACACCGCCTGCTCCTCCTCCCTCGTCGGCCTGCACCTCGCCGCCCAGGCACTCCGGGCCGGGGAGTGCTCCCTCGCGCTCGCCGGCGGTGTCACCGTCATGTCGACGCCGAGCACCTTCGTGGAGTTCTCCCGGCAGCGCGGCCTCGCCCCCGACGGCCGCTCGAAGGCGTTCGCCGAGGCCGCGGACGGCGTGGCCTGGTCCGAAGGCGCCGGCATGCTCGTACTGGAGCGCCAGTCCGACGCCCTCCGCAACGGCCACCGGATCCTCGCGGTCGTCCGCGGCTCCGCCGTCAACCAGGACGGTGCCTCCAACGGCCTGACCGCCCCCAACGGCCCGTCGCAGCAGCGCGTCATCCGCCAGGCGCTGGCCAGCGGCGGCCTCTCCACCGACGACGTCGACGTCGTCGAGGCGCACGGCACCGGCACCACGCTGGGCGACCCCATCGAAGCACAGGCGCTCATCGCCACCTACGGCCGCGACCGCGACCCCGAGCACCCGCTGCTGCTGGGGTCGGTGAAGTCCAACATCGGCCACACCCAGGCGGCCGCCGGTGTCGCGGGCGTCATCAAGATGGTGATGGCCATGCGGCACGGCACGCTGCCGCGCACCCTCCACGTGGACGCCCCGTCCTCGCACGTCGACTGGGACGCCGGAGCCGTCGAACTGCTTACCGAGCCGGCCGCCTGGCCCGAGGGCGACCGCGTCCGCCGCGCCGGCGTTTCCTCCTTCGGTATCAGCGGCACCAACGCCCACGTCATCATCGAGCAGCCGCCGGCCGACGCCACCACATCGCCCCCGCGCCGCCCCGTCGAGGAGATCCCGGCCATCCCGTGGTCCGTGTCGGCCAAGTCCGCCGACGCCCTGCGCGACCAGGCCGCCCGCCTGCTGCGGCACGTCGAGGCCCACCCCGAGCTGTGCCCGCTCGACATCAGCTACTCGCTGATCACCACCCGCACCACCTTCGACCACCGCGCCGCCGTCCTGGCCGCCGACCGCGCCGATGCCCTGCGCGGGCTCGCCGCGCTCGCCGCCGGCGAGGACGACCCCGCCGTACTGCGGAGCACCGGGACCCGCGGCCGTACCGCCTTCCTCTTCTCCGGCCAGGGTTCCCAGCGCCTCGGCATGGGACGGGTGCTCTACGAGCGCTTCCCCGTCTTCGCCGAAGCCCTGGACACCGTGCTCACCGGTCTGGACGCGGAACTCGGCCGCTCCCTGCGCGACATCATCTGGGGCCAGGACGCCCAGCTCGTCGACCGCACCGGCTTCACCCAGCCCGCCCTGTTCGCCATCGAGGTGGCCCTCTACCGCCTCGTCGCCTCCTTCGGCGTCACCCCCGACTTCGTCGGCGGCCACTCCATCGGCGAGATCGCCGCCGCGCACGTCGCCGGCGTCCTCTCCCTGCCCGACGCCTGCCGCCTCGTCGTCGCCCGCGCCGCGCTCATGCAGTCGCTGCCCGAGGGCGGCGCGATGATCGCCGTCCAGGCCACCGAGGACGAGGTGCTCCCGCACCTCACCGACGACGTGTCCATCGCCGCGATCAACGGCCCCGCCTCGGTCGTCGTCTCCGGCACCGAGGACGCCGCGCTCGCCATCGCCCGGCACTTCGCCGACCAGGGCCGCCGCACGAGCCGGCTGCGCGTCAGCCACGCCTTCCACTCGCCGCTGATGACGCCCATACTCGACGAGTTCCGCGCCGTCGTGGAGAACTGTGCCTTCTCCGCCCCGGCCGTCCCGCTCGTCTCCAACCTCACCGGTACCCTCGCCACCGCCGACGAACTGTGCTCGCCCGACTACTGGGTACGCCACGTCCGCGATGCCGTCCGCTTCGCCGACGGCATCCGCACCCTCGGCGAACAGGGCGTCACCACCTTCGTCGAACTCGGCCCCGACGGCGTGCTGTCCGCCATGGCCCAGGAATCCGCACCCGACGACGCCACCACCGTCCCGCTCCTGCGCAAGGACCGCACGGAGGAAGATGCCGTCGTCACCGCCCTCTGCCGGCTCCACGTCCTCGGCATCGACGCCGACTGGACCTCCGCCTACGACGGCACCGGAGCGGTCCGCGTCGACCTGCCCACCTACGCCTTCCAGCACCGCTGGTTCTGGCCCACCGCCCGAGCCGCCGAAGCCCGCGACGTACGCGCCGCTGGACTGGGAGCGGCCGGTCACCCGCTGCTCGGTGCCGCCGTGGAACTTCCCGAAGGCGAAGGCGCTCTCTTCACCGGGCGCCTCTCGCTCCAGTCGCACCCCTGGCTGGCCGACCACGCCGTACAGGGCACCGTCCTGCTCCCGGGCACCGCGCTGGTGGAACTGGCGATCCGCGCCGGCGACGAGGTCGGCTGCGGCCACATCGAGGAACTCGGCCTCACCGCGCCCCTCACCCTCCCCGCCACCGGTGCGGTCCGCATACAGGTCCGCGTCGGCGCCACCGATGACACCGGCCGCCGCACCGTCACCGTCCACGCCCGCCCCGAGGACGCCCCCGACGCGGCCTGGACGCTGCACGCCACCGGCGTGCTCGCCACCACCGCGCCGGACGCGCCGGAGTTCGACACCCAGGTGTGGCCGCCCGACGGGGCCGAGCAGCTGGACACCGACGCCTGCTACGAGCGCTTCGCCGACCGCGGCTTCACCTACGGCCCGCTCTTCCAGGGCCTGACCGCCGCCTGGCGCTCGGGCGACGTCCTGTACGCCGAGGTCGCGCTGCCCGAGGAAGTCGCCGACGACGCGGCCGCCTTCGGCCTGCACCCGGCGCTCCTCGACGCCGCCCTGCACACCGCGCTTCTCGCCGACGACGCCGAGGCCGGACTCCCGTTCTCCTGGGAAGGCGTCTCGCTGCACGCGTCCGGCGCCACCGCCCTGCGCGTGCGCCTCGCCCCCGCCGGAACGGACGGCCTGTGCGTCACCGTCACCGACCCGGCGGGCCACGCCGTCGCCTCGGTCACCCGGCTCCTCGCCCGCCCCGTGGGCGACCAGCAGCTGAACACCACGGCCGCCCTCATCCGCAACGCGCTCTTCCGGCTCGACCCCACTCCGGTCGAGCCGGCGGAGAGCGGCACCACCGAGCGTCCCGCCCTCCTCGGCCCGGACACCGGCCTGCTCGCCACCGCACTCGACGGCACCGACGCGCCTCGGTACGAGACCCTCGACGAGCTCCTCGCGGCGGAGACGCCCGTACCCGGCACCGTCCTCGCTCCGGTGCACACCGCGAGCGACGGCGACACCCCGCAGGCCGTGCACGCCGCCACCACCGCCGCGCTGGCGCTCGTACAGCAGTGGCTCGCTGAGGACCGGCTCGCCGGCTCCCGGCTGGTCTTCGTGACGCGCGGCGCCGTCGCCCACGACGACACCCGGACCACCGACCTCGCCGCCGCCGCGGTCCACGGCCTCGTACGCTCCGCGCAGACGGAGAACCCCGGCACCTTCGGCCTGCTCGACCTGGACGGCACCGAGGCACCGGACGCCGCCCTGGCCGCCGCACTCGGCTCCGGCGAACCGCAGCTTCTGCTGCGCGACGGACAGCCTTACGCCCCCCGACTGGCCCGCCTGGCACCGCCCGCCGAGCCCACCGGCCCCATCGCCTGGAACCCCGAGGGCACCGTCCTCGTCACCGGCGGCACCGGCGGTCTCGGCGCGCTCTTCGCCCGCCACCTCGTCGGCACCTACGGTGTCCGTAATCTGCTGCTGACCAGCCGGCGTGGTCTTGAGGCCGCCGGTGCGGTGGAGTTGGTGGCGGAGCTGGAGTCTTCGGGTGCGCGG
>NZ_JBITXI010000029.1:0-29305 GCF_044544605.1 Streptomyces sp. NPDC053560 | reverse complement strand
ACATTTCGAACCCGGAAGCTAAGCCTTTCAGCGCCGATGGTACTGCAGGGGGGACCCTGTGGGAGAGTAGGACGCCGCCGAACAATCTTTGTGGGGAAGCCCCGCACCGTATGGTGCGGGGCTTTTCTGCGTTCCGGGGCCATTCCGCCGGACGCCCTTCGGCGCACGCCGTGGGTACGGGTACCTCGCGAGCCTCGTACGCCGGCTGAGAGCGGCGTACGGCGCGCGCGTGAACTGCCTGGGCATTCGCCTGAACCATTCAGTGAGCCATTCAGGAGAGAGAAGCCGAGCGAGACTCCCCGGACCCCGGTCGCGGTCCGGGGACCGCCTTCCCCTCTCGGCTCCCGCAGGCCCCCTCAGAGCCGTCCGGAGGCCTTGAGGGCGAGGTATGCGTCGGCGAGTTCGGGGGCCAGCCGGGTGGGCGTCGTGTCGACGACGGTGACGCCGTGGCCGCGGAGGCGGTCAGCGGTGCGGTGGCGCTCGGCGCGGGTACGTTCTGCGGCGGCCGCGGCGTACACATCGGCCGGGGTGTGGCGGGAGCGGGCCAGCGACTCGATGCGTGGGTCGGCCACTGCGGCCACGATGACCTCGTTGTTCCGGGTGAGTCCCGGGAGTACGGGGAGCAGGCCCTCCTCGACCGGAGCCGCGTCGAGGCCGGTGAAGAGCACGATGAGGGAGCGGCGGGGCGCACTGCGGCGGATGGCCGCGGCGAGGCCCCGGGCGTCGGCCTCGACGAGTTCGGGCTCCAGAGGCGTCATGGCGTCGGTCAGCGCGGGCAGCACGTCGCGGGCGGTGCGGCCGTGGACTGCGGCGCGTAGGCGGCGGTCGTAGGCGAGCAGGTCGACGCGGTCACCGGCGCGTGAGGCGAGCGCGGCGAGGAGCAGGGCGGCGTCCATGGCGGCGTCGAGGCGGGGGATGTCGCCGACACGGCCGGCCGAGGTGCGGCCGGTCTCCAAGGCGAGGAGGATGTGGCGGTCCCGTTCGGGACGCCAGGTGCGTACGGCGACGGTCTGCTGTCGTGCGGTGGCCCGCCAGTCGATGGAGCGGGTGTCGTCGCCGGGCGTGTAGTCGCGCAGGCTGTCGAACTCCGTGCCCTCGCCGCGGGTGAGGATGCTGGTGCGGCCGTCGAGCTCGCGCAGCCGGGCGAGCTTGGCGGGGAGGTGCTTGCGGCTGGTGAACGGCGGCAGGGCGCGGACCGCCCAGGGGACGTGGTGGCTGCCCTGGCGGGCGGCCAGGCCGAGCGGTCCGTACGAGCGTACGGTGACGCGTACGGCGTGGTGTTCGCCGCGGCGGGTGGGGTGCAGCGCGGTGGTGACGCGGCGGCGCTCGGCTGCGGGGACCTGGAGTCGGTGCCGGGAGGCGGCGAATTCGGTACCGGGGCGGAAGGCACTGGGCGGCCAGGCGTCGCGGAGGTCGGCACGCAAGGGGCGGCCGGTGGGGTTGGTGACGGTGAGGTGTGTGGGGACAGCGTCACCTAGTCGAACTGACGTGTCACCGGTACGGGTGAACTGCAGTTTTTGCACTGGCGCGGCGAGTGACAGGTCGCACAAAATTGCTGCAAGCAAGGTGAGTTGGACGGCAAGGATGCCCGTCCAGCCGGGGAGCAGCAGACCGACGACGAGTGCGCCGAGAGCCGCGAGAAGCGCGGTGCGTCCGGTAAGGGCCATGGCGTGGCTCAGCGGGGGACGGGAAGGTGGGAGAGGACCGCGGAGATGACGGAGTCGGACGTGACTCCTTCCATCTCTGCTTCGGGGCGGAGCTGGACGCGGTGGCGCAGCGTGGGGAGGGCCAGGGCCTTGACGTCGTCGGGGGTGACGTAGTCGCGGCCGGTCAGCCAGGCCCAGGCGCGTGCCGTGGAGAGCAGTGCGGTGGCGCCTCGGGGGGACACCCCGAGGGCGAGCGAGGGGGATTCACGCGTGGCACGGCAGATATCGACGATGTAGGCGGCGATGTCGGGGGAGACGGACGTCTTGGCGACGGCTGCCCGGGCGGCTTCGAGGTCGGCGGCGCCGGCGACGGGGCGTAGCCCGGCGGAGTCGAGGTCGCGCGGGCTGAAGCCCTCGGCGTGCCGGGTGAGGATGCCGATCTCGTCCTGACGGGCGGGCAGCGGGACCGTGAGCTTGAGCAGGAAGCGGTCGAGCTGCGCCTCGGGCAGCGGATAGGTGCCCTCGTACTCCACCGGGTTCTGGGTCGCGGCGACCAGGAACGGCTCGGGCAGGGGCCGAGGCGTCCCGTCCACGGTCACCTGCCGCTCCTCCATGGCTTCGAGGAGGGACGCCTGCGTCTTGGGAGGCGTCCGGTTGATCTCGTCCGCGAGCAGGATGTTCGTGAAGACGGGGCCCGGCTGGAACGAGAACTCCGCGGTGCGCGCGTCATAGACGAGCGAGCCGGTGACGTCGCTCGGCATCAGGTCGGGGGTGAACTGGACGCGCTTCGTCCCCAGGTCGAGCGCTGCCGAGAGGGAGCGTACGAGCAGGGTCTTTGCGACGCCGGGTACGCCTTCGAGCAGCACGTGGCCTCGGCAGAGCAGCGCGACGACCAGGCCGGTGACGGCGGGGTCCTGGCCGACGACGGCTTTGGCGATCTCGGTGCGCAGGGCTTCCAGGGAAGCTCGGGCGCTGTCAGCTGTCGGGGTGCTCACGAGGTGCGTGCCTCTCTTGATGAAGGATCGAGCGTTCGAGGTCGTCGAGTCGGTCGGCCAGTTGGACCAGGGCCTTGTCGTCTGCCGGCGCGGGGCCGAAGAGCAGGGGCTGCAGGGCTCCGGAGGAGATGCCGTCCGCGCTGAGGTGGGCTGCGACGGCCGGTACGAGGACGTCGGCACTGTCGACGTGGAGGGGAGGCACCCCGACGAGGGGGGCCAGCCGGGCGCGGGTGGCCGAGCGCAGGACGGCGGCGGCCTGATCGCGGGCGCCGGCCTGCTGGTAGAGGCGGGCGCGGCCCTCGGTCGTCTCGGCGGCGGGCACGGTGACCGGTAGCCGCTCGGGGACGAGGGGGCCGAGGCGGCGGGCCCGCCAGAGCGCGGTGAGTACGGCGGCGAGGGCCAGCTGCAGCAGGCCCCAGCGCCAGCCGGCGGGGATGAGGCCGAGGAAGGAGCGCTCGCCGTCCTGGGCGGACGCGGGATCACTGACGGAGGGGAGGTACCAGACCAGATGACGGTGCGAACCGAGAAGTTGCAGAGCGAGCGAGGCGTTGCCCCGTTCGTCGAGGCGGTGGTTGTAGAGCAGATCGGGGGCGCCGAGCAGGACGGTGTCGTCGGCGGCCGCCCGGGTACCGCCCGTCGGCCCGTTGCCGCCGGCCGAACTGCCCGGCAGGCGCAGCAGGGTGGGCAGGCCGTTGACGGAGTAGCAGCGGTCGGTGCCGGGGGCGGCGCCGATGAAGCGGGTCCCGCCGAGGTCGGCGTCGCCGGCGCGGCGGGCGGCGGGCAGAGAGCAGTTGGGCGGGCGCACGCTGACGTCGGTGGGCTCGGCGGTCCGGACACCGGGGGCCAGGGAGTCGAGTGCCTGCTGATCGGGGGCGAGGAGGACGGTGCGGCCGGCGGTGCGCCCCGTGGCCGTACGCAGGGTGGCGAGCTGGCGGCCGGTCAGCAGGTTCGGGTCGGTGACCAGGAGGGTGGTGTCCGGGCCTGCCGCGTCGGCGGCTTCGCGGGTGCTGGTCACGACACGGGTGCTGACGCCCCGTTCGGACAGGAGAGTGGCGAGCGCTCGACTGCCGGTGGGGTCGGCGGACCGCGGGTCGAGACGCCCGTGCTGTTCGTCGGATTTCAGTGCCGCGATGGCGATGCCGCCGAGGGCGAGCACGAGGAGCGCGATGAGCGGGCCCCGGGCGCGGGACCAGATCCTGGCGGCGGTGGGGGAGACAGAGGTGGAGTACGCGGGGGCGGTGGTCATCCGGCGGCCCCGGGCTGGGCGGTGGTGAGCTGCGGCCTGTCGTTGCTCAGGTCCGTGTCCAGGGCGCTGAGCAGGGCGTATTCCTCGACGGTGGCAGGTCGTCGGCCGTATGTGACGGCGTCGAAGGTCCGGGCGGCGGCGCGCAGCCGGTCGGCGTGGGCGGGGAAGGCGCGGCCGGATTCGGTGGCTGCCTCGTCGGCGGTACGCCCCGGGGCCGGCGTGAGCAGCGCGCGTTCCTCCAGTGCGAGGACGAGACCCCGCATCCGTTCCTGTACGGCGGGGGTCCAGTCGTGGCGGGCGGCGTGGGCTTCCGCGGCCGTGCGGTGTTCGGCGGCGGTGCGCGGCCGGTCGGTGAAGAGCGCGGAACCGGTGGTGGGAGTGCGGCGCAGGGCGCCGAGCCGCAGCCGGAGGGCGACGATCAGCAACAGGACGACCAGGGCGATGACGAGCAGGCCGACCCAGCCGCCGGGGGTGGCCCCGGCAGCCGCGTTGAAGAGGTCGTCGACGCGCTGCCAGAGCCAGTTCAGGGCACGCTGGAGCGGGTTGGGGTCGTACTCGTGGTACCGCGGCTTGGACAGTTCGCGTTCCGCCGCCTCCCGAGCGGGGACGCGCGGCGTGCGTATGGGCCCGTCGTCGCCGGTGCCCGCGAGGTGCTGCGCGAGCACGGCGACTCTCCCCCCGGCCGTCACCGCATCAGCTCCCGGGCGTGGGACCGGCGGCGGGGGACGCGTCGGTGCCGTAGCCGGGCAGGCCGGCGGCCCGCGCCAGTTCGAGGTCGAGCGCCTCGCGGCGGATCCGCTGGTCCATGTAGAGGAGCGCGGTGACGCCGGCGCTGATCGGGTAGGTGACGGTGGAGCTGATCACGGCGCCGATACCGACCACGATCAGGAACGTCCAGCCGGTGCCGGCGCTGCCGTTCATCCAGTCCGCCGCGCTGTCCCCGCCGAGCAGCATGCCGATGACGGTGGCCGGGATCTGGACGATGAACTCCACGATCACCACGATCAGTACGGTGAGCAGCTGGATGCCCAGCACCCGCCACCAGGCGCCGCGTACGAGCTTGGCGGAGCGGCGCATGGACGTGATGACGCCCTGCTTCTCCAGCATCAGGGCCGGCGCGGCGAGGCAGTAGCGGATCCACAGCCAGACCCCGAGCACCAGGGCGGCGAGGCCGCCCAGCAGCGCGAGCCCCAGGCCGGCCGGCTCGGCGCCCGCCGCGGCGATGACGATGCCCGGGACCAGGCACACCATCATGATGGCGAGGATCAGCAGCGGGAGGAGGATGAGCAGGCCGAAGAGGCGGGGGAGTTGGCGACGCGAGTCCTGCCAGGCCTCGCCGATCGAGACCGGGCGGCCCAGGACGGCACGGCTGACGACCATGGTGATCAGCGCGGTGACGATCACGGTGCCGAGCATGGCGATGAACCAGGTGATGCCGCTGGCGGCGAGCTGACCGCCGGCCTCGCGCATGACCTTGTCGAGGTCCGCGTTCGGATCGGCCCCGAGAGCCAGGCTGTCGGCCCGCTGGAACCATACGCCCGACACGATCGTGGCGGCGGCCTGGGTGATCACGGCGACGACGAGCGAGATACCCATCATGGTGCGCCAGTGCGCCCGCATGGTGGCTACCGCGCCGTCCAG
The DNA here is from genome assembly GCF_044544605.1 of Streptomyces sp. NPDC053560. Taxonomy (NCBI): domain Bacteria; kingdom Bacillati; phylum Actinomycetota; class Actinomycetes; order Kitasatosporales; family Streptomycetaceae; genus Streptomyces; species Streptomyces sp. NPDC053560. Next base: position 23,777 of record NZ_JBITXI010000029.1, on the reverse strand, counting down.
GATCTCGTTGATGCCGAGCGGGCGCAGCGGGATGACGCCGGGCTTGGCCGCCGGAGGCGGCGGGGACCAGGCGCCGCCCCAGCCGGGTTGCCCGCCGCCCCACTGGGGGCCGCCGGGCCCGGGCCGGCCGCCCCAGCCGGATTGCCCGCCGCCGGGCTGACCGCCGGGGCCGTCCTGCGGTCCGGGGCCGCCCGGTGGATTCCAGCCGGGACCGCCGTCGTTCGGCGCGGATCCGCCATGGCCGCCGGCGCCCGGCGTGCCACCCGTCGGTGCGTCACCGCCGGGCGCGGACCACTGTCCGGCCGGCGGCTGCTCCTTGGCCCACTGGGCGGACGGCTGCTGATCCGCCGCGCCCTTCTCGGGGGCGGGTGCGTCGGCGGGCTGCGGGTCCGTGGACTGCTCGGGCGGTGCGGGCTGCTCCTGGGGGCCGCGGTCCGGCTCGTCGGAGGGGGATCCGGGCGAGGCCCAGCCCGGAGAGTTGTTCATCGTCGCTCCTTCTCACTGCCCGTCCGCGGCGGCGGTCGGGTTCCGGGATCCGCGGTGCCAGTCATCGTGCCATGGCAAGTCCGGTTTCGTACCGGCCCCCTTGTCACGAAGGGCTGTTCCGGTTCCCGCGACAGTTGTCCGGGACATGCGGGGAGACCTTCTGCTTCCCCCGCCGCTGACGGCAGACTGAGCGGATGGCCGATCCGTACGGAGTACCCCAGGCGGGCGCCGAGGCACCCGCGATCCCCGCGTTGCGTTGGGAGGAGCCGCCCGAAGGACCGGTGGTGGTCCTGCTGGATCAGACACGATTGCCCGCCGAGGAGACGGAGTTGGTCTGCACGGACGTGCCGGCTCTGGTCGAGGCGATCCGGACGCTGGCCGTGCGCGGCGCTCCGCTGCTGGGCATCGCCGGGGCGTACGGCGTGGCCCTGGCGGCGGCCCGCGGGTTCGACGTGGCCGAGGCCGCCGCGACCCTGTCGTACGCCCGGCCGACCGCCGTCAACCTCGCGTACGGGGTGCGGCGTGCGGTGGCGGCGTACGAGGAGGCACTGGCCGCCGGGGGCACGGGCGAGAAGGCAGCGGCGGCCGCTCTGGCCGAGGCCAGGGCCGTGCACGCCGAGGACGCGCGGGCCAGCGCGCGGATGGCGGAGCACGGGCTGGAGCTGCTCGGCGAGCTGCTGCCGGGCGGCAGTCACCGCATCCTCACGCACTGCAACACCGGCGCGCTGGTCTCCGGGGGCGAGGGCACCGCCTTCGCCGTGGCGCTGGCGGCGCACCGGGCGGGAGAGCTGCGACGCCTGTGGGTGGACGAGACCAGGCCGCTGCTGCAAGGTGCGCGGCTCACCGCGTACGAAGCGGCGCGGGCGGGCATGGCCTACACAGTGCTGCCCGACGGGGCGGCGGGGTCGCTCTTCGCGGCGGGCGAGGTCGACGCCGTACTGATCGGCGCGGACCGGATCGCGGCGGACGGCGCGGTCGCCAACAAGGTGGGCAGTTATCCGCTGGCCGTTCTGGCGCGCTACCACCACGTGCCGTTCGTGGTGGTCGCCCCCACCACGACGCTGGATCCGGAGACCGAGGAGGGTGCGTTGATCGAGGTGGAGCAGCGAGCAGGGTACGAAGTGACCGATATCTCGCTGCCGCATGTACCCGTCCCGGGCGCCGAGGCGGGCGTCGCGCTCCCGGTCACGCCGCTGGGCGCCCAGGCCTACAACCCGGCCTTCGACGTCACCCCCGCGGAGCTGGTGACCGCGATCGTGACCGAGGCCGGGGTGGTGTCGCCGGTCACCCGGGACGCCCTTACGGAGGTGTGTTCCACGTCACGATTCGGTAAGTCACGATCAGGTAATGGGATGATGGCCGAATGAAGGGACGCGTCCTGGTCGTCGACGACGACACCGCACTGGCAGAGATGCTCGGCATCGTGCTGCGCGGCGAAGGCTTTGAACCGTCGTTCGTGTCGGACGGCGACAAGGCGCTCGCCGCGTTCCGCGAGGCCAAGCCCGACCTCGTACTGCTCGACCTGATGCTGCCCGGACGGGACGGCATCGAGGTGTGCCGGCTGATCCGGGCCGAGTCCGGTGTGCCGATCGTGATGCTCACCGCCAAGAGCGACACCGTCGATGTGGTGGTCGGGCTGGAGTCGGGAGCGGACGACTACATCGTCAAGCCGTTCAAGCCCAAGGAGCTGGTGGCCCGGATCCGGGCGCGGCTGCGGCGGTCCGAGGAGCCCGCGCCGGAGCAGCTGGCCATCGGTGACCTGGTCATCGACGTGGCGGGGCACTCCGTGAAGCGGGACGGGCAGTCGATAGCGCTGACGCCGCTGGAGTTCGATCTGCTGGTGGCGCTGGCGCGCAAGCCGTGGCAGGTCTTCACTCGTGAGGTGCTGCTGGAGCAGGTCTGGGGATACCGCCACGCCGCGGACACCCGGCTGGTCAACGTCCACGTCCAGCGACTCCGCTCGAAGGTCGAGAAGGACCCGGAGCGGCCGGAGATCGTGGTGACGGTGCGCGGCGTCGGCTACAAGGCCGGACCCAGCTGACATGCCCCGGGACGGTTCGGCTCCGGAGGGGACGCGGGGGCGGGCCGCTGACACGGCGGACGACATGTCCTTCCTGGAGCGCTTCGTACGAGGCGGGCAGCAGCTGCTGCCGGACGGGCCCGGTGCCGGGCCCGTCCACCCCGTGCTGCGCCTCATCGGCCGCTGGGTACGCAGGCCGCTGCTGCCCGCGATGCGCCTGTGGCGACGCAACATCCAGCTGCGGGTCGTCGCGACGACCCTGCTGATGTCGCTCGGCGTGGTGCTGCTGCTCGGCCTCGTGGTGATCGGGCAGGTACGGAACGGCCTGCTGGACGCCAAGCGGCAGGCCGCGCAGAGCCAGGCCGCCGGCGGCTTCGCCGTGGCGCAGCAGATGGCCGACGGCGCCGGCGACACCCGTGGGGACGACGCCCAGCGGACCGGTAACCGCGGCGCGCAGGACTCCGCGACCTGGCTCACCAGCCTGGTCGAGCAGCTCGCCAGTGGCGGGCAGGGCGTGTTCTCGGTGGTCGCGCTCAGCTCGGACTCCGCCGTCGAGCAGCCCTTCGTGGACGACAGTCCCGGCATCCGGGGGCCGCGCGCTTCGGGCGACGTGGACCCGGAGCGCAGCGTGCCAGCAGAGATGCGGCGGAAGCTGGACAAGCAGGCGGGCACGTACCGCGAGTACACCCAGATCAAGCGGGTCGGGTCGGACGAGGGCGAGCCGGCGCTGGTGATCGGCAAGCGCCTGGACGACGTCAACAGCAACCCGTACCAGCTCTACTACCTGTTCTCCTTCAGTCAGGAGGAGAAGTCGCTCAGCCTGGTCAAGGGCACCCTCGCCACCGCCGGCGTCTTCGTCGTGGTGCTGCTCGGGGCGATCGCCTGGCTGGTCGTACGGCAGGTCGTCACCCCGGTACGGATGGCCGCGGGGATCTCCGAGCGGCTGGCCGCCGGGCTGCTGCAGGAACGGATGAAGGTCACCGGCGAAGACGACATCGCACGGCTGGGCGAATCGTTCAACAAGATGGCGCAGAACCTCCAGAGCAAGATCCAGCAGCTGGAGGCGCTCTCCCGGATGCAGCGCCGCTTCGTGTCCGACGTGTCGCACGAGCTGCGGACGCCGCTGACGACCGTACGGATGGCCGCCGACCTCATCCACGACGCGCGCGACGACTTCGACCCGGCCACCGCGCGCTCGGCGGAGCTGCTCCGCGGCCAGCTGGACCGGTTCGAGTCGCTGCTGGCGGACCTGCTGGAGATCAGCCGGTTCGACGCGGGCGCCGCCGCCCTGGAGGCCGAGCCGATCGACCTGCGGGACGTCGTCCACCGGGTCATCGAGGGCGCCGAGCCGCTGGCCGAGGCCAAGGGCAGCCGCATCATCGTGCGCGGCGCCGAGTACCCGGTGGTCGCCGAGGCGGACGCCCGGCGCGCGGAGCGGGTGCTGCGCAACCTCGTGGTCAACGCCGTGGAGCACGGCGAGGGCCGGGACATCGTCGTCCGCCTGGCCTCGGCCGGCGGGCGGAGCGGCGGCGCGGTGGCCGTCGCGGTACGGGACTACGGCGTCGGGCTGCGGCCCGGTGAGGCCACACGGGTCTTCAACCGGTTCTGGCGCGCGGACCCGGCCCGGGCGCGCACGACCGGCGGCACGGGCCTCGGTCTGTCGATCGCGGTCGAGGACGCGCGGCTGCACGGCGGCTGGCTCCAGGCGTGGGGCGAGCCGGGCGGCGGCTCGCAGTTCCGGCTGACCCTGCCGCGTACGGCCGGTGAGGCGCTGCGCGGTTCGCCGATCCCACTGGAGCCGGAGGACTCGCGGCGCAACTGCGCCCGCAGCCGTGCGGCCGGGCACCGCGCCATCGAGGCGCGCAAGCCCGCGCTCACGCTCCCGGCCCAGGCCGTCCCGGCCCAGGCCGGCAACGGCGCCGAGAGGCACGGCACACACCCCGGCACGCACGCCGGCGGGAACGGAGCCGCGGACAAGGGCGGGAACGGAGCCGCGAGCAACGGAAGCGGGGCCGTGGGCAACGGGAGCGCGCCTCAGGAGAGCGCCGTGCACAACGGGGCCGGCGCGCGCAACGGAGCGGGTGACGGCGGAGCGCCGCACGACGGGGACGCGGGGAACGCGCCTCATGGGACGGAGCCTCGGGGCGCCGGCCCGGACGGGGCCGCCGAGGGTCGCGTGCGGACGGAGGCGCCCGTGCGTACCGACTCCCGTGCCTCCACGGACGCCCGCCCCCGTACGGACGAGGGCGGGAACGGCCGGGGAACAGGTGAGAACGGCGGCCGGGGGACAGGTGGGAACGGCGGTCAGGGAACAGGAGGGCGAGCCTCGTGACCGGCGCTGATCAGAAGCGCGGCGGAATGCGGCACGGCGGGCGGCTGAGCTGGACACGGCCCCGTACGGTCGCGGTGCTCGCCGCCGGGGCGATGCTGCTGGCCGGGTGCGCGTCGATGCCGGACGAGGGCGAATCGCTGCCGGTCGACCAGGCCTCGCGCGCGGACGCCGACTCCCAGGTGCGGGTCTACGGCGTGCCGCCGCAGGACGGGGCGCAGCCGACCGACATCGTGCGCGGCTTCCTCGACGCGCTGACCAGCGACGAGGCCAACCTCCGCACCGCCAAGCAGTACCTGGCCACGCCGGCCCGTAAGGCGTGGCAGCCGTTCGTGACCACGAAGGTGCTCCAGGAGCGGCCCAAGGCCACCCCGGAGGGCAGCCCGTCCAACCGGGAGGACGCCAAGGGCTACACCGTCTCGCTCGAGGGCGCCCAGGTGGCCACGGTGGACCGCAAGCACGCCTATACGCCCCAGGAGAAGGCGTACAAGGACACGATGCACCTGACCCGGGAGAACGGGCAGTGGCGCATCGACCGGCTGCCGAACGGCCTGGTGCTCGGCCTGCCGGACTTCCAGCGCATCTATCAGCCCGTCAACAAGTACTACTTCGCGGCGTACAAGTCCGAGGCCGGGGAGCCGCGGGCGGGCAAGAACGTGCTCGTCGCCGATCCCGTGTATCTGCGGCAGCGGATAGACCCCGTCACGGCCAGTGTGAACGCTCTGCTGCAGGGGCCGACCAACTGGCTGGACAAGGTGGCGACTTCCGCGTTCCCGGAGGGCACGCGCGTCACCCGCCCCACCCTCACGCTGGACGACTCCAACGCGCTGCGGGTGCGGCTCAACAAGAAGGCCGAGGGCATCGAGGCCGGCCAGTGCCGGCGGATGGCCGCCCAGGTGCTCTTCACGGTGCAGGGCATGGCGCGCGCTTCGAAGGTCAGCGAGGTGGAGCTCCAGGACGACCACGGTGAATCGCTGTGCAGCCTGAAGCAGCAGGACGCGGTGGACGGGTACGCGCAGCAGGCCAGGGCGCGGCACACGGCGCTGGAGTACTACATCGACGGTGACCACCGGGTGGTCAGCATGACGGACTCCGTGACCGACGCGACGCCGGTGCCCGGGCCGCTGGGTACGGGGAAGATCGCGCTGCGCTCCGTCGGCGTCGCGCACGGGGAGACGACCGCGGCAGGCGTCTCGCTCAACGGCCGCGCGCTGTACGTCGCCGACCTGGACGAGAAGGCCGACCGGGCCGAGGTACGGCTGCGCAGCAAGGCGAAGAACGAGACGGACGGGCTGACCGCGCCGAGCTGGGACGGCCTCGGCGACCTGTGGATCGCCGACCGGGACGACGACGGATCGCGGCTGCTGCGGCTCCGGTCGGGCAAGGGCGAACCGCAGGAGGTCGCCGTATCCGGGCTCGGCAAGCGGCGTATCAAGGCGATCAGGGTGGCGTCGGACGGCATCCGGATCGCGATGCTCATCGAGGACAAGGGGCGGACGACCCTGCAGCTGGGCCGGGTGGAACGCGGCGGTACGGCGATGAACCCCAAACTGTCCGTCGAGGCGCTGCGCCCGATAGCGCCGCAGCTGGAGGACGTCGTGGCCGCCTCCTGGGCGGGCGACAGCCGGCTGGTCGTGGTCGGCCGGCAGTCCGGCGGGGTGCAGCAGATGCAGTTCATGGAGACGGACGGTTCGGCGTCCAACACGCAGACGCTCCCCGGTGTGAACGGCGTCGAGTCGGTCGCGGCCTCGGAGGACGAGAGCCGGCCGCTGATCGCGGACGCGGACGAGGGCATCGTCCGGCTGCCGCTGGACGCGAACTGGAAGACCGTGGCGACGCGAGGTACGGCTCCGGTCTACCCGGGGTGAACGGCGGGCCAGGCCGACCCTCGCCCGGTCCTCTGCCCGTTTTCCGGACGGGCGGGGCAGGGGCCTTTCCGCAGGTGAAACCGCCCGAGAGCTGCCCACGAGCCACCCACGAGCTGTCCATGAGCCGCCCGCGCGGCCTCCCGCAGCCGTCCCGCCCGTGGACTTATCCACAGGGGTGGTGGGGCGGCGGCGAGGGCGGGACAGTAGAGGTATGCGGGGGTTGTGGCGGGAGTTCGCCGGGCTGGTTCTGCCGGTCGGCTGCGCAGGGTGCGGCAGGCCGCGGACGGAGCTGTGCGAGGAATGCGCGCGGTCGCTGTACGCCGGGGGCGGGCAGGCGGCCGGGAGACGGCGTGGGCCGCGGCGGGTGCGGCCCAGTCCCGCGCCGCCGGGGCTGCCGAGGGTGTATGCGGCCGCTGCGTACGCCGACGCGGTGCGGGCGGTCCTGCTGGCGCACAAGGAGCGGGGCGCGCTGGCCCTGGCCGTGCCGCTGGGCGGGGCGCTGGCGGGGGCCGTGCGGGGCCTGCGGCCGGGCCACGGGCCGCTGCTGCTGATACCCGTGCCGTCCGCTCCGCGTGCGGTGGCCGGGCGGGGCCACGACCCGGTACGGAGAATCGCGCTGGCGGCGGCGCGGGAGCTGCGGCGCGGCGGGACCGGGGCGCGCGTGCTGGCCGCCCTGCGGCAGCGGCGGACGGTGCTCGATCAAGCCGGGCTCGGCGCGCGGCAGCGGCAACGGAATCTGGCCGGGGCCCTGGAGGTGGTGGCCGGTGGCGGGCGGCTGCTGCGCGGCGGGCCTGTGGTGCTGGTGGACGACCTGATGACCACCGGAGCGTCGCTGGCCGAGGCGGCGCGGGCGGTCGGAGAGGCGGGAGGGAGAGTGGCGGGAGCGGCCGTGGTGGCGGCTTCGCCCGGCGCTTTCGAAATCAACTGGAACTGACCGGGAAAATTCATCGTTGCAGGTACTGAGGGCCAAAAATCACTCAAACGGAGCTACCCCCCAGGAGGGGGTGCCGACAACCCACCAAGCGAGCTATGTTCGGTTGTGAGGACTTGGAGGACGCTTTGCCTCGAATGCCGGATAGGTGCGGTTCCTGGTACCGGCAGAGATGCTGAAAACGGCTGGAGTGGAGTCCTGGTACGTGGGGGAGAAGGAGGTGAAAGTCGCCAAGTCCGAGGCTTCGGCACTTGTCGGAGCCTGGTGCAAGAAGGCATCACCTCGCTCGCACAGGGCGGAGTGATCCGGGAACGGAGTTCTGCGTGGACATCGTCGTCAAGGGCCGCAAGACCGAGGTGCCCGAGCGGTTCCGGAAGCACGTGGCCGAGAAGCTGAAGCTGGACAAGGTCCAGAAGCTCGACGGCAAGGTGATCAGCCTCGACGTCGAGGTGTCCAAGGAGCCCAACCCGCGGCAGGCCGACCGTTCCGACCGGGTGGAGATCACTCTCCGGTCCCGTGGCCCGGTGGTCCGGGCCGAGGCAGCCGCCGCCGACCCGTACGCCGCGCTCGATCTGGCCACGGCCAAGCTCGAGGCGCGACTCCGTAAGCAGCACGACAAGCGTCACTCGCGGCGCGGCAGCGGGCGCATCCCGGCCAGTGACGTGGCCGTGAGCGTCCCGGACGCCGCGCGGCTCAACACCAACGGTGAACTCGGCGGCCAGGAATCCTCCGACGAGGAGAAGGTGCCGACCACCCGGATCGGGTCGCTGGAGGTCCAGGGCGAAGGTCCCCTGGTCGTCCGCGAGAAGACCCACTCCGCGGCACCCATGACCCTCGATCAGGCGCTCTATGAGATGGAGTTGGTCGGTCACGACTTCTACCTCTTCGTCGATGCCGACACCAAGCAGCCGAGCGTGGTCTACCGGAGGCACGCGTACGACTACGGCGTCATCCGCCTGAACTCCGATCCGTTCGCGGACGGATCGCCCACCGAAGCCGGCGGGGCGCTCGGCGGCTGAGCCCACTGACGAGGCGCCCCCGGCGTGCGCCGGGGGCGCCATTGTGGCCGCTGTGAGCAGGAGTTGAGGCCGTATAGTGTCTGTGCGGCCAGGGTGTTGGGACACGAAGTGCGACATGCCGGAGAGACGGTTTGTGTATGGCGCTGATCGGGCTGGCCGTAGCGGGCTGTTGTCAACCAGCCTTATGACCAAACTCAGGCCTTCCGGGCCGAGTAGTTGACGGGGAGGAACGATGGGGGACAGCTTCGGGCCTGTGCGCAATGAAGCGGACGATGACCGCATCGGCATGGCCGATGGTGTCGGCTCGGGCGTGACCGCGCCCCGCAAGGAGCCGATCAGAGTCCTGGTGGTGGACGACCACGCGCTCTTCCGGCGCGGGCTGGAAATCGTGCTGGCCCAGGAAGAGGACATCCAGGTCGTCGGCGAGGCCGGGGACGGCGCCGAGGCCGTGGACAAGGCCGCCGACCTGCTGCCGGACATCGTGCTGATGGACGTCCGGATGCCGCGGCGGGGCGGTATCGAGGCGTGTACCTCCATCAAGGAAGTGGCCCCCAGCGCGAAGATCATCATGCTGACGATCAGCGACGAGGAGGCCGACCTCTACGACGCGATCAAGGCGGGGGCCACGGGTTACCTCCTCAAGGAGATTTCCACCGACGAGGTGGCCACGGCGATCCGCGCGGTCGCGGACGGCCAGTCGCAGATCAGCCCTTCGATGGCGTCCAAGCTGCTCACCGAGTTCAAGTCGATGATCCAGCGGACGGACGAGCGACGGCTCGTCCCCGCGCCGCGGCTCACCGACCGCGAGCTGGAGGTGCTGAAGCTCGTCGCCACGGGGATGAACAACCGCGACATCGCCAAGGAGCTCTTCATCTCCGAGAACACCGTGAAGAACCACGTACGCAACATCCTGGAGAAGCTGCAGCTGCACTCCCGGATGGAAGCGGTGGTCTACGCGATGCGCGAGAAGATCCTGGAGATCCGCTAGCGGGCGAGCCGGCGGTCACCGGCCCGCCCGCGGCGCGTCAGCCGGACAGCTCGGCGTTCAGGGCGGCGAGCAGGACCGGGTCGTCGCAGCGTTCGACGCGGATGTCGTCGCAGTCGACCCAGGAGGCGGCTTCCCGCAGGGCCTGCGCCATGGGGCGAACGGCCTTGGGCCCCTGCATCGAGACCTGACGGGCCACGAGCGTCCTCCCCTCCCGGGCCGGATCCACCCGGCCGACCAGCTTGCCGCCGACCAGCAGCGGCATCGCGAAATAACCGTGTATCCGCTTGGGCCTGGGGACGTACGCCTCCAGCCGGTGCGTGAAGCCGAACATCCGCTCCGTACGCGGCCGGTCCCAGATCAGCGAGTCGAACGGCGAGAGCAGCGTCGTGCGGTGCCGGCCGCGCGGCGGCTCGGCCAGCGCGGCCGGGTCCGCCCAGGCGGGCTTGGACCAGCCCTCGACCTCGACGGGCACCAGCCCCGTCGCCTCGATGACCGCGCTGACCTGCTCGCCCTTGAGGCGGTGGTAGTCCGCCAGGTCCGCGCGGGTGGCCACGCCCAGCGCCGCCCCGGCCTGTGCGACGAGGCGGCGGACGCACTCGGGGTCGTCCAGGTCGTCGTGCAGCAGATCGTCGGGGACGGCGCGCTCGGCGAGGTCGTACACCCGCTTCCAGCCACGGCGCTCCGTGCACACCACCTCGCCGGTGTCGAGGAGCCACTCCACCGCGATCTTCGTCTCGGACCAGTCCCACCACTCGCCGCCGTTCCGGCCGCCGCCCAGCTGGGTGGTGGTGAGCGGGCCGTCGGCCTTCAGCCGGTCCAGGACGGCGGCGCACGAGCGCTCGGAGTCCTTCATGACGTGCCAGCGGTGGCCGCGCGCCCGCATGGCCCGGCGGCGGAACGCGAAGTGCGGCCACTCCTCGACGGGCAGGATGCAGGCGGCGTGCGACCAGTACTCGAAGCTGTGCGGGGCGTACGCGGCGCCGGTCGGCGGGGCGGCGCCGTCCGTCTCCGGGCGCGGGGTCCAGTACGCCGACTCCACGGCGGCGCGGCCGACCGCGCCGAGGCGGGCGTAGGGGATCAGTTCATGGGAGCGGGCCAGCACGGAGATCGTGTCGAGCTGCACGGCGCCCAGGCGGCGCAGGACGCCTCGCACCCCCGCGCGCCGGTCGGGCGCGCCCAGGAAGCCCTGGGCGCGGAGCGCGAGGCGGCGCGCTTCGTCGGCGGACAGGCTGGTCACGGGCTGCACGGCAGGCACGGCTGTCATGCCGATCAGACTAGGACCGGGTACTGACAACGGGCCGCAGAATCGATCATCCGTTCCCGGTGCCGGCGGCTCAGCCGGCCCGCCCGCCGTACGGCAGGTACGGCGTCTCCGAGGGAAGGCCCAGGTCGGAGGGGAGGAGAGAGGCCGCCCAGGCGTCGCGGCGGGTGCCCTGGTGGGGGATCTTCGCGCGGATCGTGCCCTCCATGCGGAAACCGGTCTTCAGGGCGACGGCGCGCGACGCTTCGTTGCCCGCCTCGGCGAACCACTCCATGCGCTCCACGCCGAGGTCGGTGAACGCCCAGCGCGCGATCGCGCGGGCGGCCTCGGCGGTGTATCCGCGGCCGCGGTGCTCCTTGACCGACCAGTACCCGAGCTCGGCCTGGCGATCGGGCGACCCCAGCCGGGTCATCCGTACCAGGCCCGCCGAGCCCACCAGCGCTCCGTCGCCCGCCGGGCGGCCGTCCTCCTTGAGCGTCACGGCGAACGTGTACGTGGTGTCCTCCCGCCAGCCGCGGGCGGTGAACGGGCCCACGAAGTCCTCCGCGTGCGCGCGGGTGTACGGGGAGGGGACGGTCGTCCAGCGCGGGATGTCGGGGTCCTGACACGCGGCGTGCACGGCCGCGGCGTCGGCGGGGCGGAAGGGGCGCAGGACGAGCCGTTCGGTGGTGAGGATGACGGGTTCCATCTTGTCAGTGTGCGTATTGGCCGCGGCCGGGGCGAAGGAATTACGCTGCGCCCCGGGGCGCGCCCGGAACCGTCGTACTCAGGCAGGACGCCGGCACCGCGGCACGCCGGACCCGCTTTCGCCCCGCGCGCGAACCGGAACGTGTTCCGGCCGCGTACCGGCACCTTCTGCGGGCCTCGCGCGTTGTCGTAGCGAGAGGACCGGAGAGAGGTGGCCGACAGTGTCGTAGCGAGTCGTGGAACGTTGTGGAGAAGGGACAGGGGCCTTCGGGCGACGGACCTCCCTGCTGAGTGGGGTCCTCCCTTACGATGGCCGTTGCGGCGGGGCCTGCCCCTTGGAAAAATGCCGCGCCCGCGCACCGACCGTGCACAGGCCCGACCGGCGAGGAGACCAGCCCAAGTGTCCGTCTTGACGAAGATCATGCGTGCAGGCGAAGGCAAGATCCTGCGCAAACTGCACCGCATCGCGGGCCAGGTCAACTCCATCGAAGAGGACTTCGTCAAACTCTCCGACGCCGAGCTCCGCGCCCTCACCGACGAGTACAAGGAGCGGTACGCCGACGGCGAGAGCCTGGACGACCTGCTCCCCGAGGCGTTCGCGACCGTCCGCGAGGCCGCCAAGCGGGTGCTCGGCCAGCGCCACTACGACGTTCAGCTGATGGGCGGCGCCGCGCTGCACCTCGGGTACGTCGCCGAGATGAAGACCGGTGAGGGCAAGACCCTGGTCGGCACCCTGCCCGCGTATCTGAACGCGCTGTCCGGCGACGGTGTCCACCTCATCACGGTCAACGACTACCTGGCCGAGCGCGACTCCGAGATGATGGGCCGGGTCCACAAGTTCCTGGGCCTCTCGGTGGGTTGCATCCTGGCGAACATGACGCCGGCGCAGCGCCGCGAGCAGTACGGCTGCGACATCACCTACGGCACGAACAACGAGTTCGGCTTCGACTACCTCCGCGACAACATGGCGTGGTCGCAGGACGAGTTGGTCCAGCGCGGGCACAACTTCGCGATCGTCGACGAGGTCGACTCCATCCTGGTCGACGAGGCCCGGACGCCGCTGATCATCTCCGGTCCCGCGGACTCCGCGACGAAGTGGTACGGCGACTTCGCCAAGCTGGTCAAGCGCCTGAAGAAGGGCGAGGCGGCCAACCCGCAGCGCGGCGTCGACGAGACCGGCGACTACGACGTCGACGAGAAGAAGCGTACGGTCGGCATCCACGAGTCCGGCGTCAGCAAGGTCGAGGACTGGCTGGGCATCGACAACCTGTACGAGTCGGTCAACACCCCGCTCGTCGGTTATCTGAACAACGCCATCAAGGCGAAGGAACTGTTCAAGAAGGACAAGGACTACGTCGTCATCGACGGCGAGGTCATGATCGTCGACGAGCACACCGGCCGTATCCTCGCCGGCCGCCGCTACAACGAGGGCATGCACCAGGCGATCGAGGCGAAGGAAGGGGTGGAGATCAAGGACGAGAACCAGACCCTCGCCACGATCACCCTCCAGAACTTCTTCCGCCTCTACGACAAGCTCTCCGGCATGACCGGTACGGCCATGACCGAGGCGGCCGAGTTCCACCAGATCTACAAGCTCGGCGTCGTCCCGATCCCGACGAACAAGCCGATGGTCCGCAAGGACCAGGCGGACCTGATCTACCGTACCGAGGTCGCGAAGTTCGCCGCGGTGGTCGACGACATCGCCGAGAAGCACGAGCGGGGCCAGCCGATCCTCGTCGGCACCACCTCGGTCGAGAAGTCCGAGTACCTCTCGCAGCAGCTGAACAAGCGCGGCGTGGTGCACGAGGTGCTCAACGCCAAGCAGCACGACCGGGAGGCGTCGATCGTCGCCCAGGCCGGCCGCAAGGGCGCCGTCACGGTGGCGACGAACATGGCCGGCCGCGGTACGGACATCAAGCTCGGCGGCAACCCCGACGACATGGCCGAGACCGAGCTGCGCGGCATGGGCCTGGACCCGGTCGAGCACGCCGAGGAGTGGGCGGCCGCGCTGCCCGCCGCCCTGGAGAAGGCCGAGGCCGCGGTCAGGGCGGAGTTCGAGGAGGTCAAGGACCTCGGCGGGCTCTACGTCCTCGGTACGGAGCGGCACGAGTCGCGCCGTATCGACAACCAGCTGCGCGGTCGTTCCGGCCGTCAGGGCGACCCCGGCGAGTCCCGGTTCTACCTCTCCCTCGGTGACGACCTGATGCGCCTCTTCAAGGCCCAGATGGTCGAGCGCGTGATGGCCATGGCCAACGTGCCGGACGATGTGCCGATCGAGAACAAGATGGTCACCCGCGCCATCGCCTCCGCGCAGTCGCAGGTCGAGCAGCAGAACTTCGAGACGCGGAAGAACGTCCTGAAGTACGACGAGGTGCTCAACCGCCAGCGCGAGGTCATCTACGGCGAGCGCCGCCGCGTCCTGGAGGGCGAGGACCTCCAGGAGCAGATCAAGCACTTCATGGACGACACCATCGACGCCTACATCCAGGCGGAGACGGTCGAGGGCTTCGCCGAGGAGTGGGACCTGGACCGGCTGTGGGGCGCGTTCAAGCAGCTCTACCCGGTCAAGGTGACCGTGGAGGAGCTGGAGGACGAGGTCGGCGACCGCGCCGGGATCACCGCCGAGTTCATCGCCGAGGCGGTCAAGGACGACATCCACGAGCAGTACGCGGCCCGCGAGGAGCAGCTCGGCTCGGAGATCATGCGTGAGCTGGAGCGCCGCGTGGTGCTGTCCGTCCTGGACCGCAAGTGGCGCGAGCACCTCTACGAGATGGACTACCTCCAGGAGGGCATCGGCCTGCGGGCGATGGCCCAGAAGGACCCGCTGGTCGAGTACCAGCGCGAGGGCTTCGACATGTTCACCGCCATGATGGAGGGCATCAAGGAGGAGTCCGTCGGCTACCTGTTCAACCTGGAGGTCCAGGTCGAGCAGCAGGTCGAGGAGGTCCCGGTGGAGGACGCCGCGGAGCGGACCTCGCCGGCGAAGGACGTGCAGGACACGGTGCCGGCGCAGGCCGGGGCCCGGCCGGAGATCCACGCCAAGGGGCTGGAGGCGCCGCAGCGGCCGGAGCGGATGCACTTCTCCGCGCCGACGGTGGACGGCGAGGGCGGGGTCGTCGAGGGCGACTTCACCACCGACGCCGTGCCCGCGGGCGAGACCCGCTCGGAGTCGGACGGCATGACGCGCGCCGAGCGCCGCAAGGCCCAGAAGGGCGGCCGACGCCGCAAGAAGTGACGAGGTCGGCGCAGCCGACGAGCGCGCCGACGGCCGGGGCCCCGCAGCGAGTGCTGCGGGGCCCCGGCTTTGTCGTGGGACGACCACCGGAGGCTCTTGCGGGCCCGGGTGGCCGGAGCGGCGTGTGTACCGGGTGTCCAGGTGTCCAGGTGGCCGGTTGCTCCGGGGCCGAGGCCGGGGCCCGGGCCGGTGGTGGGTCAGGTGGTGCGGCTCCAGACAGACGTCGAGGGGCCGATGTCCAGGGCGGCGCAGCGCCAGCGGGCGTCGTCGCCGCGTTCGAGGCGGAAGGCGAGGGCGCGTACGCGTTCGCCCGCGGTGATCCGGGCGAAGGCCTCGATGACGCCGCGCCGCGGGGAGTACACGCCGCAGTCGCGGACCCGGGGCTCCGGGTCGCGACGGTACGGCCCCACGGGGCGCAGCGGGGCCTGCGGGGCGAGTTCCGCGAGCCGGTCGTAGGCGGCGGGCAGGGCGTGGCCCAGCAGCGCGTGGACGGGCCGCCGGCCGCTCAGGGTGAGGACGAGCTGGTCGGCGAACCAGCGGTGCGGCTGCCGCTCCGCCGCCCGACGGCGGGCGTCGACGCGCGGGAGCCGGGCCGCGGACTCCGTACGGGCCGCGGACTCCGTACGGGCCGTGGCCTCCGTAAGCCCGGGGGCGGGGCCACTGGGCGCGGAGCGGGGGCCGTCCGGTGTACGGGGAGCACCCGGTGTGCGGGGGCCGCTCGGAGCCGTGCGGTCGCCGGGACGGCGGCTGTCGCGGCGACCCCCGGGACGGCTCGGGGCACCGCCGGCGCGGGGCGGTCCGCCGGTACGGCCCGGGGCGCCGGGGCGGGACGGAGGGCCGGGGCGGGACGCCGGTGGCGCGGGCGTGGTGGAGGCCGCAGCGGCGCGTGAGGCTGCGGCAGCCGAAGCCGAAGCCGAAGCCGAAGCAGGCGGGGCCGAGGCCGAGGCCCTCGAAGCCGGGGCGGGTGGCGTTGCCGGTGGTGCTTCGGGCTGTGGCGTGGTCGTGGTCATCATGGCCCCCGTTCCGCCCGTTCCCGTTGGGTACCGGGCAGTAGCTTTTG
This sequence comes from Streptomyces sp. NPDC053560, assembly GCF_044544605.1. Taxonomy (NCBI): domain Bacteria; kingdom Bacillati; phylum Actinomycetota; class Actinomycetes; order Kitasatosporales; family Streptomycetaceae; genus Streptomyces; species Streptomyces sp. NPDC053560. Next base: position 7,893 of record NZ_JBITXI010000029.1, on the reverse strand, counting down.
CGTGGGGCTCTTCTACCGAGGGGCGCGGAGGGGCGGCAAGGCGGTCGTGCGTGCGACGGAGGGGGCCGGAAGATTCACCTATCAGGGTGATGGGCGGTGCGCGGCCCGGCCGAGGGCGGTGTCGGGCGGGGTGTCCGGCGGCCCGTCCCCGGGCCGTACCGGCGGCACGAAGGGGGAACCGCGCCCGTATGCTGGCTGCCTGCGCCCGATCAGAGCGACCAGTCCCAGCAGTCCGATACGAAAGCGGCGGCCATGCGTGTCTACGTCCCCCTGACCCTCTCCGGTCTCGCAGAGGCGTACAAGGCGGGTGAGGTGGGCTCCGGCCCGCTGGAGGCCTACGCCGTCACGCCCGCGCTGCGCGAGTGGTACGTCTCCGACGACATCGAGGAGCTGGAGTACGCCGCGCTGAACCGGGCCGCCCAGGCCTCGCTGCGACTGCTGGCCACCGACCCCGGCGCCGCCAGGCGGCGCGTCGTGGTGGCCGTCGACGTCGCCGACGGTGCCGCGTCCGTGGACCCGGACCGGGGGCTGGACAAGTCGGCGCTGGGCGTCGTGCGGGTGGTCGGGCCGGTGCCGATGAAGAAGGCGGCAGCCGTGCATGTCGACTCGGACGACGCGGAGCCGGACGTCACCGCCGCGGCCGCGGCGCTGGGGGCGGCGGACCAGGGCGACGACGACGCGCAGTTCACCGTGGACGGGGCCGAGGACCACGAGCTGATGTGGTTCGGTGTGCAGGAGATTCCGAACCTGATCGGCTGACGGGGGCCCGGACCCGGGACCGGATCCGGGTCGGAGCGGGGCGGTCGCGCGATGCCGTGGCCCCGCCTTTCCCCCTCAGCTCCCTACGGCCCTGACCTGCGGTTATGGGCACGGGCGGCCGGATTGTCGGTGGGCGTGGGTACCTTTCTCGCATGGGGAAGCACGCGACGCACATCGTCTGGGACTGGAACGGCACGCTCTTTCACGACATCGACGCCGTGATCGGGGCGACCAACGCCGCGTTCGGTGAGATCGGCCTGCCCCCGATCACCCTGGAGCGTTACCGCGAGCTGTACTGCGTGCCGGTCCCGCGGTTCTACGAGCGGCTGATGGGACGGCTGCCGACCGAGGCCGAGTGGGCGGTCATGGACGAGGCGTTCCACCGGCACTACACCCTCCAGCGGGAGGCGTGTGCGCTCGCCGAGGGCGTGGAGACGCTGCTGGAGAGCTGGGGCGCGGCAGGGCGCAGCCAGTCGATCCTGAGCATGTACGGCCACGAGGAGCTGCTGCCGCTCGTGCGCGACTTCGGCATCGAGGCACATTTCATACGGGTGGACGGCCGGACCGGGCCGTCCGGCGGCGGCAAGAGCGAGCACATGGTGCGGCACCTCGCGGCGCTGGAGAGCGCGCGGGTCGACCCGGGCCGCACGGTCGTCATCGGCGACGCCGTGGACGACGCGCTGGCGGCCCGGTACGCGGGGGCGCACGCGGTGCTCTACACGGGCGGCTCGCACAGCCGGACGAGCCTCCTGGAGGCCGGGGTGCCGGTCGTCGACAGCCTCGCCGAGGCCGTCCTGACCGCGGAGCGCCTGGCCCTCTGAGGGCCGCCACCCTCCGCTTGGTCGCCGCACTCCGCGTCCCGCCCGATCAGGCCCGGGACGCCCCGGCGGCCCGCCCCCTCACACCGCCGGTGCCTTGGCCCGCAGTACCTTCAGGAATTCGCGCATCCAGCCGGCGTGGTCGGGCCAGGCGCGGGAGGAGACCAGGGTGCCGTCGACGACGACCTCGGCGTCGCGGTAGCCGGCGCCCGCGGCCTGCATGTCCATCTCCAGTGCGGGATAGGAGGTGACCCGGCGGCCGTTCAGGCGGCCGATCGCCGCCGTGAGCAGGGGGCCGTGGCAGATCTGGGCGACCGGCTTGTCGGCGTCGAAGAAGGCCTTGACGACCTTGCGCAGCTCGGCGTCGTTGCGCAGGTATTCGGGGGCCCGGCCGCCGGGGATCACCAGAGCGGCGTAACTGCCCGGGTCGACTTCGGAGAACGCCAGGTCCGCCGGCCAGGTGTAGCCGGGCTTCTCGGTATATGTATCGAACCCAGGTTCGAAGTCATGGACGACGAACCGTAGCGTCTTGCGAGCCGGGGCGGCGATGTGGACGTCGTAGCCCTCCTCGCGGAGCCGCTGGTACGGGTACAGGACCTCCAGGGATTCCGCCGCGTCCCCGGTCACGATCAGGATTTTGGCTGCCATGGCGTACCTCCGCGCGGCTCGCGTCCGACTCCGTACCGCTCAAGGTCCTCCGGTCGGCAGCGCTTGCCAAGACCCCCTGCGGGCGCCCGAGTGAGACCGGGCGAGGTGCGTCTCTGTCCATACCGGCAAAGAACTGGGTGTGGTTTTGTACACACAAGGCCCATGACGACCACCGGGCCAGGAGCGATAGCCTGGCAGCGTGATCAGCGCGATAACCCGCGGGGGCGTCGAGGCCCCTGCCCCGCGCCCGGGACACGACGGTGCCCGGGCGGCCGTTGATCATTCCTGTGTCGACCAGGTGCCAGGAATGTCAAATCTGGCCAATTCCGCCCCGGTCGCCCCTCATCGCGGCATAGCGTCGAATCCGACCGGACACGGTCCCGGGTCCATCCCGGGGTTCCGTGATGCGCCGGTCCGGCGTCATGCCGTTTCCACTCATTTCCACAACGTCACGCAACGGCGCGCGACAGGAGCCAGAGGACATGCAGACCAAGCTGGACGAAGCCAAGACCGAGCTGCTCACGAAGGCCGCCAGGGTCGCTGAGAGCGGGCCGGCGGGAGGGCAGTCACCGGTACCGGGCCTGGACCCGGACACCCTCAGTGGATACCTCCAGCGTTACTACCTGCACACCGCCCCGGAGGACCTCACCGGGCGGGACCCGGTCGACGTCTTCGGCGCGGCGCTCTCGCACCACCGCCTCGCGGGCAACCGGCCGCAGGGCACGGCGAACGTCAGAGTGCACACCCCGACCGTCGAGGAGAACGGCTGGACCTGCAGCCACTCCGTCGTCGAGGTCGTGACCGATGACATGCCCTTCCTCGTGGACTCCGTGACGAACGAGCTGTCGCGGCAGGGGCGCGGCATCCATGTCGTGATCCACCCGCAGGTCGTCGTCCGGCGTGACGTCACCGGCAAGCTGATCGAAATCCTGGACGCCGAGGACGAGGCGCACGGCACGCCCGGCAAGGGCAAGGGTGCCGAGCTGCCGCACGACGCCTTCGTGGAGTCCTGGATCCACGTCGAGATCGACCGGGAGACCGACCGCGAGGACCTCAAGCAGATCACCGCCGATCTGGTGCGGGTCCTCAACGACGTGCGCGAGGCCGTCGAGGACTGGGAGAAGATGCGCGACTCCGCGCTGCGCATCGCGGACGAGCTGCCCGTCGAGCCCACCGCCGACGACCTGCGCGACCGCGAGGTGGAGGAGGCCCGGGAGCTGCTGCGCTGGCTGGCCGCCGACCACTTCACCTTCCTCGGCTACCGCGAGTACGAGCTGACCCCGGCGCCCGGCGAGGGCGACGGCGACGAGGACGTGCTCACCGCCGTTGCCGGTACCGGCCTCGGCATCCTGCGCTCGGACCCGCAGCACCACGAGGACGACGAGGGCCACCCCGTCTCCCCGTCCTTCAACCGTCTCCCCAAGGACGCCCGCAAGAAGGCCCGCGAGCACAAGCTGCTGATCCTGACGAAGGCGAACAGCCGTGCGACCGTGCACCGGCCGAGCTACCTCGACTACGTCGGCGTGAAGAAGTTCGACGCGCAGGGGAACGTCGTCGGTGAGCGCCGCTTCCTCGGCCTGTTCTCGTCCGCCGCGTACACCGAGTCGGTCCGCCGCGTGCCGGTCATCCGCCGCAAGGTCACCGAGGTGCTGGAGGGCGCCGGCTTCTCGCCCAACAGCCACGACGGCCGCGACCTGCTCCAGATCCTGGAGACCTACCCGCGCGACGAGCTGTTCCAGACCCCGGTCGACCAGCTGCGCGCCATCGCCACCAGCGTGCTCTACCTCCAGGAGCGCCGCCGGCTGCGGCTGTACCTGCGCCAGGACGAGTACGGGCGCTACTACTCCGCGCTGGTCTACCTCCCGCGGGACCGCTACACCACCGGCGTCCGGCTGCGCCTGATCGACATCCTCAAGGAGGAGCTGGGCGGCACCAGCGTCGACTTCACGGCCTGGAACACCGAGTCCATCCTCTCCCGGCTGCACTTCGTCATCCGGGTCGCGCCGGGCGCCACGCTGCCCGACCTCACCGACGCCGACGCGGACCGCATCGAGGCGCGGCTGGTCGAGGCGGCCCGCTCCTGGGAGGACGGCTTCGCCGAGGCGCTGAACGCCGAGTGCGGCGAGGAGCGCGCGGCCGAGCTGCTGCGCCGGTACGCGCACGCCTTCCCCGAGGGCTACAAGGCCGACAACTCCCCGCGCGCCGCGGTCGCCGACCTCCAGCACCTGGAGAAGCTGCGTACCGCGGAGGAGGGCCGGAACTTCGAGGTCAGCCTGTACGAGCCGGTCGGCGCGGGCCCCGGCGAGCGCCGCTTCAAGATCTACCGCACCGGTGACCCGGTCTCGCTGTCCAAGGTGCTGCCGCTGCTGAACCGCCTCGGCGTCGAGGTGGTCGACGAGCGGCCGCACGAGCTGCGCTGCCAGGACCGGTCCAGCTCCTGGATCTACGACTTCGGCCTGCGGATGCCGGAGCGGCCGAACGGCGACGACTACCGCGAGCGCTTCCAGGACGCCTTCACGGCGGTGTGGACGGGCCGCGCGGAGAGCGACAACTTCAACAAGCTGGTGCTGGGCGCGGGCCTGGACTGGCGGCAGGCGATGGTGCTGCGCGCGTACGCGAAGTACCTGCGGCAGGCCGGCTCGACCTTCAGCCAGACGTACATGGAGGACACCCTCTCCTACAACGTCCACACCACCCGGCTGCTGGTCCACCTCTTCGAGGCGCGGATGGCCCCGGCCCGGCAGCGGGCCGGCACGGAGCTGATCGACGGGCTGCTGGAGGAGCTGGACGGCGCGCTGGACCAGGTGGCCTCGCTGGACGAGGACCGCATCCTGCGGTCGTTCCTCACCGTCATCAAGGCGACGCTGCGCACCAACCACTTCCAGAAGGACAGCAACGGCGAGCCGCACTCCTACCTGTCGCTGAAGCTGGACCCGCAGGCCATCCCGGACCTGCCGGCGCCCCGCCCGGCGTTCGAGATCTGGGTGTACTCGCCGCGCGTCGAGGGCGTCCACCTGCGGTTCGGCAAGGTGGCGCGCGGTGGTCTGCGCTGGTCGGACCGGCGGGAGGACTTCCGTACGGAGATCCTCGGCCTGGTCAAGGCGCAGATGGTCAAGAACACCGTCATCGTGCCGGTCGGCGCGAAGGGCGGCTTCGTCGGCAAGCAGCTGCCGGACCCGGCCGTGGACCGGGACGCGTGGCTGGCCGAGGGCATCGCCTCGTACAAGACCTTCATCTCCGGTCTGCTGGACATCACCGACAACCTCGTCGGCGGCGAGGTCGTGCACCCGGAGGACGTGGTCCGGCACGACGGCGACGACACCTACCTCGTCGTCGCGGCCGACAAGGGCACCGCGAAGTTCTCCGACATCGCCAACGAGGTCGCCGAGTCCTACGGCTTCTGGCTGGGCGACGCCTTCGCCTCCGGCGGTTCGGCGGGCTACGACCACAAGGGCATGGGCATCACCGCGCGCGGCGCCTGGGAGTCGGTCAAGCGCCACTTCCGGGAGCTGGGCACGGACACCCAGACCGAGGACTTCACGGTCGTCGGCGTCGGCGACATGTCCGGTGACGTGTTCGGCAACGGCATGCTGCTCTCCGAGCACATCCGGCTGGTCGCCGCATTCGATCACCGGCACATCTTCCTCGACCCGAACCCGGACGCGGCCACCTCGTACGCCGAGCGCCGCCGGCTGTTCGAGCTGCCCCGTTCCTCGTGGGCGGACTACAACAAGGAGCTGCTGTCCCAGGGCGGCGGCATCCACCCGCGTACGGCCAAGTCCATCCCGATCAACCAGCACGTCCGTGCCGCGCTGGGCATCGATGCGGGCGTCACGAAGATGACGCCGGCCGACCTGATGAAGGCCATCTTCCAGGCGCCGGTGGACCTGCTGTGGAACGGCGGCATCGGGACGTACGTGAAGGCCTCCACCGAGTCGAACGCGGACGTCGGCGACAAGTCCAACGACGCGATCCGGGTCGACGGCCAGGACCTGCGGGTCAAGGTCGTGGGCGAGGGCGGCAACCTGGGCCTGACCCAGCTCGGCCGCATCGAGTACGCCCAGAACGGCGGCCGGATCAACACCGACGCGATCGACAACAGCGCCGGCGTGGACACCTCGGACCACGAGGTGAACATCAAGATCCTGCTGAACTCCGTGGTGGCCGACGGCGACATGACGGTCAAGCAGCGCAACAAGCTGCTCGCCGAGATGACCGACGAGGTCGGCTCGCTGGTGCTGCGCAACAACTACGCGCAGAACGTCGCCCTGTCGCTGGCCATCGCCCAGTCCCCCAGCATGCTCCACGCCCAGCAGCGGTTCCTCCGCCGGCTGGTGCGCGACGGTCACCTGGACCGGGCGCTGGAGTTCCTGCCCTCCGACCGGCAGATCCGGGAGCGGCTGAACAACGGCCGCGGCCTGACGCAGCCGGAGACCGCGGTCCTGCTGGCGTACACCAAGATCACGGTGGCCGACGCGCTGATCAAGACCGAGCTGCCGGACGACCCGTACTTCCGGCACCTGCTGCACGCGTACTTCCCGTCCGCGCTGCGCGAGCGCTTCCCGGAGCAGGTCGACCACCACGCCCTGCACCGTGAGATCACCACGACGGTGCTGGTCAACGACACGGTCAACAGCGGTGGCACGAGCTTCCTGCACCGTATGCAGGAGGAGACCGGCGCCTCCCTGGAAGAGGTCGTCCGGGCGCACACCGCGGCCCGCGCGATCTTCGACCTGGGCCGGGTCTGGGACGACGTCGAGGCGCTGGACAACAAGGTGCCGGCGGAGGTGCAGACCCGCATCCGGCTGCACTCCCGGCGGCTGGTCGAGCGCGGCACCCGCTGGCTGCTCAACAACCGCCCGCAGCCGCTGGAGCTGTCCGGCACCATCGACTTCTTCCGGGACCGGGTCGCCGCGGTCTGGGCCGAGCTGCCCAAGCTGCTGCGCGGCAGCGACATGGAGTGGTACCAGTCGATCTTCGGGCAGCTCACCGAGGCGGGCGTGCCGGAGGAGCTGGCGCACCGGGTGGCCGGGTTCTCGTCGGCCTTCCCCGCGCTGGACATCGTGGCCATCGCCGACCGCACCGGCAAGGAGCCGCTGGACGTCGCCGAGGTCTACTACGACCTGGGCGACCGGCTGCGGATCAACCAGCTCCTGGACCGCATCCTGGAGCTGCCGCGCAACGACCGCTGGCAGTCCATGGCCCGGGCCGCCATCCGCGAGGACCTGTTCGCCGCGCACGCCGCGCTGACCGCCGACGTTCTCTCGGCGGGCAACGGCAACGCCACACCGGAGCAGCGCTTCAAGGCGTGGGAGGAGAAGAACGCCGCGATCCTGGGCCGGGCGCGGGCCACGCTGGAGGAGATCGAGGGGTCGGACGCCTTCGACCTGGCCAACCTCTCGGTCGCCATGCGCACGATGCGGACGCTGCTGCGCCAGCACGGCTGAGCCGCTGACGCCGGACGGGGAGGGCCCCGGAGCAGATGCTCCGGGGCCCTCCCCGTCTTTCGCGGTTCTCGTGCCGCCGTCGGCTACTTCTTGGTGAAGGCCTCGTACTCCTTGAGGACGTCGGCGGTGGGGCCGTCCATGAGGAGCTCGCCCTTCTCCAGCCACAGCACCCGGTCGCAGGTGTCCCGGATGGACTTGTTGTTGTGGCTGACCAGGAAGAC
>NZ_JBITXI010000028.1:0-32874 GCF_044544605.1 Streptomyces sp. NPDC053560 | reverse complement strand
CGCGGGGGGGGCGCGCGGGGGCCCGGCCCCCCCCCCGCGGGCCCGGGCCCGGCGGCGCCGGGGCCGCCGGGGGCCTCTTTTATTGCTTCTAAAAACCCGGCGGGGGCGCCCCCCCCCCCCCCCCCGCCGCACTGTTCCCCGGCCGCTCAGCAGCCGCGGTCCACCAGGTCGAAGCTCTCGTAGTGGTCGGCGGTGTAGTAGTCCTCGTCGTTCTTCTCGCCGGTGACGATGCGGCGGGCGCCGCGGTCCGGGGAGCCGGGGGTCTCGACGGTGTACTCGTGGTAATAGCCGCTGGGCTGCTGCGGCAGGACGCCCTCCCGGTTGGAGAAGACGCCGTCGTCCTGCGGATAGGGGTAGGGGCCGCCCTTTTCGATGAGGTCCAGCGTCTCGTGGGCCTCGGCGGGCAGCTTGGAGTAGCAGATGTCGCCGACGGCGGCCGCGTGCACGGGCGCGGCGTGCGCCACGGCCGCGGTGGGGGCGGCGGAGGGCGTGGCGGCGACGGCGGGGCCCGCGAGGAACAGGGCCGAGGCGAGGGCGCCGAGCGCGCCGATCCGGGTGATCCGTGGGGGGATTCTCATGCCGTACAGCATGACGCGCGTAGACATGCCCCTGTCAATGCAAGTGGCGGAAGTTTTCCGGGAGTTCACAGGAGCGGGGCGAACGGTGCAGGTGGCGGTCGGGGGCCGCGACGTTTTTGCCTCCGAGGCAAATCTTTTGCCCCTCGGGCCAGGTCTGGCTATACCAGAGACATGACCGAACCTCTGGACGGCCACGCGTCCGACAGCCCCGCCGAGGAGCTGCCCGCCGTCGCGCCCCGCCTGCGTGACCTGCGACGACGCGCCGGCCTCACGCTGGAGACCGCGGCCGGTCGGGTCGGTCTGTCCCCTGCGCACCTCTCGCGCCTGGAGACCGGGCGCCGGCAGCCGTCGCTGCCGATGCTGCTCTCCCTGGCGCGGACGTACGCCACCACGGTATCCGACCTGCTCGGCGAGACGGCCCCGGAACGCGAGCCGGTGTTCCGGGGCGCCGAGGCCGCGGCCTCGGAGGCCGGCGGCTGGACGTACTGGCCGATGGGCGGCGCCGGGCGGGCCATGCAGGCGCTGCGCGTGTTCGTCCCCCCGCACGACGGCCAGGCCGGCCTGGTGCGGGTGCATCCCGGCGAGGAGTGGCTGTACGTCCTCAAGGGGCGGCTGCGGCTGACCCTCGGCGAGACGGTGCAGCTCCTGGACCCGGGCGACGCCGCGCACTTCGACTCGCTCACCCCGCACCGCATCGCCGCGGCCTCCCCCGGCGGCACGGAGATCCTCTTCGTCCACACCCTCATGCAGAGCGGCACGGCCGGGCTGTGCCTGGGCGACGGTGCCCGCCGCGGGCTGTGACCCGCTCCCCGGCCGTGCCGATCCCAGGAAGGACCACCCTCGTGACCGAGCAGCCCGCCGCCCCGCCGGCGTCCGCCGGGGCCCGTAAGAACGATGTCGAGGACCGGGCCCCGCGCGGACTGACCGTACGCGTCTTCCTCTACGTCGTCGGCACGCACGTCCTGCTGGCGTTCCTGAGCTTCATCGTGGTCATGCTCAGGTCCGCCACCTGAGGCGGCGCGCTACCGGGCCACCACCCCCGCGTAGAAGTCCCGCTGCCGCCCGTTCCCGTCCCTGAGCCGGTACAGCAGGCTCGACGGGTACTCCACGACCCAGTAGCTCGCCGTCGCGAACGGCACCGCCACCAGCAGGACGACCGCCACCGCCGCCCAGAATCCGCCCGGCCGGCCGGGCAGCAGGCCCCACTGGAACAGCTGCAGCATGACCGGCTCGTGCCAGATGAAGAGGCTGTAGCTGACCAGGCCGAGGTGGGTGAGCCAGCGGGCCCGCAGCAGCCCGTGCCAGCGCACCGTGCCGCGTACGTGCAGGACACCGAAGAGCAGCGCGACCCACAGCAGCGAGGCGAGCGGGTGGTAGAAGGTGAACGTGGCGTTCTCCGGCCGGGAGTCCCAGGAGAGCCAGTAGACCCCCGCCACCGCCAGGGCGGCCAGTGCCGTCGCCGGTACGGGCCGCAGCCGGCCCCGCCCGCCGAGCACGGCCATCAGCACGGCGAGGCCCATGCCGGCCGCGAAGCCCCCGAAGCGGGCCTGCGGGCCGAAGTACACCGTCCAGTCGGTGTGCGGGACGCCGTATCCGTACCGCGCGACGGTCACCCACACCACCGGCAGCACGAACAGCAGCAGGCAGCCGCCCGCGCACACCGCGACGCGCGCGCCGCGGCGGCGCAGCGGACGGCAGGCCCGTACGGCGAGCGGCCCCAGCGCGACGAGCACGAGGTAGAAGGCGACCTCCAGGGAGAGCGACCAGGCCGGGCCGAGCGTGTAGAAGATCTGCTCGCGGTCGAAGACGTGGGTGAAGGTGAGGTGCTCCACCAGGTCCCGCCAGTTGCCGGCCAGTTGCGGGTTCCGGGTCGACCAGACGACCAGCACCGCCAGGAAGTACAGCGGCACGATGCGCACCGCGCGCCGGAAGAGGAACAGCCGCCCGGGCCGGGTCGAGCCGCCGTCGATGGCGGCCCGCGCGTACGAGAGCGTGAGCAGGTAGGCGGAGACCACGAAGAAGAAGTCGATGACTTCGAGGGAGAGCAGCGAGGCGAGGTACGGGCTGTCCACCGGCGGATGGGAGCCGTCCCCGTCGTACACGTGGTACTGCTGCCAGACGTGGAAGACGACCGTGCTCAGCGCGGCGATGCCGCGGAAGCCCTGGAGCTCCTTCGCCTTGCTCCGGGCGGCGGCCGACTCCTCGCTGCGCGCACCGATTGCGGTGGCCGTCACGGGCGCTCACCCGCCGCCGCGGCCGGTGCGGCGGCCGTCACCGCGCGCGGGGTGACCCGCCAGCGCCGGTCCCCCAGCGCCTCCTTCATGCAGGCCTGCCGCGCGAGCGTGTTCTTGAAGTGCGTGTAGAAGAACGTCGAGAGGACCGCGTAGCTCCAGAACCAGCCGCGGCGGCGGCGCAGTTCGGGGGCGGCGAGCCGCCAGGCGAACGCCGCCTGCACCAGCCCCGCCGAGAGCGTGACGGCCATCGCCAGCAGGCACACCGGCACGGTCCAGTCCAGCCCGGCCGGGCCGCCGGCCTTCCACACCGAGTACATCAGGATGGGCCACATCTGGAGCGTCAGCCAGGGCTGCACCTCGCGCCAGCCCAGCAGGACCAGCATCCCGGCCTTCTGCCGGGGCGTGAAGGCGGGCGAACGCAGGCTGCGCCACAGGTGGGTGAGCGAGACCTGGAGCCAGCCCTGCGCCCAGCGCGAGCGCTGGTTCCACAGGGGCTTGAGCATGGTCGGCGCGAGCTCGCGGGAGATCAGGGTGCGGTCGACGGTGAAGCGGGCGCCCTCGCCCAGCGCGCGCATCGTGGAGTCGATGTCCTCGGTGAGCATCGAGCCGTGCATGCGGGTACGCGCGAGCAGGTCGGTGCGCCAGAAGCCGTTGGAGCCGCCGAAGACACCGAAGCCGTACAGCCGGGTGCGGCCGGGGTGGCTGACCGCGTAGATCGCCTCGAACTCCACGGCGACCAGCTTCGCCACCCAGGAGCTGTCGCCGTTGCGGACCACGCAGTGGCCCTGGACCACGTCGTAGCCGTGCGAGAGCCAGTGCCAGGCGTGCTGGAAGGCGTTCCGGGCCGGGTGGTGGTCCGCGTCGAAGATCCCGACGAAGTCGCCGCGCACCCGGGTCACCGCCGCGTTGACGTTCTGCGCCTTGGAGGTGGAGCCCGCGACCGGCAGCAGCACCAGCCGGGGGTCGCGCGCGGCCATCTCGCGCAGGGTGTCCTCGATCGGCAGCGGGTGCGGCGTGTTGTACGCGAGCACCACCTCGAAGTCGTTCGGGTAGTCCAGCCGGAGGAAGGACTCCACGGTGTCGACGATGGTGGCCGCCTCGTTGGGGAGGTAAGCGGCGATGATCGCGCCGGCGGGCGGGTAGGGCTCGGCGGGCTCCGCCGGGCGGCGCGGCGCGTCCAGCGAGAACAGGCACTCCACGACGATCAGCGCGGCGGAGACCAGCAGCCCGGCCACCACCACCCAGTACATCACCGAGCCCACGTCCCAGCCCCAGCCGTAGGCCTGCTGGTAGACGAGGAACGGCAGGCCCACGCCCAGCGGCAGGACGATCAGCGAGGAGAGGGCCGTCAGCCGGGCGCGCAGGGCGGCGCCGAAGGGATTGCGGCGACGGTGCGAGGCGCGCATCCAGGGCGCGTACGCCACCGGGCGCAGATCCCGGTGGCTGGTGGACTCCGCGGCCGCCGCGAGCGCCTTCTCGACGGCCTCGTCGGGCCCGGTGCAGTCGGCGAGCGGGACGAAGCCGATGGCCGGGGTGAGCCGGACGTTCTCGTCGGCGACGACGAAGCGGGTGGAGGCGACGGCGTGCGCGAACTTCTCCAGGCCGCGCCGGGCGGTCTCCTCGTCCACGCCGGGCAGCAGCATCAGCAGGTGACCCGCCTCGTCCCAGCCGAACCGGTCGCAGGTGCTGCCGAGCCGCTCGGCGACGCCCGCCAGCCGCTCGGCGACCTCCCGGTGGACGCGGTGGCCCAACCGGTGCTCCAGCGCGCTCATTTCGGCGACGGCGACCATCGCCATGACCCCCGAGGGGCCGGCGCGCCGCCCCGTCCCCGGGCGCTGCAACTCCCGCGCCAGCTCGTCCAGGAAGTGCCGGTGGGAGTAGAGCCCGGTACGCGGGTCCAGCAGCAGCTGCTCGACCGGCACGGGGACGCGGTGCAGCTTCGCCTCGATACGGGCGGCGAGTTCGACCGGGTCGGAGGCGTCGGGGACGCAGTCGTCGGCCCCGTTCCGCAGCAGGTCGGCGACCTCGGCGGGGGCCGGGCCCGCGGTGACCATGACGAGCGGCAGCGCGCGGCCCGCGGGCGCGGCGCGGACTTCGCGGATCACCTCCAGCCCGCTCCGCTCGTCGTTCAGGGCGACCACGGCGTCCGGCGTGGCCTGCCGGACCTGCGTGCTCACCCTGCCGGGTGGCACCTGCCGCACTTCGTGGCCGGTGGCCCGCAGGGTGCTGGTGAGCCGGTCGAGCCGGGGTCCCGGCATGCCGACGACGAGGACCCGGCCGGCGCCGGTCCCCTCCGCGGCCGGGGGTGGGCCGAGTTGCCGGGCCGAGGAGTCGGCGGGCAGGTCGGCCGGGTGGTCGGGGTGCGATATGAGCACCGTGGTGATTCCTTCCTTGCGTGAGGGCGCGCGAAGAACCGGGCCGGGCCGCGACTCGGGCGGCCCGGTCCCGGGCAGCGGGTGGTTGCTCAGCCGGTGTGACCGGCTCTTCGGCGGGACGCACGCGGGCCGGCGCGGTGGGCACCGGCGCGGGAAGGGCGTTCCAGCGGAATACGCATCTGTGTGGTCCCATCCTGTTCGGATCGTGGGGGGAGGACCGGTTGTCCGAGTGGTGCGTGGTGTTCACCGACGCCCGCCGTGGGGACGATCGTCGGCTTCACCAGCCTCACTCGCCACTGTGACACCACACCTACGGACGCGTAACGCGCTGATTAAGGCCCCGTTGGGCGGGCCTTCACAGTGCGGCGCGGATCCGGGTGAACGCCTCGTCCAGGACCGCCGGATGGGCGGCGGCGTTGATCCTGAAGCAGTGCGCGAACCGCTCCCCGCCGAACACACCGCCCGGCAGTACGTGCACGGAGGCGGTGCGCAGCGCCTCGGCGAACCGCTCGGCCTCGCCCGCGCGGGGGAACTCCGCCCAGACCAGGTATGTGGCATCGGGCGCCAACACATCGACTGCCAGCGGTAGTTCGCTCAGTTCGGTGCGGACCTGTGCGACGCGTGCGGCGAGTTCGGCACGGAGGCCCGTCAACCACGGCACTCCGTGCTCGTAGCAGGCGACCGTGGCGAGGGAGCCGAGGCTCCCGGGGCGGCCGAGCAGGCCCTGCGGCATCCCCGTGAGGGTCTCCGCGGTGCGTTCCGAGGCGTAGAGCGTGGCGCTCTTCAGCCCTGCCACGTTGAACGCCTTGGACGCGGAGGTGAATCCGAAGGCCCGCGCCCGGTCGATGCCGGCGTCCGCGTACGCGGAGGGCGGCTGCTGGTCCAGGCCGAGCGGGAGGTGCACCTCGTTGGCGAGGAGCAGCAGGTCGTGCCGGCGCACGAGCGACACCGCCGCCGCCTGCTCGTCCCCGGTCCAGGCCCGTCCCACGGGGTTGTGGGGCTGGCACAGTATCCAGGCACGCGCGCCGGCGGCGGCCGCCGCTTCGAGGGCCGCCCAGTCGTGCCGGTAGCCGTCGGCGCCGCGCGCCAGCGGAACGGCCAGCGGGGTGAGGCCGGCCTCCCGTACGACGGTGAACAGGTCGCCGTACACGGGTGTTTCGACGATGACCGGGGAACGGGGCGGCAGCTCCGACGCCAGCACGGTCCGCAGGCCGGCCAGCACATCCGTGGTGCAGCGGACGGCCGCCACCGCGGCGCCGTGGTGCTCCCGCAGATAGCGGCGGCAGGCCGCCTCCTGCTCCGCGCAGAGCCCGTAGCCCGTCTCCCCCAGCGCCACCGCCCTGGTCAGCGCGTCCCGCAGGAACGCGGGCGTGGCGGTGTCCATCTCGGCCACGCCCAGGCACAGCCGGTCCGGCTCGTCCCCGACCCGCCACTTCAAGGTGCGTCTGCCCCGCAGCACGGCGGGGTCGGCTATGAAGGGCGACCCGTCCGGCGCCGCCCCGATCTCCGTTGCCGCCACGGTCTCACTCGGTCCCGGCACGGTCGAGGTCGATGTAGAGGCGGGTGCCGTGGCGTCCCTTGGTGCGGCGGCGCACCCGGACGGAGCCCTGGATCTCCTTGGGGTGGTGCACATGGGTGCCGCCGCAGGGGATGACGATGTCCCCCGAGCGCCAGACGAACACGTCGTGGGTGTCCGGCAGCGGGGTGACGGTGGCCTCCGGGGAGGTGGCCAGCAATTCCCGTACGCGGGCCTCGATGACGGCCGTCGCCTCGCCGGGGATGGCGGAGTTGAAGTCGAAGCGGGCGGAGTCGTCGCTGATGTGGCAGCCGCGGGTGGAGCGGGTCTCGCCCTGCGCCTCCAGGTACTCGCCGGTGGCGTGGAAGAGGAAGTGGGCAAGCGTGTGCATCTGCATGTTGCGGAAGCGCCGGTCCCAGTCGATCTCCATCGTGACCTCGTCGCCGGCGCTGAGCGCGCACGGCTCGGCGAACTCGTGGCAGAAGACGGACTCGACGGTGGCGACCTCTCCGTTGGGGAGCTGGAAGGGCCGGCCGCCCGCCTTCTGCACGTCCACCACCCGCGCGCCGTCGACCGTGCCCCGGTCGGCCACCTGTCCGCCGGACTCGGCGTAGAAGAGGGACCGGTCGAAGACGGCGTGGTGGCCGCTGACCGACAGGACGGTCGCGGTGGCCGTGGTCGCGTACGGATCGTCGTGGTAGAGCTGCTGCGTGGGCGGACAGGAGCTCCACAGGGCGGCTTGGATCACTTGTTGCTCCCGTGGTTCAAAAGGGTCATACCGTAGAGTTCGCCGCGGTCGGCGAAGAAGGTGAGGATCTCCCCGTCGGTGTCGGGCCCCAGGTCGGCGGCGAGCCGGCGGGCTCCCTCGAAGCAGACGCCGGACGAGCCGCCGACGCTGATCCCGCGCGTGACGAGTTCGCGTACGGCCCGGCAGGCCTCCTCGTCGCTGACGCGGTGGACGCCGGCCACCCGTCTTCGGGCGGCGTCGATGACCGCGGGTATGCGGTTCTGGTTGCCCGTACCGCGCAGGATGGTGGGCCCGGGCTCGCCGCCGAAGGTGATCGAGCCGACCCGGTCGGCGACGTACGAGGGGATGCCCTTGTCACTGAGCATCCGCGACAGGGCGGAGAAGTGCCCGCCGCTGCCCACGCAGAAGATGCCGGCGGTGATCCGGGAGAAGTCCAGGGTGCCGGCCAGGTGGGGCACCACCCATCGGGCGTAGACCTCCGGGTTGAGCGGACTGTCGTTCTGGTTGGTCCAGTAGAACTCCGGGTGTTCGGCGCGCAGCGCCTGGAGGAGGTCGTCCCGGGCCTGCTGGAAGCCGAGCACCGGGTGCGGCGCCTCGACGAGGTGCAGGGTGGCCCCGGCCAGCTCCGTCTTCACCCGGGTGACGTCGGGGATGCCGGGGTCGGACACCAGGTGGACGGGGTGGCCCAGGAGCCGTCCCGCGGCGGCCAGGCCGAGGCCCAGCGAGCCGGAGGTGGACTCGATGACCGGCTGGCCCTCGGCCAGCAGGCCGCGCTCCCGTGCCAGGAGCAGCAGACCGAGCCCGAGGATGGACTTGAAGCTGGTCTCGGTGGTCGGGCTGCCGTGGATGGCGCGCAGGCGTAACCGGCCCGCCAGCACCCCGCAGTCGATGGTGGTGAGCCGGCCCAGCTCCTCGATGACCTCGTACGGGTCTCTTCGCAGCGCGAGGGGGTTGGCGGTGTTCACTTCGAGCCCTCCAGGAGGTTCTTCGCCCAGTAGATGGAGATCAGCAGGAGGACGACCCCGCCGATCTGCACCAGGCTCAGACGCTGATCGAACAGGAAGAATCCGTAGACGGCGGCGGCGACGGGCTGCAGGAGCACGAAGAGGGCGGCCAGTTGCAGCGGCAGGAACTTCACCGCGTGCGCCATGAGGGTCTGACCGAACACCTGCGAGGTGATCGCCAGGCCGATGAGGAGCAGCCACCCCTGCGCGCTGGTGGGCCAGATCTGCTCGCCGAGGAAGCCGGCGACGGCGAAGCACGCCACCGCGCAGACCAGGCTGAGGGTGGCCATGATGCGGGTGGCCTCGTGGCGGTCGCGCAGGCCCTTGGCCACCACCAGGAACAGGGCGTAGAACACCGCCGTGGCCAGGGCGAGGAGGTCGCCGCGCAGGTGCGTGGGGTCCAGGCCGGTGCCGAGGATGACCAGGACGTACAGGCCGCCGAGGGCGAGCACCGCGGGGAGGACGAGCTTCCAGGGCAACCGGTCGCCCCAGAGGAAGAAGGCGAGCGGCGCGATGATGAACGGCACCAGGTTGGCCAGGAGGTTCGCCTCCGCCAGCGAGGTGTAGAGGAAGGATATGTTCCACAGGCACAGGTCGCCCGCGAGGAACAGTCCGCCCAGCGCGATGAGCGCCCGGTCCCGGCCGGTCATGCGGGTGCCCCGCCGGGCGCCCGCGGTCTTCTCCCCCGCCGCCGGACGTGCCTCCGGCGAACGGCGCGCCATGGCCACGGAGACCGCGAGCAGCATCGGCGTGGCGAACAGCGAGCGGTACGCGCCGGTGGCGACGGGGCCGACCTCGCTGACCCTGACGAACACCCCGCCCAGGGCAAGGCAGCACACGGCGATCAGGACCATGCCCTGGTAGCGGGCCCGGCCGCCCTTCCGGGAGGTGGGGGGCGCGCCGGGCGCGGGGCGGCCGGTCTCGACCGTCTGCCGGTCGTGGTCGGGGGTGGTGGTCGCGCCGCTCATGGACGCCTCGCCTCCTTGAGGGTGAACGTGGAACCGGTGTAACCGCGGGCGTCCAGCGCGGCGCGGCATCCCGCGACCCGCTCGTCGTGGCCGGACTGGTACCGGGAGAAGATCAGGCCGGCCAGCGTGCCGCTGTGCGCGACACAGATGCCGTGCGCGCCGAAGTCCCGCTGGAGTGCGGTCAGATCGCTCAGCGACTTCTTGGGGAGCCGGTCGTTGTGCAGCTCCGCGCTGCGGGTGGCGATCCGCGCGGCCGCCGGTCCGTCGTCCGCGCGCAGCGCCGCGTCCAGCTCGTCGAAGAGCTGCGCGTAGACCTCGGCCTTGCCCGGGTCCTCGGGGACTTCGCGGTGGAAGTCCTCGGTGTGCACGTAACCGCCCTCGTCCACACCGACGATGGTCCAGCGCAGGTCGGTGTGGTACGCGGCAATCAGCCGCTGGGAGCGCTGGGCGCACGCTGCTATGCCGGGGTGCAACAGGTAGTCGCCGTACTCCAGTCGGCGCGCGACGGACAGCGCGAGCGCGTGCGCGGCGGCCTCCGGGATGTCGGGGCAGGCCTCGGACACGCACAGGAGCGCGCTGGCCAGTATGTCGCTGGTGGAGCTGGCGTGCCCTTTCGCCACCGGGATATTGGAGTCGATCTCCAGAACACCGCCGTGGCCGCGCTGCCGCAGATCGGCGAGGAGCGAGGTATAGGCATGCAGTGCCTTGACCCGGTCGGCGGGTCTGACGGTGAGCGGAGCCGCCTCGGATCGATTTTCCTGTCTGATGCGGGCCTGACAGCGGAGTTCTTCCACTGGGGCCGTGAAAAGGAAATGCTCGTATCCGGCCGCTCCGCGCGTATAGCCCTGAAGCAATTCCCCGAAGGTGCCGTGGACTGTACGAGCAATCTTGGTCCGCATGGCAGGAAGTTGTACTCGAAATCCGGGCGCCACGGCAATCCAACAATTGCTTTGCCAAGCCAGAAAGAACCCTTTGGGGTCCCTGAATGTCGCATATATACGGCTTATTATGACCGGCGTTGATATGGTGTGCCCGTTTTTGCGCCGGGCGCCCCGCTCACCACCCCGTCGAGCGGAAGGCGGGAATCCGCACCCGACCTTGCCCTACCAGGCTCAACTCCTTACTGTGCGCCTATGCTTGAGCCACGCCAACTCCGCGTCCTGCGCGCCGTCGCACAGACCGGATCGTTCGCGGCGGCCGCGCGCGCTCTGGACTGCACCCAGCCGGCCGTGCGCCGGCAGATAGCGGCACTGGAGAATTCCGCACGGACGCCGCTCGTCGTACGCAATCCGAACACCGGCAGCGCCGGAAATACCGGAAAAGAAATCCGGCTCACCGAGGCCGGAGAAATCCTGAACGGCTATGCCGGGCGTATTCTCACCCGGCTGCACGCCGCCGAGGAGGAGATGGCGTACATCAAGGGCACACGCCTCGGCCGGGTCCGGCTCGCGTCCTTCCTCAGCGGCATGTCGGCGCTGGTGCCGACGGCGCTGGCGGGACTGCGCGCCGGCCACCCGGACACCGACGTGACCTTCGCCGAGGCCGCGCCGCCGCGCGCCGTGGAGATGCTGCGCGGCGGCGACTGCGACATCGCGCTCGCCTTCCGGTACCCGAAGCTCGCCGGGGCCGGCCCGGGCGCCGACGACTGGGCCGGCCTGGTCACCCGCCTCCTGCTGACCGACCGGCTGCTCGTCGCCGTCCCTCCGGGGCACCGCC
Source organism: Streptomyces sp. NPDC053560 (assembly GCF_044544605.1). NCBI lineage: Bacteria > Bacillati > Actinomycetota > Actinomycetes > Kitasatosporales > Streptomycetaceae > Streptomyces > Streptomyces sp. NPDC053560. The sequence continues at coordinate 21,735 of NZ_JBITXI010000028.1, read as the reverse complement.
TCGCCGAGGCCGCGGACTCCGGGGAGATCACCCTCGCGGAGCTGGCCGACGAGCCATGGATAGCGGGCTGCACACAGTGCCACAGCCACCTCGCGGACCTCTGCGCGGCCGAAGGGTTCGCCCCGCGCATCGACATGGTGACCGACGACCACCTGACCGCGATCGCCCTGGTCCGCGCGGGGCTGGGCGTGGCCGTCCTCCCGGAGATCGCCCTCACGGCCGAGACCGGCGCCGTCCGGCTGCTCCGGCTCGTACCGGCGGTGCACCGCGAGATCGTCGCGCTGACGCTGCCGGAGTACGAAGCGCTGCCGGCCGTCCGGGCCCTGCTCGCGCAACTGACCACCGCCGCCGACGCGCAGGCCGCCGGCCTCCCGACGCTTTCCACCGCGCCGCAGCGGGGCCGCTGAGCCGGCCGGGACTCCACCCGCGCGGGTGGCCGGTCCGTGTCTTCGCCCCTCCGGCGGGCGCCGGCGCCACACTGGAGGGAACCACGCGGGGCGCCGCCCCGCCCGCCGTCCGAGGAGGCCGCCCATGGCCGGATCCGCGTCCGACGTCCTCGACTCCGCCGTACGGGACCTGGCCCCCGGGCCCGGCGCCAACACCCTCGTCCCGGCCATCGCCGCGGGCGAGGCCCCGCGCGAGGTCTTCGCCACGCTCGCCCTGGAACAGCACCACGTCATCACCTCGGACCGGCGCAGCTTCCGCCATCTCGCCGGGCGGGCCGCGGCCGAGCCGCCGGTCGCCGCGTTCTTCACCTTCCTCGCCGACGGCGAGCGCGTCGCGCTGGAGCACGTCCGCACGCTCGCGACCGCCTGCGGCCTGACGGAGCGGGAGACCGCGGAGTACGAGCCGCGGCCCGGCTGCCAGGCGTACCCGGCGTACGCGGCCTGGCTCGCCCTCGGCGCCGAACCGGCCGACGCGGTACTGGCCTTCGCCGCCAACTTCACCGCCTGGGGCGGCTACTGCCGCGCCGTCGGCCAGGCCATGCGCCACCGCTACGGCTTCACCGACGAGGCCTGCGCCTTCTTCGACTTCTTCGCCGCCCCCGCCCCGGAACTCACCGACCGCACCCTGACCGCCCTCCAGCACGCCCTGGACGCGGCCACCCTGGACCACACCCGCGCCCTCCGCTACGGCCGCCTCCTCCAGGCCTACGAACTCATGTTCTGGGAGGGACTGGGGAAGGGGTGAGCCTCGCCGGGGCGGGCCGCTCCTCACGCCAGCCAGTGCCTGCCGTAGAGCGTCCTGGCCTCGCCGAGGTTCTCGGCGACGTTCCGTGCCACATCCTCTGGCCGAGGGCTGTACGCATGCCCGCCCTCGGACCACAGCAGCAGCACGAGGGCGTAGGTGGCGAGGAAGAGGTAGTGCGGGTGCGTGTAGGTCTTCAGGCTCGCCGCGCTGCTGTAGAACGGCGAGAAGGATTCACCGTGGTACCGCTCGTTCCTGGCGGTGTAGAGCAGGCCGCCGAGGAGTATCCGCAGCCGGGCCGTGGCACTCAGCCGCACCTCCTCCGTCCCGATGCGCAGCAGTTCGCCGGCCAGCGCGCGGCGCAGGAGCATCGCGCCCCGGCGGGCGGCGTCCAGCTCCTCGCCCTGCGCCGCCCCGCCCTCCATGAGATCCAGAAGCCTCTCGATCGCGGTGCCGTCCGCGCCGCCCGCCAACCGCAGCCCGACGCCTCTGCCCTTCGCGGCCCTTCGTTCCCGGACGATCCTCTTGAAGAGGTATTCGCACGTCTGGCTGGGCAGCGCGGCGGCCACGGTCTCGAACGTCCCCGCGTCCAGGGCCACATGGTCGCTCACGTACCGCAGCGAGTCCGTGATGTTGCGGGGCTTCCCCGTCCGGGCCACCACCGTCAGGCCGACGGTCGACTCCCACACCTTCCACACCGAGTCGAAGGCGAGGTCGGGCCGGGCGGGCAGCGCGTCGTACGCCTCCAGCAGATAGGAGATCTGCGTGTGGTAGCAGATGTCGTCCGAGTGGGCGAGGGCGAGCGGGACGAAGAGCCGGGAGCCGGTGCGGGCGACCCGCTCCCTGAACTGCTGCTCGATGGGGAGGGTGCGGCGCTCCGCCAGCACTCCCGTACGGCTCCACTCCTCGATGATGTGCAGTCTCTCGCGCCGGTGATGCGTCCTGTCGCCCATTGACCGTCCCCCGTGACCGTTTTCCGACCGCTTCGTGGAGTTCATCATGCGTCATGACGGCGCGACACGGACGGGACAAGAGCGGAAGAGCCGCTCCCCCCCGTGCGGGGAACGGCTCTTCGCTGCGGTATGCCCGACGACCGGGTGTGCCCTACGGCCGTACGAGCAGCTCGCCCGCCGGGGCCGTCAGGTCGCCGGCGTCGTTGATCTTCTGGCCGCGGAGCCAGGTGGAGCGGACCACGCCGTGCAGGGTCTTGCCGGCGTAGGCCGTGATCTTGTTGCGGTGCTGGAGGTCGGCCGGGTCGACCGTGAAGGTCGCCTCCGGGTCCAGGACCGCGAAGTCGGCGTCACGGCCAGGGGCGATGGCGCCCTTGCGGTCCAGGCCGACCAGCGCTGCGGGGGCCGCCGCCATCCAGCGGACCACGTCCTCCAGCGAGTGGCCGCGGGCGCGCGCCGCCGTCCAGATCGCCGGCAGGCCGAGCTGGAGGGAGGAGATGCCGCCCCAGGCGTTGCCGAAGTCCGGCGTCTTCAGGTCGGTGGTGGACGGCGAGTGGTCGGAGACGATGCAGTCGATCGTGCCGTCGGCCAGCCCCTGCCACAGCGCGTCCTGGTTCGCGGACTCACGGATCGGCGGGCAGCACTTGAACTCCGTCGCGCCGTCCGGGATCTCCTCGGCGGTCAGGGTGAGGAAGTGCGGGCAGGTCTCGACCGTGACCTTGACGCCCTCCGCCTTCGCGGCCGCGATCAGCGGCAGCGCGTCGGAGGAGGAGAGGTGCAGGACGTGGACGCGCGCGTCGAGACGCTTGGCCAGCGCGATCAGGCCGGCGATCGCCTCGTCCTCCGAGACGCGGGGGCGGGAGGCGAGGAAGTCGGCGTACTTCGGACCACTGACCGGCGGCGCGCTCTCCAGGTGGCCCGGGTCCTCCGCATGCACGATGAGCAGGCCGCCGAAGCCGGCGATCTCGCCCAGGGCCGCGGCCAGTTGCTCCTGGTCGAGCTGCGGGAACTCGTCCACGCCGGAGGGCGAGAGGAAGCACTTGAAGCCGAAGACGCCGGCGTCGTACAGCGGCCGCAGGTCCTTGACGTTGCCCGGGATCGCGCCGCCCCAGAAGCCGACGTCGATGTGCGCCTTGGACCGGGCGACCTCGCGCTTGATGTCGAGGTTCTCGGCCGTGGTGGTCGGCGGGAGGCTGTTGAGCGGCATGTCCACGAGCGTGGTGATGCCGCCGGCCGCGGCCGCGCGGGTGGCGGTCCAGAAGCCCTCCCACTCCGTACGGCCGGGGTCGTTGACGTGCACGTGGGTGTCGACGAGCCCGGGGAGGAGGACGTCGTCGCCGAAGTCCTCGACCCGCGCCCCGGCGGGGGCCTCGGCGTCGTGCGGCAGCACCTCGACGATACGGCCGTCCTTGACGGCGACGGACGCGGCCCGCGTCCCCTCAGGTGTGATGACTCGCGTGGAGCGCAGCACCAGCTCTGCGTCGGACACCCGTTCCCCTTCCTTGTTGCGTCACACCCGCAGCACGCTTCCGCACTGCGGAATTCAACTTTCTGTTGAAGAGTTTTCATGTCGGGCAGCGGCCCGTCAAGACCCCTCTTCGCGGCCCTCAGGCCCCCTCGGCGGCTTTGACCCGCATCTGCTCCGAGTCCTGCTCCAAGCCCTGCTCCGGGTTCTCGACAGCAGCCCTGACCTGCGAAGGGATGATCTCGTCCGGAAGCTCGCCGGTCGTACGGGCGCGCCGTGAGACGAGGAAGTACAGCGCCCCCGCGACGCTCATGCCGAACACCCAGGAGAACGGCGCGAGGACGTCGAAGGCGGGTACCAGAGCGATCACCGCGGAGACCACGGCGGACGGCACGAAAGCGAGCACGGCCTTCGGGTTGTAGCCCTTGCGGTAGTGGTACTCGCCCGCCGCGTCGGCCGCGAACAGCGCGTCCACGTCGATCCGGCCGCGGCGGATGAAGTAGTAGTCGACGAGCAGGATGGCCACCAGCGGACCGAGGAACGCGCCGAGAGCCCCGAGGAAGTACTGGATCACCAGCGCCGAGGAGTACAGCTTCCAGGGCATGACGACGATCGCGAGCACCGCGGTGATCATGCCGCCGCGCTTGAAGTTCAGGTACTTCGGCGCGAGGTTGGCGAAGTCGTACGCGGGCGAGACGAAGTTGGCGACGACGTTGATGCCGATGGTGGCGACGATGAAGGAGATCGCGCCGACCACCGTCACGACCGGGTTGTCGATCTTCTGGATGACCTTCACCGGGTCGTAGATCGCCTCACCGAACACGGAGATCGTGCCGGCCGTGACCAGCACGGCGACGACCGCGAAAGCGGTGAAATTCACCGGCAGCCCGATGAGGTTGCCGCGCCGGTAGGCCCGGTGATCAGGGGTGAAGCGCGCGAAGTCGGCGTAGTTGAGCACGAGCGTGAGGAACGTGGCGACCGTCAGGCTGACCGCGATCAGGCTCTGGCGGGCCTGCTCGCCACCGCTCAGCCCGGTGAGGCTGTCGGTGAGCGAGATGTCGCCGCCCGCCTTGACGACGAGATGGACGGCGAGCGCGAGGACGACCAGCCAGACCACCGGCCCGGTCGCGAAGTCCTGCACCTTGCGGATGAACTCCATGCCGCGGGTCAGCAGCACCGCCTGGAGCCCCCACATGACCATGAAGGAGATCCAGCCGAGGGTGGAGAGCCCGAGGACGGAATTGTGGTGGTACTGGTCCAGGCCGGGCGCGACCTGGAGCACGAGCAGCACGACGGCCGTGGAGGCGAGCCAGGTCTGGATGCCGTACCAGGCGACCGCCATCACGGCCCGCAGGAGCGCCGGGATGTTCGCGCCGTAGACGCCCCAGCTGGCGCGGGCGAGCACGGGATACGGGACGCCGGTGCGGTGGCCTGCGTGTCCCATGCGGTTCATCAGCCAGTACACGATCGTGATGCCGGCCAGCAGCGCGAGGAAGACCTCCCAGGCCGGCAGGCCCAGCACGAAGAGGCTGGAGGCGAAGGCGTAGTTGCTGATCGCGTGGGTGTCGGACATCCACAGCGCGAAGACGCTGTAGGTGCCCCATTTGCGTTCCGGGGCCGGAGCCAGGTCCTCGTTGTAGAGGCGGGGGTCCGGTTGCAGCGGGGGTGGTGCAGATGGTGCCGGTGCCACGTGATCCTCCCGGGCGGATGGGAACGGAACCTCAACTGCTGTGGTGTGTTGTGCGGTGCGTGCGGGCCTTGCGGGCTTGGTGGTCCTTGGCGGGCTTCGTGACCCTTACGGCCCCTGCGGGCCTTGCGATCCCTGCACGCAAAGACATCAGATGCCTGATGTCTAGAGATAGACCTCAGACGTCAGATGCCTGATGTCTGTGAGGAAAATTCGGCGTTACGCGGGGACGAGGCGGCCGAAAGGGACAGATGGGCACTCAGCGGCCAGGAGCCGATCCGCTTGGGGCGCGGCGCGGCGAAGCTCCGTACGGCACTGGTCGCGAGCCCCAGCCCGGCCACCGCCTCGGCGAACTTCACGGCGGCGGCGACGCCGTCCACGACCGGCACGCCCAGCTCGGCGGAGACCCGCTCCTGGAGCCCGGCCATGCCGCCGCAGCCCAGGCAGATCACCTCGGCGCCGTCGCGTACGACCTCGCGGGCCGTCTCGATGATGATCCGGGTGGTCCGGTCCGCGTCCTCCTCCAGCTCCAGGACGCCGAGGCCGGTGCCCCGGACGCCGGCGCAGCGCTGGAGCAGCCCGGCGGTCAGCAGCCGGTCGCGGATCTGCGGCACGGCGCGGTCCAGGGTGGTGACGACGCCGTAGGAGTGGCCGAGCATCATCGCCATCTGGGCGGCGCTCTCGGTGATGTCCAGGACGGGCACGTCCAGCAGCTCCTGGGCGCCTTCCCGGCCCGGCTCCCCGAACCCGGCCATGACCAGGGCGTCGTAGGAGAAGTCCAGGGTGGTGAGGCGGTCCAGGACGGCCGCGGCGCTGAGGTAGCCCTCGAAGTGCCCCTCGATCGACTCCGGGCCCCAGAGCGGCTCGGTGGCGATGATCTCGGTGCCGGGGGACGCGACGGCGGTGGCGGTGGCGCGGATCGACGCGGTCATGGAGGCCGTGGTGTTCGGGTTCATGACGAGAATGCGCATGACACTCCAGGAAGCCGGAGGCTCCAACACGGGAAGCGGTACGGGAGGCCCGGTACGGCCGGCCGGACGGGGCGGCGGCAGCGGACGGCCCGGCGCTTCGGTGAATTGGAGGATTCCACAGAATGGGCAGTAGCTTTCGAGTTGCAGAACGTAGCTTCGCCCACTAGGACCGTCAAGGGATCCTGGCGAGTAACCCAGGTCGCACCCCCGGCCGGTCACGAAACGGGGGCTGACCGGCAGGAACGACTGTGCGATAGACAGTGTGTCGACAGGAGGGGAACGGTAGGCTGCTCCCGGTCGGACGCGGAATCCCCCTCTGCACGCGCCGGGCCCGACACCACCTGATCCGAAAGGAACGCGACGTGCCGCCGTCCAGCGCCAGCCCTTCCGACGCAGCCAAGCCCGCAGCCGCGAGCGGGGGCGTCCAGTCCCTCGAGCGCGCCTTCGACCTGCTGGAACGGATGGCAGATGCCGGCGGTGAGGTCGGCCTCAGCGAGCTGTCGGCCAGCAGCGGGCTGCCGCTGCCCACCATTCACCGCCTGATGCGCACGCTGGTGGCCTGCGGCTACGTCCGGCAGCAGCCCAACCGCCGGTACGCGCTCGGCCCCCGCCTGATCCGCCTCGGCGAGAGCGCCTCGCGGCTGCTGGGCACCTGGGCCCGCCCGTACCTGGCCCGTCTGGTCGAGGAGACCGGTGAGACGGCGAACATGGCGCTGCTGGACGGCGACGAGATCGTGTACGTCGCCCAGGTGCCGTCCCGGCACGCGGTACGCATGTTCACCGAGGTCGGCCGGCGGGTGCTGCCGCACACCACGGGCGTGGGCAAGGCGCTGCTCGCGAACCACGCGCCGGAGGAGGTCCGCGCGCTGCTCGGACGGACCGGCATGCCGGCCTCGACCGAGAAGACGATCACCGAGCCGGACGCCTTCCTGAGCGCCCTCGAAGAGGTGCGCGGGCAGGGCTTCGCCGTGGACGACAACGAGCAGGAGATCGGCGTCCGCTGCATCGCCGTACCGGTCCCGGACTCGCCCACCGCGGCGGCCATCTCGATCTCCGGCCCGACCGGCCGGGTCACCGAGGCCGCCACGGACAAGATCGTGCCGGTCCTCCAGGAGGTCGCCCGCGAGCTGTCGGTGGCACTGGCGAACCAGACGCCGGCGTAGCGGAGCGAGAGCGGGAGCGGCCGCTCGCCGCGGATGTACGAGCGCGGACGTACGAAGCGGGGCGCGGGGCCTGATGCCCCGCGCCCCGCTTCGCATGTGGTCTCCAGGAGGGCCGTGAGCTCCGCGGCATGTCACCGAAGCCCAAGAGGTTCAGCAGAGATTCAGCTCCGCGGCATGTCTCCGAAGAGGTCGATGACCTTGCGGACCTCGGTGAGCGTCGGCGACAGCGCACTGACCGAACCGACGGCCCCCGCGATCAGCAGCAGGCAGCGGCGCAGCCGCGGTACTTCCGGCGTGCCGCCGGTCACCATGGCGTCCAGCGTGGCCAGTTCTTCCTCGGCGGCGCCCCGGTCGGGCAGCTCCGCGGGGTAGGCGGCCAGTTCACGGCGGAGCCGGGCGACGGCCACACGCAGCGCCTCGACGCGCGGGTCGTCCGCGACCCCGGTCTCCTGCTTCGGCCTCTGCCTCTGCCATTGCTCCACAACGACGGCATCCTCCACGGCCGTTGGTTCGCATCGCACCACATCGCCCCCTCACCCGGCCCCGCTCCATCGGGCAGCCGCGGATCAGTTAACGCCACGGTGCGCTATTCGCGCCATACGGAGAGCGAAATTCAGTTGGACCTTTCACCGGCCGCCACATGACGCCCGACCGGCCCCTCCGGCGCACGGACCGGGCCCCGCGCCCCCGCGGCCGGGTGCGTCACGACCGTGACCGGCGCTGTTCCCGTCGCTCCCGCGGGCAAATCTGTCGCAGAATCGCCGTCTTCCCGCTCGCGACTTGACTTCCGGCGGCGCGCCCGTGGTGCGCGGGGCGCGCTGGCGGGTTGCGCGCGACGCGGCGTGCTGCGATGCGCCGGGATGCGGTAAGCAGGCCCCATGACTTCCTCCGGCGCGGACGCGCACCCCACCACTCCCCCGACCGCCCCGTCCGCGGGAGCCGGCCGGCCCGCCGTCGCCGGGCTGCTGCTCGCGGCCGGGGGCGGCCGGCGGCTGGGCGGGCGGCCCAAGGCGCTGCTGGACTTCCGCGGCCGGCCGCTGGTCGAGAACGCCGCGCGGGTGCTGCGGGACGGCGGCTGCGGGCCCGTGCACATCGTGCTGGGCGCGGCGGCCGACACGGTACGCGCGCGGGCCGAGCTGTCCGCGTACGCCGTCACCGAGAACTCCGACTGGGCGGCGGGCATGGGCACGTCCCTCCGCGCCGGCCTCGCCGCGCTGGCCGGTACGGGCGCGGACGCCGTCGTGGTCTCGCTGGTCGACCAGCCGGGCATCGGCTCCGCCGCGGTGGCGCGACTGGTGGCGGCGTACGAGGCGGGCGCCGATCTGGCAGCGGCGGCGTACGAAGGGCGGCGCGGGCACCCCGTGCTGTTCGGCGCGGAGCACTGGGCGGCGGTGGCAGCGCGCGCGGTGGGCGACCGCGGTGCCCGGGATTACCTCGCGGCGCACGCCGACGCCCTCACGCTCGTCGAATGCGGGGACGTGGCCGAGCCGTACGACATCGACACGCCTGCCGACCTGCCCCGACTAGCAGCGGGGCGCGCCGCGCGCGGTGGTGATCGAGCGTGACCACGATGGCACTCAGCGCCATTCGATCACGGCATCTGTCGATCAAAAGAATCTCGACGTCAACAAACCATTGAACTTCCGCTATAAGGAAACTACTCTCCACTGGTCAGAAGCGCCCTGAACCCCAGACGGCGCCCGCGACCGTATCTCGGAGCCCTCGGCACCCAGTGCCGCCAGGGCGGCCCGGCGGCCGCAAGGCACCGCCGCTGAATTGGAGTGACAGCCCATGTCCGCACCAGCGCCGTCCCCGCTGGCCATCGTCGACGCCGAGCCCCTGGAGCGCCAGGACGAGGTCCTCACCGAGGCCGCCCTGGCCTTCGTGGCTGAGCTGCACCGCCGGTTCACCCCCCGCCGCGACGAGCTTCTGAAGCGCCGCGACGAGCGCCGCGCGGAGATCGCCCGGACCAGCACGCTGGACTTCCTCCCCGAGACCGCGCACATCCGCGCGGACGACTCCTGGAAGGTCGCCGAGGCCCCCGCGGCCCTGAACGACCGTCGCGTGGAGATCACCGGTCCCACCGACCGCAAGATGACCATCAACGCGCTGAACTCGGGCGCGAAGGTCTGGCTCGCCGACTTCGAGGACGCCTCCGCTCCCACCTGGGAGAACGTCGTCCTCGGCCAGCTCAACCTGACCGACGCCTACGAGCGCCGGATCGACTTCACCGACGCGCGCAGCGGCAAGTCGTACGCGCTGAAGTCCGCCGAGGAGCTCGCGACCGTGGTGATGCGGCCGCGCGGCTGGCACCTCGACGAGCGCCACCTCCAGCTCGACGGCAAGGCCGTGCCCGGCGCCCTCGTCGACTTCGGCCTGTACTTCTTCCACAACGCGAAGCGCCTGCTCGACCTCGGCAAGGGCCCGTACTTCTACCTGCCGAAGACCGAGTCGCACCTGGAGGCCCGCCTCTGGAACGAGATCTTCGTCTTCGCGCAGGACTACGTCGGCGTCCCGCAGGGCACCATCCGCGCCACCGTCCTCATCGAGACGATCACCGCGGCGTACGAGATGGAGGAGATCCTCTACGAGCTGCGCGACCACGCCTCCGGGCTGAACGCGGGCCGCTGGGACTACCTCTTCTCGATCGTGAAGAACTTCCGTGACGGCGGCGCCAAGTTCGTCCTCCCGGACCGCAACGCGGTGACGATGACGGCCCCGTTCATGCGCGCGTACACCGAACTCCTCGTCCGTACGTGCCACAAGCGCGGCGCGCACGCCATCGGCGGCATGGCGGCCTTCATCCCGTCCCGCCGGGACGCGGAGGTCAACAAGGTCGCCTTCGAGAAGGTCCGCGCCGACAAGGACCGCGAGGCCGGCGACGGCTTCGACGGCTCGTGGGTGGCCCACCCCGACCTGGTCCCGATCGCCATGGAGTCCTTCGACAAGGTCCTCGGCGAGAAGCCGAACCAGAAGGACCGCCTGCGCGAGGACGTCAACGTCGCCGCCGGCGACCTGATCGCCATCGACTCGCTCGACGCGAAGCCCACCTACGACGGCCTCGTCAACGCCGTCCAGGTCGGCATCCGTTACATCGAGGCGTGGCTGCGCGGCCTCGGCGCCGTGGCCATCTTCAACCTCATGGAGGACGCGGCCACCGCCGAGATCTCGCGCTCGCAGATCTGGCAGTGGATCAACGCGGGCGTGGAGTTCGAGAACGGCCAGAAGGCCACGGCCGAGCTCGCCCGCGAGGTCGCCGCGACCGAACTCGACGCGATCCGCAAGGAGATCGGCGAGGAGGCCTTCGCCGCCGGCAAGTGGCAGCAGGCCCACGACCTCCTCCTCCAGGTCTCCCTGGACACCGACTACGCCGCCTTCCTCACCCTCCCGGCATACGACCAGCTGGTCTGACGCCCCGCACGCCCAGTGCCCCCGCCGCGCCCCGCGGCGGGGGCACTCGCGTATGCCGGGGCCGCGTCGGCCAACTCCCCCGCCCCTGACGGGTATACGTCAACTCCCGGGTCTGGTAGGAAAGCTTCCTAACGATTGGGGAACCCCCCACGGAACTCTCCTGACTGGAGGCGATCCATCATGCGCACCCGATCGAAGACCGTGGCGTTCGGCAGGCCTGCCGTTCGTGTGGTGCTCGGGCTGGCTCTGCTTGCCGTGCCGGCGACGGCTGTCGCGAGCGCCGCCCCCTCCCCCGCACGCCATGCGGAGGCCGGGCAGCGGGCCGCGGCGGGGCTCGATGATCCGGCGAAGAAGGAGATCGCCATGCAGCTGGTGTCCAGTGCGGAGAACTCCTCGCTGGACTGGAAGGCGCAGTACGGCTACATCGAGGACATCGGGGACGGCCGCGGGTACACCGGCGGCATCATCGGGTTCTGCTCCGGTACGCACGACATGCTGGAGCTGGTGGAGCTCTACACGCAGCGCAAGCCGGGAAACGTGCTCGCCAAGTACCTGCCCGCGCTGCGGGAGGTGGACGGCAGCGACTCGCACGAGGGGCTGGACCCGGGCTTCACCGATGCCTGGAAGAAGGCCGCGAAGGACGCGGACTTCCAGAAGGCGCAGAACGATGAGCGGGACCGGGTGTACTTCAACCCGGCGGTGAAGCAGGGGAAGGCCGACGGGGTCGGGGTGCTCGGGCAGTTCGCGTACTACGACGCCATCGTGGTGCACGGGGGCGGGAACGACGCGACCAGCCTCGGGAGCATACGGAAGAAGGCGCTGGCCAAGGCCAAGCCACCGGCCCAGGGCGGGGACGAGAAGAAGTACCTCGGCGCCTTCCTGGACGCGCGGGTGTGGGCCATGAAGCAGGAGGAGGCGCACAGTGACACCAGCCGCGTGGACACCGCGCAGCGCGTCTTCCTGAACAAGGGGAACCTGAATCTGGATCCGCCGCTGGACTGGAAGGTCTACGGGGATCCGTTCCACATCGGGTGATCATCGGCCCGCTGCCGCGGCGGCCCGTACGGCACGGCCGCCGCGGCAGCGGCCCGTACGGCGTACCGCGCACCGGCGGGCGGGGCACCCCACGCACCCTCGCCCGCCGGAGACCTGGTGCCGGCGGTGCGGTCCGTCAGTGCGCGGCGGCCGGTTCCTCCGCCGTCGTGCGGGCGCGCTTCCCCAGGTGGTTGAAGACCAGGTTCAGGGTGACGGCCAGCAGGCAGCCGGTGGAGATGCCCGAGCCGAGGACGATCTGCGCCCAGGACGGGAACGCGTCGTAGAAGCCCTTGGAGAGGGCGGGGGCGAGGCCGGCGCCGAGGGTGACGACGACGATGAGGGCGTTGTCGCCACGGTGCAGGTCGGCCTGGAGCAGGGTCTGGATGCCGCTGACGGCGATGGAGCCGAAGAGGAAGAGGCTGACGGCGGCCAGTACCGGCATGGGGACGACCGAGATCAGGGCCGCGGCGGCCGGGCTGAGGCCGATGAGGACGAGCAGACCGCCGCTCAGGGCCACCACGAAGCGGCTGCGGACGTTGGAGATCACGACCAGGCCGATGTTCTGCGCGAAGGCGCTCGCATGGAAGGCGTTGAAGAGCGGGCTGAGCGCGGAGCCGAGGCTGTCGGCGCGCAGGCCGCGGGCGATGGTCCTCTCGTCGACCTCCTTGTCCACGATCTTGCCCAGGGCGATCATGTCGGCGGTCGACTCGGTGAGGATCACCAGCATGACCACGCACATCGAGATGATCGCGGGGAGCGAGAACTGCGGGGCGCCGAAGTGCAGGGGCGCGGGGATGCCGAACAGGGCGGCGTCGCCGAGCTTCGAGAAGTCGGCGAGGCCCATCGGGATCGCCAGCAGGGTGCCGAAGAGCATCGCGAAGAGCATGCTGATCTGCTTGAGGAAGCCGCGCGTGAAGCGCTGGAGGAGCAGCATCACCACGATGGTCGCGGCGGCCAGCGCGATGTTTTTCGGGTCCGGGGTGCCGGACGGCGCGCCGTCCACGATCCACTCGTAGGCGACCGGGATCAGCGAGACGCCGATGAGGAGGATGACGGAGCCGGTGACGACCGGCGGGAAGAACCGTACGAGGCGGGAGAAGTACGAGCTGACCAGGAAGCCGAAGAGGCTGGAGACCATGATCGCGCCGAAGACGACGGGCATGCCCGCCTGGACGCCGCCCTGGGTGGTCAGGATCGTCAGCATGACGCCGACGCCCGCGAAGGAGACGCCGTTGACGAACGGCAGGCGGGAGCCGATGAAGTTGCCGATGCCGAGCGTCTGCAGGAGCGTCGCGATGCCCGCCATCAGGAGGCTGCCGCCCATGAGGACGGCGGTGTCGGCGGCGGACATCTTGGCCGCGACCGCGACGACGAGCGGTACGGAGACGGCACCGGCGTACATCGAGGCGACGTGCTGGAGGCTCGCGACGAGCATGCGGCCCGCCGGCAGCACCTCGTCGACGGGGTGAACGGCGGCGGCGGCGTCCGCGGGTGGTGCGGGGGCGTCGGACGGGACGCGGGCAGAACTCATGGGTGGCGCTTCTTCCGTCTCGTACGGGATACGGCCGGCCTCGTCCCCGGCCCTCCCCGTGCATACGGGGAGGTCAGGACGGGCCGGCCTCAAGACTGGAAAGTAACTTCCGTCTGCGCTGGGCGGGACGACGTTACGTCAGTGCACCCCGGCAGCGGAAGACCCTGCTGCCGGTCGCTGTGACGGAATTCCATCTTCCAGAAGTCCCGCCGACGCCTCCTGTTCACCTTCACGGCCTGCGCGAAGGTGATTGAAGAGCAGGTTGAGGATGATCGCGACAAGACAGCCGGTGGAGATGCCGGAGTCCAGCACGACCAGCAGGTCCTTCGGGAAGTTGTGGTAGAAGTCGGGCGCCGCGATCGGTATCAGGCCGATGCCGACGGCCGCCGCGACGATCAGCGCGTTCTCGCCCTTCTCCAGGGCCGCCGTGGACAGGGTCTGGATGCCGCTGGCGGCGACCGAGCCGAAGAGCACGATGCCCGCGCCGCCCAGCACCGGCAGCGGCACGAGGGAGATGACGGACGCCGCGATCGGACAGAGCCCGAGGACGATCAGGATCAGACCGCCGGTGGCGACGACGAAGCGGCTGCGTACCTTGGTCATCGCGACCAGGCCGATGTTCTGCGCGAACGCGCTGTTGGCGAAGCCGTTGAAGAGCGGGCTGATGGCGGTGCCGAGGGTGTCGGCGCGCAGACCGCCCTCGATGGTGCGCTCGTCCGCGGGCCGCCCGACGATCTTCCCGAGCGCCAGCATGTCGGCGGTCGACTCGGTCATGCAGACCAGCATCACGATGCACATCGAGATGATCGCGGCGATGTCGAACTGCGGGGCGCCGAAGTGGAAGGGCGTCGGGAAGCCGATGACATCGGCCTTGGTGATCACACTGAAGTCGGTGATGCCGACGGGTATCGCGATCAGGGTGCCGACGATCAGGCCGAGCAGGATGGATATCTGCTGGAGGAAGCCGCGCAGGGTGCGCCGCAGTACCAGCACGATCACGAAGGTCAGCGCCGCCATGCCGATATTGGTCAGCGAACCGTAGTCCGGCGCGGCCGCGTTGCCGCCCTGGGACCAGTTGAAGGCCACCGGGAGGAGCGAGACACCGATCAGGGTGATGACGGTGCCGGTGACGACCGGCGGGAAGAAGCGGACCAGCTTGGAGAAGTACGGGGCGAGGACGAAGCCCAGTACACCGGCGACGATCACCGCCCCGAAGATGATCGGCAGGGCGTTCTCGGGGCTCTGCGCCTTGCCGATGGCGACCATCGGGGTGACGCCGGCGAACGACACGCCGTTGACGAACGGGAGCTTGGCGCCGACCTTCCAGAAGCCGAGCGTCTGCAGCAGGGTCGCGATGCCGGCGGTGAAGAGGCTGGCGCCCATGAGGAACGCGGTCTCGGTCGCGCTCAACCCGCAGGCCGGCCCGACGATCATCGGCGGGGCCACCACACCCGCGTACATAGCGGCCACATGCTGCAGACCACTGGTGAACATTTTGAAAGGCGGGAGGGTTTCGTCGACCGGGTGTTTCCGGTCCCCCTCCACGTGCTGCCCGGGAGTTGCGGCCACTGCGGGCCTCCTTCGATTTCTGTACCACCGGGCCGGTGGTACGAGCCTGTCACGGAGGGCTTGCCAGGTGATGCCGTGCGAAATGCGGGTGCAGGTGCGGCTGCGAGTGGGCGCTCTTGGCGCGTGAGGGGGGTTGTTGTGCGTGGTGACACGGGTGGTGCGGAGCGGGAAGCGCGTGGGTGACGCGGTGCGCGGGTGGAACCGGCCCGGGGACGCGGGTGGTGCCCGCGTCCCCGGGTACGGCGCTTGTGGATCCCGCTCGGATCCACAAGCTCAGCCGGGGGCCGTCCCCCCCGGCCGAGTCTTCAGGTGGGCCGTACGGACCGTGCCGTACGGGTTCTTCGTGCCGGGGTCAGCCCTCGGCGGCGATGCGGGCCAGCCGCTGCGACTCGCTCCGCGCACTGCGCGCGACGGCGTCCTCGTCGACGGTGGTGAGGCGGTTGTCCTCCACCACCGTCTTGCCGTTGACGAGCGAGAGGGTCACCGGGGCCGCCGCGCCGAAGACCAGCGCGGTGACCGGGTCGGCGATGGTGGAGTGGCCGATGCCGTCCAGCTTCCACAGCACCAGGTCGGCGAGCTTGCCCGCCTCGACCGAGCCGATCTGCCCGTCCCGGCCGAGCACCCGCGCGCCGCCGAACGTGCCCAGGCGCAGCGCCTGACGGGCGTTCAGGGCGGCCTCGCGGTGCGGGCCGAGGCGGTTGATCAGCAGGGCGTTGCGCAGTTCGGTGTGCAGCTCACCGGACTCGTTGGAGGCGGTGCCGTCCACGCCGAGGCCGACCGGGACGCCGGCCGCGAGCATGTCCGGTACGCGGGCGATGCCGGCCGCGAGCCGGGCGTTGGACGACGGGCAGTGGGCGACGCCGGTGCCGGTGCGGGCGAAGGCGTCGATGTCGGAGTCGTTCATGTGGACGCAGTGCGCCATCCACACGTCCTCGCCGAGCCAGCCGGTGGACTCGAAGTAGTCGGTCGGGCCCATGCCGAACAGCTCGTGGCAGAACTTCTCCTCCTCCACGGTCTCGCTGCCGTGCGTGTGGAGGCGTACGCCCTTGCGGCGGGCCAGCTCCGCGCCCTGCCGCAGCAGGTCGGTGGAGACGGAGAACGGCGAGCAGGGCGCCACGGCGACCTGCGTCATCGCGTCGAAGGAGGCGTCGTGGTGCCGGTCGATGGTCTCCTCGGTGGCCGCGAGCGCGCCCTCCAGGGACTCCACCGCGAAGTCCGGCGGCAGCCCGCCGTCGGACTCACCGCGGTCCATCGAGCCGCGCGCCAGCGTGAACCGTACGCCCATGTCGGACGCGGCCTTGATGATGGCGCCCGACAGGTCGCCGGAGCCGCGCGGGTAGACGTAGTGGTGGTCCATGGCGGTGGTGACACCGCCGCGGGCCATCATGGCCAGCGAACCCTGTGCGGCCGCGGCCGCCATCGGCTCGTCGATACGGGCCCAGGTCGGGTACAGCGCGACCAGCCAGTTGAACAGGTTGTGGTCGGTCGCGAGACCCCGGGTGATCCACTGGTAGAAGTGGTGATGGGTGTTGACCAGGCCCGGGGTGAGCAGGTGGCCGGTGCCGTCGATGCGGCGGACGACACCGTCCAGGCCCTCGGGCGCGGGCCCCGCGCCCACCGACTCGATCCGGTTGCCGGCGACGACGACATGCCCCGAGGCGTACTCGGTGTCGTCGGCGTCGACGGTCGCGATCGCGCAGTTCTCGATGATGATGCGCGCGACCGCGCTGTCAGGGGATGCCGATGCTGCCATGGCGGTTCCTTCGTTCTCTGGCGGTTTTGGGCACGGCATGGCCCTACGGGATTTGAGTGCCGGAGCCGGGCGATGCAGCTGACAGTACTGCCGCCCGTGTGGTGCTCCGGGTGCCGAGATGATGGAAGAACAGGTTGAGCAGGACCGCGACGAGCGCGCCGGCGCTGATACCGGAGCCGAGGACGGTCTGTGCCCAGGCGGGGAAGTCCGCGTAGAAGGTCGGCGCGGCGAGCGGGATGATTCCGGCGCCCAGCGACACGGCTACGAGGATGATGTTGGAGCTGTCGTCCAGACCGGCCTCGGAGAGCGTACGGATGCCGCTGACCGCTATGGAGCCGAAGAGGACGATGCCGGCACCGCCGAGGACGGGCATCGGTACGAGGCTGACGACCGCACCGAGGACGGGGAAGGCCCCGAGGACGATGAGTGCGCCGCCCGCGACGGCGACGACGTAACGGCTGCGTACCTTCGTGAGCGACACGACGCCGACGTTCTGGGCGAAGGCGCTGGTGGGGAAGCCGCCGAAGATCGGCCCGATGAGCGTGGCGATGCCGTCCGTGCGCAGGCCGCGGGTGATGGTCCGGCCGGTGCACTCGCGGTCGCAGATCTCGCCGAGGGCCAGCATGCCGGCCGAGGACTCGGTCATCAGGACGAGCATGACGATGCACAGCGAGAGGATCGCGGCGGGCTGGAACTCCGGCGGGCCGAAGGCGAAGGGCGTGGGCAGCGCGGCGACGGGCGCCTCGCGGATCGAGGAGAAGTCCGCCAGGCCGAAGGGGATCGCGGCGAGAGTGCCGATGACCAGGCCGAGGAGGAGCGCGATCTGCTTGATGAAGCCGTGGAAGAAGCGCTGGATGAGCAGGATGACGACGAGCGTGAAGCCGGCCAGTGCCAGGTACTTCATGTCGCCGTGGTCGGCGGCGTGAGCGTCGCCGCCCTGGGCCCAGCCGACCGGTACGGGCATCAGCGTCACGCCGATGAGTGTGATCACGACACCGGTCACCAGCGGCGGGAAGAACCTCAGCAGCTTGCCGAAGAAGGGACCCACTGCCAGGCAGAAGACTCCCGCGACCATGACCGCGCCGTAGATCGCGGGCAGTTGGTGCCCTTTGGCGGAGGTCTCGGCGATGGCGAGCATGGGGGTGATGCCGGCCGAGGAGGCGGCGTTCACGAACGGCAGCCGGTTTCCGGCGAACCGGCCGAGGCCGATGGTCTGCAGGAGCGTGGCGAGACCGGCGATGAGGAGACTCGCGGCGATCAGCCGGGTCTGCTGGGCCGAGTCCAGGTGGGCTGCCTGGCCGATGATGAGCGGAGGGGTGACCACGCCGGCGTACATGGCGGCGATGTGCTGCAGAGCGGCGGGGACGAGCCGCTTGGGACCCAGCTTTTCGTCCACCGGGTGGACGGGAACGGGCGGTACGGGGTGTTTCTCTACGTGCGATTGCTGTGCCATGGGTCGTTCCCCTCAGGTTTCGCGGCCCCCTCCCGCCGTGCGGGTGAACGGGAGGGGGAAACGAGGCACTTCGCGGCGTGGGAGAGCCGTCAGAGGTTGGTCATGTCCACCGGGATGCGCGCGTCGACACCGTCGCGCAGGATGGTGGCTTCGATGAGCCCGTACGGGCGGTCCGCCGCGTAGTAGACGGCCCCGTCCTTGGCCTCGTTGTCGAGACCGAAGGGCGAGAGGTCCTGGCGGAAGTGGTGCTTGTTCGGGGCCGAGAAGCGGATCTCGTCTATCTCGCTGCGGTTGTTGATGACCCGCGAACCCATTTGGTACAGCGTCTGCTGCAGGGAGAGCGAGTAGGTCTCGACGAAGGCCTGGAGGATGTGCTTCTTGGCCTGGTCGTAGGACCGCTCCCAGTGGGGCATCCGCTCGTCGTCGGACGTCCAGTTGTGGCGCCACCAGGTGGACAGCGACGTCGCGAGGATACGGTCGTAGTCCTCCTGCAGCGTCGTGTACTTGTCCTTGATGTAGCCCCAGAACTCGGAGTTCGTGGAGTTCATGACGGTGAGGTCCTTGAGGCCCGAGAGGACCTCGAACTTCTCGCCGTCGTACGTGATCTGCGCGAGGCGGGTCTCCTGGCCCTTGCGGACGAAGGAGTGCTTCACCTCGTCGGCGCCGATGAACTTGGAGTTGGCGTCGGAGCCGGCGATGCGCTCCCAGGCGTACTCCTCGATGCGGATGCGCGCCCGGTGGATGGACGGCTGGCTGTCGACGAAGTGCCGGGCGAGGTGGATGCCGTACTGCTCGGCGGACTCGATGCCGTATTCCTTGGCGAACGCGAAGCAGGTGTTCTTCGTCGTGTCCGTCGGCAGGCAGTTGGCGTTGGACCCCGAGAGGTGGACCTCCTCCAGGTCGCCGGAGAGGGCGACCGAGACGTTGAGGTCCTTGATGTGGTGGGTGTCGCCGTCCCGGGTGATCTTTACGACCCGGTTTTCCGCCTTGCCGTACTGGTTCTGGCCGAGAATCGTGGGCATGTCGGTGCTAGCTCCCTCGGTATACGGAGTAGCCGAACGGGTTGAGCAGCAGCGGTACGTGGTAGTGCTCGCCCGGCTTGACGGCAAAGGTGATTGCCACCTCCGGGAAGAAGGCTCCGCTGTCCCGTAGCGCGGGGGCGTCCTGCTGTTCCTCGGCTTGCGGTGTGGAGAAGTACGCCTCGGTCTCGAAGTCGAGGCGCACGTGGGTGGTGCCGCCCGGCAGCGCCGGCAGATCCTTGCAGCGCCCGTCCGCATCGGTCTTGGACGCGCCGTGCGCGGTCCATGCGCCGTCGCTGCCGGAGCGCACCGAGAGCGTGAGGGCCACACCCTCTGCGGGGCGGCCCACGCTGGTGTCCAGGATGTGCGTGGACACCGACGTGTGAGCGGCAGCCGTGTCGCTGCTCATGCTGCGTCTCCTTCTGCGAGGCGGGTCAGACGAATGCGGTTGATCTTGACGAGCTCCCCACGCACGATCTCTCGTTCGTGTTCCGGCGCGTTGTCGATCCGGTTACGGACGGCGTCCCGCATCTGCTCGGCGGTCAGGCCGGTGGCGCAGATGAGGAAGACGTGCCCGAAGCGCTCCTGGTAGGCCAGGTTCAGTTCGAGCATCTCGGCCTTGAGCTCTTCGGAAGCCCCCGCCATCCCGCGCTGTTCGCGGGATGAGGTGGGGTCCCCCGGCTTGGGGCGGCCGATCGGCGGGTGCCCCGCCATCGCCTCCGCCAGGTCCTCCGCGGTCAGCTCGGCCATGGCGGCGTCGCTGGCGGCGAAGAGGGCGTCGGTGTCGGCGTACGGGCGCTGCGCGAGGATCTTGCTCCCCCACGCCTCGCTGGCACACACCTCGTGCAGCGCGGCCTGGGCCTCGCTGACGTCGGCGGCATTGAACCGGGAAAGCCCCGGAGTCGGACTCGAAGACACGGGAAGCCTCCGTGGCTGCGTCGTGCTGTGCGTTGAACGGGCTGGCCATAGCTAAGTCCCCCGGCAACACCACGTCAACACTTTGTTGAAAACTCGGCGACACAAAAGCCGCCGCTCCGGAAACCCGGAGCGACGGCTTGTGACGGTTTGCAGTGACGTGAGCGAGCGGTAACCCGTCAGCCCTCGCTCTTCGCCGCGTTCTCCCTGTTCAGGTAGTTGTAGACCGTGAAGCGGCTGACACCGAGCGCACCCGCGACGGTCTCCACGCCGTGCCGGACGGAGAAGGCGCCGCGGGTCTCCAGGATGCGCACGACCGACTGCTTGGTCTTGCGGTCCAGCTCGGCGAGCGGGCAGCCGTGCCGGCGCTCCAGGTCCGCGAGCAGGTGATCGAGGGAGTCGGAGAGGTGCGGCAGCCGCACGGCGACCCGGTCGGCGCCCTCCCAGTTCAGTACGACGTCGTCACCCTGCGCCAGCTCGGGCGCGACCATCTCCCCGCCCATCGCGTCCACCAGCGGCTTCACCGCCTGGACGAACGGGTGGTCGGCAGGCCCGGTCACCGCTCCGCCTCCCCGTTCCCGTCGCCCTCGGGGACGACGTTGACCTGGAGCGAGACGCGGGTGGCACCGGCCGCCAGGGACTGCCGGAGCAGCGCGTCGACCGCGGTGAGCACCCGCTCCGCCTCACCCTCGGCGGTGTTGCCGAAGGGGCCCACGTCGACGGCGTCCAGCTCGGCGCCCGTGACCACCTCACGGGCCACCACGGCGTGGTCCGGGGCCTCGTCGAGGTCGAACGGTTCCGTTGTGAACTCAACTCTCAATCGCACACCGTCAACCTACTGCCGACCTCGGGCCGGCCACCACAATCGGCCGCCGGGGACCCCTTGACAGCTTTCGGCCCCCGCGGGCAGTCTTCCAATAAGCAGAAAGAAAGTTTCGCAATACGGAAGGCGCTTACCCGCATGGGCTTCACCGACACGCGCTTCGACGTCAATCTGTCGATCCTCTTCACCGAGCTGCCGCTGCTGGAGCGGCCCGCCGCGGCGGCTGCCGCTGGGTTCACGGCGGTCGAGCTGTGGTGGCCGTGGGTCGACGCGCCGGTGCCCGCGCAGTCCGAGCTGGACGCGCTGCGGGACGCGCTCAACGACGCCGGTACTCAGCTGGTCGGGCTGAACTTCTACGCCGGCCAACTGCCCGGCCCCGACCGCGGCGCGCTCTCGCTGCCCGGCGAGGAGTCGGAGAAGTTCCGCGCCAACGTGCCCGTCGCGGTGGAGTTCGCCCGCACGATGGGCTGCACCTCGCTGAACGCGCTGTACGGCAACCGCATCGAGGGCGTCGACCCGGCCCTCCAGGACGAGGTGGCCCTCGCCAACCTCACCCTGGCGGCGCGGGCCGCCGACTCCATCGGCGCGACGCTGCTGATCGAGGCGCTGAACCAGCCCGAGTCGCCGCTCTGCCCGATCGTCTCGGCGCCCAAGGCGATCGAGATCGTCGACAAGGTCAACGCCGCCACCGGGCTCGGCAACGCCAAGTTCCTGATGGACCTCTACCACCTGGCCATGAACGGCGAGGACCTCAACGAGGTCATCGACACGTACACCGACAAGACCGGGCACGTGCAGATCG
>NZ_JBITXI010000027.1:0-50172 GCF_044544605.1 Streptomyces sp. NPDC053560 | reverse complement strand
ACAACCTCCGGCAGCGCGTGCGTTTCGCGGATGCGGTGAAGGAGTTGCTGGCCGGGGAGTACCGGGCGTTCGTCGAGGTGAGTTCGCATCCGGTGGTGTCGATGGCCGTGCAGGACATGATCGACGAGGCGGGGGTGCCGGGGGTCGCTTCGGGCACGCTCCGGCGTGGCCAGGGGGGCCTGGACCGCTTCCTGCTGTCGGCCGCCGAGGTGTTCGTGCGCGGTGTGGATGTGGACTGGGCGGGGCTGTTCGAGGGGACCGGTGTCTCCCGCGTCGACCTGCCCACCTACGCCTTCCAGCACGAACACCTGTGGGCCGTACCGCCCGTACCGGAGGCCGTCACCGCCGCCGACCCGGACGACGACGCGTTCTGGACCGCCGTCGAGGACGGCGACGTCTCGGCGCTGACCTCCACGCTGGGTACCGACGAGGACGCGGTCGCCGCCGTCCTGCCGGCCCTCTCGTCCTGGCGCCGCGCGCGCCGCGACCGCTCCACCGTCGACGCTTGGCGCTACCGCGTCACCTGGGCCCCGGTCGGCCAGGTGCCGCACCGGCCGCTGTCCGGCACCTGGCTGCTCGTCACCGCCGACGGCATCGACGACACCGACCTCACCGAGGCCTTGGAGACGCACGGTGCCGAGGTGCGCCGCCTGGTCCTGGACGAGGCGTGCGCCGACCGCACGGTGCTGGCCGAGCGTCTGGCCGGGGCGGAGGACGTCACCGGCGTCGTCTCCGTACTCGCCGAGGCCGGTACGGACACCACCGTGCCCGGTACCGGCCTGGTGCCCGGCGTCGCCCTGACCGTCGCCCTGATCCAGGCGCTCGGCGACACCGGCATCGACGCGCCGATGTGGGCGCTGACCCGCGGCGCCGTCTCCACCGGCCGCTCCGATGAGCTGACCGCGCCCGTCCAGGCGCAGGTCACCGGCGTCGGCTGGACCGCCGCACTGGAGCACCCGCAGCGCTGGGGCGGCACCGTGGACCTGCCCGCCGCCCTCGACGCCCGCTCCGGGCAGCGGCTCGCCGCCGTCCTGGCCGGCGCGCTCGGCGACGACGACCAGCTCGCCATCCGCCCGTCCGGGGTCTTCACCCGCCGCATCGTCCGTGCCGAGGCCGCCACCGCGCGCCCGGCCCGCGACTGGCGGCCGCGCGGCACCACGCTGGTCACCGGCGGCTCCGGCACCCTCGCCCCGCACCTGGCACGGTGGCTCGCCGAGCAGGGCGCCGAGCACCTGGTGCTGGTGAGCCGGCGCGGCATGGACGCCCCCGGGGCGGCCGAACTCGTCGCCGAACTGGCCGAGAAGGGGACCGAGACGACCGTCGCCGCGTGCGACATCACCGACCGCGCGGCCGCCGCCGCCCTCCTGGCGGGTCTGAAGGCCGAGGGCCGTGCCGTCCGTACGGTCTTCCACACCGCCGCCACCATCGAGCTGCACACCCTCGACGCCACCACCCCCGCCGACTTCGACCGCGTCCTGCACGCCAAGGTCACCGGCGCGCAGGTGCTCGCCGACCTGCTGGACGACGAGGACCTGGACGACTTCGTCCTTTACTCCTCCACCGCCGGCATGTGGGGCAGCGGCGCGCACGCCGCGTACGTCGCGGGCAACGCCTACCTCGCGGCCCTCGCCGAGCACCGCCGTGCCCGCGGCCTGCCCGCCATGTCGCTGTCCTGGGGCATCTGGGCCGACGACCTCAAGCTGGGCCGCGTCGACCCGCAGTTGATCCGCCGCAGCGGCCTGGAGTTCATGGACCCGGCGCTCGCGCTGAGCGGCCTGAAGCGGGCCCTGGACGACGACGAGAGCGTCATCGCCGTCGCCGACGTGGACTGGGAGACGTACCACCCGGTCTACACCTCGGGCCGGCCCACGCCGCTCTTCGACGAGGTGCCCGAGGTCCGCGAGCTCACCGCGGCCGCCGAGGAGGCTGCCGGGACCGTCGTCGAGGGCGAGTTCGCCGCCGCGCTGCGCGGGCTGTCCGAGGCCGAGCAGCAGCGCAAGCTGCTGGAGACGGTCCGTATCGAGGCCGCGTCCGTGCTCGGCCTGTCCTCCCCTGAGGACCTCACCGACCAGCGGGCCTTCCGCGACGTCGGCTTCGACTCGCTGACCGCCGTCGGCCTGCGCAACCGGCTCGCGTCCGTCACCGGACTGACGCTGCCGTCCACGATGGTCTTCGACTACCCGAACCCTGCCGCGCTCGCCGCCTTCCTCCACGGCGAACTGGCCGGGGCGCAGGCCGCCGGGGCCGCCGTCGTCACCGCGAGCGCGCCCGTCGACGACGACCCGATCGCCGTCATCGGCATGAGCTGCCGCTACCCCGGCGGCGTCGGCTCCGCCGAGGACCTGTGGCGGATCGCGCTGGACGAGGTCGACGCCATCTCCGGCTTCCCCGCCGACCGCGGCTGGGACGCCGACGCGCTCTACGACCCGGACCCCGACCGGCAGGGCCGCACGTACTCCGTGCAGGGCGGCTTCCTCCGCGACGTCGCCGACTTCGATCCCGGCTTCTTCGGGATCTCACCGCGCGAGGCGCTGTCCATGGACCCGC
The DNA here is from genome assembly GCF_044544605.1 of Streptomyces sp. NPDC053560. Taxonomy (NCBI): domain Bacteria; kingdom Bacillati; phylum Actinomycetota; class Actinomycetes; order Kitasatosporales; family Streptomycetaceae; genus Streptomyces; species Streptomyces sp. NPDC053560. The sequence goes on along the minus strand of NZ_JBITXI010000027.1, from coordinate 47,625 downwards.
AGCAGCGGCTGCTGCTGGAGACCGCGTGGGAGGCGTTCGAGCACGCGGGCATCGATCCGGTCGCGCAGCGCGGCAGCCTCACCGGTACGTTCGTCGGCGCCAGCTACCAGGACTACGCCTCCGGAGTGCCCAGCAGCGAGGGCTCCGAAGGCCACATGATCACCGGCACGCTCTCCAGCGTGCTGTCCGGGCGGGTCTCCTACCTCTTCGGCTTCGAGGGCCCGGCCGTCACGCTCGATACGGCGTGCTCGTCCTCGCTGGTCGCCATGCACCTGGCCTGCCAGTCCCTGCGCAACGGCGAGAGCTCCCTCGCGCTCGCCGGTGGCGTCAGCATCATGTCCACGCCGATGTCCTTCGTCGGCTTCAGCCGGCAGCGCGCCCTCGCCGAGGACGGCCGCTGCAAGGCGTACGCGGACGGCGCCGACGGCATGACCCTCGCCGAGGGCGTCGGCCTGGTCCTGCTGGAGCGGCTCTCCGACGCCCGGCGCAACGGCCACGAGGTCCTCGCCGTCATCCGCGGCTCCGCCGTCAACCAGGACGGCGCCTCCAATGGCCTGACCGCGCCCAACGGCCCGTCCCAGCAGCGCGTCATCCGCCAGGCCCTCGCCAACTCCGGCGTCGAGCCGGGCGACATCGACGTGCTGGAGGGCCACGGCACCGGCACCGCGCTCGGCGACCCGATCGAGGCGCAGGCCCTGTTCACCACCTACGGCCGGGACCGCGACCCCGAGCGGCCGCTGCTGCTGGGGTCGGTGAAGTCCAACATCGGCCACACCCAGATGGCGTCCGGCGTCGCCAGCGTCATCAAGCTGGTCCGCGCCCTCCAGGAGGGCGTCGTACCGAAGTCCCTGCACATCGACCGGCCGTCCACCCACGTCGACTGGTCCTCCGGCGCCATCGGCCTGCTCACCGAGCGCACTCCGTGGCCCGAGACCGGCCGGCCGCGCCGCGCCGCCGTCTCCTCCTTCGGCATCAGCGGCACCAACGTCCACACGGTCCTGGAGCAGGCGCCCGCCGCCGAGGAGACCGCACTGGAGTCCGAGCCGCGCGACGGCCTCGTGCCCGTCCTGGTCTCCGGGCGCGGCGAGGCCGCCCTGCGGGCCCAGGCCGCCCGCCTGCTCACCTTCGTCGAGGAGCACCCCGACACCCACCTGACCGACCTGGCGCACTCCCTCGCCACCTCGCGCGCCGCCCTGGAACGCCGCGCCGCCGTGGTCGCCGCCGACCGCGAGGAGCTGACCCGCGGCCTGCTCGCGCTGCGCGACGGACTGCCCGGACCCGACGTGGTCCAGGGCAGCGCCGGCCGCGGCCGGACCGCCTTCCTGTTCACCGGGCAGGGCAGCCAGCGCGCCGGCATGGGCCGCGAACTGTACGAGCGGTACCCGGTGTTCGCCGACGCCCTGGACGACGTGCTCGCCCGCGTGGACGCCGGCCTCGACCGGCCGCTGCGCGAGGTGCTGTTCGCCCCCGAGGGCTCCGACGAGGCCGCCCTGCTGGACCGGACCGGCTACGCCCAGCCCGCGCTGTTCGCGGTCGAGGTCGCGCTGTTCCGCCTCCTCGCGTCGTGGGGCATCACCCCCGACTACCTGGCCGGGCACTCCATCGGCGAGCTCGCCGCCGCGCACGTCGCGGGCGTGCTGTCCCTGGACGACGCCTGCACCCTCGTCGCCGCCCGCGGCCGCCTCATGCAGGCCCTGCCCGAAGGCGGCGCGATGGTCGCCCTGGAGGCCGCCGAGGACGAGGTGCTGCCGCACCTCGACGAGCGGGTCTCGATCGCCGCGGTGAACGGCCCGCGCTCCGTCGTCGTCGCCGGCGCCGAGGAGCCCGTGCGCGCCGTCGCCGCGCACTTCGCCGAGGAGGGGCGCCGCACCAAGCGGCTGCGGGTGAGCCACGCCTTCCACTCGCCGCTGATGGACGCCATGCTCGACGAGTTCGCCGAGGTGGCCGGCGGCCTGACCTACCACGCGCCGACGATCCCGTTCGTCTCGAACGTCACCGGCACGCTCGCCACCGCCGAGCAGGTATGCACCGCCGACTACTGGGTCCGGCACGTCCGCGGCGCGGTCCGCTTCGCCGACGGCATCGGCTGGCTGTCCGCCCAGGGCGACGTCCGCACCTTCCTGGAGTTGGGCCCGGACGGGGTGCTCAGCGGCATGGCCCGCGAGAGCCTCGCCGACGACACCCGTACCGCGCTCCTGCCGACCCTGCGCGGCGACCGCCCCGAGGAACAGGCGCTCGTCACCGCGGTCGCCGCGGCCCACGCGCACGGCACCGGCGTCGACTGGACCGCGTACTTCGACGGCAGCGGCGCCCGGCGGGTGGCCCTGCCCACGTACGCCTTCCAGCGCGAGCGCTACTGGCCCGACACCACGGCCGCGCCCGCCGGGACGCCGGGCTCCGCGCTCGACGCGGAGTTCTGGGCGGCCGTCGAACGGGACGACGTGGCGGCCCTGGCAGCCTCCCTCGGCCTGGACGACGCGACCGTCACCGCGATGGTCCCGGCGCTGACCGCCTGGCGCCGCCGCCGCGGCGAGCAGTCCGAGATCGACTCCTGGCGCTACCGCGTCACCTGGAAGCCGCGCGCCGGCTCCACCGCCCCCACCACCCTCGCCGGGCGCTGGCTCGTCCTCGTCCCGGCCGATCACGAGGACGAGGCCACCGAGACCTGGGCCGCGGAGGTGGCGGCCGCCCTCGGCACCACCACCGTCCGCATGAGCGTCGCGGACACCGACCGGGCCGCCCTCGCTGCCCGCATCACCGAGGCCGCGGGGGAGAGCGACGGGTTCGCCGGCGTGCTGTCCCTGCTGCCGCTCGCCGCGGGCGACGCGGGACACCCCGGAGCGCCCGCCGCCCTCACCCTCACCGCCACCGCCGTCCAGGCGCTCGGCGACGCCGGTATCGACGCACCGCTGTGGAACGTCACCCGCGGCGCCGTCGCCGTCGGCCGCGCCGAACAGGTCACCGACCCCGGCCAGGCCGCCGTCTGGGGTCTCGGCCGCGCCGTCGCCCTCGAACTGCCCGCCCGCTTCGGCGGCACCGTCGACCTGCCCGCCACCCTCGACGCGCAGGCCGCACGCCGCCTGCGCGGGGTGCTGGCCGCGACCGACGGCGAGAACGCCGTGGCCGTACGAGCGTCCGGCGTCTTCCTCCGCCGCCTCGCGCACAGCCCCGCCGCGGCCGACCCCGCCCGCACCGCCTTCGACCCGGCGGCCGGTACCGTCCTGATCACCGGCGGCACCGGCGGCATCGGCGGACACCTCGCCCGCCGCCTCGCCCGCGACGGCGCCGCGCACCTGCTGCTCACCAGCCGCCGCGGGCCGGATGCCCCCGGCGCCGACGCACTCCGCGCCGAACTGGAGGAGCTGGGCGCCCGCGTCACGATCACCGCCTGCGACGCGGCCGACCGCGACGCCCTCGCCGCGCTCCTGGCCGACGTGCCCGAGAACGCGCCGCTGCACGCGGTCTTCCACACCGCGGGCGTCGTCGACGACCACGTCGTGGACGCACTCACCCCGGAGAGCTTCGCCACCGTCCTGCGCGCCAAGACGGTCGCCGCGCACCACCTGCACGAGCTGACCGAGGGACTGGACCTCGCGGCCTTCGTCCTCTTCTCCTCGACCGCCGGCGTCATCGGCGCCGCCGGGCAGGGCAACTATGCGGCGGCCAACGCCCACCTGGACGCGCTCGCCGAGTACCGCCGCGCCCGCGGTCTGACCGCGCTGTCCGTGGCCTGGGGCCCGTGGGCCGGGCCCGGCATGGTCGCCGACGCCGACGGTGTCGCCGACCGCGTGCGGCGCGGCGGCTTCGAACCGCTCGCCCCCGAGACGGCCGTACGCGCCCTGCTGCGCGCCGTCGAGAACGACGACACCGCCGTCGCCGTCGCCGACATCGACTGGGAGCGGTTCCTGCACGCCTTCGCGGCGGCCCGCACCATGCCGTTCGTCGCCGACCTCCCGGAAACCACCCGCGCCGCCGCGCCCGCCGCCGACGGCGCCGGGTCCGGGCTGCGGCAGCGGCTCGCCGAACTCCCCGCGGACGAGCGCGCCGGGCACGTACTCGACCTGCTGCGCACCCAGGTGGCGGCCGTGCTCGGCCACGCCGACCCGCGCACCGTCGAGGACGACCGGGCCTTCCGCGACCTCGGCTTCGACTCGCTGACCATCCTGGAGCTGCGCAACGCGCTCAACACCGCCACCGGCCTCAGCCTGCCCGCCACCCTCGTCTACGACCTGCCCACGCCGCGCGAGATGGCGGACTTCCTCCTCGCCGAGCTGCTCGGCACGCTCCCCGCCGAGACGGCCACGGCAGTCGCCACCACCGCCGTCGACGACGACCCGATCGCCGTGGTCGGCCTCGCCTGCCGCTTCCCCGGCGGCGTCAGCACACCCGAGGAACTGTGGCAGCTCCTCGAAGCGGGCGGCGACGGCATCGGCCCCTTCCCCGCCGACCGCGGTTGGGACATCGAGGCGCTCGGCGCCGGCGCCTCCGCCACGCTCGACGGCGGATTCCTGAGCGACGTCGCCGACTTCGACGCCCGCTTCTTCGGCATCTCGCCCCGCGAGGCGCTGGCCATGGACCCGCAGCAGCGGCTCCTCCTGGAGACCACCTGGGAGGCCCTGGAGCGGGCCGGGATCGACCCCTCCTCCCTGCGCGGCTCCACCACCGGCGTCTTCGTGGGCACCAACGGCCAGGACTACCCGACCCTGCTGCGCCGCTCCGCCTCGGACGTGGCCGGCTACGTCGCCACCGGCAACACCGCCAGCGTGATGTCGGGACGGCTGTCCTACGTCCTCGGCCTGGAGGGCCCGGCCGTCACCGTCGACACCGCCTGCTCCTCCTCGCTGGTCGCCCTGCACTGGGCGGGCCGCGCGCTGAGCGCCGGCGAGTGCGACCTCGTCGTCGCGGGCGGCGTCTCGGTGATGGCGAGCCCCGACTCGTTCGTGGAGTTCTCCACCCAGGGCGGCCTGGCGCCCGACGGCCGCTGCAAGCCGTTCTCCGACGCCGCCGACGGCACCGCCTGGTCCGAGGGCGTCGGCATCCTCGTCCTGGAGCGGCTGTCCGACGCCCGGCGCAACGGCCACGAGGTCCGCGGCATCATCCGCGGCACCGCCGTCAACCAGGACGGCGCGTCCAACGGCCTGACCGCGCCCAACGGCCTGTCCCAGCAGCGCGTCATCCGGCAGGCGCTCGCCGACGCCCGCCTCACCCCCGCCGACATCGACGCGGTCGAGGCGCACGGCACCGGCACCACCCTCGGCGACCCCATCGAGGCCCAGGCCCTGCTGGCCACGTACGGCCGCGACCGGGACGCCGAACGGCCCCTGCTGCTCGGCACCGTGAAGTCCAACATCGGCCACACCCAGGCCGCCGCCGGTGCCGCGGGCGTCATCAAGATGCTGCTGGCCATGGGCCACGACAGCCTGCCGAAGACGCTGCACGTCGGCACCCCGTCCACGCACGTCGACTGGAGCGGCGGCGCCGTGTCGCTGCTCACCGAGGCGCGGTCCTGGCCGGAGACCGGACGGCCGCGCCGCGCCGGCGTCTCCGCCTTCGGCGTCAGCGGCACCAACGCGCACGTCATCGTCGAGCAGGCGCCCGCCGCCGAGGCCGCGGACACCGACGAGCCCGTACGGGAGGCCGCGCCGGGCGTCGTGCCGTGGCTGCTCTCCGGCCGCAGCCGGGAGGCGCTCCAGGCGCAGATCGACCGGCTCACCGCGCACGTCGCCGCACACCCCGGGCTGCCGCCGCTGGACGTCGGCCGCTCGCTGGCCACCGACCGCACGCTCTTCCCGCACCGCGCCGTCCTGCTCGCAGGGCCGGACGGGGTACGGGAGGCCGCTCGCGGCAGCGCGGGCCGCACGCCGGGGAGGACCGCGTTCCTCTTCTCCGGCCAGGGGGCCCAGCACGGCATGATGGGCCGCGAACTCTACGAGCGGTTCCCGGTGTTCGCCGACGCGCTGGACGCGGTCCTCGCACAGTTCGACACCGAGCTGGACTTCCCGCTGCGGGAGGTGCTCTTCGCCGCGCCCGGCACCCCGGACGCCGAACTCCTGGACGAGACCGGCTGGACCCAGCCCGCGCTCTTCGCCGTCGAGGTCGCGCTGTTCCGGCTCGCCGAGTCCTGGCAGCTGAACCCCGACCACGTGGCCGGACACTCCGTCGGCGAGATCGCCGCCGCACACGTCGCCGGGGTCCTGACCCTGGAGGACGCCTGCCGGCTGGTCGCCGCCCGAGCCTCCCTCATGCAGGATCTGCCGGAGGGTGGCGCCATGGTCGCCGTCCAGGCCACCGAGGACGAGGTCGCTCCGCTGCTCGGCGACGGCGTCGCGATCGCCGCCGTCAACGGGCCCCGGGCCGTGGTCGTCGCGGGCGCCGAGGGCGCCGTGCTCGCCGTCGCGGAGCACTTCGCCGCCGACGGCCGCCGCACCCGGCGGCTGCGGGTCAGCCACGCCTTCCACTCGCCGCTGATGGACCCGATGCTGACGGAGTTCGCCCGCGTCGCGGAGACCCTCACCTACCACGAGCCGCGCATCCCGGTCGTCTCCACGGTCACCGGCGCCCCGGCCGGTGCCGAACTGCGCACCCCGGCCTACTGGGTGCGGCACGCCCGTGCGACCGTGCGGTTCGCCGACGCCGTGCGCGCCCTGCACGAGGCCGGCGCCACCACCTTCGTGGAGATCGGCCCGGACGGCGTGCTGTCCGCCCTGGCCGAGCAGACCCTCGACGCGGTCGCGGCGGACGAGCCCACCGTGGCCGTACCGCTGCAGCGCCGCGACCGCGCCGAGGACGTCGCCCTGCTGGAGGCCCTGGCCACCCTGCACACCCGCGGTACCGGACCGTCCTGGGCCGCGTACTTCGAAGCGGTGGGCGGCCGCCGCGTCGAACTGCCCACCTACGCCTTCCAGCGGGAGCGGTACTGGCCCGAGCCCGGTACGCCCGTCACGGCGGCCGCGCAGGAGGACCCGGCCGACGCCGCCTTCTGGCAGGCCGTCGAGCGGGAGGACCTGGAGAGCCTGTCCGCCTCGCTCGGCCTCGACGGCGACACGGTCACCGCGATGGTGCCCGCGCTCTCCGCCTGGCGCCGCCGCCGCGGCGAGCGGTCCGCCGCCGCGGCCCTGCGCTACCACGAGACGTGGGCCCCGCTCGGTACGCCGGAGGCCGCGCCGGCCGGCCGCCGCATCCTGGCGCTCGTCCCTGCGGACCACGCCGACGCCGCCTGGGTGGCCGCGATCGTCACCGCGCTGAACGCCGACACCGTGCTGATCGGCGGCGATACCGGCGCGCTCGCACGGCAGGTGGCGGCGTACGAAGCCCACGGACTGAGCGGTGTCGTCTCGCTGCTCGCCGCCGGCTCCGACGCGCTGCCCGCCGACGGGGCCTGGCCCGCCGCCGTGCTCGACGCGCTGGCCGGGGCCGGGATCGACGCGCCCCTGTGGTGCGTCACCCGCGGCGCCGTCGCCGTCGGGGCCGAGACGCCCACCGCCGTCGGCCAGGCCGCCCTGTGGGGCCTCGGCCGGGTGGCCGCGCTCGAACACCCCGAGCGTTTCGGGGGTCTCGCCGACCTGCCGGCCGACGTCGACGCGGCGACGGCCGAGCGGTTCGCCGCGCACCTCGCCGCGCCCGGCGCCGACGACCAGATCGCCCTCCGTGCCACCGGCCTGTACGGCCGTCGCCTGGTCCGTACGCCCGCCGCGGCGGGCGACGCCACATGGCAGCCCTCCGGCACCGTCGTGGTCGTCGGCGGCACCGGCACCATGGGCGGCCGCGCCGCCCGCTGGCTGGCCCGCGAGGGCGCCCGCCACCTCGTCCTGACCGCCCCCGAGGACACCGGAGCCGAGGCCCTGGTCGCCGAGCTGACCGCACTCGGTGCCGAGGTCACCGTCGTGACGCACGACGTCCGCGACGGGGCGGCGTTCGCCGCGCTCCTCGACGGTCTGCCGTCCGACGACGCACCGCTCACCGCGGTCGTCCACGCGGCGGAGGACGGCGCCGCCCCCGGCAGCACCGCGGCCGACCTCGCCGACGCGCTCGCCCCGGTGGCGGCGCTCGCCGACGCACTCGCAGACCGCCCGCTGGACGCCTTCGTCCTCTTCGGCTCCATCGCCGGGGTGTGGGGCGTCCGCGGGCGGGCGGCCGAGGCCGCGACCGGCGCCTACCTGGACGCCTTCGCCCGCGCCCGCCGCGACCGCGGCACGCCGGCCCTGGCCGTCGCCTGGAGCGCCTGGTCCGACCTGGCCGACGCCTCGATGGCCGCACACCTGCGGATGAACGGCCTGCCGGTGCTGGACGCCGACACCGCCCTCGCCGCGCTCGGCCGCGCCGTCGCCGACGGGGCGGCCGCAACGACCGTGGCCGACGTCCGCTGGGAGACCTTCGCACCCGCCCACGACGAGGCCCGCCGCACCGCACTGTTCGACGCGCTGCCCGAGGCCCGTACCGCGCTCGCCGAGGCGACGCGGGACCGCGCCGACCGGGAGACGGCCACCGAGGGCTACGGCCGGTGGCTCATGGAGCAGCCCGAGGCGGACCGCGGCGACATCCTGCTGGCCCTGGTCACCGAGAAGGCCGCGACGGTGCTCGGCCACGCTGACCACACGCTCGTCGAGCCCGACCTGCCCTTCCGAGACCTGGGCTTCGACTCGCTGACCGCCGTCGACCTGCGCAACCAGCTCACCGCGGCCACCGGGATCGCGCTGCCCGCCACGCTCGTCTTCGACCACCCGAGCCCGGCGGCGCTCGCCGCCCACCTGCGGACCGAACTCCTCGGCGGCCTCACCGCCCCCGCTGACCCGGTCGCCGCACCGGCCGCCACCGGCGACGACCCGATCGTCATCGTCGGCATGGCCTGCCGCTACCCCGGCGGCATCGCCTCGCCGGAGGGCCTGTGGCAGCTGGTCACCGACGAGATCGACGCCGTCGGCGACTTCCCGGCCGACCGCGGCTGGGACCTGGACGCCCTCGCGGGCGACGGACCCGGCCGCAGCGCCACCGCCCAGGGCGGCTTCCTGTACGACGCGACCGACTTCGACCCCGGCCTGTTCGGCATCTCGCCGCGCGAGGCCCTCGTGATGGACCCGCAGCAGCGCATCCTCCTCGAAGCGTCGTGGGAGGCGCTGGAGCGGGCCGGGATCGACCCGGCGACCCTGCGCGGCAGCGGCACCACCGGCGTCTTCGTCGGCGGCGGCTCCGGCGACTACCGGCCGCCGGAGGAGGCCGGGCAGTGGCAGACCGCCCAGTCCGCGAGCCTCCTCTCCGGCCGGCTCGCCTATACCTTCGGCATCCAGGGCCCGACCGTCTCGGTCGACACGGCCTGCTCCTCGTCGCTGGTCGCGCTGCACCTGGCCGCGCAGGCCCTGCGCGCAGGAGAGTGCTCCATCGCCCTGGCCGGCGGCGTCACCGTCATGGCCACCCCCGTGGGCTTCGTGGAGTTCAGCGCCCAGGGCGCGCTGTCGCCGGACGGCCGCTGCCGCGCCTTCTCCGACGACGCGAACGGCACCGGCTGGTCCGAGGGCGTCGGCATGCTCGTCGTCGAGCGCCTCTCCGACGCCCGGCGCAACGGCCACCGCGTCCTCGCCGTGCTGCGCGGCTCCGCCATCAACCAGGACGGTGCCTCCAACGGCCTCACCGCGCCCAGCGGCCCCGCCCAGCAGCGCGTCATCCGCCAGGCCCTCGCCAACGCCCGCCTGGCCCCCGCCGAGGTCGACGCGGTCGAGGCGCACGGCACCGGCACGAAGCTGGGCGACCCGATCGAGGCGCAGGCCCTGCTCGCCACGTACGGGCAGGACCGGGAGCGGCCCGTACTGATCGGCTCCCTCAAGGCCAACATCGGCCACACCCAGGCCGCTTCCGGCGTCGGCGGCGTCATCAAGATGGTCCTCGCCATGCGCCACGGCCAACTGCCGCGCTCGCTGTACGCCGAGAACCCCTCCTCGCACGTCGACTGGACCGCGGGCAACGCCCGGCTGCTCACCGAGCGGACCGCGTGGCCCGAGTCCGGGCGGCCGCGTCGCGCCGGCGTCTCCTCCTTCGGCGCCAGCGGCACCAACGCCCACGTCATCCTGGAGCAGCCGCCGCTCGCCGCGGAGCCCGCCCGGCCCGCCGACGACGGCGCGGTCCTGCCGGTCCTGCTGTCGGGCCGCTCGCAGAACGCGCTGCGCGCCCAGGCCCGCCGGCTCCTCACGCACCTGGACCGGCACCCCGGGACGCGGCTGGCCGACCTCGCGTACTCGCTGGCGACCACCCGCGCCACCTTCGAGCACCGGGCCGCCGTCACCGCCGCCGACCACGCGGCGCTCCGCACCGGCCTCACCGCCATCGCCGAGGGCACCGCCGCCGCGCACGTCGCCGAGCACCACGTCGAGCGGACCGGCAAGCGCGCCGTGCTCTTCTCGGGCCAGGGTTCCCAGCGGCTCGGCATGGGGCGCGAACTGTACGACCGCTACCCGGCGTTCGCGGAGGCGTTCGACGCGGTACTGACCCGGCTCGACGGCCATCTCGGCACCCCGCTGCGCGACTTCATGTGGCACGGCGACGAGGACACCCTGAACGGGACCGGATACACCCAGCCCGCGCTCTTCGCGGTCGAGGTCGCGCTGTACCGCCTGACCGAGTCCTGGGGCATCCGCCCCGACTTCGTCGCCGGGCACTCCGTCGGCGAGATCGCCGCGGCCCACGTCGCGGGCGTCCTCTCCCTGGACGACGCCTGCCGCCTGGTCGCCGCCCGCGCCTCCCTCATGCAGGCGCTGCCGAGCGGCGGTGCCATGGTCGCCGTCGAGGCCACCGAGGACGAGGTCACGCCGCTGCTCACCGAGGGCGTCTCGGTCGCCGCGGTCAACGGCCCGGCCGCCGTGGTCCTCTCGGGCGACGAGGAGGCCGTGACCGCCCTGGCCGACGTACTCGCCGAAAAGGGCCGCAGGACCAACCGCCTGCGGGTCAGCCACGCCTTCCACTCAGCCCTGATGGACCCGATGCTCGACGGCTTCCGCGCGGTCGCGGAGAGCCTGGAGTACCGGGAGCCGCGCATCCCCGTGGTCTCCAACCTCACCGGTGAGGTCGCGGACGCCGAAGAGCTGTGCTCCGCCGACTACTGGGTGCGCCACGTGCGCGGCACCGTACGGTTCGCCGACGGCGTCCGCGCCATGGCCGCCCGAGGCGTCCGCGTCTTCCTCGAACTGGGCCCCGACGCCGTCCTGTCCGCCATGGCGCAGCAGAGTGCGCCGGACGCCGTCACCGTTCCCGCCCTGCGCCGCCGGCGCGGCGAGGAGGAGACGCTGGCCGCCGCCGTCGCCCGGCTGCACGTCCACGCCGCCGGTCCGCGCTGGGACGCCTACTTCGAGGGCAGCGGCGCGCAGTGGCTCGACCTGCCGACGTACGCCTTCCAGCGCGGCCGCTTCTGGCCCGACGCCATGCCGGGCCTCGCGCCGGCGGGCGCGGCGGCCGACACCCCGGCCGGCACCGACGCGGCCTTCTGGGACGCCGTCGCGCAGGAGGACTTCACCTCCCTGGAGTCCGAACTCGACGTCGAGGGCGACGCGCTGTCCAAGGTGCTGCCCGCGCTGCTGGACTGGCGCCGCCGCAAGGCCGACGAAGCGCAGTTGGACGGCTGGCGCCACCGGATCGTGTGGAAGCGCCTGACCGGCGCGGCCATGGCGCACCGCAAGTCGCTCAGCGGCACCTGGCTGGCCGTCGTCCCCGAGGGCATGGGCGACGACCCCTGGGTCACCACCGCGCTCGACGGACTCGGAACCCAGCTCGTCCGCGTCGAGGCCAAGTCGGCCGACCGGGAAGCGCTGGCCGAGACGATCCGCGCCCGCACGACCGGCGGCACCCGCTACGGCGGCGTCGTCTCCCTCCTGGCCCTGCGCGACACCCTCACCGGCGATGTGCCCGAGGGCGTCGGGCTCACCACGGCGCTCCTTCAGGCGCTCGGCGACGCGGGGATCGACGCGCCGCTGTGGTGCGTCACCCGCAGCGCCGTCTCCGCCAACCGCACCGACCGCCCGCACCGGCCGCTGCAGGCCGCCGTCTGGGGCCTGGGCCGGGTGGCCGCGCTGGAGTACCCGCAGCGCTGGGGCGGACTGGTCGACCTTCCCGAAGAGCCCGACGAGCGGGCCGCGGCCGGGCTCGGCGCCGTGCTCGCCGGACTCGACGGGGAGGACCAGGCCGCCGTCCGCGGCTCCGCGGTCCTCGCCCGCCGCCTGGTCCCGGCCCCCGTCCGCAAGCCGGCCCGCCCATGGGACCCGTCCGGCACGGTCCTGGTCACCGGCGGCACCGGCGCACTCGGCGCGCACGTCGCGCGGCGCCTCGCCAAGGACGGCGCGCAACACCTCGTGCTGCTCAGCCGCCGCGGACCGGACGCGCCCGGCGCCAAGGAGCTGTACGCCGAACTCGACGCGCTCGGCACCGGCGTCACCGTCGCCGCCTGCGACGCCGCCGACCGCGATCAGCTCGCTGCCGTCCTCGACGCCATCCCGGCCGACCGGCCGCTGACCGGCGTGGTGCACGCCGCCGGCGTCCTCGACGACGGCGTGCTCGACCGGCTCACGCCCGAGCGGTACCAGGAGGTCTTCCGCTCCAAGGTGACCGCCGCCCTGCTGCTCGACGAGCTGACCCGCGACCGCGACCTCGCCGCGTTCGTCCTCTTCTCCTCCGCCTCCTCCGCGGTCGGCAACCCAGGCCAGGCCAACTACGCGGCGGCCAACGCCGTCCTGGACGCCCTCGCGGAGGACCGCCGGGTGCGCGGCCTGCCCGCCACCTCGGTCTCCTGGGGTGCTTGGGGAGGCGGCGGCATGGCCGGTGCGGGCGGCGCGGACGCGGCCGCCCGGCGCGCCGGGGTCGGCGCCATGGACCCCGACCTCGCGGTCGAGTCGCTGCTGCGCCTGGTCACCGAGAAGGAGCCGACCGCGGTGGTCGCCGAGGTCGCCCTGGACCGCTTCGCCGGCGCCTTCGGCGGGGCACGGCCCAGCGCGCTGCTGCGGGAGTTCCCCGGCTACCGTGAGCTGGCCGAGGCCGCGGCGGCCCCGCGGACAACGGAGGACGGCGCCCTCGCCCAACGGCTCGCCGCGCTGCCGCCCGGCCGCCGTCTGGACACCGTCGTGGACCTGGTGCGGACCCGCGCCGCGCAGGTGCTCGGCTACCCGGACACCGACGCCGTCGGCGCCGAGCGCTCCTTCCGCGACCTCGGTGTGGACTCGCTCGGCGCGGTCGAACTGCGCAACCAGCTCGGCGCTGCGACCGGCCTGAGCCTTCCGGCGACGCTGGTCTTCGACCACCCCACCCCCACGGCCCTGGGCGAGTACGTCCTCGCCCTGCTCGTCCCCGACGAGCCGGCCGCGTCCGACGAGGAGACGGAGATCAGGGCCGTGCTGGCCTCTGTACCGCTCGACCAGCTGCGCGAGATCGGTGTCCTGGAGCCGCTGCTCCAGCTCGCCGGGCGCGGCGGTGCCGTGGACGACGAAGACGGCGAGTCCATCGACTCGATGACAGTGGCAGACCTGGTGCGGGCCGCGCTCAACGGCCAGTCCGACCTGTAGCGCGATTGATGGAGCAGACGATGAACGCGCCCGACAAGAACGTTGTTGAAGCACTCCGCGCCGCGGTCAAGGAGACCGACCGGCTGCGCCGGCAGAACAGGATGCTGGTCGCCACGGCCAAGGAGCCGATCGCCGTGGTCGGCATCGGCTGCCGCTTCCCCGGCGGCGTCGACTCCCCGGAGGCGCTCTGGGAGATGGTCGCCTCCGGCACCGACGTGATCTCCGGTTTCCCGGACGACCGCGGCTGGGACCTCGACGCGCTGCGCAACAGCGGCACCGACGCCCGCGACACCTCCGTCAGCCAGCGCGGCGGCTTCCTGGACTGCATCGCCGACTTCGACCCCGGCTTCTTCGGGATCTCCCCGCGCGAAGCGGTCACCATGGACCCACAGCAGCGGCTCCTGCTGGAGACGGCGTGGGAGGCGATCGAGCGGGCGGGCATCGACGCGACCCGCCTGCGCTCCTCCCGTACGGGCGCGTTCATCGGCACCAACGGGCAGGACTACGCCTACCTGCTGGTCCGCTCCCTGGACGACGCGACCGGCGACGTCGGCACCGGCATCGCCGCCAGCGCCGCGTCCGGCCGGCTCTCGTACACGCTCGGCCTCGAAGGCCCGGCGATCACCGTCGACACCGCCTGCTCGTCCTCGCTGGTCGCCCTGCACCTGGCCGTCCAGTCGCTGCGCAACGGCGAGTGCGGGCTCGCGCTGGCCGGCGGCGTCAACGTGATGTCCACTCCGGGCTCGCTGGTGGAGTTCAGCCGGCAGGGCGGACTGGCCAGGGACGGCCGCTGCAAGGCGTTCGCCGACGCGGCCGACGGCACCGGCTGGTCCGAGGGCGCCGGCGTCCTGCTGCTGGAGCGGCTGTCGGACGCCCAGCGCAACGGCCACCCGGTCCTGGCCGTCGTACGCGGCTCCGCCGTCAACCAGGACGGCGCGTCCAACGGCTTCACCGCGCCCAACGGCCCCTCGCAGCAGCGCGTCATCAAGCAGGCCCTCAGCAATGCGGGGCTGAGCGCGGGCGACGTCGACGCGGTCGAGGCGCACGGCACCGGCACCCCGCTCGGCGATCCCATCGAGGCGCAGAGCATCCTCGCCACCTACGGCCAGGACCGCGAGCGGCCGCTGTTCCTCGGCTCGGTCAAGTCCAACATGGGCCACACACAGGCCGCGTCCGGCGTCGCCGGCGTCATCAAGATGATCATGGCGATGCGGCACGGCGTGCTGCCGCCCACCCTGCACGTCGACCGGCCCTCCACCCACGTCGACTGGGCCTCCGGCGCCGTCGAACTCCTCACCGAGGCCCGCCCGTGGCCCGAGACCGGACGGGCGCGCCGCACCGGCGTCTCCTCCTTCGGCGTCAGCGGCACCAACGCGCACGTCATCGTCGAGCAGGCACCGGAAGCGCCCGTCCAGGCCGAGGACGACACCGTCCCGCGCATCCCGCAGGCCCTGCCCTGGGTGGTGTCGGCGCGCACCGAGGCCGCCCTGCGCGACCAGGTCACCGCGCTGCTCGACCGCCTCGGCGGCGACGGCGCCCCGACCGCGCTGGACACCGCCTACTCCCTCGCCACCACCCGCGCCGCCCTGGAGCACCGCCTCGCCGTCGTCACCGACCCGACCGGCACCGCGGGCCGCGAGGCGCTCGCCGCCTGGCTGGCGCAGGGCAGTGCCCCGGACACGTACGAAGGCCACGCCGCGGGCCGCACCCGCACCGCGGCCCTCTTCTCCGGCCAGGGGGCCCAGCAACTCGGCATGGGCCGTGAGCTGTACGCGCGGTTCCCGGTCTTCGCCGAGGCCCTGGACGCCGTGCTGGCGCCGCTCGACGCAGAAATCGGCTGCTCCCTGCGCGAGGTGATGTGGGGCGCGGAGGAGGCGCCGCTGAACGAGACCGGCTTCACCCAGCCCGCCCTCTTCGCCGTCGGGGTCGCGCTGTACCGCCTCGCCGAGTCCTGGGGCCTGACACCGGACTTCGTCGCCGGACACTCCGTCGGCGAGATCGCCGCCGCGCACGTTGCCGGGGTCCTGACCCTGGAGGACGCCTGCCGGCTGGTCGCCGCCCGCGCCGGGCTGATGCAGGCGCTGCCGCGCGGCGGTGCCATGGTCGCCGTCGGGGCCACCGAGGACGAGGTCGCGCCGCTGCTCACCGACGGCGTCACGATCGCCGCGGTCAACGGCCCGGCGTCCGTGGTCCTCTCCGGCGAGGAGGCCGCGACGCTCGCCGTCGCCGGACAGCTGGCCGAGCGCGGCCGCCGGACCACCCGCCTGCGGGTCAGCCACGCCTTCCACTCGCCGCTGATGGACCCGATGCTGGAGCGGTTCCGCACCGTCGCCGAGGGCCTGTCCTACAGCGCACCGCAGATCCCGGTCGTCTCCAACCTCACCGGCGCCCTCGCCGACGACGACCTGCTCTGCTCCGCCGACTACTGGGTCCGGCACGTCCGCGAGGCCGTCCGCTTCGCCGACGGCGTCCGCGCCCTCACCGACGCGGGCGCTGGCGTGTTCGTCGAGCTCGGTCCGGGCGGGGTGCTCGCCGCCACGGCGCAGCAGTCCGCCACCGAGGCCGTGACCGTCCCGGTCCTGCGCAAGGACCGCGCGGAGGAGCCCGCCGTGGTCGCTGCCCTCGCCCGTCTGCACACGGCCGGCGTGCCGGTCGACTGGCCGGCCTTCTACGCCGGTACCCGGGCCCGCCGCGCCGACCTGCCGACGTACGCCTTCCAGAACGAGCGTTACTGGCCCAAGGCCACCTACCGCCCGGCCGACGCCACCGGTCTCGGCCTCGCCGCCGCCGACCACCCGCTGCTCGGCGCCGCCATGTCCGTCGCCGGGTCCGACGAACTCCTCCTCACCGGCACCCTGTCGCTCGCCACCCACCCGTGGCTCGCCGACCACGCCGTGGGCGGCATGGTCCTCTTCCCCGGCACCGGCTTCCTGGAACTGGCCATTCGCGCCGCCGACCAGGCCGGCTGCGACCGCGTCGAGGAACTCATGCTCGCCGCGCCGCTCGTGCTGCCGCCCACCGGCGCCGTCCAGATGCAGATCGCCGTCGGCGCCGCCGACGAGGACGGCTCCCGCGACCTGCGCTTCTTCACCCGGCCGGCGGAGGACCAGGACGCCGCCTGGACCCAGCACGCCACCGGCCGGATCACCGGCGGCGAGCACGTCATCGGCTTCGACGCCGCCGTCTGGCCGCCGCGCGACGCGGACCCCGTCGACATCGACGGGCTCTACGACCGCTACGCGGGCAACGGCCTCGACTACGGACCCGTCTTCCGCGGCCTGCGCGCCGTGTGGCGCCGCGCCGAGGAGATCTACGCCGAGGTCGTCCTGCCGGCCGACGACGCCGACGCCTTCGGCCTGCACCCGGCCCTCTTCGACGCTGTCCTGCACAGCACCGTCTTCGCCTCCGCCGACGGTGACGACCGCAGCCTGCTGCCCTTCGCCTGGAACGGCGTGTCCCTGCACGCGTCCGGCGCCGACACCCTGCGCGTCCGCATCACCAGCTGCGGCGAGGACGCGGTGGAGATCGCCGCCGTCGACCCGCAGGGGCAGCCGGTCGTCTCCGTCGAGGCCCTGACCCTGCGCGCCGCGGGACCGGACACCGACAGCGCGAGCCGCCGCGATGAGACCGGTTCCCTCTTCCGCGTGGACTGGACCCCGCGCACCGTCACCGCCCCGGACACCCCGGCCACCTGGGCCGTCCTGGGGGAGGACCGGCTCGGCCTGGCCGTCGCGCTCGCCGCCGACGACGCGGTGGCGACCGTCCGTGCGCCGGTCGCCACCCTCGCCGAGTTGACCGCCCGTGACGACGTGCCCGTGCCCGACGTGGTCGCCGTGCCGCTGCTCGGCGACGCCGAGCGCGGCCCCGCCGCCGCCCACGAACTGGCCCGTACCGTCCTGGACCTGGTGCAGCGCTGGCTCGCCGAGGACTGCTTCGCCCGCTCGAAGCTGGTGTTCGTCACCCGCGGCGCCGTCGCCGACGGCGAGCGCGCCCCGCTCGACCTGGCCGCCGCGCCCGTGTGGGGCCTGGTGCGCTCCGCACAGTCCGAGAACCCCGGCCGGCTGCTGCTCGTCGACCTCGACGACACGGCGGAGTCCGCCACCCAGCTGCCCGCGCTCACCGGCCTGTTCGACGCCGACGAGCCGCAGGCCACCGTACGCGCCGGCACCGTCCGCGTCGGCCGGCTCGCCCGCCTTGAGTCGGGCCGGAGCCTCGTCCCGCCGCCCGGCACCCCCTGGCGCCTGGGCAGCCGCGCCAAGGGCAGCCTCGACGGCCTCGCGCTGCTGCCGTACCCCGAGGCCCGCCGGCCGCTCACCGGCAACGAGGTCCGCGTCGCCATCCACGCCGCGGGCCTCAACTTCCGCGACGTGCTCAACGCGCTCGGCATGTACCCCGGAGACGCGGGCCTGTTCGGCTCCGAAGCGGCCGGCGTGGTCACCGAGGTCGGCCCCGACGTCACCGGGCTCGCCCCCGGCGACCGCGTCATGGGCATGCTCTTCGGCGGCTTCGGCCAGCTCGGCATCGCCGACGAGCGGCTCCTCACCCGCGTCCCCGACGACTGGTCCTGGGACGCCGCGGCGTCCGTGCCGCTGGTCTTCCTCACCGCCTACCACGCACTCCTCGACCTCGGACGGCTCCAGGCCGGGGAGAAGGTCCTGGTGCACGCCGGCGCCGGCGGCGTCGGCATGGCCGCGATCCAGATAGCCCGCCACCTCGGCGCCGAGGTCTTCGCCACCGCCGGCCAGGGCAAGTGGGACGTACTGCGCTCCCTCGGCGTCGCCGACGACCACATCGCCTCCTCCCGCACCCTCGACTTCGCGCACGCCTTCGCCGAGGTGGCCGGGGACGGCGGCATTGACGTCGTGCTCAACGCCCTGGCCGGCGAGTTCGTCGACGCCTCGATGGGCCTGCTCGGCGACGGCGGCCGCTTCCTGGAGATGGGCAAGACCGACATCCGCGACGCGGACTCCCTCCCGGACGACATCACCTACCGCCCTTTCGACCTCGGCATGGTCGACCCCGACCGGATCCAGCAGATGCTGCTGGACCTCGTCGGCCTCTTCGACACGGGCACGCTGAGCCCGCTGCCGGTCCGCAACTGGGACGTCCGCCGCGCCGTCGACGCCTTCCGCTTCATGAGCGGCGCCCAGCACACCGGCAAGCTCGTGCTCACCGTGCCGCAGGGCCCCGACCCTGACGGCACCGTCCTGATCACCGGCGGCACCGGCGGCCTCGCCGCCGTGCTCGCCCGCCACCTCGTCACCGAGCACGGCGTACGCCGCCTCCTGCTGGCCGGCCGCCGCGGGCCCGATGCACCCGGAGCCCAGGAGCTCCGTGCGGAGCTGACCGAGCTGGGCGCCGAGGTCACGCTCGCCGCCTGCGATGTGGCCGACCGCGACGCCCTGGCCACCCTGCTCGACGGCGTCCCCGCCGCGCACCCGCTCACCGCGGTCGTGCACACCGCGGGCGTGCTCGACGACGGCACCGTCGCGTCCCTCACGCCCGGCAGCCTGGACACCGTGCTGCGGCCCAAGGTCGACGCCGCCTGGCACCTGCACGACCTCACCCGGGACCTCGACCTCGCCGCGTTCGTCCTCTACTCGTCCACGGCCGGCGTCATGGGCGGCCCCGGCCAGGCCAACTATGCGGCCGGCAACACCTTCCTCGACGCGCTCGCCGCCCACCGCCACGCCCTGGGCCTGCCGGCGACCTCGCTCGCCTGGGGTGCCTGGGAGCAGGGCGCCGGCATGACCAGCGGGCTGAGCGACCAGGACGTACGCCGGGTCGGCGAGGCCGGCGGCATGCCGCTGCTCTCCGTCGAGCGCGGCCTCGCCCTGTACGACGCCGCCACCGCGGCCGACGAGCCCCTCGTCGTGCCGCTCGGGCTGGCCGGCGGTTCGCTGCCCGCCGCCGTCGGCGTCCCCGCCCTCCTGCGCGGCCTGGTCCGCGCCGGCGGGCGCCGCGCCCGGGCCGGCTCGGCCGGCGTAGCCCGCGCCGGGCTTGCCGAGCGCCTCGCCACCCTGCCCGAGGGGGAGCGCACGCCGTTCCTCGTCGACCTGGTACGCGCCGAGGCGGCCACCGTGCTCGGCCACGGCTCGGCCGACTCCGTCGACGCCCGCCGCGAGTTCCGGCAGCTCGGCTTCGACTCGCTGACCGCCATCGAGCTGCGCAACCGCCTCGGCAAGGCGTCCGGCCTCACCCTGTCCGCCACCCTGATCTTCGACTACCCGACGCCCGGACAGCTCGCCGCCCACCTCCTCGACGAACTCGTCGGCGCCGAGGCGGCCACCGCCGTCACCGCGTCCGGACCGGTGGCCGGCGCGGCCGACGACCCGGTCGTCATCGTCGGCATGAGCTGTCGGTTCCCCGGCGGCGTCGCGTCGCCAGAGGAGCTGTGGGACCTGGTGGCGTCCGGTACCGACGCGATCACCGGCTTCCCGCCGGACCGCGAGTGGGACCGTCACCCGCCGCTCGGCGGCACCGCGGACGACCTCGCAGGACAGGGTGGATTCCTGCGGGACATCGCCGACTTCGACGCCGGCTTCTTCGGCATCTCGCCGCGCGAGGCCCTCGCCATGGACCCGCAGCAGCGCATCCTGCTGGAAGTGTCCTGGGAGGCCGCCGAGCGCGCCGGCATCGACCCGCAGTCCCTGCGCGGCAGCCGTACCGGCGTCTTCATGGGCGTCAGCGGCCAGGACTACTCCGGACTCGTCATGCGTTCCCGCGACGACATCGCGGGCCACGCCACCACCGGCCTCGCCGTCAGTGTCGTGTCCGGCCGCCTCGCCTACACCCTCGGCCTGGAGGGCCCCGCCCTCTCCGTCGACACCGCCTGCTCCTCCTCGCTGGTCTCGCTCCACCTGGCCGCACAGGCCCTGCGGTCCGGCGAGTGCTCCATGGCGCTGGCCGGCGGCGTCACCGTCATGACCACCGCCGCCAACTTCGCCGGCTTCTCCCGCATGGGCGGGCTCGCCCAGGACGGCCGCTGCAAGGCGTTCTCCGACACCGCCGACGGCACCGGCTGGGCCGAGGGCGCCGCCGTCCTCGTCCTGGAGCGGCTCTCCGAGGCCCGGCGCAACGGCCACCGCGTCCTCGCCGTGGTGCGCGGCTCCGCGGTCAACCAGGACGGCGCGTCCAACGGCCTGACCGCGCCCAACGGACCCGCGCAGCAGCGCGTCATCCGCCAGGCGCTCGCCGACGCCGGGCTCGCCGCAGCGGACGTGGACGCCGTCGAGGCGCACGGCACCGGCACCCCGCTCGGTGACCCGATCGAGGCCCAGGCCCTCATCGCCACGTACGGCGAGGGCCGCGACCCGGAACGCCCGCTGCTGCTCGGGTCCGTGAAGTCCAACATCGGCCACACCCAGTCGGCGGCCGGCGCGGCCGGGCTGGTCAAGATGGTCATGGCGATGCGCCACGGCGTGCTGCCGCGCACCCTGCACGTCACCGAACCCTCCTCGCACGTCGACTGGTCCGACGGCACCGTGCGGCTGCTGACCGAGGAGGCGCCGTGGCCGGAGACCGGGCGCGCGCGCCGTGCCGGTGTGTCGTCCTTCGGCATCAGCGGCACCAACGCGCACGTCGTCCTCGAACAGCCGCCGGCCGAGCCCGCGCCCGCCGCCACCGGTGACCGGCCCGCACCGGCCGTCGTGGCCTGGCCGGTCTCCGCGAAGACCGAGGACGCGCTCGACGCCCAGCTCGCCCGCCTGCGGGCGGCGGCCGGCACGCTGCCCGCCCTGGACACCGCCCTCACCCTGGCCACCGGACGTGCCCTCTTCGAGCACCGCGCCGTCCTGCTCGCGCCCACCGGCGACCCCGTCACCGGCGCGGACCTGCCCGAGGCCGCCAGGGGCGCGGCCGTACCGCGCACCACCGCCTTCCTCTTCTCCGGCCAGGGTGCCCAGCGACTGGGCATGGGCCGCGAACTCCACGCGCGCTTCCCCGTCTTCGCCGAGGCGTTCGACGCGGCGGTCACCCTGCTCGACGCCGAACTGGACGTCTCCTTGCGGGACGTGATGTGGGGTGGGGATGCGGAGCTGTTGAACCGTACGCGGTACACGCAGCCGGCGTTGTTCGCGGTGGAGGTGGCGCTGTTCCGGCTGGTGGCGTCGTGGGGTGTGAAGCCCGGTTATGTGGCCGGTCATTCGGTGGGGGAGATCGCGGCGGCGCATGTGGCCGGGGTGTTCTCGCTGGAGGATGCGTGTCGTCTGGTGGCGGCGCGGGCGCGGTTGATGGATGCGCTGCCGGTGGGTGGTGCGATGGTCGCGGTGGAGGCCTCTGAGGAGGAGGTGGTGCCGTTGCTGGCGGCGGGGGTGTCGGTCGCGGCGGTCAACGGGCCGTCGTCGGTGGTGGTCTCCGGTGCGGAGGCGGCCGTTCTGGCCGTCGCCTCGCAGCTGGCCGAGCGGGGCCGGCGGACCAGCCGGCTGCCGGTCAGCCATGCCTTCCACTCGCCGCTGATGGACCCGATGCTGGACGACTTCCGCGCGGTCGCCGAGGACCTCACGTACGCCGCCCCGCGCATCCCCGTCGTCTCCCTCCTCCCCGGCGCCACGGCCGGTACCGCGCCCGCCGCCCCCGGGCACTGGGTGCGCCACGTCCGCGAGGCCGTGCGCTTCGCCGACGGCGTCCACGCGCTGGCGGACCGCGGCGTCACCGCCTTCCTGGAGATCGGCCCCGACGGCGTGCTGTCCGCCCTCGCCCGCCCCCTGCTGCCCGTCGACGCGATCGTGACGCCCGCGCTGCGCAAGGACCGCGACGAGGAGAGCACCCTGCTCACCGGCGCGGCCCGGCTGCACGCCGGCGGCGTCGACGTCGACTGGGCCGGCGTCCTCGCCGGCACCGGAGCGCGCGGCGGCACCGACGTGCCGACATACGCCTTCCAGCGCGAGCGCTACTGGCCGCGGCTCGCCGCCGACGGGCCCGGCGGCAGCTCCGACGCCGTCGACGCCGAGTTCTGGGCCGCCGTCGAGCGCGAGGACCTGAAGTCCCTCGCCGAGCGCCTGGACGTCGACGGCGACCGCCTCGGCGCCGTCCTGCCCGCCCTGTCCGCCTGGCGCACCCGCCGCCGCGCCGACTCGGCCGCCGACGCCCTGCGCTACCGCGCGACCTGGCAGCAACTGCCCCTGGCCACCGGGCAGCACACCGGCGGCCACCTGCTCGTCCTGGTGCCGGCCGCCGCGGCCGACGACCCGTGGGTCACCGAAGTCGTCGCCGCCCTCGGCACGGACGCCCGCCGCGTGGTCCTCACCCCCGAGGACACCGGCCGCGCCGCGCTCGCGGCACTCCTCACGCAGGCGGCGCGGGAGGCGGACGTCACCGCGGTCGTCTCGCTGCTCGCCCTCGACGAGAGCGCGGGCGACAGCGCGGTGCCCGCCGGAGTCACCGCCACCGCGGCCCTTGTGCAGGCCGTCGCCGACAGCGGCGGTACGGCTCGGGTGTACGCGCTGACCCGCGGCGCCGTCGCCGTCCGGCCCGACGAGGACGTGCCCGCGCCCGCCCAGGCCGCCGTCTGGGGCCTCGGCCGGGTCGCCGCGCTGGAACTCCCGCGGCAGTGGGGCGGCCTGGTCGACCTCCCCGCCGACCACGACGGGGCCGTCCGCCACCTGCCCGCCGTACTGGCCGCGACGGACGACGAGGACCAGATCGCCCTGCGCGCCACCGGTGCGTACGGCCGCCGGATGACGCCGGCGCCCACCGCCACCGACGACACCGGAGCCGGCTGGCAGCCGTCCGGAACCGTCCTGGTCACCGGCGGCACCGGCGCGCTCGGCGGGCACGTGGCCCGCTGGCTGGCCGCCAACGGCGCCGCCCACCTGCTCCTGCTCGGACGCCGCGGCCCCGCCGCGCCCGGTGCCGAGGAACTGGCCGCCGAACTCACCGCGCTCGGCGCCCGCGTCACCATCGAGGCCTGCGACACCGCCGACCGGGAGCAGCTGGCTCGCGTCCTCGCCACCGTGCCCGGCGAGCACCCGCTGACCGGCGTGGTGCACGCCGCCGGTGTCCTGGACGACGGCACTCTGACCGCACTCACCCCCGACCGCTTCGATGCGGTCTTCCGCGCCAAGGTCGCCCCCGCCCTGCTGCTCGACGAGCTCACCCGCGACCTGGACCTGTCGGTCTTCGCGCTGTTCGCCTCCGTCGCCGGCGCCGTCGGCAACCCCGGCCAGGCCGGCTATGCCGCGGCCAACGCCGTGCTCGACGCCCTCGCCGAACACCGCGTTGCCCGGGGCCGTCCGGCGACCTCGGTCGCCTGGGGCGCATGGGCCGGTGCGGGCATGGCCGAGCGCGGTGCCCGCTCCGGCACCCGCCCGGCCGGCCGGCTCGACCCGGACCTCGCCGTGGTGGCCCTGGCCCGCGCGGTGACCGAGCCGCGGCCCACGCTCGTCTTCGCCGACCTCCAGCAGCCGCAACTCCTGGAGGCGCTGCTGAGCCTGCGGCCGAGCCCGCTGCTCGCCGGGCTGCCAGCGGCCCAGGAGGCGGCCCGCTCGGTGCGGGACGCCCGCCGACAGCAGGCGACCGCCGCGACCGGGCTGCGCGACCGGCTGGCCGGCACCGCGCCCGCAGACCGCACCGCCGTAGTGCTCGGCGTCGTACGCACCACGGCCGCCACCGTGCTCGGTCACACCGGAGGCGACGCGATCCGCGTCGACAAGCCCTTCCGCGGCCTCGGCTTCGACTCGCTGACCGCGGTGGAGCTGAGCAACGCGCTGGCCGCCGCCACCGGTCTGTCCCTGCCGCCCGGCCTGGTCTTCGACCACCCGACGCCGCGCGCCCTCGCCGAGCACCTCACCGCCGAACTCACCGGCGAACGCGAGCGGTCCGGCCAGGACACCGCGGTCGTCCAGGCCGCCGACGCGGACGATCCGATCGTCATCGTCGGCATGGCCTGCCGCTTCCCCGGTGGCGTCGACTCGCCCGAGGCGCTGTGGCGACTGCTCGCCGAAGGCCGCGACGGCATCGGCGCGTTCCCCACCGACCGCGGCTGGGACCTCGACGTGCTCGCCGGTGACGGGCAGGGCCGCAGTGCGACCCGCGAGGGCGGGTTCCTCTACGACGCGGCCGACTTCGACCCGGCTTTCTTCGACATCTCCCCGCGCGAGGCCCTCGCCATGGACCCGCAGCAGCGGCTCCTCCTGGAGACCGCGTGGGAGGCCGTCGAGCGCACCGGCACCGACCCGGCCCGGCTGCGCGGCAGCCGCACCGGCGTCTTCGTCGGCACCAACGGCCAGGACTACGCCAGCCTCGTCCTGCGCGCCCGGGAAGACGTCGAGGGGCACGCCGGCACCGGGCTCGCGGCCAGCGTCATCTCCGGCCGGCTGGCGTACGCCTTCGGCTTCGAGGGACCGGCGGTCACCGTCGACACGGCCTGCTCCTCCTCGTTGGTCGCCCTGCACTGGGCCGGCCAGGCGCTGCGCGCCGGGGAGTGCTCGACAGCCCTGGTCGGCGGCGTGACGGTGATGTCCACCGCGACCGGCTTCGCCGGCTTCACCCGGCAGGGCGGGCTGGCGCCGGATGGCCGCTGCAAGGCGTTCTCCGACGCCGCCGACGGCACCGGCTGGTCCGAGGGCGCCGCCGTCCTCGTCGTCGAGCGGCAGTCGGACGCCGTCCGCAACGGCCATGACATCCTCGCCGTGGTGCGCGGCTCCGCGGTCAACCAGGACGGCGCGTCCAACGGCCTGACCGCGCCCAACGGACCCGCGCAGCAGCGCGTCATCCGCCAGGCGCTCGCCGCCGGCGGACTCACCCCGGCCGACGTGGACGCGGTCGAGGCGCACGGCACCGGCACGGTGCTCGGCGACCCGATCGAGGCGCAGGCCCTGCTCGCCGCGTACGGCCAGGACCGCGAACGGCCGCTGCTGCTCGGGTCCGTGAAGTCCAACCTCGGCCACACGCAGGCCGCGGCCGGTGCCGCCGGCGTCATGAAGATGGTGCTCGCGCTCCAGCACGCCAGCCTGCCGCGGACCCTGCACGTCACCGAACCGTCGACCCGGGTCGACTGGTCGGCGGGCGCCGTGCGGCTGCTCACCGAGCAGACCCCCTGGCCGGAGTCCGGGCGCCCGCGCCGTGCCGGTGTGTCGTCCTTCGGCATCAGCGGCACCAACGCGCACGTCGTACTGGAACAGGCTCCCGCGCCCGAGCCGGCCGCCCCCGCCGAGGACACCCGTACGCCCGCCGTCGCGCCGTGGGCGGTCTCGGCGCGGTCCGAGGCCGCGCTCGACGCCCAGGTGGCGCGGGTCCGCGCGTTCGCCGCCGAGCGCCCCGGCCTGTCCGCCACCGACATCGGCCACTCCCTCGCGACGAGCCGGTCCGCCTTCGAGCACCGGGCCGTCCTGCTGGCCGACGCCGACGGTGTCGTCGAGGCCGCCCGTGCCGAGGCGCGTGAGCGGACCGTCGCCTTCCTCTTCTCCGGCCAGGGTGCCCAGCGCCTGGGCATGGGCCGCGAACTCCACGCGCGCTTCCCGGTGTTCGCGTACACCCTGGACTCCGTCCTCGCCCAGTTCCGGGCCGAACTCGGCATCTCCCTGCAAGAAATCGTCTGGGGTGGGGATGCGGAGCTGTTGAACCGTACGCGGTACACGCAGCCGGCGTTGTTCGCGGTGGAGGTGGCGCTGTTCCGGCTGGTGGCGTCGTGGGGTGTGAAGCCCGGTTATGTGGCCGGTCATTCGGTGGGGGAGATCGCGGCGGCGCATGTGGCCGGGGTGTTCTCGCTGGAGGATGCGTGTCGTCTGGTGGCGGTGCGGGCGCGGTTGATGGATGCGCTGCCGGTGGGTGGTGCGATGGTCGCGGTGGAGGCCTCTGAGGAGGAGGTGGTGCCGTTGCTGGCGGCGGGGGTGTCGGTCGCGGCGGTCAACGGGCCGTCGTCGGTGGTGGTCTCCGGTGCGGAGGCGGCCGTTCTGGCCGTCGCCTCGCAGCTGGCCGAGCGGGGCCGGCGGACCAGCCGGCTGCCGGTCAGCCATGCCTTCCACTCGCCGCTGATGGACCCGATGCTGGACGACTTCCGCGCGGTCGCCGAGCGCGTCACCTACGAGGGGCCGCGCATCCCCGTGGTGTCCAACCTGACGGGCGAGGTCGCCACGGCCAAGGAGCACTGCTCCGCCGAGTACTGGGTGCGCCACGTCCGCGAGGCCGTGCGCTTCGCCGACGGCGTCCACGCGCTGGCGGACCGCGGCGTCACCGCCTTCCTGGAGATCGGCCCCGACGGCGTGCTGTCCGCCCTCGCCCGCCCCCTGCTGCCCGTCGACGCGATCGTGACGCCCGCGCTGCGCAAGGACCGCGACGAGGAGAGCGCCCTGCTCACCGGCGCGGCCCGGCTGCACACCGCCGGCGTCGACGTCGACTGGGCCGGCGTCCTCGCCGACACCGGAGCACGCCGCGTCCCGCTGCCCACCTACGCCTTCCAGCGCGAGCGCTACTGGCCCACCGTGGCGGCGACCGCCCCCGGCGACGCCTCCGGGCTCGGCCTCGAAGCCGGCGGGCACCCGCTGCTCGGCGCCGCGACCGCGGTCGCCGGGTCCGAGGAGATCCTGCTCACCGGCCGTCTCTCCGCCGCCGACCAGCCCTGGTTCACGGAGTACGCGCAGGACGGCCGCACCGTCCTGCCGGCCTCGGTGCTCGCCGAACTCGCGGTCCGGGCCGGCGACGAGGCCGGCTGCCCGACCGTCGAGGAGCTGACCGTCACCGCGCCCCTCGTCCTCACCGGGACCGAACCGCAGCGTCTCCAGATCCGCGTCTCCGCGCCGGACGACGCGGGGCGGCGCACCTTCGCCGTCCACACCCGGCCCGGCAGCGCGGCCGACGCCCCGTGGACCCGGCACGCCACGGGCGTCCTCGCCGCAGGCTCACCGCAGGCCCCGGCCCCGGCGCCCGTGTGGCCGCCGGAGCAGGCGGAGCCGCTCGGCGTGCTCGCCGACGGCACCGGCCCGGCCGCGGTCCGTGCGGCCTGGCGGCGCGGTGACGACATCTTCGCCGAGATCGAGCTGACCGGACAGGGACCGGGGGAGAGCGGTTTCGCCGTCCACCCGGCGCTCCTGGACGCCGCGGTACGCGCCGGACAGCCGGCGGACGGCGACCCCGGCCGGGACGCCGCCACCTGGCGGGACCTCACCCTGCACGCCGGGTCCGCCTCGGTGCTGCGGGTGCGGCTCACCGCCGACGGAGCGGACGGCCGCCACCTGACCGCGGTCGACCCGCAGGGCGCCCCGGTCCTGACCGCCGCCCTCACCCTGGACACCACCGTCGTCCTGCCCTCCCGGACCACGGGCACCGACGACGCGTCGCTGCTCACGGTGGACTGGGTGCCCGCGGACACCGCCGCGCCGTCCGGCGCGCGCCACGAGTGGGGCGTGCTCGGCGCCGGCCTGCCGGAGCTCGACGCGGCCCTCGCCGCGGCGGACCGCGGGCCCGTCGTCCGCGCCGCCTCGCTCACCGAGCTGCTGGAGCGCGGCGCGCCGCTGCCTCCGGTCGTCCTCGCGCCGGTCACCGGCGACCCGGCGGCCGACGGCGGCCTGCCCGCCGCTGTGCGCGCCACCACCGGCGCCGTGCTGGACCTGCTGCGGAGCTGGACCACCGACGGACGCACCGCGGCGGCCCGCCTGGTGTTCGTCACCCGGGGCGCCGTCGCCTCCGGGCAGGAGGACGTGCCCGACCTGGCGGCGGCCCCGGCCTGGGGCCTGGTCCGCTCAGCCCAGTCGGAGAACCCGGGCAGCTTCCTGCTGCTCGACCTGGACGGCTCCGGAACCGGTGGCACCGTCGCCGCGGAGGCCGCCGCGCTGGCCGCCCTGCCGCAGTTGCTCGACGCGGGCGAGACCCAGGCCGCCGTACGGGACGGCGCGCTCACCGTCGCCCGCCTCACCCCCGTAGCCCAGGAACCGGCGGCTCCGGCCCCGTACCCGGTGCGCGACTGGGACCGCGACGGCACCGTCCTGATCACCGGCGGCTCCGGCGGCCTCGCCGGGATGCTCGCCCGGCACCTCGTCACCGGCCACGGCATCAAGCACCTGCTGCTCGCCGGGCGCCGCGGACCCGACGCGCCGGGCGCCACCGCCCTGCGCGACGAACTCGCCGCGCTCGGCGCCGAGGTCACCGTTGCCGCCTGCGACGTCGCCGACCGCACCGCCGTCGACGGTCTCCTCGCGGGCCTGCCGCCCGAGCATCCGCTGACCGCCGTCGTGCACACCGCCGGCGTCCTCGACGACGCCACCATCGGCACGCTGACCGCCGAGCAGCTGGACACGGTCCTGCGGCCGAAGGCCGACGCCGCCTGGCACCTGCACGAGGCCACCCGTGGCCTGCCGCTGGCCGGCTTCGTCCTGTACTCCTCGGTCGCCGGCGTCACCGGCGGTCCGGGCCAGGGCAACTACGCCGCCGCCAACACGTTCCTCGACGCGCTCGCCGCGCACCGCGCCGCACAGGGCCTGCCCGCCCTGTCGCTCGCCTGGGGCCCGTGGGGCCAGGGCGCCGGCATGACGGCCACGCTCGGCGCCGCGGGCCTGGCGCGCATGGAGCGCTCCGGCATGCCGCCGCTCACCCCGGACCAGGGGCTCGCCCTGTTCGACGCCGCGGCGGAGCACGGCGACGCGCTGGCGGTGGCCGCCAGGGTCTCCCGCGGCGCCCCGGCGCCGGCCGTCGGGGACGTCCCCGCGGTGCTCCGCGGGCTGGTGCGCACCCGGCGCCGTACGGCCGCCGCGGCGGACCCCGCCGGCGGGCTGGCACAGCGCCTCGCGCCGCTCGGCGCGGAGGAGCGGCACCGGGCCCTGCTGGACCTGGTGCGCGGGGAGACGGCCGCGGTGCTCGGCCACGCCGGCGCGGAAGCAGTCCCCGCCGACCGCGACTTCAGCCGGCTCGGCTTCGACTCGCTGATGGCGGTCGAGCTGCGGATGCGGCTCGCCGCGGCGACCGGGCTCCGGCTGCCCGCCACGCTCGTCTTCGACCACCCGACTCCGGAGGCCGTCGCGCGCCACCTGGCGCCGGCCCTGTTCGGCGACGAGGCCGCCGCCGGGGGTCCGTCCCCGCTGGCCGTACTGGACCAGCTGGAGGCGGCGCTGCTGTCCGACGGCGTCGACGAGGTCACTCGCAGCGGAGTCGCGGGGCGGTTGCGGCTGCTGCTGGCCACCTGTGACGACGCCGGCCAGGACAGCGGCCGGCCGGACGTCGACGAACGGATCGAGGCGGCGAGCGCCGAGGAGGTCCTCGCCTTCATCGACAACGAACTCGGCCGGTCGTCAGGGTCCTGACCCCGCCCACTTCATCTCGCGCGAAACATCTGAGGAAGGTGCACGGACGATGCCGGACGAAAAGAAGCTCGTCGATTACCTGAAATGGGTCACGGCGGATCTCCACCAGACCCGCCGGCGCCTCCAGGAGGCGGAGTCGGGCCGCCACGAGCCGGTGGCGATCGTCGGCATGGCGTGCCGCTTCCCCGGGGGCGTGCGTTCCCCTGAGGACCTGTGGGAGCTGCTGGCCGACGGGCGCGACGCGGTCTCCGGCTTCCCTGACGACCGCGGCTGGGACCTGGAGACGCTGGCCGGCGACGGGGAGGGCCGCAGCGCCACGCAGGAGGGCGGCTTCCTGCACGACGTGGCCGACTTCGACCCCGGCTTCTTCGACATCTCCCCGCGCGAGGCCCTCGCCATGGACCCGCAGCAGCGGCTCCTCCTGGAGACGGCGTGGGAAGCGGTCGAGCGGTCCGGCGTCGACCCGCGGTCGCTGCGCGGCAGCCGTACCGGCGTCTTCGTCGGCACCAACGGCCAGGACTACGCGCACCTGGTCCTGGCCGCCCAGGACGACATGGGCGGCTACGCGGGCAACGGGCTCGCGGCCAGCGTGATGTCGGGCCGGCTGTCGTTCGCCCTCGGTTTCGAGGGCCCGGCCGTCACTCTCGACACCGCCTGCTCCTCCTCCCTGGTGACCCTGCACCTCGCGGCGCAGGCCGTCCGGGCCGGGGAGTGCGGTCTAGCGCTGGCCGGCGGCGTCACCGTGATGACGACCTCGTCGAGCTTCGCCGGCTTCAGCCTCCAGGGCGGTCTGGCGCCGGACGGCCGCTGCAAGGCGTTCTCCGACGCGGCCGACGGCACCGGCTGGTCCGAGGGCGTCGGCATGCTCGTCGTCGAGCGCCTCGCCGACGCCCGGCGCAACGGCCACCCGGTCCTCGCCGTGCTGCGCGGCTCCGCCGTCAACCAGGACGGCGCGTCCAACGGCCTGACTGCGCCCAACGGCCCGGCCCAGCAGCGGGTCATCCGCCAGGCGCTGGCCGGTGCCGGCCTGACGCCGGCCGACGTGGACGCGGTGGAGGCACACGGCACCGGCACCTCCCTCGGCGACCCCATCGAGGCCGGCGCCCTCCTCGCCACCTACGGCCAGGACCGCGACCCCGACCGTCCGCTCCGGCTCGGCTCGGTGAAGTCCAACCTCGGCCACACCCAGGCGGCCGCCGGCGTCGCCGGTGTCATCAAGATGGTCATGGCGCTGCGCAACGGACTGCTGCCGCGGACCCTGCACGTCGACCGGCCGTCCTCGTACGTGGACTGGGAGGCCGGCCACGTACGCCTGCTCACCGAGCCCGTCCCCTGGCCCGGCGGCGAGCGGGTGCGCCGGGCCGGCGTGTCGTCCTTCGGCATCAGCGGCACCAACGCCCACGTCATCCTCGAAGAGGCCCCCGCCGCCACCGCGGAGGGGGAGCCCGCCGAGCAACCGGACACCGCTCCGCGGACCCACGTGGCGCGCGCGGTGCCCTGGCCGGTCTCGGCGCGCCGCGCCGCCGCCCTCGACGTCCAGGTGACGCGGGTGCGGGAACTGGCCGGCCGGGACGGCCACGACGCGTCCGACATCGGCTTCGCGCTGGCCACCACCCGTACCGCCTTCGAACACCGAGCGCTCCTGGTGGCCGAGGGGGACACGCTCACCGAGGCGGCCCGCGGCCGTACCGCCACCGGTGAGCGCGGCGGCCTCGCCGTCCTGTTCTCCGGCCAGGGCTCGCAGCGCCTGGGCATGGGCCGCGAACTCCACGCGCGGTACCCGGTGTTCGCCGCGGCCTTCGACGAGACGCTCGCCCTGCTCGACGAGCGGCTCGGCCACCCGCTGCGCGACGTCGTCTGGGGCGAGGACCGTGCCCTCCTGGACGACACCGGCCACACCCAGCCCGCCCTCTTCGCGGTCGAGGTCGCGCTGTACCGCCTGCTCGAATCCTGGGGGCTGCGCCCGGACCACGTGGCCGGGCACTCCGTCGGCGAGATCACCGCGGCACACGTCGCCGGCGTGCTGTCCCTGGCCGACGCCTGCACGCTGGTCGCCGCCCGTGCCACGCTCATGCGGGAGCTGCCGGAGGGCGGCGCGATGGTCGCGCTGCGCGCCACCGAGGGCGAGGTACGGCCGCTGCTGGGCGAGCGCGTCTCGATCGCCGCCGTCAACGGTCCCGAGGCCGTCGTCGTCTCCGGCGACGAGACCGCCGTACTCGACCTGGCCGGACACTTCCGGGAGCAGGGCCGCCGCACGACCCGGCTGCCGGTCAGCCACGCCTTCCACTCGCCGCTCATGGACCCGATGCTCGACGCCTTCGGGAAGGCCGTCGCGGGGCTCACCTTCGCCGAGCCGGCCGTACCCGTCGTCTCCAACCTCACCGGCGGCCCGGCCACGGCCGAGGAACTGGCGACCCCGCACTACTGGGTGTGCCACGTGCGCCAGGCCGTCCGCTTCGGCGACGGCGTCCGCACCCTCGCCGACCGCGGCGTCCGCACCTTCCTCGAACTGGGCCCGGACGGCGTGCTGTCCGCCCTCGTCGGGGAGAACGTCCAGGACTCCGCCGTCACCGCGGTCCCCGCCCTGCGCAAGGACCAGCCGGAGGAGACCACGGTGCTCGGCGCGCTGGGCGCGCTCTGGGTGCACGGCGCGGACGTCGACTGGGACGCCGTGTTCGCCGGCACCCGCAGCCCGCAGGCCACCCCCGTGGACCTGCCGACCTACCCCTTCCAGCGCGAGCGCTACTGGCCGACGGTGCGCGCTGTCGCCGGCGACCCGGCCGGGCTCGGCCTGAGCGCCGCCGGGCACCCGCTGCTCGGCGCGGCCGTCGTCCTCGCCGACTCCGACGAGGCCGTCCTCACCGGCCGCCTCTCGCCCCAGACCCACCCCTGGCTCGGCGAGCACCGCGTCGACGGCCGGATCACCGTCCCCGGCGCGGTCCTCGCCGAGCTCGCCGTACGGGTCGGCGACCAGAGCGGCACGCCGCGGGTGGCCCGGCTCGACCTGCTGGCAGGGCTCACCCTCGGCGACCGCGAGGCCGTCATCCTTCAGGTCCGCACCGGAGCTGCCGACGCGTCCGGGCACCGGCCGCTCACCGTGCACGCCCGTCCCGCGGCCGCGGACGACGCGCCGTGGACGACGTACGCCCGCGGGCTGCTGACCCCCGAGGACGGCAGCGAGGCCACCGGCAGCGCCGGCCTCGCCGAGTGGCCGCCCCGGGACGTACGGGCGGTGTCCGTCGCGCAGCTGGACGAGCGGGCCGCCGCGTCCGGACACTCCTACGGCCCGCCCTTCCAGGGCCTCACCGGCGTGTGGCACCGCGACGGCGAGGTCTTCGCCGAGGTCGCGCTGCCCGCCGCCACCGGCCCCGACAGCGGCTTCGGCATCCACCCCGCGCTGCTGGCCACCGCCGTACGCGCCGCCGCGGCGCTCGACGCGGACGGCGTACCGGAGCCGGCCGGCTTCGGCGGTCTCGTCCTGCACGCCACCGGCGCCACCGCACTGCGCGTCCGCATCACCGGCACCGGGCCCGGCACCCTGGCCCTCACGGCCGTGGACGCCGCGGGCGACCCGGTCCTCACCGTCGACGAGATCGTCCTCGGCGCCGGCCAGGACCGAGCGGACGCCGCGCAGGCCGCACTCGGCGGCCAGGGCGACCTCTTCGGCCTGGACTGGGTGCCCGTCACCGCCGGCGCCCGCGCCACCGGCACCCGCTGGGCCGTCGTCGGCGCCGACGAACTCGACCTCGGCTACGCGATGCACCGCGCCGACGAGACCGTCAGCGTCTACGCCGAGTCCCTCGGCGGAGCCATCGGCGACAGCGGCCCGGCCCCCGACGTCTTCCTCGTCCCCGTCGTCGGCGACCCGGCCGGCGGCCCGGGGGCGGTGCACGCGCTCACCTCGCGCGTCCTCGGCCTGCTCCAGGAGTGGCTGGCCGAGCCGCGACTGGCCGGCTCCCGCCTCGTCTTCGTCACCCGCGGCGCCGTCGCGGTGGCCGGCGAGACCGTCAAGGACCTGGCCGGCGCTGCCGTCTGGGGCCTGGTGCGTACCGCGCAGACCGAGCATCCCGGCAGCCTGCTCCTCGTCGACCTCGACGACGCTTTCCTGTCCGCCGGTGTCCTGCCCGACGTCCTCACACTCGACGAACAGCAGCTGGTCGTCCGCGACCACGCCGTGCGCGCCGCCCGTCTGGCCCGGCTGCCGGAGCCGGCCGCGGACGCCACCCCCGCCCGCGCGTGGGACCCGGACGGTACCGTCCTGATCACCGGCGGCACCGGCGGCCTCGGCGCCGCCCTCGCCCGCCACCTCGTCACCGCCCGCGGCGCCCGCCGCCTGCTGCTCGCCGGCCGCCGCGGCCCCGACGCGCCGGGCGCCCATGAGCTGGCGGCCGAACTGGGCGGCCTGGGCGCGGAGGTCACCCTGGCCGCCTGCGACGTCGGCGACCGCGCCGCACTCCGCGCGCTGCTGGCGTCGGTCCCCGCCGAACACCCGCTGACCGCCGTTGTGCACACCGCGGGCGTGCTCGACGACGCGCTCACCGGCTCCCTCACCCCGGAGTCCCTGGCCACCGTCCTGCGGCCGAAGGCGGACGCCGCCTGGCACCTGCACGAGGCGACCCGGGACCAGGACCTCGCGGCCTTCGTGCTGTACTCGTCGGTGTCCGGCGTCCTCGGCAGCCCGGGCCAGGGCAACTACGCCGCCGCCAACGCCTACCTCGACGCGCTGGCCCGGCACCGCGCGGACCAGGGCCTGCCGGGCGTGTCGCTCGCCTGGGGCCCGTGGGGCCGAGGGAGCGGCATGACCAGCCAGGTCAGCGACGTCGACCTGGAGCGCATGGCGCGCGGCGGCCTGCCCCCGCTGAGCATCGAGGACGGTCTGGCGCTGTTCGACGCCGCCACCGCCCGTCCGGAGGCGGCGATCGTCCCCAGCCGTGTCAACGTCGCCGGACTCCAGGCGCAGCAGGCGCTGCCCGCGCTCTGGCTCGACCTGGTGCCGCGTACCCGCCGTACCGCGGCCGCCGCCGACCGCTCGCCCGTCACGGTGCGCGAGCGGCTCGCCTCCCTCGACGCGGCCGGCCGGGAACGGCTGCTCACCGAGCTCGTCGTCGGCTACGCCGCCGGGCTGCTCGGCCACGGCGACCCCGCCGCCGTCGACCCCGAGCGGGGCTTCCTGGAGCTGGGCTTCGACTCGCTGGTCTCCGTCAGCCTGCGCAACCAGCTCGCCGAGATCCTCGGCCTGCGCCTGCCGACCTCGGTCGTCTTCGACCACAAGACGCCCGCCAAGCTCGCCCGGTGGCTGGACCAGGAGCTCGGCGACGCCCCGGAGCCGGGCACCGCCGCGACGACCGTGGCGGCCCGCCCCGCGCAGCACGCCGACGACACGCTGGAGGGCTTGTTCTACAACGCGGTGCGCGGCGGCAAGCTCGTCGAGGCCATGCGGATGCTGAAGGCCGTTGCCAACACCCGGCCGATGTTCGAGACGCCCGCTGAGCTGGAGCAGCTGTCCGAGCCCGTCACGCTCGCCGACGGCCCCGGCAGCCCTCGGCTGATCTTCGTGAGCGCACCGGGCGCCACCGGCGGCGTGCACCAGTACGCCCGCATCGCGGCACACTTCCGCGGCAAGCGCCATGTCTCGGCCCTGCCGCTGATGGGCTTCGCGCCCGGCGAGCTGCTGCCCGCCACCAGCGAGGCCGCGGCCCGTATCGTCGCCGAGAGCGTGCTGATGGCCAGCGACGGCGAGCCCTTCGTCATGGTCGGCCACTCCACCGGAGGCTCGCTCGCCTACCTCGCCGCGGGTGTCCTGGAGGACACCTGGGGCGTCCGCCCGGAGGCGGTCGTCCTGCTCGACACCGCCTCCATCCGTTACCGCCCGGGCGAGGGCAACGACCTGGACCGCACCACGCGCTTCTACCTGGCCGACATCGACTCGCCGTCGGTGACGCTGAACAGCGCGCGGTTGTCGGCGATGGCCCACTGGTTCATGACCATGACCGACATCGAGGCACCCGCCACGACCGCGCCGACCCTCCTGGTGCGCGCCGCGCGGGACCTCGACGGCTTCCAGCTCGACACCTCCTCGGTCCCCGCCGACGAGGTCCGCGACATCGAGGCCGACCACCTGTCCCTCGCCATGGAGCACTCGGCGCTGACCGCGCAGACCATCGAAGGATGGCTCGGCGAGCTGCCGGCCGCCGAAGCATAAGAGCCTGTCCGGGCCCCGGCCGGGGCCCGGACAGGCTCCGGGAGCCGGACCCGGCCGGGCTTCCACCACGCCGGCCGGGCCCCTTTCCTTTCGTCCGGGGCAGCACCGCCGCCCAAGAGGAGTTCTTCATGACCACACCGACCGAACTGCCGTCCCTCAAGGCCAAGATGCCGACCGTCCTGAGTCTGAGCCCGCTCCTGCGTGAACTGCAGTCGCGCGCCCCGGTGTGCAAGGTCCGCACGCCGGCCGGTGACGAGGGCTGGCTCGTCACCCGGCACGCCGAACTCAAACAGCTGCTGCACGACGAGCGCCTGGGCCGCGCCCACGCCGACCCGCCCAACGCGCCGCGCTATGTCCAGAACCCGTTCCTGGACCTGCTCGTCACGGACGACGCCGACGTGGCCCGTGAGGTGCACGCCGAGATGCGCCGACTGCTGACCCCGCAGTTCTCCGCCCGCCGGGTCCTGGACATGATGCCGAAGGTGGAGGCCATCGCCGACGGCGTCCTGGAGCGCTTCCTCGCGCAGGGCAACCCCGGGGACCTGCACGGCGGTTTCTCGATGCCGTTCTCCCTCTCCGTGCTGTGCGCGCTGATCGGCATCCCCGCCGAGGAGCAGGGCCGGCTGGTGGCCGTCCTCATGAAGTTGGGGGAGCTGGCCGACCCGGTGCGCGTGCAGGAGGGGCAGGACGAGTTGTTCGGCCTGCTGGTGGAGCTGGCCCGCCGCAAGCGTGTCTGCCCGGAGGACGACGTCATCTCCCGGCTGTGCGCCTCGGTGCCGTCCGACGAGCGCATCGGCCCGATCGCCGCGGGGCTGCTCTTCGCCGGCCTGGACAGCGTGGCGAGCCACATCGACCTGGGCGTCCTGCTGTTCACCCAGCACCCCGAGCAGCTCAAGGCGGCGCTGGCCGACGAGAAGGTCATGCGCGGCGGCGTCGAGGAGATCCTGCGCTCGGCCAAGGCGGGCGGCTCGGTGCTGCCACGGTACGCCACCGCCGACGTGGAGGTCGGCGGCATCACCATGCGGACCGGCGACCTGGTCCTGCTCGACTTCACCCTCGTCAACTTCGACGAGCAGGTCTTCGACGAGCCGGAGGTCTTCGACATCCACCGGGCGCCCAACCCGCACCTGACGTTCGGGCACGGCATGTGGCACTGCATCGGCGCGCCGCTGGCCCGGATGGTCCTGCGGACCGCGTACACGCTGC
This sequence comes from Streptomyces sp. NPDC053560, assembly GCF_044544605.1. NCBI lineage: Bacteria > Bacillati > Actinomycetota > Actinomycetes > Kitasatosporales > Streptomycetaceae > Streptomyces > Streptomyces sp. NPDC053560. Next base: position 10,453 of record NZ_JBITXI010000027.1, on the reverse strand, counting down.
TCTTCACCCGCCTGCCCGAGCTGCGTCCCACCCGCCCCGTGGAAGAGCTGCGGGTCCTGTCGGGCCAGCTCTCGGCGGGGCTGACCGAACTGCCGGTCACCTGGTAGCCACCGCCGCGGCCGGTCCGGTGGCGGCGCACAAGTGAGGGCCCCCATCCCGCTCGGCTGGGGGCCCTCACGTCTGTGGGGCCGGTGCGCTCAGCTCTCCAGCACGGTGATCGCGCCCGAGGGGCAGACCGCCGCCGCTTCCCGCGCGCTCTCGACCGCCGCGGCGTCGGCCGGCGGGGCGAGCACGGTCACCAGGCCGTCGTCGTCCTGGTCGAACACGGCCGACGCGCTCAGGACGCACTGTCCGGCACCGACGCAGCGCTCGGTGTCCACGCTGATACGTGCCATCATCATTCCTCCGAGGTCTCGTACCGGGGGCTCCGGTGGCCGCCGGGGACCGGTCGGTGCCCGGCGGCCGGCGGGGCTCACGTCCAGGTGACGGGCAGCTCGTGCAGGCCGAACAGTACGCCGTCGTACTTCAGCGGCAGCTCCTCGACGGGGACGGCCAGCCGCAGGGTGGGGATGCGCTCGAAGAGCGTGCGGTAGGCGATCTCCATCTCCAGGCGCACCAAGTTCTGGCCGAGGCACTGGTGGACGCCGTAGCCGAAGGCCACGTGGGAGCGCGCCGAGCGCTCGGGGTCGAACTCGTCGGGCGTTTCGAAGACCGTGTCGTCGTGGTTGGCCGCGGCGATCAGCGGCACGATGCCCTCGCCGGCCCGGATCAGCTGGCCGCCGATCTCGACGTCCTCCACGGCCACCCGGAATGCCACCAGGTCGGCCACCGAGTAGTAGCGCAGCAGCTCCTCCACCACACGGTCGTCGCCGATCCACTGCGGATTGCTGAGCAGTTGCACCACGCCGAGGCCGATGTTGTTCGCCGTCGTCTCGTGACCGGCGATCAGCAGCAGCATCGCCACGCCGGAGAGCTCCTGACGGGACAGGGTGTCCGCGGCGATGAGGCGGCTGATCAGGTCCTCGCCGGGCCGCCGCCGCTTGATCTGGATGAGCCGGCCCAGGTAGCGCAGCAGCGCCTGACTGGCCTTGTCGCGCTCCTCGTCGGTCGAGCTGAGCGTGACCAGGACCCGGGTCTTGGCCTCGAAGAAGTCGCGGTCGGCGGGCGGGACGCCGAGCAGGCTGGAGATGACCAGCGACGGCACGGGCAGCGCGAAGTCCGCGATCAGATCGGCGGAGTCGCCGGCGGCGAGCATGGCGTCGATCCGCTTGTCGACGATCTGCTGGATGGCGGGGCGCAGCTCGCGCACCTTGCGGACGGTGAACTCCGGGATCAGCGTCTTGCGGAACCGTCCGTGCTCCGGCGGATCCAGCGCCACGAACCAGCCGGGCACCTCGTCCTGTGAGGGCGCCCCACCGGTACGGCCCGCCTTCGGGAAGCCGGGCCGGGAGGGGTCGGCGCTGATCCGCGGATCGGTCAGCACGGTCCGTACGTCCTCGTGGCGGGTCACCAGCCACACGGGTCCGCTGGGCAGCTCGGAGCGGACCAGCCCTTCGCCTTCGCGGTAGGCGGTGTACTCCGGCGGCGGGAAGGACCGGCCCGGCTTGCGCAGCGGAAAGGAGACCGGGCACTTGGCCGCCGCTGTCGTCTCTCCGGTTTTGGTGGTCATGAGGCTCCGTAGAAGGCGCGGACGCGGTCGGTGATGAACTCCTGGTCCTGCGCGGTCAGACCGGTGTGGGTGGGCAGGTAGAAGCCGTCGGCGCTGAGCCGGGAGGCGTTCAGGTCCGGCCACCCCTCGTCGTAGTAGCCCGGCTGGCGGCTCATCGGCTTGAAGAACACCCGGGTCTCGATGCCCTCTCCGGCGAGGTGGGTGAGCAGCTCGTCGCGGCGCTCGGCCCGCAGGTCGTACATCCACAGCACGTCGCGCGGCGGCATCAGTGTGATGCCGGGGACGTCCCGCAGCGCCTCGTCGTAGCGCTTCTCGATGTCGCGGCGGGCGGCGATGATGGTGTCGAGCTGCTCGGTCTGCGCGAGCGCCACCGCGGCCTGCATGTTCGTCATGCGGTAGTTGTAGGCCAGCTTCTTGTGCAGGAAGCTGTGGTCCTTGGTGAAGGCCATCGCCCGCAGATGTGCCATCTGCTCGGCCAGGTGGGCGTCCCGGGTCAGGCAGACGCCGCCCTCGCCGGCTGTGATGATCTTGTTGGCGAAGAGCGAGAAGCAGGCGATGTCGCCGGTCGGCCGCACGCCGTGCGCCTCGGCGGAGTCCTCCACGACGCGCAGGTTGTACTCGTACGCCAGGTTCATGATGGCGTCCATGTCGCACTGCCGGCCGTAGATGTGCACCGGCATGATCACCTTGGTGCGCGGGGTGATCTTCTCCTCGATGCGCCTGACGTCGATGTTCAGGTCGTCGCCGCAGTCCACGAAGACCGGCGTGGCGCCGGTGTAGGTGACCGCCCAGGCGGACGCGATCATCGTGAACTCCGGGACGATCACCTCGTCACCGGGGCCGACGCCGAGCGCGCGGAGCGCCAGGGTGAGCGCCGTCGTGCCCGAGGAACAGGCCACGCCGTACGGCACGTCGTTGTACGCGGCGAAGGCCGCCTCGAACTGCTTGACGTACGGTCCCTGCGAGGAGATCCAGCCGCCGCCGACCGCCTCCGTCACGTATTCGAGTTCGCGGCCCTTGAGCCACGGCATGGACACCGGATGGGTATACGACATCAGTGGGTTCCTCGGTCAGTCGGTTGCCAGGGCGGGAAGGCCGAGCAGCAGGTCCGCCGCCGCGGTGCGGCCTCCGGCGTCCCGCAGCAGCCCGGCGAAGTGCTCCGCGCGCTCGGTGAAAGAGGGCTCGTCGAGCACACGGGTGATCTTGTCCAGCACGTCCTCGGTGTCGACCGTCTCCGGCCGGTCCAGCGTCAGGCTCACGCCGAAGTCCTGGCCGCGGATGGCCTGGTCGTCGCAGTCCACCCACAGCGGCCGCACCACCAGGGGCTTACCGAAGTACAGGCCCTCGTGGTAGCCGTTGCCGCCGGCGTGGGTGAAGAACACCTTCACGTTCGGGTGGGCCAGCACGTCCAGCTGCGACGGAACCCAGCTCTCGATGCGCAGGTTCGCCGGCAGCTCCTCGGCGGGCGGCAGCAACTCCTGCTGCTCGCGCGGGAGCTTCCACAGCACCTGGTGTCCTTCAGCGTCCAGTCGCCGCGCGACCTCCACCAGCGAGGCGACCTCCTCGCGGGTCAGCCGGGTGATCGTGCCGAAGCCCATGTAGACCACGGACTTCTGCGCCGACAGCCACTCCGACACCTCGTCGTCGTCCGGCGCCTGGGGGAGGGGCGGCACCATCGTGCCGACCAGCCGCATCTTCTCGTGCATCGGGAAGGGGTAGTCCAGCTCGGGCACCGAGTAGCAGAGCACCTGCTCGGCGTGGTCGATCCGGGCCATCATCTGCCGGGCCTCCGGGGCGATGCCCAGCTCCTTGCGGATGCGGTTGTCCTCCTCGACGACCTTGCGGACGGACGACGTCATGAACATCCCGAGCGTACGCACCCGGAACAGCTGGTTCTCGATGCGCTGACGCAACGTCATGTTTCCCGGCAGGCCCGAGTGCGGCACCGGGAACCCGGACGGCGTGTAGGACTTCGCGAACGGCACGTGCGACGTCAGGACGTTGCTCGGCACGAACGGCACGCCCAGCACGAACGGAATGCCCTTGGTGATCGCCAGCTCGTACCCGAACTGGCACATGCTCTCGATCACCATCAGCGCCGGCTGGATCTCTTCGACCACCTTCTCCAGGCTGCGGTACTTCTCGATCCGTGACTCAGGTGCGAACGAGTGCTTGATGACCGCACGGTGCGCCTTGAACCGCGACCGCTGTGTCACCTCGGCGTACGTCTCGTCGTCCCAGGTGACCGCGGACATCTGCGAAACGGTGTCACCCAGCGAGGCGAACTCCACCGGGCTGCCGACCGCCGCGGCCGCGATGTCGCCACGCGCCTTCTCGTCCGTGGCGAACCACAGGTCCGGCACCTCCCGCCGGGACAATTCCCCGGCCAGGACGAGCAGCGGATTGAGGAGGCCGCTTTCGGCATAACTGACGAACAGGATCGGCCGCCGATTCGCGCCCATGGACAACACCTTCCGGAAAGTGGCGGACCGCCGGGCCCGCGCGCCACGCACCCACACACGGCCGGTCGCCGAGTGATCGCATTCACCGCCGCCGCCCGTGGCCCATGCCCCTGAGGGCACCGGCACCGGCCGGACCCGGGGAAGCGCCGCGTGTGGAAGCGGGTCTCCGTAACTTGATCTCACGCCACGGTCCGGGGATTCCCTAGTCTTCGCGCCCCGGCGGGTGTTTCCTGTCTCGCCGGGCAATGGTCCCCCGGCAACTTCCGTCATTCCTTAGGGAAAACCACAGCCCTTGCGCCCATACGATCCCGGCACGCAGAGGTGTTCGACGACCGACTTTCCGCAGGGGTGAGCTGGGCATGACGATCGGAGCCGACGAGGACCCGATAGTGGTCGTCGGAATGGCCTGCCGCTATCCGGGCAGGGTCGAGAGCCCGGAGGACCTCTGGGAGCTGGTCCTCGGCGGGCGTGACGCCATGACCGGCTTCCCGGACGACCGCGGCTGGGACCTGGCCGCGCTGGCCGGCGACGGACCGGACCGCAGCGCGACCGGCGAGGGCGGTTTCCTCACCGGCGCGGCCGACTTCGACGCCGCCTTCTTCGGGATGTCCCCCCGCGAGGCCGTCTCCACCGACCCCCAGCAGCGCCTCGTCCTGGAGACCGCCTGGGAGGCCGTCGAGCGCGCCGGGATCGACCCGCACTCCCTGCGCGGCAGCCGCACCGGCGTCTTCATCGGCACCGGCGGCCAGGACTACGCCGCCGTCACCCGGAGTTCCCCGGACGACCTGACCGGGCACGCCCTCACCGGTCTGTCGCCCGGCGTCGCCTCCGGGCGCCTCGCCTACTTCCTCGGCCTGGAAGGCCCGGCCGTCACCGTCGACACCACGTCCTCCTCATCCCTGGTCGCCCTGCACATGGCGGCGCGCTCGCTGCGGGCGGGGGAGTGCGCCACCGCCCTGGTCGGCGGGGTCACCGTCATGTCCACCCCGACGAGCTTCATCGGCCACGGCCGGCAGGGCGGACTCGCCCCCGACGGCCGCTGCAAGGCGTTCTCGGCCGACGCGGACGGCACCGCCTGGGCGGAGGGCGTCGGCGTCGTCGTCCTGGAGCACCTCTCCACCGCACGCGCCGCCGGCAACCCGGTCCTCGCCGTGCTGCGCGGCTCGGCCGTCAACCAGGACGGCGCGTCCAACGGCCTGACGGCGCCCAGCGGACCGGCCCAGGAGCGCGTCATCCGGGCGGCGCTGGCCGACGCCGGACTCCGGCCCGCCGACGTCGACCTGGTCGAGGCGCACGGCACCGGCACCAGGCTCGGCGACCCGATCGAGGCCCAGGCCCTGATCGCCACCTACGGCCATGACCGCGACCACGGGCGCCCCCTCCGCCTCGGTTCCCTGAAGTCGAACATCGGCCACGCCCAAGCGGCGGCAGGCATCGGCGGACTCATCAAGACCGTGCAGGCCATCCGCCACGGCCTGCTGCCCAGAACCCTCCACGTCACCTCCCGCACCCCGCACGTGGAGTGGTCCGAGGGCGCGGTGGAGCTCCTGACCGAAACCCTGCCGTGGCCGGAGACCGGCCGGCCGCGCCGCGCCGGCGTCTCCTCCTTCGGTATCAGCGGCACCAACGCCCACGTGATCCTCGAAGCGGCCCCGGCGACCGACCGCCCCGCTGCCGCGCCGGACGCCGCCGACGGTACGACGCCCCCCACCGCCGTACCGGAGGCCGCAGGCGCCGCGGTCCGCCCCACCGCCGTACCCTGGCCGGTCGCCGCCGCATCGCCGCAGGCCCTCGACGCGCAGCTCGCCCGACTGCGGTCCTTCGTCCGCGACCACCCCGGGCTCGACCCGCTGGACGTCGGCTTCTCGCTGGTCACCGGCCGGGCCGCGCTGCGCCACCGGGCGGTCCTGCTGCCCACCGGGCAGGGCATCGCCGAGGAAGCCCGCGCCGAGTCCGGCGACCGCACCACCGCCGTCCTCTTCTCCGGCCAGGGCAGCCAGCAACTCGGCATGGGACGCGGACTCGCCCGCCGCTTCCCGGTCTTCGCCGACGCCCTCGACACCGTCCTGAAGGTGCTGGACCCGCACCTGGACCGCCCGGTGCGCGAGGTGATGTGGGGCGCCGACGCCGCCCTGCTCGACGAGACCGGCTGGACGCAGCCTGCCCTGTTCGCCGTCGAGGTCGCCCTCCACCGGCTGGTGGAGTCCCTCGGCCTGCGCCCCGACTTCGTCGGCGGCCACTCCATCGGCGAGATCACCGCCGCCCACGTCGCCGGGATGCTCTCCCTGGAGGACGCCTGCCGCCTGGTGGCCGCCCGGGCCACGCTGATGCAGGCGCTGCCCAAGGGCGGCGCCATGATGGCCGTGGAGGCGTCCGAGGAGGAGGTGACACCGCTCCTCGGCGAGCACGTCTCGCTCGCCGCCGTCAACGGCCCCGCTGCCGTCGTAGTCGCCGGCGAGGAGCCCGCCGTACTGGAGATCGCCGCGGCCTTCGCCGGCCTCGGCCGCCGCACCCACCGGCTGGCCGTCTCCCACGCCTTCCACTCACCGCTCATGGAGCCGATGCTCGACGCCTTCCGGGAGGCCGTCGGACAGCTCACCTTCCACGCCCCGGACCTGCCGATGGTCTCCAACCTCACCGGCGAGCTCATCGGCGCCGAGGCCACCACCTCCGAGTACTGGGTACGGCACGTCCGTGGGACCGTCCGCTTCGCCGACGGCGTCGCGGCCCTGCGCGCGGCCGGCGCCGACGTCCTCCTCGAACTGGGCCCCGGCAGCGTGCTGTCCGCCATGACCCGCGACCTGCCCGGCGCCGGCAGCGCGCTGCACGTCGTACCGGCCCTGCGGAAGGACCGCCCGGAGGAGACCGCGTTCGCCGCCGCGCTGGGCCGGCTGCACGCCCTGGGCGCGCCCGTCAACTGGCGCGCCTTCTACGCCGGCACCCCCGCCCGCCGCGTCGACCTGCCGACCTACGCCTTCCAGCGCGAGCGCCACTGGCCGAGCCCGGCGCGCCCCGGCACCGCCGGCGCGGGTGCGCTCGGCCATCCGCTGCTGGACACCGCCGTCGAACTCGCCGACGGCGGCGGCACGGTGTGCTCCGGCACCCTCTCCCTCCGCACCCACCCCTGGCTCGCGGACCACGCCGTCGCCGGGCGCGTCCTGCTGCCGGCGTCCGCGCTCGCTGAACTCGCCGTCCGCGCGGGCGACGAGGCGGGCTGCGACGTCCTGCACGAACTCACCGTGAGCGCGCCGCCCGCCCTCCCGGACGCCGGCAGCCTCCACGTACAGGTCCGCGTCGGCCCCGCCGACGCCGCGGAGCGCCGCACCGTGACCCTTCACGCGCGTCCCGACGGCGCGCCCTCCGGCTCGTGGACGCAGGCCGCCACCGGCGTACTCGGGACGCTGCCCGAGGGCGCACCCGTCCCCGACACCGCCTTCGCGGGGCCCGTCTGGCCGCCCGCCGACGCCGCGCCCCTCGACCTCGACGACCACTACGACCGCCTCGCCGACCAGGGTTTCGACCACGGCCCCGCCTTCCGCGGCCTGCGGGCGGCCTGGCGGCGCGGTACCGAGACCTTCGCCGAGGTCGAACTGGCGCACGCGGTCGCCGGCGACGCGGCGGCCTACGGACTGCACCCTGCGCTCTTCGACGCGGCCCACCACGCCGCCCGGCTCGACGCGGGCGCGCTGGCCGTCGCCTGCCGGGGCGTGCGCCTGCACGCCGTCGGGGCCACCGCCCTGCGCGTGCGGCTCCGCCAGGGTGAGGACGGTACGCCGGAACTGACCGCCGCCGACGTCCACGGCGCGCCCGTACTGACCGTCGACGCGGTCACCACGCGGCCGCTGACCGAGGAGGAGCGCACCGCACCCCGGTCTCCCCGGGCCCCGCGCACCGACGGGACGGCCGACGCGCGGCAGGCCCGGCCCGCCGCGGCCCGCCCCGGCACGGCGGTCCCGGAGGAGGCACCGGACGGCACGGCCCCTGAGGACACCGCGGCGCGGCTGGCCGCGCTGCCGCCTGCCGTCCGCGAGCGCCACCTCCTCGATGCGGTGCGTACGCAGACCGCCGCCGTACTGGGCCATGCCGGGCCGGAAGCGGTCGCCGCACACGGCACCTTCAAGGAGCTCGGGCTCGACTCCCTCGCCGGCGTCGAGCTCCGCGACCGGCTCACCGCGCTCGCCGGGCTGCCGCTGCCCAGCACGCTCGTCTACAACTTCCCCACCCCCGAGCTCGCGGCCCGCCGCATCGGGGAGCTCCTCGCCGCCGCCGGTCCCGGAGCCGCGGGACCGTACGGCGATGAACTCGACAGGTTCGAGGCCATCGTGCAGAACCTGCCGGCGGGCGGACCCGAGCGACGGGCCGTCGCCGACCGCCTGGAGGCCATGATCGCGGCACTCCGCCAGAACTCACCCGCAGAGGTGCGCTCCTCGGACGAGGACATCGACACGGTGTCGGTCGACAGGCTGCTCGACATCATCGATGAAGAGTTCGAAACCACATGAAGAATTCGTTGCTTTCGTTCGCGAACCGTTGACGAGGACGGACCGATGCCGGAACCCCAGCAGGACCAGCAGGAAAAAATTGTCGACTACCTTCGCCGGGTCGCCTCCGATCTCCGCCGCGCCCGCCGCCGCATAGACGAACTGGAATCCAAGGACAACGAGCCCATTGCGCTCGTCGGAATGGGCTGCCGGCTGCCCGGCGGCGTCAGCTCGCCGGAAAGTCTGTGGGAACTCGTGGAATCCGGCGGCGACGCCATATCCGGATTCCCCGCCGACCGCGGCTGGGATCTCGAAGCCCTCACCGGTAACGGCGAGGGAAGCAGCAGCACACACGAAGGCGGATTCCTCTACGAGGCCGCCGAATTCGACGCCGCGTTCTTCGGTATTTCGCCGCGCGAGGCGACCGCCATGGACCCGCAGCAGCGGCTGCTGCTGGAGGTGTCCTGGGAGGCGCTGGAGCGCGCGGGCATCGCGCCCACCTCGCTGCGGGGCAGCCGGACCGGCGTCTTCGTCGGCTCCTACCACTGGGGCGCCCCCTCGGCCGACACCGCGACCGAGCTGCACGGCCACGCCCTGACCGGCACCGCCGCCAGCGTCCTGTCCGGACGCCTCTCCTACACCCTCGGTCTCGAAGGCCCGGCCGTCACGGTCGACACCGCCTGCTCCTCGTCCCTCGTGGCCCTGCACATGGCGGCCCAGTCGCTGCGCAGCGGCGAGTCCTCGCTCGCCGTCGTCGGCGGCGTCACGATCCTCGCCGAGCCGTCCGTCTTCGTGGAGTTCAGCGCCCAGGGCGGCCTGGCGCCGGACGGCCGCTGCAAGGCGTTCTCCGACGCGGCCGACGGCACCGGCTGGGCCGAGGGCGTCGGCGTCGTCGTCGCCGAACGGCTCTCCGACGCGGTACGCAACGGCCACCCCGTCCTCGCCGTGCTGCGCGGCTCGGCCGTCAACCAGGACGGCGCCTCCAACGGGCTGACCGCCCCCCACGGGCCCTCGCAGGAACGCGTCATCCGCCAGGCGCTGGCCCGTACCGGCCTGACCGCCGCCGACATCGACGCCGTCGAGGCGCACGGCACCGGCACCCGGCTCGGCGACCCGATCGAGGCGCAGGCGCTCCTCGCGACGTACGGCCGGGACCGTGACCCGGAGCGCCCGCTGTGGCTGGGCTCGCTCAAGTCCAACATCGGCCACACCCAGGCCGCCGCCGGTGTCGCCGGCGTCATCAAGATGGTGATGGCGCTGCGGCACGGGCTGCTGCCGCGGACCCTGCACGCCGAGGAGCCGTCCTCGCACGTCGACTGGGCCGCCGGCGGCGTACGGCTGCTCACCGAGGCGCGGGACTGGCCGGAGACCGGCCGCCCGCGCCGTGCGGCCGTGTCGTCGTTCGGCATCAGCGGCACCAACGCGCACGCCCTCCTGGAACAGGCCCCCGAAGCGGCCGCGGAGGACGCCGCCCAGGACCTGCCGCGGGGACCGGCCGCCGAGCCCGGCACCCTGCCGTGGATCGTCTCCGGACACACCGAGCCGGCCCTGCGCGACCAGGCCGCCGCCCTGCTGTCCCGCGTCGAGCGCGCCCCGGAGCTGCGCCCGCAGGACGTCGGGCACAGCCTTCTCTCCTCCCGTGCCCTCCTCGAACGGCGGGCCGTCGTGCTCGGCAACCGGCGCGACGACCTCGTCTCCGGCATCCGGGAGCTGGCCGCCGGCCGCTCCTGGCACGGCCTCGTTGAAGGCGTCGCGGACGTCGATGGCCGTACGGTGTTCGTCTTCCCCGGCCAGGGTTCGCAGTGGGCCGGCATGGGTGCTCAACTCCTGGATGAGTCGGC
>NZ_JBITXI010000026.1:0-54000 GCF_044544605.1 Streptomyces sp. NPDC053560 | reverse complement strand
GACCCGGATCCGGCACCACGATCGCCTCCACCCGCACCGGCTCACCCTTCCCCGGTGCGATGACTCCGCGTACTTCCTGCGCCATGGGAGCAGCCTTTCGCCATGTCGGTTCGCGGGGCGGCGCCCTGTCCTGCCCGCCCTCGCGTCCACCCTGGCGCTCCGGCCCTATGGCGTCCAACATCCAGTGCTGATCGAATTCATCATCTCTCGTGCTCAATCGTCTTTCTCGTGCTCAATCGCCGCCAGGCTCTCCAGGAGCGCCTGGGCCGCCGGTGAGAGTCGGCCACTGCGGGGTACGGCGATGCCCACGTTCCACACCGTGTCGGCGGCGAGCGGCACGGCGGCGAGGCCGCGGGCCTGGTCCTTGTGGGTCACCGGGCGGGGCACCACCGCGACGCCCAGCCCCCGTGCGACCAGGTCGAGAAGCGTGTAGACGTCGTTGACCTCCAGCGCCACTGTGCGGCGCGTGCCCGCGGCGGCGAAGAGCGCGTCGGCCGCCCGCCGCGCGCCCCAGTCGCGGTGCAGGTCGACGAAGACCTCGCCGGCCAGTGCCTGCGCGGCGAGGGGTTCGCCGCTGTACGTGGTGAGCGGCTCGCCACTGAAGACAAGGGGGTGGTCCGGGCGGCAGAGCAGCATCATCGGCTCGGCGGCCAAGGGGCGGATGCGTACGCCTTCCTCGTGCCCCTCGTACACGACGAACGCCAGGTCCAGGGTGCCGCGGCGGACCTCCTCCAGTAGGTGCGCGGAGCCGGACTGGACCATGTGGACCTCGACGCCGGGGTGACGTCCGCGCAGGTCGGCCAGGAGGGACACCGGGTCGACGATGCCCATGCACTGCTCGGTGCCGACGGCGAGCGTGCCGGTGAACAGGCCGCGTACGGCGGCGACCGCCTCCCGCGCCGCCGCCGCGCCCGCGAGCGTGCGGCGCGCCTCCACCAGGAAGGCCCGGCCGGCGGCGGTCAGTTGCACGCGGCGGGTGGTACGGGTGAAGAGGTCGGCGCCGAGTTCGCGTTCCAGAGCGCGCACCGAGGCGGACAGGCCGGACTGCGCGATGTGCAGCCGCTCTGCCGCGCGCGTGAAGTGCTGCTCCTCGGAGACGGCGACGAAGTGTTCCAGGTGCCTGAGTTCCACGATTAAGCACTTTAAATGCTGGGACCGGCCCGCGATACGGGCCGGACAAGCCTTCTGCGCGCAAGCCGTACGGGACCGTACGGGACCGTGCCGGCCGCGGTACGGGGCGCGCTCGCGGGAGCGTACGGCACTTCCGTCCGGCGACGGAATACCCCGCTCGCCCCTCTTGCGCCGCACCCCCGTCCGAGGATTATGTTTGACCCCAAACGAGCTGCTGCCGCGCCGCTCTACCTGAGGCAGCACCTCCCGTACGCCCCCACCCCTCACCGACCCACCCCTCGAAGGAACCCGCCCGACGGAAGGGGCTCCCGTGCCGCCCGCGCCCAGACCCGCCGATCTCGTCCTCCGCAACGGCCAGGTCCTCACCCTGGATGCCGCCTTCCGTACGGCCGAGGCGGTCGCCGTGCGCGACGGCGTCATCGCCGCCACCGGGACCACCGCCGAGCTGCGCCCGCTGATCGGGCCGCGCACGGAGGTCGTCGACCTCGCGGGCGGCACCGTCCTCCCCGGCATCAACGACTCCCACCTGCACGCCTGCGCGTTCGGCGCCACCCGCCCGCCGCTCGCCGTCGATGTCTCGCCCCCCGCCGTCTCCTCCCTCGCCGACGTCCGCGAGGCCGTACGGGCGCAGGCGGACCGGCAGCCACCCGGCTCATGGATCTTCGGCAACGGCTGGGACGTCGGCTACCTCGCCGAGTGCCGCGCGGACGGCACCCGCACGCCAACCCGCTGGGACCTGGACGAGGTCTCCCCCGACCACCCCGTCCTCCTGTACGAGTTCTCCGGGCACACCGCCTGGCTCAACTCCCGCGCCCTGGAAGCGGCGGGCCTCACTCCGACCACCGGGGCGCCGCCCGGCGGCGTCATCGAGCGGCGGCCCGACGGCGCGCTCACCGGCATCCTCCGCGAGAGCGCCCAGGAACTGGTCAACACCGTCATCCCGCCCATGACCGACGCGGCCCGCGAGGCGGCGCTCCGGGCCGCGATCGACGTCTGCCACGCCCAGGGCATCACCAGCTTCACCGAACCCGGGCTCGGACCCGGCGGCAAGAGCCTCTTCCTCGGCTCCGCCGACACCGCGACACTGAACGTGTACGCGCGGATGGCACGCGAGGGCCAACTCCGGGCCCGCGTCAGCGTCCTGCTCCTCCCCCTCGAAATGGGCGGCGCCGCCGCCGACCTCACCGACCGGCTGGCCGCACTCGACGGGATCTGCGACGGCGCCGACCCACGCCTCCTCTCCGTCCTCGGCGTCAAGCTCTTCGCCGACGGAGTGCCGCCCAGCCGTACGGCCTGGATGAGCGAGGAGTACGCGAACGGCGGCGGCCGCGGCAGCCTCTGCCTGCACGGCCACACCGACGGACAGCGCGTCGAGGAACTGTCGTCGATCGTGCGGCAGGCGCACCGCCTCGGACACCAGCTCGGGGTCCACATCACCGGGGACGCCGGCATCGACGCGGTCGTGGACGCCTTCGCCGCCGCCCAGCTCGCCCACCCCCGGCCGGACGCCCGGCACTACATCATCCACGGCGACTTCGCCTCGCCCCGCGCCCTGGCCACCCTCGCCGCACACGGCTGGGGCGCCAACATGAACCCGGGCGTCAAGGACGCGATCGCGGACCTGATGGACGGCGTCGTCGGCCCGGAACGCTCGGCGTACCAGTGGCCCGTACGCAGCGCGGTGGACGCCGGCATACCGGTCACCGCCAGCTCCGACGCGCCGATCACGTACCCCGACTGGCGCGCCGGCGTCTCCTCCATGCTCCTGCGCCGCTCCAAGGCGACCGGCCGCCCCAGCGGCCCCGACCAGTGCGTCGACCTGCGCACGGCGCTGCGCGCCTACACCACCCACGCGGCCCGCCAGGACTTCGCCGAGTCCTGGAAGGGCTCACTGGAACCCGGCAAGGCCGCCGACCTCTGCGTCCTCGACGGCGACCTCCTCCACACACCCCCGGAGGACATACCGGCCCTCCCGGTCACCATGACCGTCTTCAACGGCGAAGTCGTCCACGAGTCCCGCTGACCGCCCCGCGGCAGCAACCAGCAGGCAAGACATACGAGGCAGACGAGGCAGACAGGGAGGCCGTGATGGGCCCCACGCTCGACAGCGGGCACGAGGAGTGGATACATGCCGCCGGGAGGCTCGTGCCGCCGGTGCGGCATCGGATCGGTGGGCGGGAGGTGGACGGGTCCGGGGCGGTGTTCCGGGTTGTCTCGCCGCGGGACGGTACGACGCTCGCCGAGGTCACCGATGCCGGGGAGAAGGAGGTGGACCTGGCCGTCGCCGCGGCGCGGCGGGCGTTCGACTCGGGGCCCTGGCCGCGGCTCGCGCCGGCCGACCGGGGCCGTGTCCTGCTGCGGATCGCCGATCTGGTCGAAGAGCACCGATCCGAGATCGCGGCACTGATCTCGCTGGAGAACGGCAAGCCGGTCGCCGAGTCGTACGGCATCGAACTACGCGCCGTCGCCGGTACGTTCCGCTGGTACGGGCAGCTCGCGGACAAGCTGCACGATGAAGTGCCGCACACCGATCCCGGCGCGCTGGCGCTCGTCACACGCGAGCCGGCGGGCGTGGTCGGCGCCGTCGTACCGTGGAACTTCCCGCTCACGCTCGCCGCCTGGAAGATCGCTCCGGCGCTCGCCGCCGGCTGCACCGCCGTGCTCAAGCCGTCCGAACTCACCCCGCTCTCGGGACTGTTGCTCGGGCGGCTCATCGACGAGGCGCTGGCGGAGGCGGGGGTGCCGCCCGGGGTGCTCAACGTCGTCGCGGGCGACGGGCCGACCGCGGGCCGCGCGCTAGGGCTGCACCCGGACGTCGACGTACTGGCCTTCACCGGCTCCACCGCCGTCGGCCGCCACTACCTGCGGTACGCGGCCGACTCCAACCTCAAGCGGGTCTGGCTGGAGCTGGGTGGCAAGTCCCCCAACATCGTGCTGCCGGACGCCCCGGACCTGGCCGCCGCCGCGGCCACCGCCGCCTGGGGGATCTTCTTCAACCAGGGCGAGATGTGCACCGCGCCGTCCCGGCTGCTCGTGCACTCCTCGGTCGCGGAAGAGGTCACCGAGGCCGTCGTCGAGCGTGCCGAAGCGCTGCGGGTCGGCGATCCGCTGGACCCGGCCACGGAGATGGGCGCGCTGACGGGGGCGGCCCGGCTGGACGCCATGGGGCGGCACATCGACGCGGGCCGCGCGGCCGGGGCCCGGCTCCGTACCGGCGGCGCGCCACTCGACCCGGCACCCGTGCCCGGCGGTACGTACTTCCGGCCCACCGTCTTCGACCACGTCACACCGGACATGCCCATCGCTCGCGAGGAGATCTTCGGCCCGGTGCTGTCGGTGTTGGCCTTCGACACCGTCGAGGAGGCGATAGCGCTGGCCAACGACACCGCGTACGGCCTCGCGGCGGGCCTGTGGACCGGCTCGCTGTCCACCGCGCACACCGTCTCACGCGCGCTGCGCGCCGGCACGGTCTGGGTCAACTGCTACGAGGAGGGCGACCTCACCGTCCCCTTCGGCGGCTACAAGCAGTCCGGGAACGGCCGCGACAAGTCCGCGCACGCGCTGGAGAAGTACACCGAACTCAAGACCACCTGGATCCAGTTGTGAACGCCGCACCCCCTACCGGTACTGCCTCCTCTGCCGGTACCGGGACCCGGCCGCTGATCGCGCTGCCGCAACGGTTCTCCGCCACCACGTCCGCGCTCCGCTACGAGGCGGTCGTCACCGCGCGGGCGCTGGCAGACGCCGTACTGCGGGCCGGCGGCGAGCCGTTCATGATGTACCCGTACGTGCCCGGGGGGCGGGTGAGCGATACGAGCGCGAGGGTAGGTGACCGGCTGGCGCGCTGCGACGGGGTGCTGCTGCCGGGCGGCGGAGACCTGACGCCGCGGCTCTACGCGGCGGCGGAAGCGGCGGTGCACGAGAGCGTGTACGACGTGGACGAGGAACAGGACGCGTTCGACCTGGCGGTGGCCCGGCACGCCCTCGCACGCGGCCTGCCCACGCTCGCCGTCTGCCGCGGGCTGCAGGTCGTCAACGTGGCGCTGGGCGGCACCCTGCGCCAGGACATGGGCGGCCCGGACCGCGAGCACCGGCACGTGGTGCATCCCGTACGGCTGGCGGCCGGGTCGGCCGTGGCGCGAGCGACCGGCACGGAGCGGGTGGACGCGTCCTGCTACCACCACCAGTGCGTGGACCGGCTGGGCGAGGGGCTGGTGGCGACCGGCCGGGCCGCCGACGGGACGATCGAGGCGCTGGAACTCCCGGGCGGACAGGGCTGGTTCACCGCCGTGCAGTGGCACCCGGAGGATACGGCGGTGAAAGACCCGGCCCAACAGGGGCTGTTCGACGCGCTGGTGGCGGCCGCGACGCCGTGAAGAGCTACCCCCGCGCCCGCCGTCCGCTCCTCCTGGGCCGGGGGTCCGCGCCGTTCAAAAGGTCCAGGCGGCGTTGTTCGCCGTCTGTTTCCACTCGGACGACGATGCGGCGGAGCAGGTCGGCGAGCTGGCGGGCCTCGTCGTCGTTGAGGTCGTCGGTGACGAACGCCTCCTCGGCGTTGAACTGCGGGAAGATCTCCGCCATCAGCTCCTCGCCCGCCGGCGTGAGGGAGAGCAGCGCGAGCCGGCCGTCCGTCGGGTGGCCGCTGCGCTCCATCAGGCCGCGGCCCTGGAGCGTACGGGCGACGCCGGTGAGCGTGCCCTTGGAGATGCCGGCCTCCTCGGCGACCCGCCGGGTCTCCATCTCGCCCCAGATCCACACCACCCACAGGACCACGAACGAGGTCCAGGTCAGCTCGGCGCCGCGCAGTACCGAGTTCTCGAAGTGCTGGCGGACCGCGGCGGCGGCCCGGTAGATGTTCCCCACCGCGGCCATCTGCGCGTGCCGGATGGGCGTGTCGCCGAGCTTGGCCTGTACCGCCTTCTCCGTGTCCCTGATGGAACGGTGACCGGTCACCACAGCATCTCCTTCGAACCCTCCTGGACCCCGGTGGTCCTGGACCCCGGCGGGCGGCGCGTCCCGCACCGGGCCCGTCCGCACCCTTGCCGGGCTTCGTTTGCGGTCGTACGATCTGCGCACCCCGCTATTCGTACGGGCTCAAACGATATCGCGGTATCCCGCGACCCCGCGGCCTCCCCCACCCGCTCGCGCCCGTACACCCGCACGCCTGCGCCGTACGCACGCGTCCCATCATCCCCGCCCCAGGAGCCCGGCATGGCCATCGACCCACGCCCTCCCGCAGCCCGCCCGGCGGATGCGGCACCGTCCGCGACCCCGCGGCCCCGCATCGGCGTCCCCGGCATCGTCTTCTTCATCATCGCCGCCTCGGCGCCGCTCACCGTCGCCGCGGGCGGCATCCCGCAGTCCCTCGCCGTCACCGGCGTCCTCGGCATCCCGCTGCTCTACCTGCTGATCGCGCTGCTGCTGGCGGTCTTCAGCGCGGGCTACGCGGCGATGAGCCGGCACATCACCGGCGCCGGCGCCTTCTACGCCTACGCCGCGCACGGCATCGGCCGCACCGCGGGCGTCGCCGCCGCCTTCGTCGCGCTGGTCTCCTACAACGCCATGCAGGTCGGCATCGCCGGGCTCTTCGGCGCCACCACCGCCGACTTCCTGAAGGCCCGCACCGGCCTGGACGTCCCGTGGTGGGCCCTGGTGCTGGCGGCCACGGCACTGGTCGGGGCGCTGGGCTACCGGCGCGTCGACGTGGGCATGAAGGTCCTCGCCGTACTCATCGTCATCGAGTCCGGGACCGTCCTCGTCTTCGACATCGCGCAGTTCGGCCATGCCCCGCAGGGCGTCTCGCTCGCCCCGCTGAGCCGGCACGCGGCCACCGACGGCGCGCTCGGCGTCGCCCTGTGCTGCATCTTCGCCGCCTTCATGGGCTTCGAGTCGGCGGCGCTCTACGGCGAGGAGTGCAAGGACCCGCGGCGCACCATCGGCCGCGCCACCTACACCGCCGTCGCGCTCATCGGCGTCTTCTACGCCGTCACGGCCTGGGCGATGATCAGCGGCGCCGGGGACGGGCGCGCGGTGCGCTACGCCGCCGCGCACGGCCCGGACATGATGTTCACGCTGGGCGCGGACAGCCTCGGTCCGCTCTTCTCCGACCTCGCGCAACTCTTCCTGATCACCTCCCTTATCGCCGCACTGCTCTCCTTCCACAACGCGGTGGCCCGCTACATACGTTCCCTCGGCCGCGAAGGAGTGCTGCCGCGCGGGCTGGGCGCGCTGCACCCCCGGTACGGCTCGCCCGCGCGCGGCTCCCTCGCGCAGACCGCGGTGACGGTCGGCGTCACCGTCCTCTTCGCGCTGGCGGGCCGCGACCCGGTGGACGACCTCTTCACCTGGCTCACCAACCTCGGCGCCCTGGGCGTCATCCTGCTCCTGCTCGTCACGTCGGTGGCGGTGATCTGCTACTTCGCGCGCCGGGGCAGGGGCAGGGGCCGTACGGACGAGGGGCGGAGCGGCAGCCGTACGGAGGAGCGGCGCGCCATCGGCCGTACGGACGAAGGGCCGTGGCAGCGGCTGATCGCCCCCGCCCTCTCCGCCGTCGCCCTCGCCGTGATCTTCTACCTCGCGCTCACCAACTTCAGCGTCCAGCTGGGCGTCGGCCCCGGCAACCCGCTGCGCTGGATCCTGCCCTGCCTGGTGCTCGTGGCCGCCGTCCTGGGCACCGCCTGGGCCCGCTACCTGCGCGTCGCCCGCCCCGACGCGTACGCCGCCATCGGCACCTGCGCGACGGACGACACCCCCTGACCACAGCCCCGCCCCCCTTCGAGGAGCCGCCATGCCCGGAACCCCCGCGCCCCGCAAGCCCGTCTCCCGCCGTCGTCTGCTCGCCGCGACCGGCGCCGCCACGCTCGCCGGCGGGGCCGCGGCGCTGGGCCCGGCCACCACGGCAGCGGCCACGCCGGCCGCGCCCCGGATCCGCCCGCTCGACGGTCCCCGCCTCGTCCTGCTCGGTACCGCGGCGGGCCCGCCCCCGGAGGCGTCCCGCCGCGGCATCGCCAGCGCCCTCGTCGTGGACGGCCGTACGTACGTGATCGACTGCGGCCGCTCGGCGGTGACGCAGTACGGGCTGGCCGGACTGAAGCTGGCCGATCTGAAGTCGATCTTCCTGACCCATCTGCACGCCGACCACATCGCCGACTACTACAACTTCTTCCTCCTCGGCGCGCAGCTCTCCAACGACGAGGACGACCTGATCACGAAGCCGGTGGACGTGTACGGGCCCGGTCCGGCCGGTGCCCTGCCGCCCGCCTTCGACCACGACGACCCGCCGGTCGTCGCCCCGCACCACCCCACGCCGGGCCTGAAGCGGCTGACGGAGAAGCAGATCGAGGCATTCGCGTACAGCACCAACGTCTTCATCCGGGACTCCGGCATCGCGGACCCGCGCACCCTGATCCGTACCCACGAGATCGAGCCGCCGGACGGTACGGGCGCGCACCCGCTCGGCCCCACCGCGCCGCCGATGGAGCCCTTCGAGGTGGCGGACGACGGGACGGTGCGGGTGACGGCGATCCTGGTGGACCACGGCCCGGTGTTCCCGTCGTACGCCTTCCGGTTCGACACGGCGCACGGGTCGGTGGTCTTCTCCGGCGACACGGTGCAGCACGACAACGTCGTACGGCTCGCCCGGGGCGCCGACCTCCTCGTGCACGAGGTGATGGACGCGGACTTCTACCGCGCGGCGGGGCTGCCGCCGGCCTATCTGGACCACATGCTGCAGTCGCACACGGACGTCACGGAGGTCGGCCCGATCGCCGAACGGGCGGGCGTGGACACCCTCGTCCTGAGCCACATCTGCCCCGCCGACCCGAAGGCCGTCTCCTCGGCGCAGTGGCGCCACCGCGCGAGCAAGGGCTTCTCGGGCCGCGTCATCGCGGGCGAGGACCTCCAGCAGATACCGCTGCGGGGGCGGTAAGCGGGGCCCGGCGGACCGGCCGCCGGCACACCGTCAGCGCGTCGGCCCGCCCCGCTGCTCCTCTTCCTCCCGGAGCTCGGTCAGCAGCTTCCGGGTCGCGCGAGTGCAGGTGTGCTCCTCTCCCAGGACCCGCTCGCTCACCTCCAGTACGCCGCGCCACTCCGCCTCTGCCTCGTCCAGACGGCCGAGACCTCGCAGCGCGATGCCCAGGTTGTGCCGCGTCCACAGGGTCTGCGCGTCTTCCGCACCCAAGACCCTGAGCCGTGCGTTCAGGGTCTCCTGACCTTCTGTCACCGCCTCGGCGAACCGCTCCATCCGGTGCAGGACGTAGGCCAGGCTGTGCCGCACCGCCAGGGTCAGCGGTGCGTCCGCGCCCAAGGTGCGGGTACGGGCATCGATGACGTGCCGGTATTCCTGCGCTGCTTCCTCGAAGCGGTCCTGATCACGTAGCAGGTCGGCGAGTCTCCGGCGGGTGGTCAGGGTGTCCGGGTGCTCGGGCCCGAGTACCCGGCCCCGCCTCTCAAGGGTCACCCGGCGCTCCGTCTCAGCCTCTGCGTACCGCTTGAGCTCCTCCAGTACGCTCGCACGATTGTTCCGGGTGGTGAGGGCGTTCGCCTCGTCTCCTTGGCCGTTGCGCTCATACTGCTCCACAGCCGCCGTGTACTCCTCGATCGCCTCCTCGGAACGGCCCAGGCTATTGAGGGTGTAGGCCAGTTCGTGCCGTGTGTTGAGCGTGCCGGGGGCATGCGAGCCCTGCACTTCGCTCCTGTCACGCAGCAGCTTCCGGAAGGCATCTGCGGCTTCTTCCGGGCGGCCGAGCTCTCGGATGATCTTGATGTGAACATGACGGAGGTTGAGGTGGTCGGGATGCCGTTCCCCGAGCATCCCCATGACCTCCGGGGCCAGCTCCCGCGCCTCTTCCTCGGCCTCGGCATGCCGCTCCAGGTCGCACAGAGCGTAGATGTGCCGACGCCTTGCCGTCAGAGTCCGCCAGTCTCTCGGCCCGCGTTCGGTCAGCAGCCGTTCGGCCAAGCCGCCCCACAACTCCAGAGCCTCGTCGTACCGGTCGACCGCGTCGAGGATGTACCCCAGCCGGAACTGCGCGGAGTACCACGCCGTTCCCTCCTCGTCCGGCGACGGAGGCGGGGCGTCGGCAACTGCCGCGCGCACCTCTTCCTCAGCCTCGGCGTAACGCTTCTGGTGCTGCAGTGCGGTGGCCAGCCAGACACGGACAATGACGGTGTCGAAGTGGGCCGGGCCTTTCAAGGACAACCGCTGCGGATGGAGAGCCCGGAACACAGCTTCGGCCTCTTCCGACCGGTCCAGATCGATCAGGTAGCGTCCCTGCTTCAACCGCAGCGACAGTATCGCCTCACGGTCCTCGCCCTCTTCACGCCCACGCCGCTGGTACGCATCGATCAGCGCCCGGCACTCTTCTTCGGCCGCTTCCCTGCGATCCGCTTCTTCGAGCAGTTCGATGAGGTAGTCGCGGGCGTAAAGGGTGTAGTTGTGCTCATGCCCGTGCACCCGCGCGGAGAGCGCGATCACTTCGCGCAGCTGCCGTTCTCCCTCATCGTGGTCGCCCAGCGCGTTGAGGGTGAGCGCCAAGTGCCCGCGCATGTTGCGCGTCTCCAGGTCGTCGGCCGTGACGACTTCGGGGAGCAGGGCCCGGGCCACGTCGCGCAACGCGTCCGCGTCCTGCGTCCGTCCGGTGGCGACCAGGTCTGCGGCCAGCCGGCGCAGTGTCCGCACTCCCCACCAGCCCGTCTCCTCGTCCCGCTGGTCGGCCTCGGTGAGCAGCTTGTCGACGTTCGTCCGCACCGACTCCGGCAGTCCGTCGTCCTCGGCGATCCGCCGTACCAGAGCGATGAGCGGCGGCTGTACGCGTTCGGAAGAGTAGGAGCGGGGCGGGAAGGCCACCGGCTCGGTAGCGGTTTCCGGCGGCTGCGGCCCCGGTGCCGGGCGCCCGCCCTCGCGTTCGCGTTCGTCTTCGTACGGTTCCTCGTCGAGCAGGCCGAGCCGCCGCAGCAGTTCCCGGGAGGCCGCGGCGAACGGCTGGGCATGTTCGGCCACCGACGAGTCCCCGGCGGCGTCGGCCAGCCGGGCCCGGAACTCCGGTCCACCGCCCCGACGCCGCAGCAGGTAGTCCGTCACCTGCGCCGCCGTGTCCAGCGCCGTGGCGGTCTGCACGACGTCCAGCAGCAGGTCGGCGACGCCCGGCTGGAATTCGTACTCGACAGCGTCATGCGGCAGGACGGTGGCGGGCTCCCGGCGACGCAGCAGGCCGCCGAGAAACACCTCGGCGAGCTGTGCCGGGTGGAACCGCCCGGCTCCGTTGCCGGCGGCCTGGTGTATCAGCCGCATCACCGGAAGCGTGAGCGGACTCACTGAGGCAAGCGCCCCGGCAAGTCGCTGGCTCTCAGGGGAGGCCGCGGCCCGGAAGCGCCGCAGCCGTTCCTCGGCGGCGAGCGCGGTGGACGGGCCCATGGCCTCCTCGGCGGGGCCGGCGCGGCCGTCGCGCAGCAGCATGGCCGGCAGTAGGGCGCTGCCCCGGCCGGTGGCGGTGAGCTGGGCCCAGGCACCGACCTGGGCAGCGGACAGGTCCAGGACCGGCACGACCGTGCCTTCGTATGAAGCGAGGCCAGGCGGCAGTACGGGATGCCGTGCGGACAGGAACCGACCGGGAGCGCCCGGCCGATCAGCGGAGACCAGCAGCTGCTGGGTGGGCATACCGCTCTCGGGCCACATCCTCGGCGGCAGCGGCTGGACCACCGCCACGGGCGAGTGGCGCGCCCAGCCGAGAAGTACACGCGGGATGGCGCCGCTGCGCCAGCCGGGCCCGACACCGTCGGACAGGACAAGGACGGCGGTGCGCCCCGACAGGTCCGTCAGATGCCCCGGGCCGCGCCGTGGTGCACCGGCCGCGTACGGGCGGGCGGTGAGTACCGGTTCGACGGCCGAGGAGCTGTCCAGGCCGTGGACACGCACGTGCAGGAAGGCGCCCTGTCGTTCCAGCAGTGCCTGGATCTCGGCGGCCAGTTGCCGCCACAGGACCATCGAGGGGCCGTCATCGACGACCAGCGCGACGGACAGCCAGCGTTCCCGTGCGGGGCGCAGAACAGCGTCGAGGAGGCCGGTGTCCGCGATCCAGTCGGCGGTTGCCACCTCGTCGAGGGTTTGGCTGCGGCGGGAGGGCACGCTCTGCCGCAGTGGCCGGAGCGCCCTGGCCATGCCGCGGGCGCCGGGTAGGGCCGGTACGCCTCGGACGTCGACGGACCGGGCCGGCCGGGCAGCCGCGCGGCGTGCTCCGCCGGGGGCGAAGAGTCCGCCGGACGCGCTGCGCTCATCGTCCTCGTCGTGGTCCTGCCTGAGTTCGGTGGAGCGGTCGCGGACCGGTTCCCCGGTGCCGTCATCACCGTCCGCCGCCCTGGACGCGGCGTCCGGTACACCGGCGGGCTCCGCAGTCGCGACGGAGCCGGTGCTGCCGGCGGTCTCGGTGGTGACGGCCAGCCACAGGACGTCCTGCAGCTCCTCGGGGGACAGCTGCGCCCCGGCGTCCTCCAGCAGGGAGCACAGCCGCTGAAACATCAGAAGTCCGCTTCGTCCAGGGAGCGCAGCACGGTCTCACGGAGCGTCTCGAAGTCCATCTTCACACCGGACGACCGCAGGTGGACGGCGTTGAGCAGCTGGTCGGTGGCCAGTTCGCGCTCCTGTGAGTCACGCAGGTCGAGGAAAGCGGCGATCAGCTCCTGGGCCCGCGCCCCGACCTCGTGGCCCAAGTGCATGGTGACGATGTCGTGCAGCTGCTGTTCGTCAGGCTGCTTGAGGTCAAGGCGGACGCAGCGGCGCAGAAAGGCGGGCGGGAAGTCGCGCTCGCCGTTGCTGGTCACGACGACGACGGGGAAGACGTCGCAGCTCACCCGGCCGCCGGCGATCCGTACCTTCTCCTCCGTACCGGTGGCCCGCACCTTGACCTCGGGCTGTTTGAGCCGGGCGAGTTCGGGGATCTCGAACTCGCCCTCCTCGAATACGGTCAGCAGATCGTTGGGCAGGTCGACGTCGCCCTTGTCGAGCTCGTCGATGAGCAGGACGCGGGGCTTGGCGCCGGGCAGGAGCGCGCTGCCCAGCGGGCCGAGCCGGAGGTAGTCGCCGATGTCGGGCTCGGCGGCGCCCTGGGCGTCGTCCCGGTCCTTGCCGTGCAGCGAGGCGTCACGCAGCCGCCCCACCGCGTCGTACCGGTAGAGACCGTCGGCCAGCGTGGAGCGGCTGTTGACCGGCCAGTGCAGGACCGGGCCCAGGCGCAGCTCGTCGGCGATGGCGCGGGCGAGCGTGGACTTGCCGGTGCCGGGCCGCCCGGTGACGAGCAGCGGGCGGTGCAGATGCAGCGCGGTGTTGACGACGTCGCGGTCCCCAGGGGCGATCACGTACGCGGGGCGCCGTGTCTCCGTACGCTCCCGCTTGGCCGCGCCGAAGCGGCGCCACGGCGGTGCGACGGGCCACTCCACGTCGTGGGGCTCGGCCGCGCCGCCCTGGAAGAGCCGCCAGTCCTGTGCCATCGTGTCGCTCTCCTCAAGGTGCCGACAGGTGGAGTTTTCCCGGAAGGGGGTGCTGAGGGTCGTCCCACAGCAGGGCCAGGTTCCGGCCGGGGTGGTGGTCGTCGGCGTCGCTCGCCGACCGGAGCTTACGCAGATGGTGCGGGAGGAGACGCAGCTTTTCCCGGCCGATCAGGTCCTTCAACTGCTCTCTCGCAGGGGCCCGTTCCGCCTCGCTGTGCCAGATCAGGACAGGGACGCCACCATAGAGGCAGGCGTTGAAAACCTCGGAGCGGGCCCGCCGGGGCGTGGTCACCACCACGCCGGGCGCGCTCTCGCGCTCCTGCAGCGCGCCGTAGACCTGTCTGCTCTTCTCCAAGTGGTCGGGCAGCCAGTGCAGGTCCTCGGTGCTTGCCCCGTCCACCCGCGCCCAGCGCCGCTGCCAGAGGTGCCGTTGGTTGGCCTCTCGTAAGTCTGTGCACCGCACGACGACGGGGAAGTCGGTGCCGAGCGAGCGTTCCACGGGGCCTGAGAGGCCGCGCTGCCAACGGTGCACCCCCAGTTCGAGGTCTGTGGCGGCCAGGAAGAACTCCACGAGCGTCTCCTGCGTCCGCGCGTGCAGGTTCAGCAGGTCATCCAGGTCTCGCTGGATCTCTCCGGCGGATGCGGGGGCGTCGACCGTGGCCAGCGCTTCGACGTCGGTCCCGCGCCGCGACCATACCTCGTACCTCCTGAGCTGCCCCGGTCCGTCTGGCGGGCGGAGCCGGACCTGGATGCGATCGTCGGCACCGGCGGGATCGACGGGCTGGGATGCCGTCGCACTCTCCTCAGCTTCGGCGCGCCGGTCCAGGAGGGCGGCGGCCAGCCCGATCCGGTTCGCGCAACCGAGCGACCAATCGCGCAGTGCGGCCGCCGGTTGCGCCTCGGGTTGCCGGGCGACGAACCGTTCGATGACCCGTAGCAGTTGCGGGAGACGCTGTGGGGAACAGGACAGGCCTTCCAGTCCGTCGGCCAGCGGGGCGGGAGCGGGCTCAAGGGCGGGGAGGCCGGGGACCTCCTCACGCGCGGTGCCGGCGAACCTCCGCAGGTCCTCCGAACCCATACGGCCGAGGAGTTCCAGCAGTGCGGTGTGCTCCGCCGCAGTGAGCCATCGCCCGGGCTGGAGGATGCGGCGCGCTGCATGGGCGTCGATCTGGAGCGGCTGTTCCGGGCTCTGCCGAGTGAGGGTGTCCAGCAGCGTGGCGACACCGTGCGGGTCGACGAGCGCCCAGTCGACCAGTTCTTCGGCCGAAGGCGAAGCGGTGACGGGCGGTGGGGCATCCAGTTCCCGGCACAGGGTCGCGGCGGCGGTCTCGGCCAGCCCGGCCTGGGCCGCCAGCAGCCGGCCCACCTCGAAGACCAGCTGCTGCCGGTGGCGCGCGCCCCGAAGCGGCAGCGTGAACGAGACGTCGCGCGCCTCGTCGTCCCAGTTGCTGACGTGCAGCGTCGGGAACTGCTGGATGCGCTCTTCGGTACGCAGCCGTTCGAACTCAGCGCGTACCGCCTCCCAGACGTGGTCCAGGTCAACCGGTGCGCCGTCACGGACGGCCGCTCTCAGCTGCCGGAGCAGGACGGAAGTGAACAGGCCGGTCTCATCACGGTTCTTGGCGACGCCACCGGGGCGGGCCGCCCGCATCTGGAAGACGCGCCGATCGTGGCAGGTCTGTGCCTCTTCCGAGAACCGCTCCGGCGCCGCGGCCAATGACTGCTGCCGGCCGGGCAGCGCCTTGCGGCAGGCGTCGACGACAACCGTGACCCGGCCGACGCCCCGCTGCGGCAGCCGGTCGGTGCGCAGTAGGTGGATGAGGTTCTCCGCGTCCACGCCGAGCAGGTCGTCGCCCCGCGCCTCGGGGTAGAGCAGGCTCCAACGGTCTCCCTGAGCCTGCACGCCGTGTCCGGCCCAGTAGATCCACAGCCATTCGCCGTCGAGGGTACGCAGCTCGTCCCGGAATACCCTGCGGAGGGTGGTGCGATCCGCCGGGCGGTACGCGGGCGCCGCCGCGAGGGTCCCGGCGTTGCGTGCCAGGGGCGATGCCAGCAGCTGGATGTTGTCCTGCGGTACGCCCTGGTCGAGGAGCCAGGCCCGCATCCCGAGCGCATCACGCACCGGCCCGTCCAGCTCCCACTCCAGACCACCCTCGTACTCCTCGACGGCTACCAGCACGGCGTGGGTGCGCCGCCAGTCGTGCACCGGTGCCGATCCGTGGTGCGGTCCCTTCACGGCAGCTCCGCCGCGAGCCACTGGTACAGCTTGCGGTGGGCGAAATAGGCGCTGTGCGCGCGGGGGAAGGGCTGCCAGGTGTCGACCCGGACGTCGGTGACCCGTCCGGGGAAGACCTGCTCGCCGACGAAGGAGAGCAGGTCCCGCTCGTCGTAGACGTTGAGCCAGCGCGGGAAGGCGGTGGGCAGCGGATCGCCGCGGCGCAGCGCGGTGAGAGCATCCAGTTCGTACAGGAACGGGGCCTGCGAGCCGACGGTCACCAGCAGGTCCACGTCCGGCGGCGGCATGTCCGCGGCTCCGGCGAGCAGGTCGACGCACGCGATGCCGCCGAGACTGTGGGCGAGCAGGACGACCGGGCCGGGCGCGGCCTGCGCCGCTGAGCGGGCCGCGTTGGCGATCGCGGCCCGCAGCGCGTCGCCGCGTGCCTGGTAACGGAGGATGTCGCCCCCGGCCGGGACCGTCCAGGAGGTAACCCGGCTACGCTGCCACCGTGCAGTGCCGGACAGCGGCCACAGGACGGGGATGGCCAGCCGGGCTCCGGTCCATTTCGCCGCCGCGCCGAAGCCGCGGTCGGCGCCGCCCAGCCGGTCGGTAAGCAGGCGGACGAGGGCGTCCCTGTCGGTGCCGTCCACGGGCAGCGGCTCGTCGGAGTCGGCAGCGGAGTCGGCCAGGAGCAGCGCGAAGGCCAGGACAGCGCGGGCCACGATGGCTTCCACACCATCGGCGCTACCGGTCATCGGCGCTCCGACGAGCCGGGCGGAGATCTCCTCGGCGACTCGCGCCGCGGCCTCGGGGAGGTAGGGCGCAAGGTCGGCCGCGAGGCCTCGTGCGCCGTCCTCGGGCTCCGCTCCGCCCACCGCATCCACTCCTCCGGCGGGCCCGCCCGGGGGTGACGGCAACCGCCGTACCCGCTCGGCCATGTCCTCCCACGGGTCCTGACGGCCTGGAACGAATTCCGCCCCGCCCGACCCGTCCCCTGCTTCTGCGCAGGCGCGCACTTCGGCGAGTGGGTCAGCGCCCAGCAGCGCCCACAGGGACAGCGGATCATCGTCCGCGGCGACGTCCTCCACCACCAAGCCGCGGTCCTTGGCTCGTACAGGGAGGGAGGCGCCGCCGAGAGCGAGGGAAGCGCCGTGGTCCGCGCCCCAGAAACACGGCACGGTGCGCACGTCGGGCCTGACCCGGGCCAGGCCTTCGCGGACACGCGCGAACGTCCGGTCGTACGACGCCCCGCGGACGCCCGTACCGTGCACGAAGACGACACTCGTCACTGAATTCCCCCCGTGGCCGCGAGCCTCACATATTACTCACGAGGCACGGGCTCAACTCGGCTTGCACAGGAGGAAATCACTCCGTGACTCAGCCCCCCGAAGTGTCCAGTTCCGCGTCCGCGCTCACGCCCGTGCAGTCGTACGGGTCGTTCAGCCAGCCGTCCGGGAGGACGACCTTGTTGCGGCCGGAGGTGCGGCCGCGGGGGCCGTCGGCGCCGGTGGGCCAGGGCTGGTCGAGGTCGAGCGCGGAGAGGTGGTCGGCCAGCTCGGCCAGGGAGGAGGAGACGGCGAGCTTGCGGCGCATCTCGGAGCCGACCGAGAAGCCCTTGGTGTACCAGGCCACGTGCTTGCGGAAATCGATCACGCCGCGCGCCTCGTCGCCCAGCCACTCTCCGAGGAGGGTGGCGTGCCGGAGCATGACGTCCGCGACCTCCTTCATGGTCGGCCGGGCGTAGTCCTCGGGCCGGTCCTCGAAGGCGGCGACCAGGTCGCCGAAGAGCCAGGGGCGGCCCAGGCAGCCGCGGCCGACGACGACGCCGTCGCAGCCGGTCTCGCGCATCATCCGCCGCGCGTCGTCGGCGGACCAGATGTCGCCGTTGCCGAGCACCGGGATGTCGCTGACCGCGCCGACGTGCTCCTTGAGGCGGGCGATGGCGTCCCAGTCCGCGGTGCCGCCGTAGTGCTGGGCGGCGGTGCGGCCGTGCAGCGCGACGGCCGTGACGCCCTCCTCGACGGCGATCCGCCCGGCGTCGAGGAAGGTGAGGTGGTCGTCGTCGATGCCCTTGCGCATCTTGATCGTGACGGGCAGCGAGCCGGCGTTGCCGACCGCCTCGCGCAGGATGGCGCGGAGCAGGTTCCGCTTGTACGGGAGGGCCGAGCCGCCGCCCTTGCGGGTCACCTTCGGGACGGGGCAGCCGAAGTTCAGGTCGATGTGGTCGGCCAGGTCCTCTTCCGCGATCATGCGGACGGCCTTGCCGACGGTGTCGGGGTCGACGCCGTACAGCTGGATCGAGCGCGGCTTCTCGGTCGCGTCGAAGTGGATCAGCTGCATGGTCTTCTCGTTGCGCTCGACCAGCGCCCGCGTGGTGATCATCTCGCTGACGAAGAGGCCCTTGCCGCCCGAGAACTCCCGGCACAGGGTCCGGAAGGGCGCGTTGGTGATCCCGGCCATCGGCGCGAGGACCACGGGGGGCTGCACGCTGTGCGGGCCGATCTGCAGCGACGACATCTGAAGCGGGTTCCTTCGACGGGTACGGATTGGACGTACGGGTTGGACGTACGGGGTCGGCGTACGGGGCGGGTGCGGTCTCCCATTGTCCCGCACGTGGCGGGTGCGCCGTACGCGCGCTCCTCGGAGGGCCGGCACGGGCGCCTCCCGAGGCCGGTACGGGCCGTCGAGCGGGCGCTCCGGGAGCCCGGTACCGCTACTCGTTGTAACGTTCAACCATGCCCGAGCTCAGCCACCGGCGGCGGATGCTGGTGCTGGCGATCTGCTGCATGAGCCTGCTGATCGTCAGCCTGGACAACACCGTCCTGAATGTCGCCCTGCCTTCCCTCCGCCAGGATCTGCACGCCTCCGTGTCCGGCATGCAGTGGACGATCGACGCCTACACCCTCGTGCTGGCGTCGCTGCTGATGCTGGCCGGCTCCACGGCGGACCGGCTCGGCCGCCGCCGGGTGTTCCAGGTGGGGCTGATCGTCTTCACCCTGGGGTCGCTGCTGTGCAGTCTCGCGCCGAGCCTGTCGTGGCTGGTGGCGTTCCGGATGGTGCAGGCGGTGGGCGGCTCGATGCTGAACCCCGTGGCGATGTCGATCATCACCAACACCTTCACCGAGCCGCGCGAACGGGCCCGCGCGATCGGCGTGTGGGGCGGCGTGGTCGGTCTCAGCATGGCCGCGGGGCCGGTGGTCGGCGGGCTGCTCGTGGAGGCCGTGGACTGGCGGGCGATCTTCTGGATCAACGTCCCCATCGGACTGCTCGCGCTCTTCCTGACCATGCGCTACGTCCCACACTCCCGCGCGCCCCACCCGCGCCGCCCCGACCCCGTGGGCCAGGTGCTGGTCATCCTGCTGCTCGGCTCCCTGACGTACGCGATCATCGAGGCGCCCGAGTCGGGCTGGGGCTCGCCGCTGATCATGGGCTGCAGCGCGCTGGCCGTCCTGTCGCTCGCCGGGCTGATCGGATACGAGCGGCGGCGCACCGAGCCGCTGATCGAGCTGCGCTTCTTCCGCAGCGCCCCGTTCAGCGGCGCGACCGTGATCGCCGTGAGCGCGTTCGCGGCGCTCGGCGGCTTCCTCTTCGTCAACACCCTCTACCTCCAGGACGTCCGCGGCCTCTCGGCGCTGCACGCGGGCCTGTACATGCTGCCGATGGCGGCCATGACGCTGGTCTTCGCGCCGCTGTCGGGGCGGCTGGTGGGGGCGCGCGGGCCGCGCCTGTCGCTGCTGCTGGCCGGTGCGGGGATGGTGATCAGCGGCGTCCTCTTCGCCGGCTTCCGGGCGGAGGACAGCACCCCGCTGCTCTTCACCGGGTACGTGCTCTTCGGCATCGGCTTCGGCCTGGTGAACGCGCCGATCACCAATACCGCGGTGTCCGGGATGCCGCGGGCGCAGGCCGGGGTCGCGGCGGCGGTGGCCTCCACCAGCCGCCAGGTCGGCCAGTCGCTGGGCGTCGCCGTGATCGGGGCCGTGCTGGCGAGCGGCGGCGCTGCCGCCACCACCGGCGCCTTCGCGGAGGCGAGCCGCCCGGCCTGGTGGGTCATCACCGGCTGCGGCGTGGCCGTGCTCCTCGTCGGCGCCCTCACCAGCGGAAACTGGGCCCGCGAGACGGCCCGCCGCGCCGCCCGGCAGCTGGAGGGCGCCCCGGTGCCGTCGCCCGGCGCTCCCGCGGACAGCCGCCGGAGCGGCTGAGCGGGCCGCGGGCCGGCCGCTGCCGGCCACCCACCGCCGCCTACCCGCTGCTCCGGCCACCCGCTGCCGCCGGTGCGCCGCCCGCCGGTGCGCGGGCGGCCTCCGCCGCCACCGCCAGTTCCCGGAGCCGCACCAGCCGCTCCCGCGAGGCCTCGTCCTGCGGCGCGTACACCGTCACCCGGAAGCCCTCCCGGGCGCCGAGGTAGAGCGGGGTGTTGGTCACCCGCACCAGGCCCACCTCCGCGTTCTGGAAGGTCTTGGTCTTCGCGCGGGCGCACAGCACCTCGTGCCGGTCCCAGATCTCCCGGAACTCCGGCGACGCCCGCTGCAACCGCTTGAGCAGGGCCTTCCACGCGGGCTCCGCGACGTGCTCGGCCATGGCGGCCCGGAAGCGGGCCGTCATCTGGGCCATCGTCTCTTCCAGGTGCGGCACGGCGCCCCGCCACTCGGGGTGGGTGAAAGTGAGCCACAGGCAGTTGCGGTCCTGCGGCTCCAGCGCG
Organism: Streptomyces sp. NPDC053560; assembly: GCF_044544605.1. Classification (NCBI taxonomy): domain Bacteria; kingdom Bacillati; phylum Actinomycetota; class Actinomycetes; order Kitasatosporales; family Streptomycetaceae; genus Streptomyces; species Streptomyces sp. NPDC053560. Next base: position 33,469 of record NZ_JBITXI010000026.1, on the reverse strand, counting down.
TCGAGGTCGGTCAGCAGCCGCCCGTAGGTGCGGTTGTACGCGAGGATGTCGTACCGGCGGTTCTGCACGCAGGCCGCGAACGGCTCCAGCTGCTCCAGCACCTGCCGCAGCTCCGGTGAGACCACCGCGCACTCGCCGCCGGGCGCCGGATCGGCGGTGCCGGCCAGCGCGAAGAGGTGCGCGCGCTCGCTGGCGTCCATGAGCAGCGCCCGCGCGACCGCGTCCAGCACCTGCGCCGAGACGTGGATGTCCCTGGCCTGTTCGAGCCAGGTGTACCAGGTGACGCCGACCGCGGCGAGCTGCGCGACCTCCTCGCGGCGCAGCCCCGGGGTGCGTCGGCGCGTGCCGCGCGGCAGGCCGACCCGCTCGGGCGGGATGCGTTCGCGGCGGCTGCGCAGGAACGCGGCCAGCTCGTCGCGGCGGACGTCGGCGGCGCTGCGGGCGGGTGCGGGGGCTGCGGTGACGCTCATGGTTCCAGCGTCGCGCACGACCGAGCCGGTTGCCAGGTAGTGCTGGTACCAGGATGAACACACTCTGGTACCCGGCTGAGCGCTGCCGGATCGTCGCAGTGTGAGCACCACGACGACACCCGAACCGACCACACCGGGCCTGACGGGACCGGATCCGACGACACCGGGCCCGACGGCGACCGCCGCGGAGCGGGCGGCGCCCGCCGCTCGGCTGACCGCGCTCGGCCTGGCCACCCTGCTGCTGGGTGCCGCGCTGCCCATGACCGACTTCTTCATCGTGAACGTCGCCCTGCCGTCCATCGGACGCGAGCTGCGGGCCGGGCCCGCGGTCCTGGAGATGGTCGCGGCCGCGTACGCCATGGCGTACGCCGTGCTGCTCGTCCTGGGCGGGCGGCTCGGCGACACCTACGGCCGGCGGCGGCTGTTCCTGTGGGGCGCGGCCGCCTTCGGCCTGACCTCGCTGGCCTGCGGGCTGGCGCCGGACGCCTGGACGCTGGTGGCGGCGCGCGCGGCGCAGGGCGCGGCGTCCGCGGTGATGCTGCCGCAGGTGCTGGCCACCATCCACGCGACCACGTCGGGCGGCCGGCGCGGCCGGGCGCTCGGCCTGTACGGCGCGACGGGCGGCGTCGCCGGGGTCGCCGGGCAGCTGCTCGGCGGGCTGCTGGTCTCCGCCGACCTGCTGGGTACCGGCTGGCGCGCGATCTTCCTGGTGAACGTGCCGGTGGTGGCGGCCATCCTGCTGCTGGGCCGGTTCTCGGTACCGGACAGCCGGGCGGCCCGGCCGGCCCGCGGCGACCGGGCCGGAACGCTGCTGTTCGCGCTCGCACTCGTTGCGCTGCTGCTGCCGCTGACGGAGGGCCGGGCGGCCGGCGGCCCGCTGTGGTCGTGGCTGCTGCTGGCCGCCGCGCCCCTGCTGGCCTGGGCGTTCTACGTGGTCGAGCGGCGGGCGGAGCGGAGCGGGGGCGCGCCGCTGCTGCCGCCCTCACTGTTGCGCGAACCGGGGCTGCGCCGCGGACTGGCCGTGGCCGTCCCGTTGTTCGCCGGGTTCGGCGGCTTCATGTTCGTGGTGGCGGTCGCGCTCCAGCAGGGGCTGGGACTGTCGCCGGTGGTGGCGGGCGCCGCGGTGGTGCCGATGAGCGTGACGTACCTGGTCACGTCCATGTGGGGGCCGCGGCTCGCGCCCCGGCTGGGCAGCCGGGTGCTGACGGCCGGCGCGGTGACGCACGCGGTGGGGCTGGCCCTGCTCGCGGCGACCGTCCTCGCCGGCTGGCCGGACCTGGACCCGGTCTCGCTGGCGCCCGCGATGGCCGTCATCGGCGCCGGCCAGGGCTTCCAGCTCCCGACGTACTTCCGGGTGATGCTGGCGGCCGTGCCGCCGGAGCGGGCGGGCGCGGGCAGCGGCCTCTCGGTCACGGCGCAGCAGACCTGCCTGGCGCTCGGCGTCGCGACGATCGGCTCGGTGTTCCTGGGGCTCGTCCCGTCGGCCGGGGTACGGGACGCGCTGCTCGTCGCGCTGGCCGTCCAGTTCGTGGGTCTGCTGGTGATGACGGGCCTGTCCCTGCGGCTGCCGCGCGCCCTGTCCTGAGCCCGGCCGCCACCCGGCCTTCCGCCTCGCGCATGACAGCTGACAGCCACCGCCCGGCCGCAATCAACTGACAACAATTGAAATCTGTCAGCTGTCATGCGACGGTGGATACATGCAGATGCGCACTCTTGGCACCACCGGCCCCCAGACCTCCGCCCTCGGCCTCGGCTGCATGGGCATGTCCGCGCTCTACGGGGACAGCGACCGCACCGAATCGATCGCCACCGTCCACGCGGCGCTGGACGCCGGGATCACCCTCCTGGACACCGGCGACTTCTACGGCATGGGCCACAACGAACTGCTCCTCAACGAAGCGCTGCGCACCGCCCCGGCGGCCGCCCGCGACAACGCCCTGATCAGCGTCAAGTTCGGCGCCCTGCGGACGGTCGAGGGCGCGTTCACCGGCTACGACGGGCGGCCGGCCGCGGTGAAGAACTTCGCCGCGTACTCCCTCCAGCGCCTCGGCACCGACCACATCGACGTCTACCGCATCGCCCGCCTCGATCCCGACGTACCGGTCGAGGAGACCGTCGGCGCCATCGCCGAGCTGATCGAGGCCGGGCACGTCCGCCACGTCGGCCTCTCCGAGGTCGGCGCGGAGACGCTGCGCAGAGCGGCGGCCGTGGCGCCCGTCTCCGACCTCCAGATCGAGTACTCCCTCATCTCGCGCGGCATCGAGGAGGAGATCCTGCCCACGGCCCGCGAGCTGGGCATCGGGATCACCGCGTACGGCGTCCTCTCCCGCGGCCTGATCAGCGGGCACTTCAGCCGGGACCGGAAGCTCGCCGCGAACGACTTCCGCGGCATGAGCCCGCGCTTCCAGGGCGACAACCTCGACCACAACCTCGGGCTGGTCGAGGCGCTGCGGGCCGTCGCCGACCGCAAGGGCGCCTCGGTCGCGCAGACCGCGATCGCCTGGGTACTCGCCCGCGGCGAGGACATCGTTCCGCTGGTCGGCGCCCGCACCCGCGAGCGGCTGACCGAGGCGCTCGGCGCGCTGGACGTCACCCTGGACGCCGGCGACCTGGCCGCCATCGAGCAGGCGGTCCCGGCCGGCGCGGCGGCCGGCGACCGCTACCCGGCCAACCAGATGGCGCACCTGGACAGCGAGCGCTGACCCGGCCCGGCGGCGGGCGGGGCGTCGGATACCGTCCGTAGCACGGCACCCCCGCCCGCCGCCCCCGACCAGGAAGGCCCGACCGACCCATGCCGCCCGAGCCGCTGACCCGCGAACGCATCCTCCAGGCCACCGAAGAGGTGCTGCGCCGGCACGGCCAGGCGAAGGCCACGGTGGTCGACGTGGCGCGGGCGCTGGGCGTCAGCCACGGCAGCGTCTACCGGCACTTCCCCACGAAGGCGGCGCTGCGCGAGGCGGTCACGGGACGCTGGCTGGACCGCACGACCGGCGTGCTCGACGAACTCGCCGGGGACGCGGCCGTCCCGGCGGCCGACCGGCTGGCGCGGTGGCTGGACGCGCTCTTCGCGGCGAAGCGGCGCAAGGCGGGCGACGACCCCGAGCTGTTCGACACGTACATGGTCCTGACGTCCGAGGCCGCGGAGGTCGTGGACGCGCATATCGCCGTACTGGTCGGACAGCTCGCCCGGATCGTCGCGGACGGCGTCGCGGAGGGCACGTTCGCGCCCGCCGCGGACACCGACGCCACAGCGCGCGCCGTCTTCGACGCCACCGCCCGATTCCACGACCCGTGCCACGCCGGCGAATGGCAACGCCCCGAAATCGAAGGGCAGTTCACGGTGGTACGTGAACTCGTCCTTCGCGGGTTGTGCGCCCCGGCGCAGTAGTCCGCGCCATGACCGAACGCGACGGCGGAATGGTTTCAATCGGCCGAGTAGGCCGGAGATTAACGCATCGCATTCCCCGCTGGCCGGGCGTACGGAATACCCCGTACCGCCGGCCGGCCCCGCGCACGTTCGAATGCGTATCCCGCCTTTCCGTATCCGCACCCGTTGGAGTTCTTGTTGACGGCGAAGCGGCGCGTCCGTGCGCGCGATCCACACACTCGACGACGCGGCGTCCGGGCTGCTCGCGCTGCGCGCCGCGCCCGACCGGTACCGGCTGACCGGCGGCCGCGCGGACGAGGGCGCGGTGATCGTCTCGCTGACCGGCAAGCCGGTGGCCTTCCCCACCTCGTCTCCGGCCGGGTCGCCAACGTCGTACCGGTCGACGGCCCCGAGGACGCGGTGCGCGCCATGACCTCCGCCACCCAGACCCCGGCGGATCACAGCACGCGCGTGACGACCAGGGAGGTGGAGATCGACGGGGTGAAGATCCCGGCCGGGACCGGGTCATCCTGCTGACCGGGGCGGCGAACCGCGACCCCGCGGTCTTCCCGGCCCCGGCGGAGTTCCGCCTCGACCGCCCGCCGAACCTCCACCTGACCTTCGGCCGCGGCATCCACTTCTGCATCGGCGCGCCACTGGCCCGCCTCGAATTCCGCCTCGTCCTGGAAGAACTGTCCCGCCACGCCCCGTACGCCCTGACCGCCGACCCCACCCGCTTCTACGAGAACGGCCGACATCTGGCGTTGGACGCCTTGGCGGTCACCTTCGCCCCGTAAGGGCGCGGGGAACTGCGCGAGCAAGCACAGCGGCGGGTGGGCCGGCCAACGACCGAACCCACCCGCCCAGTAGCCGGGGTCGGAACCCCGCTGCGTCAGCAGCCCAGCAGGCGCCCGCCCAGGTAAGCCTGGATCTGGTCCAGGGACACCCGCTCCTGCTTCATCGTGTCGCGCTCGCGCACGGTCACGGCGTTGTCGTCGAGGGTGTCGAAGTCGACCGTGACGCAGAACGGCGTGCCGATCTCGTCCTGGCGGCGGTAGCGGCGGCCGATGGCGCCCGCGTCGTCGAACTCGATGTTCCAGTTCTTGCGCAGGTCCGCCGCGAGGCCCTTGGCCTTCGGGGACAGCTGCGGGTTCCGGGACAGCGGGAGGACGGCGACCTTGACCGGCGACAGGCGCGGGTCGAGGCGCATGACCGTGCGCTTCTCCATCTTGCCCTTGGCGTTCGGCGCCTCGTCCTCGAAGTACGCGTCGAGCATGAAGGCGAGCATCGCCCGGCCGACACCGGCCGCGGGCTCGATGACGAACGGGGTGTAGCGCTCGCCGGCCTCCTGGTCGAAGTAGGACAGGTCCTGGCCGGAGGCCTTGGAGTGCGAGGCGAGGTCGTAGTCCGTACGGTTCGCGACGCCCTCCAGCTCGCCCCACTCCGAGCCGCCGAACTGGAAGCGGTACTCGATGTCAGCGGTGCGCTTGGAGTAGTGGGAGAGCTTCTCCTTGGGGTGCTCGTACCACCGGATGTTCTCCTCGCGCAGGCCCAGGTCGCGGTACCAGTTCCAGCGCTGCTCCATCCAGTACTCGTGCCAGGTCTCGTCCTCGCCCGGCTTGACGAAGAACTCCATCTCCATCTGCTCGAACTCGCGGGTGCGGAAGATGAAGTTGCCCGGCGTGATCTCGTTCCGGAAGGACTTGCCCATCTGGGCGATGCCGAACGGGGGCTTCTTGCGCGAGGTCTGCTGGACCTGGGCGAAGTTGGTGAAGATGCCCTGGGCGGTCTCGGGGCGGAGGTACGCGACCGAGCCGGAGTCCTGGGTCGGGCCGAGGTGCGTGGAGAGCAGGCCGGAGAACTGCTTGGGCTCGGTGAAGCTGCCCTTGTTGCCGCAGTGCGGGCAGTTGACGTCGGCGAGGCCGTTCTCGGGCAGGCGCCCGTGCTTCGCCTCGTAGGCCTCTTCGAGGTGGTCGGCGCGGAAGCGCTTGTGGCAGGAGGTGCACTCGGTCAGCGGGTCCGTGAAGGTCGCGACGTGACCGGACGCCACCCAGACCTCCGGGGCCAGGATGACCGACGAGTCGAGACCGACCACGTCCTCGCGCGAGGTGACCATGTTGCGCCACCACTGACGCTTGATGTTCTCCTTCAGCTCCACACCGAGAGGACCGTAGTCCCAGGCGGCGCGCTGGCCGCCGTAGATCTCACTGCACGGGTATACGAAGCCACGGCGCTTGCTCAGGCTGACGATGGTGTCGATCTTGTCGGCGGCCACGGTGCTCTCTTCATTGCGACGACGAACGATTAATAGGAGCGGCGCCCTGGCGCCTCCTGGAGGGGCGTGGTCGGGAGGCGGGCGGGCGAATGCTTCAGGTTACCGGCGGCCATGCCCCCCGGATCAAATCGGTTCCCGTCACTGTCCCCCTCTCACCTGGTTTGTTGACAATCGTTTCCAGTCCAGTTGAAAATGACTGTCATGAACGTACGCCGTCGAATATCCACTGCGGCCCTCGCCGGCTCCGCTGTCCTGGGCCTTCTCGCCGTCTCCGCCTGCTCCGCCACCTCCGGCGCGGCCGGCAAGGAGGACGGCAAGCTCGCCGTGACGGCGTCCTTCTACCCGATGCAGTACCTCGCCGAGGAGATCGGCGGCGAGCACGTGTCGGTGACCAGCCTCACCGCTCCCGGCACCGAGCCGCACGACCTGGAGCTCAGCCCCAAGCAGACCGCCCAGCTCGGCGAGTCCGACGCCGTCGTCTACCTCAAGGGCGTCCAGCCGGCCGTGGACGAGGCCGTCAAGCAGTCCGGCGTGAAGCACACCGCCGACGCCGCCTCCTTCACCACCCTGGAGAGCCACGGCGCCGAGGTCGGCGGCCACGGCCACGGCCACGAGGAGCACGGCCACGAGGGCCACGGCGACGAGTCCGGCCTCGACCCGCACATCTGGCTGGACCCCGTGAAGTACGCCGAGGCCGCCAAGGGCGTCGGCAAGACCCTCGCCGCGGCGGACCCGAAGCACAAGGCCGACTACGAGAAGAACACCGCCGCGCTGGTGAAGCAGCTGGACAAGCTGAACCAGGAGTACAAGGACGGGCTGAAGAACCGTAAGTCGGACACCTTCATCACCACCCACGCCGCCTTCGGCTACCTCGCCGAGCGCTACGGCCTCACCGAGGAGGCCATCAGCGGCCTGGACCCGGAGGCCACCGACGTCAGCGGCAGCCGGGTGAAGGAGCTGCAGGGGCTCGCGAAGGAGCACGACGTGCACACCGTCTTCTTCGAGACGCTGACCAGCCCCGACATGGCCAAGACGCTGGCCAAGGACGTGCACGCCAAGACGGATGTGCTGGACCCCATCGAGGGCATCACCAAGAAGTCCCGCGGCGACGACTACCTCGCCGTCATGGAGTCCAACCTCAAGGCGCTGCAGAAGGCACTGGGCGCCGAGTGACCGGGCCGGACGCCAGAGAAGGAGCGGCCATGAGCGGTACGGACAGTGGTCCCGACGAGGCACCGGCCGTCGTCTCGCTGCGCGGCGCGAGCGCGTCGCTGGGCGCCCGCCCCGTGCTGCGCGGCATCGACCTGACCGTGCGGCGCGGCGAGGTCGTCGCGCTGCTCGGCGCCAATGGCTCCGGCAAGTCCACTGCCGTACGCGCCGTGGTCGGCCAGGTCCCGCTGAGCGCCGGCGAACTGGAGCTGTTCGGCACGCCCGCGCGCCGCTTCAAGAGCTGGGCACGCATCGGCTACGTACCGCAGCGCACCACCGCGGCGGGCGGCGTGCCCGCCACGGTCCGCGAGGTCGTGGCGGCCGGCCGGCTGGCCCGTACGAAGCTGAAGTGGCCGGGCAAGGCCGACCGCTCGGCCGTCATGGCGGCGCTGGAGCAGGTCGGCATGGCCGACCGCGCGAAGGACTCGGTCGGCGCGCTCTCCGGCGGCCAGCACCAGCGCGTCCTGATCGCCCGCGCGCTGGTCGCCGAGCCCGAGCTGCTGATCATGGACGAGCCGATGGCCGGCGTGGACCTCGCCAGCCAGGAGGTGCTGGCGGCGACGCTGCGCGCGCAGGTCGGGGCGGGCGCCACGGTCCTGCTCGTGCTGCACGAACTGGGCCCGCTGGAGCCGCTCATCGACCGTGCCGTGGTGCTGCGGGACGGCTGCGTCGTCCACGACGGGCCTCCCCCGGAGGCCGTCGGCCAGCATGCCCTGCCCGGCCACGATCACGTACACCCGCACGCGGACGCGGCCCACGAGCCCGTCCGGACAGGACTGCTGACCTGAGATGGACATCCTCACCTACGCCTTCATGCAGCGGGCGCTGATCGCGGCCGCGCTGGTCGGCATCACCGCGCCCGCCGTCGGCATCTATCTCGTGCAGCGCCGCCAGGCGATCATGGGCGACGGCATCGGCCACGTCGCGCTGACCGGTGTCGCGCTCGGCGTGCTCCTCAACACCTCGCCGGTGTGGATGGCCGTCCTGGTCGCCACCATCGGCGCGGTGATCATGGAGCTGGTCCGCTCGTACGGCAAGACCCGCGGCGACATCGCGCTCGCCATGCTCTTCTACGGCGGCATGGCCGGCGGCGTACTGATCATCAACCTCGCCCCCGGCGGCTCCACCGCGAACCTCACGAGCTATCTCTTCGGCTCCATCACCAGCGTCTCCCCCGAGGACGTCACGGTCACCGCGATCCTGGCCGCCTTCGTGCTCGTGATCACGCTCGGCCTGCGCCGCCAGCTCTTCGCGATCTGCCAGGACGAGGAGTTCGCCCGCGTCACGGGCCTGCCGGTCCGCGTCCTGAACCTCCTGCTCGCGGTCACCGCCGCCGTCACCGTCACCGTCGCCATGCGCGCCGTCGGCCTGCTGCTCGTCAGCGCGCTGCTGGTGGTGCCGGTCGCGGCCGCCCAGCAGGCCACCCGCGGCTTCGCCGCGACCCTCGCCATCTCGGTGGCGATCGGCGTGATCGTCACCCTCTCGGGTACGGCCGTGTCGTTCTACGTGGACGTGCCGCCGGGTGCGAGCATCGTGCTGCTGGCCATCGCGGTGTTCGCCGTCTTCTCGCTGGTCGCCGCGCCACTGGCGAAAAGACGCGCGCGAGCTGTCGTCCGGGACGAGCAGGGGTGCACCCTGGAGGGGCCGGGCTGGGGGTCCCCCCAGCCCGAACGAAGTGGAGAGCTCGGGGGAGTGCCGGCCGCCCGGAAGCCGGCGGACGACGTCGGTGCGAGCGCACCGTGAGCGTACGGACGCAGGCGCGGGTGTAAGCGTCCCACCTGGCTTCCGGTCATCACCTGGCACAATGGCCGGACGTTCCGCAGGGGGATGTTCTACGCCTAAGGGAGGCAACGGTGGCGACGAGCGCGGGATCTCCGGTGCGCGGCCGGTCGACGCGGCAGCGAGCCGCCGTGGCCGCGGCTCTCGACGAGGTCGACGAGTTCCGCAGCGCACAGGAACTGCACGACATGCTCAAGCACCGGGGCGACTCGGTGGGGCTCACCACGGTCTACCGCACACTCCAGTCGCTGGCCGACGCCGGCGAGGTGGACGTGCTGCGCACCAGTGAGGGCGAGGCCGTCTACCGCCGGTGCAGCACCGACGATCACCATCACCACCTGGTCTGCCGCTCCTGCGGCAAGGCCGTGGAGGTCGAGGGCCCCGCGGTGGAGCGGTGGGCCGATCAGATCGCGGCGGAGCACGGCTTCCGTGACGTCGGGCACACGATCGAGATCTTCGGTACGTGCGGGGACTGCGCGAAGGCCGCGGAGGCGTCCTGAGGGGCGCCGGGAAGCAAGAAGGGCCCGGGGAAAGCCGTACGACGGCTCCCGGGCCCTTCAGCGTCCGCTCAGGCCTGCTGCCCGGCGCCCTCCTGCGCGGACCCGGAAACCTCGTTCGGCAGCGCGCCACCGAAGCGCCGGTCCCGCTTGGCGTACTCCATGCACGCGTCCCACAGGTTCCGCCGGTCGAAGTCCGGCCACAGCACGTCCTGGAAGACCATCTCGGCGTAGGCGCTCTGCCAGATCAGGTAGTTCGACGTGCGCTGCTCGCCGGAGGGCCGCAGGAACATGTCCACGTCCGGCATGTCCGGGTAGTACATGTACTTCGAGAAGGTCTTCTCGCTGACCTTCGACGGGTCCAGCCGGCCCGCCTTCACGTCCTCGGCCATCGCCTGCGCCGCGTCCGCGATCTCCGCGCGCCCGCCGTAGTTCATGCAGAAGTACAGCGTGAGGCCGTCGTTGTCCTTCGTCTGCTCCTGCGCGACCTGCAGCTCCTTGGCCACCGACTTCCACAGCTTGGGCATCCGTCCCACCCAGCGCACCCGGATCCCGAGCGCGTCCAGCTGGTCACGCGTCTTGCGGATGAAGTCGCGGTTGAAGTTCATCAGGAAGCGGACCTCGTCGGGCGACCGCTTCCAGTTCTCGGTGGAGAAGGCGTACAGCGAGATGGCCTTCACGCCCATCTCGATGGCGCCCTGCAGCACGTCCAGCACCTGCTCGGCACCGACCTTGTGCCCCTCGGTGCGCGGCAGCCCGCGCTCCTTGGCCCAGCGCCCGTTGCCGTCCATCACGATGGCCACGTGCTCGGGGACCAGCTCACCGGGGATCTTCGGCGGCCGCGCACCGGACGGGTGCGGCTCCGGCGCCTGGTACTCCCGCCGCGAACGGCCCAGAATCCCACGTCGTGCCATGCGTGCCACGTCTCCTAGTTCTTCGGGAAGCTCTTGGGTGGAGCTCTTGGGTGGTTACTTCTCTACGTAGCGGAGCGAGCGCAGTCCCCGCTCCAGGTGCCACTGCAGATACGCCGCGACCAGCCCGCTGCCCTCCCGGACGTGCCGGGCCTCGGCCGCGTCCGCCGTCTGCCAGTCCCCCGTCAGCAACGCGCTGAGCAGCGCGATCGACTCAGAGGAGGGTACGACGCTGCCGGGCACTCGGCACTCCCCGCATATCACTCCGCCCGCGCCGACCGAGAAGAACCGGTTCGGACCGGGCATTCCGCACCGCGCGCAGTCGTCAAAACTCGGTGCGTAGCCGTTCACGGCGAGCGACCGCAGCAGGAAGGCGTCGAGCACGAGATGCGGGGCGTGCTCCCCGTTGGCCAGCGTCCGCAGCCCGCCCACGAGGAGGAGGTACTGCTGCACCGCCGGCTCGCCCTCGTGATCGGTGAACCGCTCCGCCGTCTCCAGCATCGCGGTCCCCGCGGTGTACCGGTCGTAGTCCCGCACGATGCCGCCACCGTACGCGGCGATCGTCTCGCTCTGCGTGCACAGCGGCAGCCCGCGCCCGATCAGTTCCGAGCCCCGCGCGAAGAACTGCACGTCCACGTGGGAGAACGGCTCCAGCCGGGCGCCGAACTTCGACTTCGTACGCCGTACGCCGCGGGCCACGGCCCGAACCCTGCCGTGCCCGCGGGTCAGCAGCGTGATGATCCGGTCCGCCTCACCCAGCTTCTGGGTGCGCAGCACGACACCGTCATCACGGAACAGACTCATGGCGCCATTGTCGCGCACGCCGCGATATATACTGGAGAGCAGCATCATATATACGCCCCGTCCGCCGACCCGAAGGAGCAGCAGCCATGAGCCGCACTGTCATCGACCTCGACGACGAGGCGCTGGAGGCCGCCGCGAAGGAGCTCGGGACGACCACGAAGCGCGACACGATCAACACAGCGTTGCGAGAAGTGACCAACCGTTACCGGCGGTTGCGTGCGCTCGAAGAGTCGCGCCGACTCGTCGCCGAAGGCGCCTTGGACATGGACATCCTCTTGGACAAGAGCAAGTACCGGGGCGTGCGGGGCGATCAGGCAACCGAATCGCACCGGAGTGCATGAGTGCCCTTCGCCGACTATCTGATCGACACCTCCGCACTGGCCCGCGTCCTCCTCGGCAGGACCGCACCCGAGTGGGACGCGAAGATCGGCGCCGGCCTGGTCGCGATCTGCGATCTCACCGAGCTGGAAGTGCTGTACTCAGCCCGTTCCGCCAAGGACCGCGCGCAGGTGAAGAAGCGCCTCGACGCGTACTTCACCTGGTGCCCGCTCCCGGACGGCATCTACCGACGCGCGCGCGTCGTACAGGAAGAACTCACCGCCAAGGGCGAGCACCGCAGCGCCGGCCCCATCGATCTCCTGGTGGCCGCGGTCGCCGAGCAGTCGGACCTCACCCTGCTCCACTACGACCGCGGCTTCGACACCATCGCCCGCGCCACGGGTCAGCCGGTCCGGATCATCGATCTGGAGACCTGAGGCGCCTTCCGGCTTCCTCTCAGCCCACCTCGCCGCGGCTGCGGGCGTTCACGTACGCCGTGGCCGCGCTCAGCCGCTCCTGCGAGGTGGCGTCCCGTACCGCCTCGGGATCGCAGTCCCACTCCCGCCCGCCGCCCACCGGGCGCAGCTGGAGGTACGGCCCCTCGCTCCCCATCACCAGTCCCACTCTGCCCGTCCGGGTGTCCACGACGTACGAACCCACCGCGGCGCTCATCGCTCTTCGCTCGCTTTCTTCTCGTGCCATTGCTCGTGCTCCCGCAGCACGGCGATCACTTTCCGTGCCGTTCCGACCGTGCAGCGTCCGAATTCGACCAGCGGTCGAGGGGTTTCGTACGCGCACGAAATGAGGTCGAGACGGAGAGAAGGGAGCACGACACCGACCCGCGCGAACGCTTCCCGCAATTCCCGCACCGCCGCCTCCGCGTCCTCGATACTTTCCGCCGCCGACCGCCGGCCCCACTTTCCCGTCACGTTCTTTTCCTCCGGGAGATTTTCACTGTTCACATCCCCAGGATGGGGGTGCAGATCTAAAATCTGCAGCCGTGCGCGCACTACAACTGCGCGGCAGGGAGAAGGGGTTAGGCCATGGCCAAACCACGTCAGGCCGCGTGGGAATTCTTCGGCGCGGAGCTGAAACGACGGCGGGAGGCGGCCGGCTTCACGCAGCAGGAGCTGGGGGCTCGGGTCTTCGTGTCAGGCGGCTACATCGGCCAGTTCGAACAGGCTTTTCGGAAGCCGCAGCTGGACGTCGCCGAACGTATCGATGAGGCTCTGGAGACGGGCGGCTTTTTCGCTAGGCTGTGCGAAAAGTTGATTCACCACCCCAGCGTCATTCACTATTTCGCGCCGGTAGTGGAGCTGGAGCAGCACGCCACCAAGATCTGCGAATACGATCCGATGGTCGTGCCGGGGCTGCTCCAGACGCCCGGGTACACACGGGCACTCGTCGTTGCCGCGACCCCACTCAAGCCCGACAAATTCGTCGAGGAGATGGTGTCGGCCCGAATGGACCGCTCCCACATCTTCAAGCATGCGACGTCGCCCTCGTACTGGGTCATCCTGCACGAGGCTGCCCTCCGCAGCCCGGTCGGCGGGCCGGACACCATGGCGGATCAGCTGGACCACGTGGCGCGCTTCGCGCACGAGCGGCGGATCGTGGTGCAGGTGATCCCGTACGCGGCCGGGACGCCTGCGGCCGTGCGGCCGCTGCGGCTCATGGAGTTCGAGGACGCGCCGCCAACTGCCTATACGGAAGGCCAGTTTTCGGGTGAACTGCTGGACGATCCGGCCACGGTCACACGCTCGCGAGAGGTCTACGATCACCTCAGGGCCCTGGCTCTGTCGCCGGAGGCGTCCCTGCACCTGATCGATACGGCAGCGGAGGGCTGGAGACAATGCGCGTACAGGACCTGAGTGCCGTGGAATGGCGCAAGAGCAGTTACAGCGGCGGTGTCGGCGACAACTGCGTCGAGACCGCCGACCTCGTCGACATGCAAGCTGTCCGGGACAGCAAGAGCCCCGACGGTCCCGCCGTCATCTTCTCCGCCGACGCGTGGACACGGTTCATCGCAACCCTCAAGCCCTAAGACGGCGTACGCGCCGCGGCGAGGAGCCGCTCCGTGTCGGCCTCGTCAAGGAACAGCGCCGTGCCGACCGTCGTCAGGACCTCGCGTTCCGGGGCCGTGTAGGGGCCGTCCGCGAGGGCGATGCGCGCGCCCTGCAGCAGCAGGGATTCCCGCCCCGCAGGGGCAAGATGCGGGGCGAGCGGCTCCAGCGCTTCGTGGAGCTCTATGGCCAGCGCGGTCCCGCAGGGATCGAGCCCGTCGCGGCCGTCGTGGTACGTGCCGGGGAGCCGGCCCGTGTCCGCGGCCAGCGCGGCCAGCAGGGAGAGCAGCTGGTCCTCCGTGCACTCGGTGAAGCCGGAGGCGCGTACCACCGAGACGGCCTGTTCGCGGACCGGGCGCGCGGCCGTGCCGCCGGCTGCCAGGACCGCGAGCGCCACCGTGTGCACGGCGTCGCGGAGCATCGCGGAGAAGCGGGTGGTGGTCGGGTGGTCCAGGGCGTCGAGGCCGAAGTGGCCGCCGCAGGAGGAACATTCGAGTACGGGACCGGCCTCGCCGCGCGGGAGGACGGGGAGTCCGAGCAGGGTCAGCCGGCGCTTGCCCGTGCGGCGGCGGTAGTTGCGATCACCACCGCACTCGGTACAGAAGAACTCGCCGTCGGCGATCGTGCGCCACGACGTGCGCACGCCCACCAGACCCAGCTTGTGCATCACGTCGAACCTCCGTAACGCCCCCGTAGCCCATGGCGGGCACAGGCGGTGCCCACACGGCAACACTGCCGCGCTGACGTGATGTTAGCCACATGAAGTCCACCGCGTCAGCATGTCGTACGGGGAGATGCGGAAGGCTCCGCCCCTCGTCCATCCGAGGGGCGGGGCCTTCTGCGCGGCCTCATCGAGGGCCGGAAATCCGGCCCGGCGGTACGGTCCGGGACCCGGCCAGCGGGTTTACCGGACACACCCGTACGGGCGTCAGCGGCTCGCGCGGTTGACGGCGGAGACGACGGCCTTGATCGAGGCGCGGACGATGTTCGCGTCGATGCCTACGCCCCACAGGACCTTGTCGCCGATCGCGCACTCGATGTACGCGGCGGCCTGGGCGCCGGCGCCCTCGCTCATCGTGTGCTCGACGTAGTCCAGCAGCCGGACGTCGACGTCGATGGCGTGCAGCGCGTCGAAGAACGCGGCCAGCGGGCCGTTGCCGGTACCGGTCAGCACCGTGTCCTGGCCGTCGACGACCGCCTCGACGGTCAGCGCGTCGGTGCCCTCGGTCGTCGTGGAGGTCTGCGCGGAGCGCAGCGAGATGCGGCCCCAGGCGTTGTCCGGGGTGGGCAGGTACTCGTCCTGGAAGGTGGACCAGATGGCCGCCGGGGTGACCTCGCCGCCCTCGGAGTCGGTCTTCTCCTGGATGGTCCGGGAGAACTCGATCTGCATGCGGCGGGGCAGGTCCAGCTTGTGGTCGTTCTTCAGGACGTAGGAGATGCCGCCCTTGCCGGACTGGGAGTTGACGCGGATGACGGCCTCGTAGGAGCGGCCGACGTCCATGGGGTCGATGGGCAGGTACGGGACCGCCCACTCGAACTCGTCCACGCTCTTGCCCGCGGCGGCCGCTTCGGCCTCCCGCGCGTCGAAGCCCTTCTTGATGGCGTCCTGGTGGGAGCCGGAGAAGGCGGTGTAGACCAGATCGCCCGCGTAGGGGTGGCGCGGGTGGATCTCCATCTGGTTGCAGTACTCGGACGTACGGCGGATCTCGTCGATCTGAGAGAAGTCGATCATCGGGTCGACACCCTGCGAGAACAGGTTCATGCCCAGGGTGACCAGGTCGACGTTGCCGGTGCGCTCGCCCTGGCCGAACAGGCAGCCCTCGACGCGGTCGGCGCCGGCCATCACGGCCAGCTCGGCGGCGGCGACGGCGGTGCCGCGGTCGTTGTGCGGGTGGGTCGACAGGCAGACGTACTCACGGCGGGACAGCTTGCGGGACATCCACTCGAAGCGGTCCGCATGGGTGGAGGGCGTGGAGCGCTCGACCGTGGCGGGCAGGTTCAGGATGATCTCGCGGCCCTCCTCGGGCTGCCAGACGTCCATGACCGCCTCGCAGACCTCCAGGGCGAAGTCCAGCTCGGTGTCGGTGAAGATCTCGGGGCTGTACTGGTAGCCGAAGATCGTCTCGTCGCCCAGGATCTTCTCGGCGTACTCCATGACCAGCCGCGTGCCGTCCACGGCGATCTGCTTGACCTCTTCCTTGGAGCCGCGGAAGACGACCCGGCGGAAGGTGGGCGCCGTGGCGTTGTACAGGTGCACCGTCGCGCGGTGGGCGCCGCGCAGCGACTCGACGGTCTTCTCGATCAGCTCTTCGCGGGCCTGCGTCAGGACGGAGATCGTCACGTCCTCGGGGATCGCGCCCTCTTCGATGATGGAGCGTACGAAGTTGAAGTCGGTCTCGCCGGAGGAGGGGAAGCCGACCTCGATCTCCTTGTAGCCCATCTTGACCAGCAGGTCGAACATCTCGCGCTTGCGGGCGGGCGACATGGGGTCGATCAGTGCCTGGTTGCCGTCACGCAGGTCGGTCGACAGCCAGCGCGGAGCCTTGGTGATGCGCTGGTCCGGCCACGTGCGGTCAGGAATGTCCACCGCTTCGTAGCGGCCGTACTTGTGCACCGGCATGCCGGACGGCTTCTGCTGGATGGCAGCGGCGGTGATGGGGGTCGGGCGACCGATGGCGTTCTCGGGCTTCGACATGATGCGCAGGGCTCCTCTAAGTCCGCTCTATGGGGACCCCCCTGCTCGAAGAGCTAGGGGGAGGCCGACGGGCTGGCAAACCGCAACACCGAACTCCGCGGGGAGGGGGTCGGCCTACGACTACAGGCCCTCGCCGCGGCAGCTAAGGAGAAGCAGCCCGAAACGCATGATGCTCAGCACCTTAGCCGAGACCCAAGGCGAATGGACGTCCCGTATCAGTATGCGGGACTGAAGATCCGTTGTGGCCGTTTAGCGACCAAGCACACATTCCAGGGAATCTCGGCAGTGGGGAGTGACACAGCTCACACGGAGTGTCACGCTCGCCGCATGGACGCCACTTCCTCGAACACCAGCCATCCCTTCTGCGGGATCGTCCCCCCGCACCTCCTCGATCACCTCTCCCGCCTGGAGAACTCCACGATCGCCGGCCGTGCCCGCCGGACCCTGGAGCACGACGCCCTCCAGCGCACCCGCCGCCGCCTCACCACCGTCCGCGGCATGGCGGCGCCGGCCGAAGCCCGGTCCGGCAGCGACAAGCCGCAGCGCACGATCTACGACGCGGAAGGCCGGGAGACGCTGCCCGGCAAGAAGGTGCGCGGCGAGTCCGACGAGGCCGGTTCCGACTCCTCGGTGAACCGCGCCTTCGCGGGCCTCGGCGCCACGTTCGAGCTGTTCTTCAAGGGGTACGAGCGGCACTCCATCGACGGTGCCGGACTGCCGCTGGACGCCACGGTCCATTACGGCAAGGAGTACAACAACGCCTTCTGGGACGGCGAGCGGATGGTCTTCGGGGACGGCGACGGCGAGCTGTTCCTGGACTTCACCACCTCCCTGGACGTGATCGGCCACGAGCTGACCCACGGCGTCACGCAGTACACCGCCAACCTGGAGTACCTCGGCCAGTCCGGCGCGCTGAACGAGTCGGTCTCGGACGTCTTCGGCTCGCTGATCAAGCAGTACTCCCTCAAGCAGACCGCCGAGCAGGCGGACTGGCTCATCGGCGACGGGCTGCTCGGCCCGGAGGTCGACAAAGGGAAGGCGCTGCGCTCGATGAAGGCGCCGGGCACCGCGTACGACGACGACGTCCTCGGCAAGGACCCGCAGCCCGCCACGATGGACGGGTACGTGGAGACCTCGCAGGACAACGGCGGTGTGCACATCAACTCCGGCATCCCCAACCACGCCTTCTACCTCACGGCGATGTCGCTCGGCGGCAACGCCTGGGAGCGCGCGGGCCGGATCTGGTACGACGTGCTGACCGGCGGCGAGCTCGCGAAGGACGCCCAGTTCACGGATTTCGCCAAGTTGACGATCGACGCGGCCAAGGCGCGCTACGGCGACCAGGGTGCGGAGCACGAGGCGCTGGTCAAGGCCTGGTCGCAGGTGGGCGTCACCAACAGCCGGGGTCATTGACCCGGGGCGTCCTGAGGAGAAGGCTGCCGTCATGCGGATTCGTGTGAGGCGCACCGGCGGCTTCGCCGGCATCGAGAAGTACGCCGAGATCGACACCGCCGGCCGGGCCGACGCAACGCAGTGGGACGACCTGGCCGAGCGGGCCCTGGCCGAGGGCCGCAGTGAGCCGCCGGTGGGAGTGCCGGACGGCTTCGCGTACCAGATCACGGTCGACGACCGGACGGTGTACTGCGCCGATCCCCGGCTGACCGATCCCCAGCGCAAGCTGATCACCCGGGTGCTGAAGGAAGGCGCGTGACGACGCGTGCCAGGGGTGCGGGCCGGCGGCTCCGCCCGCGCCCTTGACACGTTACTGAAGGGTCAAGAAGATCCCGCCCATGACGCCGCCGCCCCCGCGCCACCCGTCGCCCGGCTCCCTCCCCCTCCCCCGCTTCCCCGCCGACTTCCTGTGGGGCGTGTCCACCTCGGCGCAGCAGATCGAGGGCGCGGTGGACGAGGACGGGCGCGGCCGCTCGTCCTGGGACGCGTTCACGGCCGTGCCGGGCCGGGTGAAGGACGGCTCCGACTCCGCCGTCGCCACCGGCCACTACCACCGCTACCGCGAGGACGTCGGCCTGCTCGCGGACCTCGGCGCCGGCGCCTACCGCTTCTCGGTCTCCTGGCCCCGCGTCCTCCCGGGCGGCACGGGCCGGGTCAACGCGGCGGGCCTGGACTTCTACGACCGGCTGGTCGACGAGCTGCTGGCCGCCGGGGTGCAGCCGCTCCCGACCCTCTACCACTGGGACACCCCGCAGCCGCTGGAGGAGGCGGGCGGCTGGCTCGTACGGGACACGGCGCACGCCTTCGCCGCGTACGCGGACGTGGTCGCGGCCCGCCTCGGCGACCGCGTACCGCGCTGGATCACGCTGAACGAACCGGCCGAGGTCACCCTCCTCGGCTACGGCCTGGGCGTGCACGCGCCGGGCAGGAAGCTGCTCTTCGACGCGCTGCCCGCGGCCCACCACCAGCTCCTCGGGCACGGCCTCGCGCTCCAGGCGCTCCGGGCCCGCGGCGCCGACAGCGTCGGCATCGCCAATTCCCACGGCCCGACCTGGCCCGCCTCGGAGGCACAGGCCGACCGGGACGCGGCAGACCTCTACGACCTCCTCCTCAACCGCCTCTTCGCCGACCCCCTGCTGCTCGGCCACTACCCCGACGAGGAGCTGGCCGCACTGCTCCCGGGCTCGGTGGCGGAGGACCTGAAGGTCATCTCCCAGCCCCTGGACTGGTACGGCATCAACTACTACCAGCCGACGCGCGTGGGAGCGCCCGACCCAGCGGCCCCCACCACCGACCTCGGCGGCATCCCGCTGCCGCCCGAGCTGCCCTTCGCGCACCGCGAGATCACGGACCGGCCCCGTACCGCCTTCGGCTGGCCGGTCGTCCCCGAGGCGCTGACCGAGCTGCTCACCACCTTCCACGACCGCTACGCCGCCGCCCTGCCGCCCGTCGTCATCACCGAGAACGGCTGCTCGTACGACGGCATCGAGGACCACGAACGGATCGCCTTCCTCGACGGCCACCTGCGGGCGCTGCACGAGGCGATGACGGCCGGGGTGGATGTCCGGGGCTACTTCGTCTGGTCACTCCTGGACAACTTCGAATGGGCCGAGGGCTACGCGCAGCGCTTCGGCCTGGTCCACGTCGACTACGCCACCCTGACCCGCACCCCGAAGGCGTCCTTCCACTGGCTGCGGGACGCGCTGCGGGCCCAGCGGTGAGACCGGCGGCGGGCCCGGCGGCGGCTGCGGACGCCCTGGCCGAGCCCGCCGAACGGGTCGGCGGCGGCTGGACCGGCGCCCTCTCCCTCGCCAACGGGGCGCTGTGGGTCGGCTGGTTCGGCCCGCTGCAGATCCTCCTGGCGCTCCAGGCCGCCGAGCTGGCGCCGCCGGGCACCGCCAAGGAATCCGTACTGGCCTGGGTGACGGGCGCGGGCGCCGCCGTCGCACTGGCCGCCACGCCCGTCTTCGGCGCGGTCTCGGACCGTACGGCGTCCCGCTTCGGCCGCCGGCGGCCCTGGATCGTGGGTGGCGTCGCCGGGGGCGCGGGCGGCCTGCTCCTGCTGTCGGCGGCCGCAACCTGGCCCGTCATGCTGCTGGGCTGGTGCCTGGTGCAGCTCGCGCTGAGCGCCGCGTTCGCCGCCCTCACCGCCGCGGTGCCGGACCGGGTGCCGCGCCGGCAGCGCGGCGCGGTCGGCGGCTGGCTGGGCGTCGCCCAGATCCTCGGCATCCTCGCCGGTACCGGGCTCGCCACCGCGGCCGGCGGCATCGCCGCGGGCTATCTCGCCTGCGCCGCCTTCACGCTGCTCGCGCCGCTCCCGTACGTCCTGCTCCACCGCGACCCGGTACTGCCGGCCGACCGCCGCCCGCCCTTCGTATGGCGCGACTTCCTGCACGGCTTCCGGCTCGGCCCGCGCCGCCACCCGGACCTGGCCTGGGCCTGGCTGACCCGCTTCCTGATCAACCTCGGCAACTCACTGGTCCTGCTCTACCTGCTGTACTACCTGCGCGACGCGCTGCACCACCCGGACCCGGAGAGCGGCGTCCTGCTCCTGACCGCGGTCAACGGCGCCCTGCTGCTGGCCACGGTCGTGGTGGCCGGTCACTGGTCGGACCGCGTGGGCCGCCGCAAGCCGTTCGTGTTGTGGGCCGGGGTGCTGATGACGGTGGCGACCGTGCTGCTCGCCTGCTGGCAGACCTGGCCCGGGGCGCTGGTCGCCGCCGCGACGCTGGGCATCGGCTTCGGCGTGTTCACCTCGGTCGACTTCGCCCTCATGACGGACGTCCTGCCGGCCGCCGCCGACCGCGGCAAGGACCTGGGCATCATCAACATCGCCAATTCGCTGCCCCAGGTGATCGCCCCGGCGCTGGCGGCCCCGGTGGTCCGCCACCTGGGCGGCTACCCCGCGCTGTATCTGACGGCCGCGGCGGTCGGTCTGGCGGGCGCGCTCTTCGTACGCCGCATCCGGGGCGTGGCGTGACGTGTCCTGGTGGGGTGACGCGCCTCAGTGGGTGACTCGTCTCGTGGCGAGACGGGCTCCTTCAGAGGTGCGGCGTGCTCCCCGTCCTCAGAAGCCGAGCTTGCGCAGCTGCTTCGGGTCCCGCTGCCAGTCCTTGGCGACCTTCACGTGCAGGTCCAGATAGACCGGGGTACCGAGCAGCGCCTCGATGTGCTTGCGCGACTTCATCCCGACCTCCTTCAGGCGCTTGCCCTTGGGGCCGATGATGATGCCCTTCTGGCTGGGCCGCTCGATGTAGACGAAGGCGTGGATGTCGAGCAGCGGCTTGTCGGCGGGCCGGTCCTCGCGCGGCAGCATCTCCTCGACGACGACCGCGATGGAGTGCGGCAGCTCGTCCCGTACGCCTTCGAGCGCGGCCTCGCGGATCAGCTCCGCGACCATGACCTGCTCGGGCTCGTCGGTGAGGTCGCCCTCCGGGTACAGCGGCGGGCTCTCGGGCAGCATCGGCACCAGCAGATCGGCCAGCAGCCCCACCTGGCCGGCCCCTCGCCCACCACCGCCCTTGCCGGAGGAGCTTCGCTCCGCCCCTTCCGATGCCACCGCCGACACCGGAATGATCTCGGCCCACTCGATCCCGAGCTCGTGCCCGAGCTTGTCGATGGCGAGCAGCTGCTCCGCGAGCGTCTTGGAGTCCACGAGGTCGCTCTTGGTCACGATGGCGACCTTCGGCGTCTTCTTGACCTCCGCCAGCTCACCGGCGATGAACCGGTCGCCAGGACCGATCTTCTGGTCGGCGGGCAGACAGAACCCGATCACGTCGACCTCGGCCCAGGTGGTCCGCACGACGTCGTTCAGCCGCTCGCCCAGCAGCGTGCGCGGCTTGTGCAGCCCCGGGGTGTCGACGAGGACGAGCTGCGCGTCCGGGCGGTGCACGATGCCGCGGACGGTGTGCCGGGTGGTCTGCGGCCGGTTGGAGGTGATGGCCACCTTCGTACCGACGAGAGCGTTCGTCAGGGTCGACTTGCCCGCGTTCGGGCGGCCGACGAAGCACGCGAAGCCGGCGCGGTACGGGGCGGAGGAGTCTGTACGAACGCTCATGGCGCCCATTCTCCCCGATCGCGGGCATGCCACCGACCACCGGGCCGGTCGGACCGGTCCGGTGGTCACCACGGGCGGCCGGTCGGCCGGGCCGGTGGTCCTGGCGGGCCGCGGTGGTCAGCCCGCCTTGACGGTCTCGCGCACCGCGCCGTCGGGGCCTGCGACCAGCACGGGCGTCTGCGCGCCGCCCAGGTCCCGGACGGCGGCCCGGTCCGCGTCGGCGACGGTCGCCGCCTCGGTGACCACGGCGGCGGCCTCCAGGGACTGCGCACCGCTGGCGACGGCCATCGCGACGGCCGTCTGCAGGGCGGACAGCTTCAGGGAGTCCAGGGCCACGGTGCCCGCGACGTACGTACGTCCGGTCTCGTCCCGCACGGCGGCACCCTCGGCGACACCGTTCCTGGCACGGGCCGAACGGGCGAGGGTGACGATCTTGCGGTCTTCGCTTTCGCTCATGTGGCCGACCCTACCGGTGCGCGGGGCGCCGGTGATTTGCCGGGTGCGGCACGGTTCGCTGCCGCGGGGGGACCTGAACACTGCCGGGTGCGGCACCGTTTCGCCTGCGGCGGGCCGGTCCGCTGCGCGGGGCTTGGCGTTACGGGGGCGGGTGGAAAAGACAACGACAGGTGCGTGCGTCAGCCGGCCACTGAGTACATTCCGCCGCGGCGTCCCTCCGGGGAGAGGAGGCGGAGGAGCTTTGCCTCTGTCTCCTCATCGGGCTGGGCGTTGTGCATGACCACGGTCAGGTCTTGCCGGGACGGCACGCGTAGCTGTGTGGACTCGAAACGGAGGGTGCCCACCAGGGGGTGTTCCATTTCCTTCGGGAGCTGGCCGCCGACGGTGACATCCTGTTGGGCCCACAGGCGGGCGAAGTCCTCGCTGGCCGCCGACGCCTCCCTCACGACCTCCGCGAAGCCCTCGTCGCCAGGGCGTTCCGAGCAGGCCGCGCGGTACTGGGCGACCACCTGGGGCGCGATGCGCTCCCAGCTCTTGGCACGTGACCGGTACACCGGGTCCGTGAAGTAGGCGATCACGCAGTTCGGCGGGACGCCCGGCTGTCCGTGGCCCATGACCAGCCGCGACGCCTCGTTGTACGCGACGGTGTTCCAGTACGGGTCCATGATGTGCGCCGGGAACGGCAGCCACGCGTCGATCATCCGCTGGAGCCCCTCGCAGATCGGATCGCCGTCGTACTCGGAGCGCGGGAGCGGCGGGTTCAGCCCGGCCAGTACGTACAGATGGCGCCGTTCGGCGTCGCGCAGCTTCAGCACCCGCGCCACCGCGTCCAGCACCTGCGGCGAGACGCTGATGTCGCGGCCCTGCTCCAGCCACTGGTACCAGGAGGCGCCGACCCCGGCGAGCACCGCGACCTCCTCGCGGCGCAGCCCCGGCGTGCGGCGCCGCCCGCCGTCGGGCAGCCCCGCCTCGGCCGGGCTCACCCGCTCCCGGCGCGCCCGAAGGAACGCACGCAGCTCCTCGCGCCGCCGCGGTTTGTCCTCCCGCATGGCACGCACACTCGTACCGGGCTCCGACACGCCATTCCCCCTGGTCCCTGGCTGGTGGTGCGAACACCACGATAAGTCGCCGCTCCCCACGGGTTATTCCGTACGGCGAGGCTCGGTCCATGCCAACCGAGACCATCGCCCCGCCGTCCCCCGCGGCCATGTCCGCTCCCCCCACCGGTATGTCCGGCCGGGACCGGCTCATCCTCCTCATCCTCTGCGCCGCGCAGTTCATCGTCGCCCTGGACTTCTCGATCCTGAACGTCGCGCTCCCGGTGCTGGGCAGGGACCTCGGCATGGGCCAGGCCGACCTCCAGTGGGCGGTCACCGCCTTCGCCCTGCCGTCCGGCGGCTTCCTCCTGCTCTCCGGCCGGATCGCCGACCTCTACGGCCGCCGCCGGCTGTTCCTCACCGGCCTCGGGCTCTTCGCCGCGGCCTCCGTCCTGGCCACCGTGGCCTGGTCGCCCGCCGTGTTCCTCGCCGGGCGCGCACTGCAGGGCGTCGGGGCTGCCGTCATCGTGCCGACCGGCATGGCCCTGCTCACCACCACCTTCGCCGAAGGCCCGCAGCGCGAACGCGCCCTGGGCATCAGCGGCACCCTGCTGTCCCTGGGCTTCACCGTCGGCATGGTCCTCGGCGGCGTCCTCACCGACTCCTTCGGCTGGCGCTCGACGATGGGCCTGCTGGCCGTGGCCGGCGCGGGCATCCTCGCCCTCGCGCCCACGCTCCTGACCGAGAGCCGCCGCCCGGACCGCCCCCGGATCGACGTACCGGGCGCGGTCACCGTCACCGGCGGCCTCCTGGCCCTGATCTACGCCCTCTCCACAGCCGCGACAAACGGCTTCGCCCACGCGGATGTCCTGATCACTCTCGTAGCGGGCTTCGCGCTCCTCATCGCCTTCGTCCTCATCGAGGCCCGCTCCCCCGAACCGCTGGTCTCCCTGCCCATGCTCCGCCGCCCGACGGTCGCGTTCGGCAACCTGGCGGGCCTCACCACGGTCTCGATGATGAGCACCGTCGTCTTCCTCCTGACCCTCTACCTCCAGGAGGTCCTGCACCTCTCACCGTTCCGCACCGGCCTGATCTTCGGCGTCCAGGGCGTAGTCTCCGCGTTGGCCGGCATCATCGCCCCTCGCCTGATCGCCCGCGTCGGCGCCCGCCGCACGCTCCTGAGCGGTCTACTCGTCCAGGCAGCCCTGACGGCCTCCCTCCTGGGCCTGGGCACGGGCGCAGCCTCAGCTTGGCTCGCCATGGCAGGCGTCACCTTGGCCTCCCTGGGCCACCTCTGGGTAATCGTCTCCTACGGAGTCACGGCCACCTCAGGCCTCCGCAACGAGGAGCAGGGCCTGGCCACAGGCCTGGTAACCAGCGCCCAGCAAATCGGCATGACGGTAGGCATCCCCCTGCTGAGCGCCCTGACCTCCGCACGCGTGACTTCGGAGCAGGCGCACGGGGCCGACTTCGCCGGAGCGACCCTCAGCGGAGTCCGACTGGGCCTGGCGGCCGACGCGGCCATCGTGCTGACAGTCGCCGTCCTGGTCACCTTCGGGCTCCGCAGGCGCACCCGCACGGTATGACCCGGAGGGACATGCCGTCTTTTCACCACCCACCGACGGGAGGGGGCGGGTCGTAGCGGTAGGGGGTCCGGACGTAAAGCGAAGCAGTCCGGACCCCCTGCCGCGGAGGCCCGACCCCGTAACGCCAAGCCCCGCGCAGCGGACCGGCCCGCCGCAGGCGAAACGGCGCGGCACCCGGCAACGTACGGGTCGTTACTCCGCGTCCCCCGGCGCGCCAGGCGCCCCCGCGCCAACCGGTTCGACGAGCACCGTAACGATCTTGTTCCGCCGCCCCGCCGGCGACTCCGCCGTAAGCCGAAGCGCCTTGAGCGCAGGATCAACGGCACCCTCCGTCAGATCCACCTCCGCCTGCGCGCCGGCGATCGGTACGCGTCCCAGCCGCTTCGCCAGCAGCCCGCCGACCGTTTCCACGTCCTCGTCGTCCAGCTCCAGGCCGTACAGCTCGCCGAGGTCGCCGATGTCCAGGCGGGCGGTGACCCGGTACCGGCCGTCGCCCAGCTCCTGCACCGGTGGCAGTTCCCGGTCGTACTCATCCGTGATCTCGCCGACGATCTCTTCGAGAATGTCCTCGATCGTGACGATCCCGGCCGTGCCCCCGTACTCGTCGATGACGACCGCAACATGATTGCGGTCGCGCTGCATCTCACGCAGCAGGTCACCCGCGTTCTTCGTGTCCGGCACGAACACCGCGGGCCGCATCGCCGTCGACACCAGCTCCGTCTCCGCGTCGCGGCTGATGTGCACCTTGCGGGCGAGGTCCTTGACGTAGACGACACCCACGACGTCGTCCTCGCTCTCGCCCGTCACGGGGATGCGCGAGAAGCCGGAGCGCAACGCCAGCGTGAGCGCCTGGCGGATCGTCTTGAAGCGCTCGACGGACACCAGGTCCGTACGCGGCACCATCACCTCGCGCACGAGGGTGTCGCCGAGCTGGAAGACGGAGTGCACCATGCGGCGCTCGTCGTCCTCGATCAGCGATTCCTGCTCCGCGAGGTCGACCATGGCGCGCAGCTCGGCCTCCGAGGCGAAGGGGCCCTTGCGGAAGCCCTTGCCCGGGGTGAGCGCGTTACCCAGCAGGATCAGCAGTTGCGGGATCGGTCCCATGATCCGGGCGAGCGGCAGCAGGACGTACGCGGCGGCCGTCGCGGTGTTCAGCGGATGCTGGCGGCCGATCGTACGCGGCGAGACCCCGACCGCGACGTACGAGACGAGCACCATCACCGCGATGGCGACGGTCAGCGCCTCCCACGTTTCCTCGAAGTGCTGCACACACGCATACGTGACGACCACGGCGGCAGCCATCTCGCAGCCGACCCGCACCAGCAACGCCACATTGAGGTAGCGCGTCGGATCCGCGGCAACAGCGGCAAGCTTCGTGGCGCCGCGCCGGCTCGACCGTACGGCCTCGTCGGCGCGGAAGCTGGTCGTACGGGCGAGGCCCGCCTCCGCACAGGCGGCGAGCCACGCGACCACGACCAGGAGGACCGCGACGGCGATCAATTGGGCGGACACCGCGTCACCGGGTCGTGGGCGCCGGGGACGGGCCCTCGATGCCGCGCTCGGCTCGCCAGCCGTCGACGATCGCCGCCTGGAGGCCGAACATCTCGGCCTTCTCGTCCGGCTCCTCGTGGTCGTACCCGAGGAGGTGGAGGACGCCGTGGACGGTGAGCAGCTGCAGCTCCTCGTCCATGGAGTGCCCGGTCGGCGCGTCCTCGCCCTGCTTCTTGGCGACCTCGGGGCAGAGGACGATGTCGCCGAGGAGCCCCTGCGGGGGCTCCTCCTCGTCCTTGGCCGGCGGCCGCAGCTCGTCCATCGGGAAGGACATCACGTCGGTCGGGCCCGGGAGGTCCATCCACTGGATGTGGAGCTGCTCCATGGCCTCGGCGTCGACCACGATCACCGACAGCTCGGACAACGGGTGGATACGCATCCGGGCGAGGGCGTAGCGGGCGACGTCGAGGACCGCCTGCTCGTCGATGTCCGTACCGGACTCATTGTTGACGTCGATTGCCATCGTTGCTCTGCTCAGTGCTTTCCGTTGCGGCTGTCGTACTGCTCGTACGCGTCGACAATACGGCCCACGAGCTTGTGCCGGACGACGTCGGTGCTGGTGAGGCGCGAGAAATGGACGTCATCGACGCCGTCCAGGATCTCCTGGACCTGGCGCAGGCCGCTCTTCGTCCCGCCGGGCAGGTCGATCTGCGTCACGTCACCCGTGATCACGATCTTCGAATCGAAGCCGAGCCGGGTGAGGAACATCTTCATCTGCTCGGGGTTCGTGTTCTGCGCCTCGTCGAGGATGATGAACGCGTCGTTCAGCGTCCGGCCGCGCATGTACGCCAGCGGCGCGACCTCGATCGTCCCGGCGGCCATCAGGCGCGGGATGGAGTCGGGGTCGAGCATGTCGTGCAGCGCGTCGTAGAGCGGGCGCAGATACGGGTCGATCTTCTCGTAGAGCGTGCCGGGCAGGAAGCCCAGGCGCTCGCCCGCCTCGACCGCGGGCCGGGTCAGGATGATGCGGTTGACCTGCTTGGACTGCAGGGCCTGCACCGCCTTGGCCATGGCGAGGTAGGTCTTGCCCGTACCGGCGGGGCCGATGCCGAAGACGACGGTGTGCTTGTCGATGGCGTCGACGTACCGCTTCTGGTTCAGCGTCTTCGGGCGGATCGTACGGCCCCGGTTGGAGAGGATGTTCTGCGTGAGCACCTCTGCCGGGGTCTCGCTCGTCCCGCCCTCGCCGTCCTCCGCCGAACGCAGCATGGCGATCGAGCGTTCCACTGCGTCCTCCGTCATCGGCTGTCCGGTGCGGAGCACCAGCATCATCTCGTCGAACAGGCGCTGGATCAGCGCGACGTCCGCGGGATCTCCGACCGCGCTGACCTCGTTGCCACGGACGTGGATGTCGACCGCCGGAAAGGCGTTCTCGATCACGCGCAGCAGCGAGTCCCCCGACCCCAGGACCGTGACCATGGGGTGCTTGGGCGGGACGGTGAACTGGGCGCGCGCCTGCTGATTGGTGGGTGTCTGCGTCATGGGCCGGCTCTGTGGCCTGCTGATCCCCATTTCTACGTAGCGATGCCTGCGGCTCTCCTGAGCACGTCCAGGGTACGACGCGGCACCGACATCGACGGAGAACTTTTAGCGGCGCCCCGATGACGGCCCCGTGGGGAGGGCGCGGGCGACTCGCTCTCGGGGCGAATCGAACGGCCGTCGCCCCCTTGCTCAGGGGTTACCCAAGAGGCCCGGCGCGCATCCGGCCCGCGGCTACTTCGTGCGGCGAAAGCCGATCGTCGGGAGGGCTCGGGCCAGGGGCCACTGGCGGTAGGCGGCCGGGAGGACGCCCTCCAGGAACGCGTACCGCTCCCGCAGCGGGAGGACGCCGCGGTCGCCGTTTCCCGTGCCCTCCAGCGCGTCCGTGTGGTGGTCGCGGACCTGCTGCCACCACGTGGCGATCTCCGACCAGCCGGGCGCCGAGAGGGACCCGCCGAACTCCTGTACCGACAGCGCGGCCGTCAGCCCCGCGAACGCCAGCCGGTCGGCCAGCGGCCACCCCGCGAGCGTGCCCGTCACGAAGCCCGCCACGAAGACGTCGCCGGCGCCGGTCGGGTCCAGCGCCTCCACCGCGATCGCCGGCACCTCGGCGCTCTCGCCGGTCCGCGCGTCCACCGCGCAGGCGCCCCGCGCGCCCATCGTGACCACCGCGACCGGCACCAGGTCGGCGAGCTTCCGGGCGGCGGCCTGCGGCGAGTCCGTACGCGTGTACCGCATCGCCTCCTCGGCGTTCGGCAGGAACGCCTCGCAGTGTTCGAGGTCGGCGAGGTCGGCGGGATCCCAGCGTCCGGTGTCGTCCCAGCCCACGTCCGCGAAGATCCGGGCGCCGCGCCCCGCCGCGCAGCCCAGCCAGCCCTCGCGGCGCCCCGGCACCAGCGAGGCCACGCAGGCGCGGGACGGGGGCGGACAGCCGGGCGCGTGCTCGCCGTCGAATGCGGACTCCGGGGGCGGCGCCTCGTGCCCGTGCGAGACCATCGTGCGCTCGCCCTCGTACGCCATCGATACGGTCACCGGCGAGTGCCATCCGGGCACCTTCCGCGACATCGACAGGTCGATGCCCTCGCCCTGGCGCAGCGCGTCCCAGCAGTACTCGCCGTACATGTCGTCCCCGAAGGCCGCCGCCAGCGAGGTGTGCAGGCCCAGCCGGGCCAGCGCCGTCGCCATGTTGGCGACTCCGCCGGGGCTGGAACCCATGCCGCGCGCCCAGGACTCGGTGCCACGGACGGGCGCCGAGTCCAGCCCGGTGAAGATGACGTCGAGGAACACCGTGCCCGTGAGGTAGACGTCCGTGGCCGGGTCCCGCGGTCCACGGACGGCGGCGAGCGGGTCGAGCACCGTCGGCACGGGACTCGTGGGAGCGAACCGTTCTCCGTCTTGAGCGCTCACCTTGCCTGCCCCTTTCGTCCGTGCGCGTCACGCCAGTGTGCCGGATGACGGGGCCGCGCGGCCGCCGGCGGGGCGGGTTCGCGTCCGCGTTCGTGCGGTGGGCCGGTCCTGCTCCTGCGTGCGGTACGTTCCGGCCCATGAGGCTCACGATTCTCGGTGGCGGCGGTTTCCGGGTACCGCTGGTCCACCGCGCGCTGCTCGACGACCCCACGCGCGCCGTGACGGAGGTGACGCTGTACGACACCGACGCGGACCGGCTGCGGGTGATCGCGACCGTCCTGGAGCAGCAGGCGGCGGGGCGCGAGAAGCCGGTGAAGGTACGGCTCGCCACGGACCTCGACGACGCCCTGCGCGGCGCGGACTTCGTGTTCTCCGCGATCCGCGTCGGCGGTACGGCGGGCCGCGTCGCCGACGAGCGGATCCCGCTCTCCGAGGGCGTGCTCGGCCAGGAGACGGTGGGCGCCGGCGGCGTGCTCTACGGGCTGCGGACCATCCCCGTGGCGCTGCGGATCGCCGAGCGGGCCGCGGCGCTGGCGCCGGACGCCTGGATCATCAACTTCACCAACCCGGCGGGCATGGTCACCGAGGCGATGGCGGAGGTGCTGGGCGACCGGGTCATCGGCATCTGCGACTCGCCGGTCGGCCTGGTGCGGCGCGCCGCACGCGCGGCGGGCGCCGATCCGGACGCGGTGCGGTACGACTACGTGGGGCTCAACCACCTCGGCTGGCTCCGCTCGTTGACCGCCGGCGACGGCCGCGACCTGCTTCCGGGGCTGCTCGCCGACCCCGAAGCGCTCGGGTCGTTCGAGGAGGGGCGGCTCTTCGGGGCGGAGTGGCTGCACGCCCTCGGGGCGCTCCCCAACGAGTACCTGCATTACTACTACTTCCGCCGCGAGACGCTCGCCTCCGTGGCGGAGAGCGACGAGCCCCGCGGCGCCTTCCTCGACCGGCAGCAGGGCGGCTTCTTCGAGGCGGCGGCGCAGCGTCCGGAGGACGCGTACGGGCTGTGGGAGCGCACGCGCCTGGAGCGCGAGGAGACGTACATGGCCGAGAGCCGGGAGGCCGGCGGCGGCTGGCAGCGCGACAGCTGCGACCTGGAGGGCGGCGGGTACGACCGGGTGGCGCTGGCGCTGATGCACGCGATCGCCGACGACCGGCGGACCCGGCTGATCCTGAACGTGCGCAACGGTACGACCGTTCCGGCGCTCGCCCCCGAGGCGATCATTGAGACGGTGTGCGAGGTGGGGTCGGACGGCGCCACCCCGCTGCCGTGCGCGCCGCTCCGCGAGGACCAGTTGGGGCTGATGCTCCAGCTGAAGGCGGTGGAGCGGGCGACCGTGGAGGCGGCCGTCTTCAAGGACCGCGAGGCGGCGCTACGGGCCCTCGCGCTGCACCCGCTGGTCGACTCCCCCGCCGTGGCCGCCCGCATCCTGGAGCGGGCCACTGGCTGAGCGGCGGGCGGACCGGGCGGCCGCGTGGCTGGACGGTCGGACGGTCGGACGGTCGGACGCTAGCGGTTGGCGGTCTCGGTCAGCTGGGCGAGGCGGCGCTGCACGTCGTCGATGGCTCCGCTCTTGCCCGGCACCCGGCCGCGCAGGTTCGCCAGCTCCACGCCCAGGTCCCGGATGCTGTCCCGGTCGCTGACCTGGTGCCAGCAGTGGTGGGCGCGGTCCACGGCCGCCGTGACCTCGGGGTCCGTGGCGTTCTGCCCGCCGGCCAGCCGGACGTGCGCGGACCGCATCCACAGCCCGCTCGCCCGCACCGGCTCCTCGGCCTGGCGCGCCAGCTCGGCCTGTACCTCGATCCAGTGCACCGCCTCGGGCGACACGGGCCCGTGGCTACGGAGCGCCGCCTGCTCCCAGGCGGCGGCCATCGCGGCGGCCTCGCCGTGCCGCCCGGCGGCGGCCGCGGCGAACACCGCATGGTGCGGCTCCTCGACGGGCGCCGCACCCGGCACCGGGGGTATCGCCGCCACCACGGGAATCGGCGGCCGCGCGGGCATGGGCGGCAGGGGCACGGGGGTGGCGGCGGGAGTCTCCGATGCCTCCGAGCGCACCTCCTCGGGGGCCGGGGGTGTCGCCGCCTCGGATACCTCGGAACGCTGTGCCTCAGGGGCCTTGGAGAGCTGCACCTCGGGGGTCTCGGAGGACACCATCTCGGGGGTCTCGGAGGACGCCGTCTCGGGCGGCTCGGGCGCCTCGGGAGGCGTCACCGCCGGGGAGGCCGGTGTGGCCGCGGGGGCCAACTCGTAGTCGTCCGGCTCCGGCGTCGGCTCCGGCGCAGCCGCCGCGGCAGCCGCAGGTCCCGGCTCGGGCGCGACCGCGCCGTACGCCAGCACCGGCGCGCTGTACTCCAGCACAGACGCGTCGTACTCCGGCACCGGCCCGCCGTACTCGGCCCGAGGCGCCCCGTACTCGACAACAGGCACGTCGTGCCCGGCAACAGGCGCGTCGTACCGGGCAGCCGCCGGCGCCCCGTTGTCGGCCGGGACGAACGCCTCCGGCGCGCCGGGCGCCACTGGCGCGGACCCCGCGGCAGGCGTGACCGCAGGCGCACCCGCAGGCCACCCGCCCGGCGTCCCGTCG
Source organism: Streptomyces sp. NPDC053560 (assembly GCF_044544605.1). Classification (NCBI taxonomy): domain Bacteria; kingdom Bacillati; phylum Actinomycetota; class Actinomycetes; order Kitasatosporales; family Streptomycetaceae; genus Streptomyces; species Streptomyces sp. NPDC053560. Next base: position 1,471 of record NZ_JBITXI010000026.1, on the reverse strand, counting down.
GCGGCCGGCACCCCGCCCAGCCACAGCGTCGCCGCCCCGTCCAGCGCGGCGGTGCGCGCCACGTGGGCGTGCAGCTCCTCCGTACCGGGCCGTTGATGCGCCGCGCGCAGCGCCTGCGCAAGGGCCTGGCTGTACGCCGGCTGCGGCCGGCTCCGCTTGTCGGTCCGCTGCACCGTGCCGTACAGCAGGAATGGTCCGCTCAGCAGCAGCTGCCCCGCGCCCAGTTGCTGCCAGACCTCCGGCGCCGCCGCCAGGTCGGCCACGACCGTGGTGCTGCCCGGCGCCCGGTGCTGGAGCTCCGCGGCGAGCCAGTGCCACGGCAGCGCCGTGTACCGGACCGTACGCGGCGCCGTGCGGGCCAGCGCCAGGTGCGGTCTGCCCTGCCGCGCGTCCACCTGGAGGTGCCCGGCCAGATAGATGAACAGCGGGCCCTCGACGCCGGCCGCGGTGCGGATGTGGGTCAGCACCGTGTTCGGGTCGTCGGGGTTGGCCAGCTGCACGGCACTGGCGTACGCGGCACCCACGAGGTGCGCCGGCGGAACGGCGGCCAGCTGCGGCAACACGGTGGTCGCCGGCAGTGCCCCCCGCCGTACCGGCGGATCGGCGGCAATCAGCAATGCGTATCCGTGCGCGGTCGGTGCTGTGCTGGTTGCCATACCGAGCACGGTAACCGGCCCGCCTGACAGAGTGCAGGGGATAGCGGCGCAAAGGTTCGAAAACCGGCAGCAAGTGACACCGGTACGGCCCGTCTCAGTGGCCCCGCGCGATCCACTCTTCCACGTGCGGTGCCTCGGCCCCGATGGTGGTGCTGTCGCCGTGACCGGTCAGCACCTTCGTCTCGGGCGGCAGGCTCAGTAGCCGTTCGCGGATGGATTCGACGATGGTCGGGAAGTCCGAGAATGATCGTCCGGTCGCGCCCGGCCCGCCCTGGAAGAGCGTGTCACCGCTGAACACGACGCCCAGGTCGGGCGCGTGGAAGCAGACCGCGCCCGGCGCGTGTCCCGGCGTGTGCAGCACCGTGAGGTCCGTACCGGCGATGGTCAGTACCTGCCCGTGCGCCAGCTCCCGGTCGGGCGCCCCGCTCGGATAGGTCTGCTTCCACAGCGGCAGGTCGTCGGGGTGGAGATGGATCGTCGCGCCGGTACGGGCCGCCAGCGCGGGCGCGGCGTCGATGTGGTCGTCGTGCGCGTGCGTGCAGAGGATCGCCCGCAGCCGCCGCCCACCGAGTGCGGCGAGGATCGCGTCCGCGTCGTGCGCCGCGTCGATGACGACCGCTTCCTCGTCATCGCCGACGATCCAGACGTTGTTGTCGACGTCCCAGGTCCCGCCGTCCAGCGAGAACGTCCCCGACGTCACCAGGTGGTCGATGCGCGCCGCCATCAGAGCACCACCACCGAGCGGAGAACGTCACCCTCGTGCATCCGCGCGAACGCCTTCTCCACGTCCTCGATCCCGATCGTCTCCGTCACGA
>NZ_JBITXI010000025.1:0-62579 GCF_044544605.1 Streptomyces sp. NPDC053560 | reverse complement strand
GGTCCTCCCACAGGACACCAAGCAGGGCGGCACCAGCAGCAACCAGAGGGCTCCCACAGGGAGCAACCGGGGGCTCCCGCAGACACCAAACAGGGACCGCCACAGACGCCAAAAAAGGGTCCTCCCACAGGACACCAAGCAGGGATGGCTACGCACGTGAACCACGACGTCGTTTGTCGATGACTCGGGGAGTGCCCGTACGCGCGGATCGGCGATGTCCGGGAGAACGGGAACCACCCGCGCTCAGGCCGGCGGGGGCGGCGCTCGTGGGCCTACCTCGATAGCTGCAGGCCCCGGCCAGCGGCGAAGCCGCTGGTCCAGGTAGAGCGTCCCGAGCGAAGTAAGGGCGAACGACCTGGAGGAGCGGCGAGCGACGGCGACGCTCGGCCCGCGAGGAAGGCCACGGTGACTCCCAAACTCGCCAACATAGCCACAGGGGGCTCCCGCAGACGCCCAACCGAGCAACATCAGCAGCAACCGGGGAGCCTCCACGGGCAGCAGGCATGGAGCTCCCACGCACGCCAAAAAGGGTCCTCCCACAGGACACCAAGCAGGGCGGCACAGGCAGCAACCAGAGGGCTCCCACAGGGAGCAACCGGGGGCTCCCACAGACACCAAACAGGGACCGCCACAGACGCCAAAAAAGGGTCCTCTAACAGGACACCAAGCAGGGCGGCACCAGCAGTAACCAGGAGGCTCCCACAGACGCTAAGCAGGGGACCGCCACAGGCGCCCAACTGAGCAGCACCAGCAGCAACCAGGGGGCTCCCACAGGCAGCAGGCATGGAGCTCCCACGCACGCCAAAAACGAGTCCTCCCACAGACGCCCAACCGAGCAGCACCAGCAGCAACCAGAGGGCTCCCACAGACGCCAAACAGAGCAGCGCAAGCAAGCTGGGCCGAGTGTGACCAGTAGGACAGCTCAACGCCCGCCGAAGCGGTCGGTTGACTGGTCAACACTCTGTCCGATGCTCATCGAACGAGGGCTGCACTCGACTCAACACTTGAGGGGTGGTTCTAGTGACACAAGACTCTTGCCATCAAAGACAAACGAATCTAGTAACCAACATTTGCCCGGTTGCCTTCATAACGCACTACACAGCTGACGACAAAGAACGCAGCAGATTCTGCATTAGTCAATGCACTCGTTTGGGAATGAGTTGGTTCACGGAATTACTTGGCTGGTGTAGTCTGATACACGCAACCAACGAGCGGACGATGCGTTCGCCCCGCATGACGGTCCACACGACGAAGAGGACCCCGTACCTCCCGCCGGTCAGCGAAGAAGGCACGGGGCCCTGTGTCGGTGAGTGGACGAGATGGGTCCGGTCCTGGCAGGGGCCGGGCCCATCAGCGGTTCCTAGAGCCCGAGCAGCCAGATCCTGATCACGTAGTACGTGATCTGCACGACCCGGACCGCCGGCAGTAACGCGTCTGCGTACCGCCGGGGCTTTGTTCTCACCGGCTCTGTCGCCCGCTGGGCTTCATCGCCGGAGCACACCTGTCCCTCACCCCCCTTCGCAACTAGGCGCCGACTGGACGCCGCCCCAACAACTCCGGGGAGGTGCTGAAAATATACACCAGGAAACCGCACGCGATTGGCCCTGCTCCCCGTCAGGGGCGACGAATACCCAAGTTTTCTGTATGTGCTTGGCACTAAGCGTTGCGGGCACCCCGGACTCCGTTATTTCACGGCCGCCATCGGGCTTTCTCGAATTCGCAGGTCAAAGCCCCCTGCGCGCATCCGCTGGCCCCTCTTCCAGATGCGCCTTCGGGCCCGCCAGCGGCAAGCGCGGCAGGGCGCGCGGCGGCGTTTCGCCCACCATGCGGTTCCTCTCCCGGGGACAGTCCAGCGGCACGAACGACGGGGCTCCCGCGCCGCCCGCGCCCCCGTACGGATCCGCCGGCTCGGCCTGGAAGAGGGACACCCCCCGGACGTGGCCGGGCGACGCAACGCCCTCCGCGCAGCGGGCACCTCGATGGCACCCTGAGGTCATGCGTCGATGAGGACGGACGGGTGCGACAACCGGTCCGCGGGCGGCAAGACGACGGCCCCGGTCGGCACGGACCGGGGCCGCGGGGCTACAGCGCCCCGGCCCGCTCCAGGGCCAGTTCGGCGTGCTCGCGGTTCTGCTTGGCGAACTGGTGCCGCTCCTCAGCGCCGGCGCGGTGCTCCTCGGCGAGGGTCGGCTCGGCAGCCATCAACTCCTCGTGCACTCCGGCCAGGGCGGCCTGCAGGTCAGCGGTGGCAGTGCAGTTGGCGGCCAGCCGGAGCCAGCCGGTGCGGTCGGTCGGCTCCTTGAGACGGTCGTACTCCTCGTGGCAGCGCCGCAGGTCGCGGGTGAGCTCTTCGCGGCGGGCGTGCAGCTGCTGACCGCGGGCGCGTTGGGCTTCTTCGTAGGCGGCGGAGCCGGGGTGGCGGGTGGCGTCCAGGCCGGCGGAGACAGCATCGGTGCGTGCGGGGTCCCCGGTGGGGGTGGCGTACTGGGCGTCGAGGAAGGCGACGGTGTCCAGGGTGCGGACCTCAGGGGCGGAAGAGCTGATGCGGCCGCGTCGGGCCCACGACTGCACCACGCCGGCCCAGCGCTCGTGGGCGGACTGCCGGGTGGTGCCGGCGGCCTGGGCGAGCTGCTCCCAGGTGGTGCCGCGTTCCCGCTCGGCGATGACCGCGCTCTCCACGGCGGCCTCGGCGAGTCGCCGCAGGTCGAGCGCTTGGCACAGGAGGTCGCCGGCGGGGGTATCGGGGTCGACCGGGATGGATCGGCGGGCCTGGCTGCTGAGGTGCCAGGTGGCATCGGCGAGGCGGACGCGGGCTTCGTCGCGGGGGGAGAGGGTGCGCGGTCCGGCGGCGGCCTCGGGGAGATCGGTCGTCATGTCCGTCAGGGTAGCCCTGACAGTGGCGGCGTGTCAGGGAAATCCTGACGATGGACCGGTTTCCGTCCCCGGAGGCGGAGTCGCATCGGATAACCTCTCCTTATCCGACGCGACAGAACGGGACATGACGCCCCGTCGCCGCCGCGTCCGACAGGAGGGGAATCCAGCCCGTGTACTTCGCCCACGACGAGCCCCGCACCGCCCCGTTCAACGCCGACGACCTGCGGGAGGAACACGCCCAGGAGCTCAGCGCCTACCTGACCGAGGTCACCCGGCACCTGGTCCAGAAGCACCCGGAGGGCAGCCTTGAGCAACGTGCGGCCCGCACCATGGAGGAAGCGGTCGGCATCCACCTCGACGCCCTCAAGGAGTGCTTCGGGGACGAGGAGCCCGAGACGCTCCGGGCCCGTAAGGCGGCCTGGAACCGGCTGATGTTCATCATCCGGCCCTTCGAGGGACTGCCCCGGTTCGACACCTACCGGTGGCGACTGGTCCCCCACGCCGACGCCGACGAGGCGGTCGAGGGCGCCCGCCGCCTGCTCGCGTCCCGGGAGGCGGCCGCAGAGAAGAAGCGCAGCGTGCTGGAAGGCCGTTGACCACGGTCTCGCCCGGGCTGCCGTCCGCCGAGAAGGACTCCGGCGGGCGGCAGCCCGCTGCGCCGGCCGACGGCGCGCCGAAGGAGACCACCCTGAAGATGCGCCGCCACCGGCCTGTGGGTGCGGGCGGCAGAGAAGGAGGCAGTACATGAGTCGCAGCCGTCAGGCCGCCCTGCTGTCCCGGCACCTGTCCGAGGTCACCGGTGTCGACGTGACGCTGTCCTACGACACCGGCGCCCGGTGGGTTCTCGGCTGGACGGACGGCCCGCTGCCCGAGGAGATGCGCGCCCACCTGGATGCCGCCCTCGCCGGGCACCGCTACGCCGAGCTGCGCGACCGCACCATCGAGTGCGCGCGCACCTGCTCGGCGCGGGCCTGGGCCGCGCGGGCGATCGCCTCCCGCCGGGAGGGCACCCTCGCGACGGCCATCGCCGACGGCGCGGCCCACCGCCGCGCCCTGGGCGTGCAACTGCCCCGCCTCGGCTCCCAGGACCCGGACGGGAGCCACGAGTACTACGCCCTGCTGTCCCAAGTGGAGGAGCTGTGCCGGGCGACCGCCTACCCGGAGCGACCGGGCGCGCCCGAGGACGAACCGCTCATCGCGCAGCTGCTCACGGCCGGCACCCGCCCGCGCCCCTCGGGGGTACGGACCCTCAGCGAGTACGACATGGCGCGCGCCCTGCTCGCCACCGAGCAGGCGCCCGCGGGAGACGGACCGCCCCGGCTCACCGTCGTCCCCGCCGCCGAGGGGAAGGACGCCGACCGATGACGACCCTGACGCCCCCCTTCGACACGGCCGCCGGCGACGCCGCCGAAACCGAGAGCGCCCCGGCGCCCCCGGACCCGGCGGCCGCCGAACGGCAGGCGCTCATCGAGCGGTGGGCACAACGCCACGGCATCGACGTCGCCCGCCGCCTGGCCGAGGCCGAGGACCTGGCCGACGCCGTGGGCAAGGAAATCACCCCGGAGAACACCACCGACACCTACGCCAAGTCCTGGCGGGTGTGGACGCGGTTCTGCGCCGCCACCCGCCTGCCGGAACGGGAGGCCAGCCGCGGCTCGCTGGTGGCGTTCGTGACCTGGATGCTGCGCGAGGGCCAGCAGAACGGGAAGGGCTACGCGGCCACTTCGGCGTCCACCCTCCTGGCCGGCGCCGTCGTCGGGCTGCGCGAGCGCGGGGTCGCCGTCTCCGCCGATGACCAGGCCGCCGCCCGCACCGCGCTGGACGGCCTCGCCGTGAAGCTGCTGCAGAACGGCGAACGGCGCGGCCGCGGCAAGGCGGCCACCGCCCACCTCGACGGCCTGCGCGCCATCGCCCGCACCTGCCCCGACACCCTGGCCGGCGCCCGCGACAAGGCCCTCACCCTCACCGGTTTCCACTACGCCAGCCGCGCCCAGGACCCCGCCGGACTCCTCGCCGGCGACGTGACGCTGCACCCGCGCGGCCTGATCGTCTCCGTGCTCACCGGCAAGACCAAGCACTCCGTGCGGGACGCCAAGATCCCCTACGGCGAGGACGCGGAGCTCTGCCCCGTCCGCGCCTGGACCGCCTACCGCACCCGCCTCGCCGCCGAGGCGGACCCGCACTGGAGCCGACCCGCCGCCCCCGCCTTCGTCGGCATCGACCGCTGGGGCCGCCTCACCGGCGGCATGGGCCCCGACTCCGTCACCCGCGCCATCAAGCGCATCTCGGCCCGGGCCGGGGTGCCGCTCGCCTGGACCGGTCACTCCCTGCGCATCGGCCTGGCCGTGGCCGGCCGCAAGCACGGCAAGGACTCCGTCGTCATCGCCGACCAGGGCGGGTGGGCCCGCCACTCCCGCTCCCTGCAGGGCTACTTCGTCATCGACGACGGCTGGGACGACAACGCCTCCGCCGGCCTGACCTGACGGCGGCGGCGTATCCCCACGGGCGCAGCGAGTCCGACCTCGACACCCAACCTGTCGGCCGGCGGCGCGCCGTACCAGGCAATGAGTGCGGTGAGCGCCTACCGCACGCACCGGGCAGCAACGCGTGGGCGGCCAAGGAGTTTCGGCACCGCTCTTTCTGACGAACGCTGCCACGCCCGTCAGGGGATCTCCTGGCGGGGCGTGGCAGCGGAGGTATGCGCAGGTGAGGGCGGGTGTCCACGGAGGCGCTCTCCTGGCGAAGTTCACCCTTTGGTCGGTAGGGGCCGCCCGGCGCGCCGTACGGCCCGAAATCGCATTTTCCCTGCTCAGTGCGCAATCGAACTAATGGGCGTAACCCTATGGGTGTCGGTGCGCGTGCGGCGGTGGGCGCTGGCTCGTCCAGGGCCTCGGTACCTTCTTCTCCAGCGGCCCACCGCCCGAGGGCTCTCGCCGAGTTCGAAGACGACGAAGGGAAGCCGGCAGTGGCGTCCAACCTGTGCCGAACTTCCCTCTCGTGTCGTGGACCGTGCCGCTCCATCCATCCAGCGCGGAAGAGAAGGAGAACATGTCCGTGACTACGCTCGACCGTACCCCAGACCCGGGGTCTCCCAGCAGCTTCATAGCGCCGAATGCCCCCGCCCCGCAGCCGCCGGGCGGTGAGGCGCCCCTGATGCCGCTGCGCACCTTCGTCCTTCTCATCAGCGCCCTCGGCATCGGCACGGTCGTCGGCGTGCTGACCGCAATGGGCGGTACAGCCCCGACGGGCGCGGTGCTGGCCGGGCTGGCCGCCGGCGGCGCGGTACTGGTCGGCCTCCACAAGCTCATCGGCGGGTAGGCCGGGCGGTCCGCTGAGTTGCGGCCTGCGGCTCGACGAGCACCGATTCGCTGTCCGACGCTAACGGCTAAGGCCCAGGTCAGCGGGGCTGAGCCTGCCCCCGGCGTGGCACCCGAGCACTTCCTGACACGCGCCTGGCCTGCACCGCTTATAAAAACGGCTCCTCATTGGAGGGGCCGTTCGTCGTCACGGCCACCGGCATAACTGTGACAGCTGACAGGGCTTCCGGGCGTCCCGGAGCTGCGGGAAAGAACCCCATCTCTTACTGGAGAGGGGCAGGAACCTCGCGCCGGCCGGGGAGCATGTCCGCCTCCTCAACGGGGAGCGGACTGCGCGCACCGAAGGGGCACACGAAGAAGAATGCAGAAACCGCCATGGGGAGCAGATAGGCTTACGCCTGCATCGCGTCTCTGAACTCTTCGGTCACAACTGCGCGGCTTCGTCCGCCAGTTCGCACGCCTCCCGGCGCCTTGGGCATCACGGCGCACAGATCGGGAGGGAAGGGAGGTGATGTAGATGAGTGTTGAGCTGGACAAGCACCGTCCGAAGTGGCCGCCGTGGGAGAAGTGGTCGGTTCTCTTAGCGGTGGTGGGTGCGCTGGCGAACCTCGTCGCCCTGGTCAAGTAGGACCAGGCGCACAGTGCCGGTGAGACTCGGTCGCGGGAGGCTGCAGACATGCAGCGAGCCCGATCGACGCCTATGCGACCGGGCTCGGCACTGCGGAGGGCTTCGGTTCCTGGCAGGGAACCGGGGCCCTCTTGCGTGCGGGCTGCGCCCGCATGCGGCGACGGGTTCTTAGGTATTAAAGAACATGTCGCGCGACCACTATACGACTCTTAAAGCTTGCAGGAACTGGCGACCGGCAGGTCATCTTTAAGAGATTCCGGCGGCGTCACTGACACGGGAGCCGGGGCGGCAGAGCCAGGCGGGCCCCTCCCGGTCGACTCGGGGGAGGGGCCCTTCGGCGCCGCAGCGGATGCCTCTTCCGGTCGTGGCTGGACGGACCGGATCGGCATCGGCTGGAGGGCGAGGCCCTGCAGCCGCCAGAGCGCTTTCGTCCTCGGTAGACCAACGAGTAGCAGCTGCGGAACGTCACGTGCTCGACGATGCTGCTGCTGGCATCCGGCGTACGCTGAAGGACATGACCTCCCTGTCGCTCGGCGAACTCCATGAGCTGCGGGCCACGCTCGCGGAGGAGCTGGCCGCGGTCGATACGGAGATCTCCGCCCGGCAGCAGGCGGACACCGTCACCGCGGAGCCGGGCTGGCCGGTCTCCCGCAATCCGGGCCGGGTGCTCGGGCGGGGGCCGCAGCGCGAGGTCCACCGGCCGTCCTGCTGGTCCTATCCGGCCGGGTCGGTCACGGTGGACACCGCCCGGGCCCGCCGGGGGCTGGCGGAGGGTCGGTACGGGGTGTGCCCGTCCTGCCGCCCGGAGCAAGCCCTGGCCGCGGAGGCCGCGCCGGCATAGGGCGGGCGGTAGGCGAGAATCGGCGGGTGCTGACGTCCTCGGAGTTCCCCTCGCTGGTCGCGCTGGATGCGCTGATAGCGGACCTGCCCGCGGGAGCGGCCCGCCGGCGGCAGCTGGGCATGGTCCGCGAGGAACTGCACCGGGCCCTGCAGCGCGGCGCCCTGCCCGTCCCCGCCCGGCGCAGCCTGCGCCGCCTCCTGGAGCCCGAGGCGCTCGCCTCCTACGTGCGGCTCGCCGAGTCCGGCGCCCTGCGTACCCGGCTGGTGGACGGGCAGCGCCCGCCCACCTCCGCGGCCACCAATGACATCCGCCGGCGGTGCCTGGATGCCTTGCGCGCCGCGCTCGGCCTGCCCGCGCTGCGCGCCGGCGGCGAGGTGCTGCCGCTGCGGCCCACCCCGGAGTTCGGCACCCTGGCCGCCCTGCGCCGCCGGCTCGACCAGGACCTGGCCGGGCACCTGGCGGCGAGCCAGGTCCGGCTCACCGCGCTGCTGGCCCTGATCCTCGACGCCGCCCCGCGCGCCGGCGAGCTGGCCGCGCTGCGTCTGGAGCACCTCGCTCCGGACACCGCCGCGGTGTATGTCGAAGCCCAGCCACAGCGCGGCGGCGGCGACCCGGAGGGCGAAGGATCCTGGTATGCGCTGTCGCCGCTGAGCCGGGCCGCGCTGGAGCGCTGGCTGCCGCTGCGCGCCGACCTGGCCCAGCGTGCCCACGGCACCGCACGGCTGTGGGTCTCCCTCTGGTACAACCACGACGGTGATCCCGACCGGGAGGGCGCCACGCTGAACCGCCCGCCGGGGATGCCGCTGGAGGAGAACGGGCTGATCACCAGCTACCGGCGCGGCCGCACCCGATACGGGCTCACCACCCTGCTGCCGCCGAAGCTGGAGCAGCTGCGCCGGGCCGTCCTGGCTGAGACCCCGCCGACCGTCACCCACACGCGGCTGGACGCCTTCCACCGCTGACGCGTCTGGCTTGGGCCTGCGGCGGGCGATGCCACAGGGCTTGTTATTGGGAGCTGCAGTGCGGCAGGTGGCACCAGCGTGGTCGGGTGCGAGTAGTTGCGATACAGGAAGTGCCGCTGAGATTGATATGGCCCGGCGGACGTCGGGTCGAGCGGCTCAGTTGTCCTGGTCGTCTTCGCTGTCCGGGCGGACGCCGTTGTTGCGGTCCCAGGCCCATCCGGCCGCCAGGGCGGCGATGCCTACGGCCGGCCCGACTTCCAGAGCCTTGGACATGACCTCGTCGGCGGTGTCGTTGGAGAACGACAGCGTCATCAGGGCCAGCAGGACGACCGTGCCCACGAACAGGACGAACGACTGGCGGCGTACCTCGATCGGCAAGTAGTCGATGCCACTCTCCTCCGTGAACTGGCGGGCCGTGTCCTCCAACTCCGCCACCATCGCGTCCGAGACGGCAGCCGCGTCCGCGGACCGGTAGGCGTCTTCCACGACCGAGACCGCAGTCGTCCGCTGCTCGTCGGTCAGCACGCGCCAGGCGGCGACACTATTCAGCATGCGGTCCAAGCCGGTCATGTCGAGTGACAGAGTCAGCCGCCGCAGCCCTTCCGTCTGCTCGTCGATTATGGCGGCCAGCTGCTGTACCGTCGCTTCGACGCCGGCGAGCCAGGCAGACTGCGGCTCGGCCAGGGCCTGCTGCATCCGCTCGGCCAGCTGCTGGCCAAGACGCGCGTCTACGTCGGCGAGGTACGCGTTCAGGTCGCGCGCCTGATACTGCGCCGAGCGCCCCAGAGAGTCGATGGCGTTTTGCATCGGCTCCCACTGAGATATCGCGGCGGCAGCGCGCTGGGCCGCGTCAGATAGGGGCTGGGGGAGGTCAGAAGACATGCGATCACCCTGCCACAGGGTCTGACACGCCTCCGAGCGGCGATGCGGCAGCCCGTCCATGATCAATCTCAGCGGCACTTCCTGTACCGCAACTACTCACACCCGGTGTTCAGGGGCGGAAAACTTCGATGAGCGACAAGACACGCCTCCAGTCGGCACCGAAGGCGACGATCGCCGAGAGAATGCCCACGCCCGCGATCACAGCCCAGGCCGTAACGTCCGGCACGTTCCATATGCCGACTCCGACAGCCGCGCCGGTCAGCATCAGCACCGCGGCCGCGTGCCGCAGCAGATCGTAGCTGCGGGCCGGCTCCTCCTGGTCGGTAATGCTCACGGGCAGTAGGTCGCCGATCCGGTTCGCGGCGCTGCTGGCAGCGATGCGTACCAGAAGCCCCGTCAGCTGCTCCAGCGCGCAGTCCTGGTGGGTGTCATCCAGTCGGTTCTCGGCTGAGCGGAGCACCGCGACGACCTTGCCGGCATGCGTCCGCAAAGCAGTCTGGCGGGAAGGGCGCCCGATTGCGACGGTTCGCTGGGCGCGCCGCGTCCGGAAGACGGCTCGCTCCACCGAACGGATGGCGACAGAGGCTTCGCGCAGTGCGTCGGACCGGTCCTCGCCTGTTTTCGCCTTCGCGGTGGCGCAGGAGTTGATTGCTGCAGCGCAGAGTCCCACCAGTCGGTACCGCCGCATTCGGCGGGGCGCGCCGATGGTGAACATGATCCCGTAGATCGGCAGGTACAGGAACACCGCGGCGAACGTCAGGGAGTTGAACCGCTCGCCGGTGTACTTGGCAGCGATCACCACGGCAATGCCGTAAGCCATCATGCCGCGGGAGATGTTGTGGATCAGTGCCCGTCCCCACCACAAGTGGTACTGGCGGAGGGCTGTGCGCAGGTGCAGGGGCAGGACGATCCAGGGAAAGCCCAGGTCGTGCACATTCTTCTGCATGGTGTCGACCTGGGTGCTGGCCGACGCCTCGCGCATGCGGCGCCATGCACGTAACGGGCGGGGTATGGGCACGGGAGGAGGGGTTCCTTTCGTGAAGCGCGGTGATCAGAGAGACGAGCCAGGCATGGCCGCCACGGTGCATGGGTTCGGGTTGATCACTACCTCAGTGAGCCGGGATGCAGTAGCGCCGGATCTGCCCTGTTGATCGTCATGGCGGCACGGTAGTCGCCGTATACGACAAAGCCCCGGCGGTTTTCGCCGGGGCCATCCTGCCGGGGGCGGGTCAGAGGTCGATGTCGTCGTCGTACTCGATGCTGTCGGCGACGACGCGCTCGTGCAGCTCCTGCGGGTCGCGGGGCGCGTCCGCCTCGACCTCCTGCTCGTACCGGTAGAGCGTGCCCAGCTCCTCGGCCCGCGCGCTGCGCACAAGGGTGTCCTGGTGGTCGACCTGGGAGTCCACTTCGGTGGGCGCCTGCGGCCCGGTGAGCGCGCTCCACACGCTCTCGACATGCTGGGGGCTCAGCTCGCGGCTGTTGGTGACCTCCTCCGTGGTACGCGCGCCGCTGCCGAAATCATGCTCGGCCCAGATCCGTTCCTGGCCGTCGAGGACACCGCGGGTGTACTGGGTGTCGCCGACCCTCCGGGTGTCGCTGACCTCGATGTCGTCCCAGTCGGTGAGGTCCATCTCTGCAGCGGCCGCGGTGATGCCGTCGGCATCGTGCAGGAACTCGGCCGCGGGCTGCTGCGGTTCGTGCTGCTGACTCACAGGTCGATCTCCTCCTGGTCGGGAGCGGTCGGGGCGTCGGTGCTCAGTGTCGAGGTGTACGGGCGGGGGTGCACCGTGTGGTCCAGGGCCCGTTCGGCGAAGCCCGGTTCGCCGTCTCCGCGGTGCTGCTCGGCGGCTTCGGTGATCTGCTCGGGGGTGAGGCCGGCCTCGCTCAGCAGGTGCCGGGCGTGCTGGGCCTGGACCTCGTAGGTGGCCACCGCGCCAGGGTCCAGCGGGGCGCCCTCGGCAGCGGCCTGCTCCAGCTCGGCGGCCTGCCGGTCCAGGACGGCAAGGGCGGGCAGGATCGCAGCTGCCCTCTGCTGGTCGTCCGTAGTGGTCTCGGGCGTGCTCACAGTTCCATCTCCTCCATGTCGATGTCGGGGGCAGGGTTGATCGCTGGTTCGAGGCGGTCGGCGGGCAGGTCCAGGTCGACGTAGGAGCGCACCCACACCGAGCCGTCCAGTTGCCAGTCGCCGATGGCGGCCCGGACGTCGGCGCCGGTCAGCCGGTCACCGCGGCAGGCCAGGGCGTCGGCGACGCTGTGCGCGGTGTCCTTGAAACCCGGGGAGTGCAGCAGGGCCAGGGCGTCGGCCTGGGCCCGTGCACCGTCGAGCCGGTAGCCATGCGCGCCGGCCTCCCGGATCACCGCACTCGCCTTGTCCATGTCGCTGCCGCCGAGGATGAGCACCGAGTTGTGGGCGAGGTCCTCGTCGTAGCCGCAGTCGCGCAGTTCCTGCGCGCCGCCCTCGGCCCCGATGAGGTAGACCACCGTCTGCAGCTGGGAGTCGCCCGCGACGGTCCGGTACTGCCCGCCGTGCCGGACGGTCGGGTCGACGTTCGCCCACACCGACTCCACCGGGATGCCCAGGGCCTCGGAGGCCGTGACGTGGGTGGCCTCGTGCATCCGGGTCATCGACGCCCAGTGCCGCGGGTCGATGACACGGTTCCAGCCCTGGGGCACCAGGTCGCCCGGCTGGAGGCGCTTCACCGCTGCTCCCCGCGCTCGGCGGCGGTCAGCTCCCGGGGCGCGTCGTGTCCGGCGGCCCGCAGCAGGGCCGCCACGTCCAGCTCCTCACCGGGGGCGAGCATGCGCTGGGTGCGGGCCAGTTCGGCGTCCCGCACGCGGGCGTCGGAGGCGGCGACGATCGCCCGGACCTTCTCGACCTCCGCGGCGTGCAGGGACTTGGCGACCTCCACGGCGCCGGCGGTGCGGGTCGCGGTGTCCCGCATCTGGTGGTAGCCGCGTACGTGCTCCAGCTCCACAGCGTGGTCGTGGCGGGTGCCCTCGCGGCGCTCGGCCCGCCAGTGGGGCAGGCAGGCGGCGTACGCCGCGGCGAGGGCGACCAGCCACATCAGCACGGCGACCGGCCAGTGCGGCGTCCACGCGGCCACGCCGATCATTCCGAACGTACCGGCCCCCGCGAAGGACATGCCCATGGCGTCCTTGGAGCCGTGCCGCTTGCTGGCGGCGATGATCCCGCCGGTGCCGGCGAGGGCGGCCAGGGTGCCCATCAGCCACAGGGGCTCGGTCGCCCCTTCGGGCAGCATGCCGTGCCAGGCGGTGGCCAATCCCCAGGCGGCGGTGGTCACCAGGGCGGGGGCGAGGCGGCGGAAGTGCCGCATCAGCAGCCGCAGTACGCCGCGGTCCGGGACCGGCGGCAGCGGGGCCACACCGGGGGGCGGGGTGGTGATCTGCTGCTGGTGCTCGATCAGGTAGGCGGTCGGGTCGTACGGCTGGGGCGCGTGCTCGTTCACAGGTCGATCTCCTCGTCGGCGTAGGCGGGTCCGGCCGGGGCGGGCTCTGCGTCGGCCGGGGCGGGTTCCAGCCCGCGCTCGGCGTGGGTGATGCGCTCGCGGTCGGCGGCGACCGGGCGCAGGGCCTGGTCGGCGTGGTCGAGTAACGGGGTGGGGGACAGGCCGGGGTGGCGTCCGGCGTTGCGCATCCGGTGGCCGGCGGCGTCCATCCGGTCCAGAGCGGCGGTGCCCAGCACGCGCTCGCCGGTGAAGGCGGCGGCGCCGGGCACCCCGCCGCGGTCCAGTTCGTCCATGACCTGGTCGCTGGGGGTGGCCCCGGGCTGGCGGTGGGCCTCCCAGGCGACGGTCAGCGGGTCGATCAGCGCCCGTCGCTCGGCGAGCGTGCCCATGGCCCGGTAGACGGCGGCCAGTTGCGGGTCGGAGAAGTCGCTGGGCCGCAGCCACCCGACCTCCGCCAGCTGCTCGGACTGGTAGAGCAGGGAGGCGACCGTTTCGGCTTCCGCCCGCGGATCGGTGCGGGCCCGCTCGGTCCGCTCCGCCAGCGCCAGCGGCTCCTCGGCGGTGGTCTCCAACAGGTTGCGGACGGTTTCCGGGGCGGCGGCCCACGCGGTCGCCAGCCCGGTCAGCCGCTGTCCGGTGCGCTCGGCACCGGCCAGCACCTCTCCGGCCCGGTCGACGTCGGCGGTGCGGGCGGTGTGCCGCAGCTCCTGGCCGGCCTCGGCCACCGTGCGGTGCACCGCGGCGTCCAGCACCATTCCGCCGTACAAAGGAGCGGTGCGGGTGTCCGGGCAGGCGTGGGCGAACTGCGCGATGCGGGAGGGCGGAAGGGAGCGGCGTATGCCCTCTTCCTCGATCCGGGCCACGGCGGCGGTCACCGCGGCCGGGATCTCCGACCGGCTCACCGCGGACCAGTCGATGCTCTGCAAGGCCTGCCACAGTGCCTCAAGGTCGGGGCCGCCGAATGCGGCGGCGGGCAGCCAGCGGCGCAGTGAGGGCAGCAGCTCTGGCCGGTGCAGCACCGCGCCCAGCAGGGCTTCCTCCGCCCGTCGGGTCAGGGTCGTCACAGGTCCACCTCCGCCTCGTCGGCCAGCGCCATGGAGGTGTCGGCGGGCCCGGCTGAGCCCGCCGTGGGCTCCGGCACCATGTCCAGGGCTAACTGGTAGCCGCCGTTCATCTGGCGGGGATCGCAGCGAGTCACCTCTCCTCCCGCAGTACGTGAGCGGCGGTTTCCGCGGAGAGCTGTTCGCGCACCCGGTCCATCAGGACGGTCGGAGGCACCGTGAGGCCCTGGGTGCCGCGCCAGGGGATCGGCAGCGGCAGGGCCGTGACCTCCTCGTCCAGAACGTGGTCGAAGTGCCCGGCCTTGGACCAGGGGGTGCACTGTCCGTCGTCGGCGTGGCAGCCGGTGTACCGGGCGATGCCGATCACGGCGCCCAGGTCGAGCTGTAGGCCGCGCACGACGGAGGCGACGGCGGGCCCGTGCCGGCGCTCCAGGGTTGCGCCCGCGTGGATGAGGACCGGGCCGCGGTAGCAGGTCGACCAGGTCCGGTTCTCGATCCGCTTGTCGGCGAAGATGATGGCCGCCGCCCACGGCTGGCGAATCGTCAGAATGCGCATCAGCCCACCCCCAGCAGGTGCAAGGCCGACCGGCCCACACCGACGACCAGCAGGACGGCGATGACGGCGGCGATGACCGCCCCCCTGCCGGATGCGCTGAGCACCGCGCCCGGCCGCAGTCGGAAGCGGTGGACGCTGGCCACCACGGTGCCGGTGTAAGCGATCAGCGTGGCGCCGACGATGTTCCCGGCACCGACGTCGAGGAGCACGCCGATGATGGCGACCAGGACGGCGATCCCGGCGGCGGCCCACGCGGCTACACGCTCGGGGGTCAGGTAGGGGGTCTGAGTGTGGGTGTCGTTCGAGACGAATGAACGCAGCACAGTTGTCTCCGAGGAGGAAGAAAGACGAAGGGCTGGCCCGTCCCGGGCGGTGCACTGCCCGGGACGGGCCGATGGGGGCGTCAGCCCGTGGTGCGCTCGCCAGCGGTCGGGCGGGCGGCGGCCTCGCGCTCGGCCCGGATGTGGTCGGCCTCGGCCTTGGCGGCAGCGGCGTCCTGGGCGGCCTGCTGGGCGTTCTGCAGGGACTGGCTCGCGGAGGGGTCCTGAATGCAGGCGGTCCTCTCCATGCCGATCACCTGGCCAGCAGTGCGGTCTGGCGCGGGTGGGAACGGCCGGGCTCGGAGACGGGCTCCCGGCCGTCCCGCTCGTGCGGGGTGGGGCGCATCGGCAATTGCGGCTTGTCCTGGTTGTGCACGGGGTTGTCGCAGTACACGACCCCGTTGCGCGTGACGACGGACTTGAAGTCACGGCAGTTGGAGCAGGTGTACCGCGGGCCGATCCGGCCGACGACAGCCAGTCGCGGGCCGGAGATCAGCGGCTGAGCCGGAATGCTCTCGGGGCTCAGGCGCAGCGCGCCCTTGTCGTCCACCTCGATGTCGAAGCCGGCGTACCGACTGAGAGAATTGCTCACGGAGATCCCTCCACTAAGGGGTGTCCCGATCCCGGAGGGCGTTCGCTTCGCCTGTCCGGGGTGGCAGAGGAGCTGCAACTCCCTTGCCGGAGAGAGGGTCAGGGCCTGCAAGCCCTGGCCCTCTCTCGCTTGCCTAACAAACGTATCCCCCAGACCCTTGAAGTTCAAGGGTCTGGGGGATAGATTCTTTTCGTCATCAACAGAAGGGAGCAGCGCATGGGGAGCGCCACCACGGTCTGCGAACGGGCCCCCGCAGGTCGAACCCATAACCTCTTGGGGTCACTGACTCCACAGCCCCAAGGGGGAGACCCGATGGCGGATAACACCTCGCCGAAGCGCACCAGTTCCTCGCAGCCCAGCGAGGGGCGGCCGAAGTGGGTGCCGCTACGAGACGACCACTACAGCGGGCTCACTGCCCTGGCGCGGGACCTGATGGACGCCCGAGCCAAGAAAACTGAGCGCATCACCGAGAACACAGTGATCCGCGTGGCCATCGACCTGGTGCTCGCGCACCCGGAATTGCTGACCGGGGACACGGAGGAGGAGCTGCGCGCTAACGCGATCCGGTACGTAGAGCAGCTGCAGGCGCGTGAGGGGAGGGACCGCCCGTGAACACAAAAGATGTGCAGGAGCTGGTCGACCGCGTCCTCGCTGACACGCCCGTCTGGGTCTTGGTCGTCACTGCCGGCGTCGTGCTTGTCGCCGCGCTCGTCCTGGGATTCCTCACCACGTCGCGGCTGACAGCCCGTCGGACCGAACGGGAGCAGTACCGCCGCGAGGCGCTCGCCCTGGCGAGGGAGCAGGGCCAGCCCGCGCCGGCGGAACCGCTGCGGATGGACCCCAAACCCCTGCTGGGTGGCATCGCGGTCAGTCTCTACGGTCTGTGGGGGTTCGCCACCGGGACGCTCCACCTGCCGGTGTTCTTCGCCGTCGGCTTTGTGTCGATGTTCGACGTGCTGGAACTGCGGCTGTTCTCGCTGATGTACAAGTCGGCGGACCCGAGCAAGGGCTGGACCCCTCAGCTGCGGCTGCTGCAGACCACCGCCTGGGGCTTTGTCGCGGCCTCCGCCATCGCCAATATCGCGCATGCCCCGAACGCCATCGCGGCGCCCTTCATGGCGCTGATGCCGATCGGCGCGGCCTGGGTCATCGAGCTCGACCTGCGCCGGGCGCTGGCGGGCAAGGAAGCGGAGGAGCGGCCGCAGCAGCAGGGTGTGAAGCCCGGTCCGTTCCGGTTGGCCGGCCTGCTCTGGCGACGGCTGTGGGCGTGGGGATTCCGCGTGGCCGGCCTCGACGTCACCGACCGCGCGGACGAAATGGTCCGCCGTGCCCGCGCCCGGGACGCCGCGGACGCCTCGTACGAACTGCGCAAGGCGCTCAAGGACAAGGAACAGCTGGAGGAGGTCGTCGGCAACGCCGGCGTGCCGGGCCGTCGCCGGGGCAAGGTCTCGGAGGAGCAGAAGCGTCTGGATGCGCTGAACAAGGCGCTGGAGAAGAAGATCCGCCCCAAGGCGCAGGCGGCGCTGGAGATGGCGGATACCCAGGATCCGGAGCAGGGGCTGCAGCTCATGCAGCGCATGGCGTGGCTGACTCGCGCGGACGACGTGGCGCTGCTGGACTACGGTCCGGACAGCCCCGCGATGCAGGTCCTGGAAGAGCTGAACATCGCAGCGAACGCGGATTTCATCACCTCGGCGAAGAGAGCGCGTGACGCCGACGCTCTGGCGGAAGCGGCCGAGGAGAAGCGCCGTAAGGCGGAGGAGGCCGTCGCGGCCGCGCAGGAGAAGCTGAAGGCCCTGGAGGCCGAACGGGAGAAGACCGCGGCGGAAGCGGCAGCGGCCGCCGAGGAGATCGCCTCCGAGATCAAGGCGGAGGACAGCAAGCTGCAGGCGCTGCGCCAGGAGCGGCAGAGCCTGGAAAGCAGCGGCGCATCGGCCAGCCAGCTCTACGAGAAGACGGCAAAGGCGCTGGAGGAAGTCCAGCAGGAGGCCCGGGAGGCCCGGGACCGGGTCCAAGAGCTGGAAGGCCGCTTGAAGTCTGTTTCGGATGACCGTGACCGGCGAGTCACTGAAGCTGAGCAGGCCAGGAAGACCGCCCAGGAGTCCTGGGAGAAGGTGCTGGGTCTGCAGGAGCAGGTGGCGGAGCTGGAGCGGCTGCAGGCGACCGGCTCGCTGGCCAAGACCGTGGCGCGGCCGCGGGTCGACGCCCGGATCAACAGGGGCAAGAAGGACGGGGCCAGTCTTGGCGGGAGCACCCGCGAGCAGGTCACCGCGCTCTACCGCAGTCTGCCGGCCGAGAAGCAGCAACTGCGCGGGCGCCCGCTGGCCCGGGCGATCGCCGCGGCGGCCGAAGCGCAGAACCTTGCGCTCGATCCCGACACGGTGCGGCGCAGCCACATCTCCGAGGAACTGCTGGAGGACTACCTGCAGCAGGAGGAGGACGCGGCGCAGGAGAGCGGCGGCGCTGTCCCCGCGCCCCGCGAGCAGTCCGAACCGCAGCACGAGACGGTCGCGCAGTAATGCCGCGGTGTCGTCGAAATCTGTCCACAGGATCCCTGGCGCAGCATCGTCCGACGGCCGGGTGTCCCATCGGGCGGGCAACGTCCGCAGCCCCGGCCCGCGGGGCGGGGCGCCGGAAGGCCGTCTGCTGCAGCTCGGTATCAGCGGACGGAATTGGGGCGACCGATGTCAGTAGGACCGCATACAACAAACAGTGCGGCCCCGGTGCGCATGGCTGAGCTTGGCGGCTGCGATGCGACACCGAGGCCTACGAAGGAGACCTTCGTGAACGACAACTCTAAGGCCACAGATCTGACCTGCTCGAACGCCTGGTCCGCCGACGACGGCGGGACGGCGAGGACCGGCCAGCCCGTCGGCACATACGAGGGCTGGAAGCCCAGCGAAGACGGCGCGCTCAACGGCGCGCTGTTCTCTGCAAACCGCCACGTCGCCGGTTCCGGGGTCCGGCTGACCGCCCTGGCCGTGCCGACCACCCTGCTGGCCGCCGAGACGACGACGCAGGACGTCGGCGCGGGCGACATCCTCTCCGGCGTCCTCGGCGGCCTGTTCCACGGCGGCGCGGTGTTCTTGGAGCGGCAGCCGCTGCTGACGGTGGGCATGGCCGTGGGCCTGGTCGGTATCGGCTATCTCAAGCTCAAGAGCGACTTCGGCCTCACCCGCGACACCCACGGCTTCGCGCCCCGGAACAAGCTCCGCAAGACCATGGGGCGGCACCACTTGGTGAAGAACCGCAAGGTGCTGCGGCCCAGCCTGGCGGACGTACCGGCGCGCACGGTCGACACCAACGCGGTCGGCACCTACCTGGGGCGTGACCGCCGGACGGGCCTGCACCTGTACATGGCGATCGAGGACAGCTCGGTGATGGTCGCCCCGCCCGGCGCGGGTAAGACCGCAAAGATCGCCAGCTGGGTCATCGACGCCCCGGGCGCGGTGCTCGCAACGTCGGTGAAGACGGACATCATCGAACTGACCGAAGCGCTGCGCGCCCGGGTCGGCCGCATCCATGTCTGGAATCCGCAGAACATCGGCGGACGGGCCTCGACCATCGCCTGGGACCCGGTGATCGGCTGCTCGGATCCGGAGCACGGCGTCGAGCGTTCCATGCGCCGCGCCAACTACTTGTTGGACGGCTCGGACGCGACCGCCGGGGTGGAGAACCGCTCGTTTTGGGAGACGGCCTCCTACTCCGTACTGAAAGCCTTTTTGTGGGCGGCCGATGCGGCCGGCCTGACGCTGCTGGACGTGGCGCGCTGGACCAAGTCGTTCCGCAACGACGAAGCGATCAAGATCCTGGAGAAGCACGCGCACCCCGACCCGCTCGACCCGACCCGACCGGTCGCCCCGCGGGGTTGGCGGGACGACCTCCTTCAGGTGCAGAAGGTCGAGGGCAAACCGACGACCGGGGAGAACGTCTTCGGGACGCTGTCCAAGACCTTCATGTTCCTGGACAGCCCGCAGGTCCAGGAGGTCATCGAGCGCGCGCACAGGGACGGCGGCCTCTTCGACATTCGCCGCTACCTGAAGTCCCAGGACACTCTGTACCTGCTGGGCCGTGACACCGGCCGCGGCGGCGTCGGCCCCCTCTTCAGTGCCCTGACCGGCGAGATCTACGAAGCGGCCCGGGAGATGGCGCCGCTGCAGCCCGGTGGGCGCCTGGACGCCCCCTGGTCGCTGATCCTGGATGAGGCGGCTCTCATCTGCAGCGTGCCGCTGGAGAAATGGACTTCCGACGCCCGCGGTCTGGGCATCGCCATCCATGCGATTTTCCAGTCCCGCAGCCAGATCCGTGAGCGCTACGGCCGAGGCGCCGCGGACACGATCTGGACCAACATGGTCAAACTGATCCTAGGCGGCCTTGCTGTCGAGGAGGACCTGGAAGGGCTGTCCAAGCTCTGCGGGCGGCACAAGGAACGGCGGGAGAGCCACTCGGAATCGCCCGGGCAGGACGGCACGACGCGCCAGTCCTCCTCCTACACCTGGGGCGAGACCGACACCATGACGCCCTCACAGATCATGAACCTGGAGCCGGGCTCGATCCTGGTCCTGCGGCGGCAGATCGGCGGCCCGGTCATCGTGCAGTACACCGCGGTGTGGGACCGCCCGGACGTCAAGGAGCTGAACGGTACGCAGGAGCAGAAGAAGCTCCTGCGCTTCCTCAAGGGCAAGACCTCCACGGTCTCCGCCCCGGCCGTACCGGTCGAGGAGCCCGCGGCCGCGCCGACAATGCCGCAGGAGCCCGCGGCCCCGTGGCAGGCCCCGGCCGCGCAGGCCAACCCGTGGACCGCCGACCCGGCGGCCAGCGACTGGTCCTCCGGCTCCGGGCCGCGCGGACGCTTGCGGGTCGTGGGCGACAACGTCGTACCACCGCAGCCGTCCCAGCCTCCGGTCATCCCCGATCCGCCCGCGCACGAACCGACCGTGCACCTGGAGCAGGCACCGCAGCAGGATCCGAAGGCAGCGCCGGCCAAGTCGGTGCCGCTGCGCAAGACCGGCACCGAGAACGACGCAGACCCCTATGCCGAGTTCTACAACGATGACGATGACCTGGGCGGTCTGTGATGGCGGAGATGAAGCTCGATCCGATGGAGATGCTGCTGCGGCTCACGGGCGACCTGTCCGAGGTCCGCGGTCGCGTCCAGGAGCTGGAAGACCAGGGGCTCGCGACCGCCCTGGAAGGGCTCGGAAAGAAGGTGGGTGACCTCAGGGAGACGCTCGCCGCCGTGGTCGCCGCCGTCCAGCACATGCAGGCCGAGCCGGAGGAGGAAGAGGAGCCGGACTGGCCGGGGACCACCCCGAACTGGACCGACGAACTCGATCAGGACCAGGCGCGGGAGCTGTGGGACTGGCTGACCAAGTGGTGCCAGAACATCCTGTGGCCCATCTACGCGGAGCGGGTGTGGAAGCCCTGCTGGTACCGGCACGCACGGCTTCGTATGGAGCTGACCGCGCTGTGCGCCAACTGGCACTGGGCGTACACGAAGAACGCGCCGCCGACCCGGGTCTCGGAATGGCATGCGAGGTGGTGGCCGCATGCGGAGAGGGTTCTTCGGGAGGAGCTGAAGGACTGCGGTCTGCCCCGGGAGGATCTCCCGGCGCCCAAGCACCCGGTTCCAGCACCGTTGCGGCCCACGAAGGAAAACCCGCGTCCGCCGGCGCCTCCGTTCACCGCCGAGGACTTCGCCGACCACAAGTTTCTGGAGCGGGTCGAGAAGGACATCGCCCGGCGGCCGCCGGGGAAGACTGCCGACTGAGCCATTACCGTGTTGAGGGGAGACAACCGCCTGTGCGGGTGTCTCCCCTCAGCGCTTTCCTACCCCGCCCACTGTCGGTGGAACGCCCGCTCGGTGACGTTGGCAAGCGCAGCGCCGGTGCTTACGCGCGATGGCGGGCCGTCTCAACCCTCTGGCCGACACGGCAAGCGAGCGCCTGCTCCAGTACTCCTCGGGACAGAGTCTTGCGACAGTATGCAGAATTTCCGCATACGCGACTATCGCGTATGCAGCAGCCCTGCATACGCGTTGCGCTACGCTTGAGGACTGCGCGTTGCATAACTCGGTAGAGGTGTGTATTTACGCGCTGAACGTTCGCCGCCGGCTGGTAGTCGGTTTCGAACGCAAGAAGGCCCGGTCCGGGTGCCACCGAGACCGAGCCTCCTGCAGTTCCCAAGAGCCCGGTCGACCAAGTCCCGACCGGGCTCGCTGCATACGCAGCGCTCCAGTCGTGGTCATCCGACCGCGTCCTCAGGTGGTGAGCGCTTCAACTCTCGCTGAGCGAACTACCTCACCAGAGCGATGATTGCCACCAGCAGACTCGCCACGGCGAGGAAGACTTGCCACTTGTCGGGCTCAGGCCAGTCTTCGCTTCCACCGTGTTCATCTTTGTCGGCGCTCACGGCACCGTCCTCCTTCCTCTCGGTTCCGGCACCCGGTTGGGTGTCGGAGTGCCTGTGAACTGGCGCCCTATGAGCGCAGTTTCAGGACGCTCACGGGAGAGGTGAGAAGGCAGGGCCTTTCGCAAGAACTCATAGTACTGGGCCGCTGGCGCTCAGTTGGCACACACACAAGTCCCCGCAGCTCAAAGGCCTTTGACGCCTACGCGGCGGGCTTGCAAACCCACCGTGCGGGTCTAGGCCAGCGGCCCAGGTCCTTGCCGCAGACATAAGGACAATCCCCGCCACGAGCAGCATGAGCTCCCGCAGGCAGTACTGACGCCCCCGGGCCAGGCTTTACCGCGGTAAAGCCTCCCTCGTGGAGTAGTTCTAACGTGTCGCCGCCATTCGAGGTAGTTGGCGTTAGTAAGGTCTCTTCCATGAGTTCTCCAGCCACCTCCAGCGACCGTGAGAAGGTCGTCTCCAAACTGCCGGGATGGCTCCGGCAGAACCTGAAGGTCAGAGCGGCCCAGCACGGCCTCGAAATCCAGACCGCAGTCGAACAGGGCATCGCCGCCTGGATCGCACTCGCCTCCACCCGCGACACCATCGACACCGCCGGGGCCGACTCCTTCTCCACCTTCCTCCCCCAGGGCCAGTGGGACACGTTCCGGCAGACCGCCAGTGACCGGAGCCTGTCCCTGACCCAGGGGCTGGCCCAGTCCGTACAGCTGTGGCTGGAGAAGAATCCGGCCCCCACCGTTGAGCGCGCCAAGCACCCGCGCCGACGCATCGTCTGCAACCAGAAGGGCGGCGTCGGCAAGACCGCGGTGGCCGCTGGACTCGGTGAAGCACTCGCCGAAGACCCAGAGTCCCTGTACCCGGTCCGCATCTCCAAGCACTTCGCTGCTCGGCTCACCGAAACCCAGGACCAGACGAACGATCCGCTGGATGTCGAAGACCTCCCGGGCCTGGGCCGCCGGACGCTTCTGATCGACTTCGACCCGCAACGTCACCTGACCAAGCAGTTGGGGCAAGAGGAACTGCCCATGGCCCCGGACGTCGAAAGCCTCAGCAAGCACATGACGGGCGAGGCCAAGGGCGATCTCCGCGACCTCATCGTGCCCATCGCCGACGACCGTTACGGCGGCCGCCTGGACCTGCTGCCCGGCTGCCAGGACGGCTTCCTCCTGGACGTCGCCCTCTCCAAGGTCCGCTTCCGCGAGGCCGCGCTGGAGCGCGCTCTGGCTCCCATCGAACCGCTCTACGACGAGATCATCGTGGACTGCCCGCCCAGTCTCGGCCTCAGCATGGACACCGCCATCTACTACGGGCGCCGCCGCGAGGACGAGGATCCCGGCAGCTCCGGCCCTCTCATCGTGGTGCAGGCCGAGGACAGTAGCGCCGACGCCTATGACCTGCTCGTCACCCAGATCGAGGATCTGCGCGACGACATGGGTGTGAACGTCGACTACCTCGGCATCGTCGTCAATCTCTACGACCCGCGCCGCGGCTACATCGCCACCTCTTCCCTTGAGGCATGGATCGACATAAAGGACCCGCGGGTCGTCGCCGTCATCGGCGACCTCACCGACCAGCGCAAGGCCGTCCGCCTCAAGCGGCCCTTGCTGTCCTTCGCCCCCCACGGCGAACAAGCCGTCACCATGCGTGCCCTGGCCCGGGAGGTGTCATGAGCAGCCGTGTTGCAGACCAGCTGGGAACCGGTGCCTCCTTCAGCCGCGCCCGCAGCGGGGTCAGCGCGCGCCGTCAGGCCGTCGCCGCCACCACCGGCGCGCCCACCACCGGTGCCCCCGACAGCCGCCTACGGACTCTTCCCCTTGAGCAGTTGGCGCCCACCCGGTTCAACCCGCGTCGCAATTTCGGTGCGGAGGAGGACCTGCGGGAGTTCGGGAAGAAGCTGAAGAAGAAGCAGCTGCAGCCCGCTGTCGCGGTCACGCGCGAGGCATACCTGAACCTGTGGCAGGCCGAGGCGGAGAACATCGGCAACGCCCAGTACGTCCTCGCCAACGGCGAGCGCCGCTACCGTGGCTCGCTCGCCGCCAGCCTCACCACTCTCGAAGTCGTCGTCGACGACGAGGTGGCGAAGTCGCGTGCGGCCTTCCTGGACGCGGTCCTCTCGGAGAACAACGACCGCGAAGACCTGGATCCCATCGAGCGGGCCATCGGCATCCAGACGATGGTTGAGCAGCTCGGCGGCAAGGCCAAGGTCGCCGAGCACTACGAGAAGTCGGCCGGCTGGGTCACCCAGCAGATGTACCTCCTCGACCTCGTGCCGGAGCTACAGGATCTGGTCAGCTCTGGTGAGCTGCCCGTGCGGGAGACCCGAGGGCTGGTGAAGGTGCCGGCGGACCAGCAGCTTGCCGCCTGGGAGGCCCGGTCGATCCGGCGAGCAGAAGAGAAGGCGCAGCCACGGCCGGCCCGCAGGAAAGCCCAGCCGGTCCAGCAGCACGAGGCACGCCGGCCCGCTGAAGCGGGAAGCTTTACCGCGGTAAAGGAGGGCGGGCCCGCTGCCTCTGAGACCCACTCCGGGCCGGAGGCCTTTACCGCGGTAAAGGCCTCCAACGGCTCACCGCCCACCGACGCCTGGGAGAAGGCGTCTCCGTCGCCGGTAAATGTGCCGGACCAGCGACCGCTGCCCAAGGCATCGGACCGTGACACGAGTGCGCCCTCCACCGAGCAGCCGCCAGCGCAGATGCCGTGGGCCGATGAGGAAGCCGGCCTCGACACCATCTTCACCAAACTCTCGAGCACCGAGCGACGTAAGGCCGTCGGCCGCTACCTCGAATTTCTTGGCAGCGCGGAGAGCTTCGTGGCAGACCTGGCGGCAGCCAGCCCGCCCGAGTACCGCCGACGCGTCGCCGAGCTCCTGTTGAACGACCTGTAGGGGTTCAAAGCATCGCCTCCTAAGGCCGCATGCAAGAGGCAGTAGACGCCGAAGAGGTCTTGGCCCGGTACTCACCGGGTCAAGACCTCTTCGCATCAGAACTGAGGATGTCCATAAGGACGAGGCACCCGGACGGCTCGCCCCGGATGAAACCGCAGCGTGTCAGGCGCGGCGTTCGGCAACCGGGCGTTGGGTATTCGGCAGGCCCCGGACCCACCACAGGGTGTGCCGTACGGCGGCGGCGTAGTCCTCGTGCAGGTCGGTGTAGGGGCCCCGCCCCCAGATCGCATCATCGGCGCGAGCCGCCTCCCGCCCGAGCGCCTCCTCGGTGCGGGGGAAGTCGTCGATCTCCCGGGAGATGGGAGAGGTGTTGCGCTGGCCGAGCAGCCACCTGGCCGTCGCGATGATTCCTTCCAGGGCCACGTCGTCCAGGCTGCAGAACATCACCACCCGGGGTTCGGGCGCTGCCGCGTCGTCGGCCAGCTGCTGCAGTTCTGCGGCCGTACGGACGCCGATCCTCAACGGTGCGGGAGGAGATGCGGGCGGCGGAGGAACGGCTGCCGGCGTCTGGTTCCACGGTGACTCAGCCATACAGGAACGGTAGCGGCCGGGTACGACACCGCCCAGGGAGACCGGACGGAGGCGGCGGGCCGGTCCGCCAGCTCACATGTCCAGATCCAGTTCCGGTTCGGGTGCCGGCGCGGGCTCGGGTACCGCAACAGGCTCCGGCTCCGCCGCCGTCGGCACGGTGCCGTGGTCGTCCGCCAGGTCGTGCTCGGCGGCCGCCAGGTCCTGTCCGAGGCGCTCGTACTCCGCCTCGTATCCCAGGTCCCGGCGCTCGCGATCGGCGTCCTCGGCCAACTCCGGCTGCGGGGCAGTCTCCTGCTCGCGCTCCTGAGCGCGCTCGGCCAGGATCTCCTGCGCCCGCCGGGCCTGCTCCATGGCCTCCTCCAGCTCCTGCAGCGTCATTGCCTGATGCTGCACGGCCCCGGCAGGCTCCGGCGAGGCGTTCTCCTCGACCTCCGGCTGTGGGGTACGGCGCTCCAGCTCGATCCGGGCGTACTCGGCTTCCTCGCGGGGCTGCTGGGTCTCGGCGTACCACTGCTCGCGGGTCTCGTGGACCTCGCGCAGCTTCTCGGCGCGCTCCTCCATCGTCTCCGCGATGGCCTGGCTGCCCTCGGCCCGGCGCTCGATCTCCTTCTGCCGCTCGGAGGGGTCGATGTCGGCCTGCACGGTCTGCGCCTGCTGCATGGCCAGCACCTGGTGCAGGTGCTCCTGAGCGAAGGTGTAGCCGTGCGCGGTCTGCACGCCGACCACGGCGTCGGTGACCTTCTCCGCATGCTCGGCGGCCTCCTGCTCGGCCATCTCCTTTGCGCGCAGCTGCAGCTGCAGGGCCTGGCTGCGGTAGTCCTCCCGGGCCAGCGAGGCCTTCTCCAGGTCGTCGGCGACGTAGGGCGGCGCCCACTCCTCCTCGCGCTCGTAGCGCTCCACGGACTGCCGCAGGCTCTCCTCCGAAGCCCGGCTGATGTCGGCCTGGTGCTCCGGGACGCCCAGCGCCCGGCGGGCCCGCTCCCAGTCCGCGCGGGCCTCGACCGCGCCCCGGGGCGGGGCGGAGCCGATGGCGTCGTGCTCGCTGTCGTAGCCGTGGGCCTCACGGAAGCGCTCGATGCGCCCCGCGCGCTGCTCCCACTCCGCGCGCAGGGTGGGGTCCTCAGGCACCGGGCCCAGCCGGTCCACTGCCCACTGCGGCCCCTCCTCGGCCACCCGCTGGCCCAGACGTTCAGTCCGGGCGTCCATCTCCGCCGCCCACTGGCCCAAGAAGCGCCCCAGGTCGCCCTCGATCTCGGGGGTGCGGGCGGCGTAGGAGTCCAGCGCCTCCAGCTCCGCCTCGCGCTCCTCGGCCTGCTGGTGCCGCACCTCGGCGTCCTGATTGGCGTGCGTCACGGGGACGTACTGCAGGGCCAGGGCCTGCTGGAGTGCCTCTTCCTGCGCCGGGCGGGCCGGCGCAGCGGTAGTGGCCTCGGCAAGGGTTGCGGCGATGTGCTGCTCGTCCTCCGCGGAGTCCATAGCCTGGGTCAGGTCCACCGTCTGCAGGGCCGCGGCCAGCTGGGCGGCCTCGGGCACATCCGGCTGCAGCGGCGTCTCGTACGCAGAAATCAGCGCGTCCTCGACCCGCGCGGTCTGCTCCGCCACGGCGGTCTTCTGCTCGGCCTCCTCGGCGCGGACCTTGTCGCGTTCGGCGAGGTGGTAGGCGCGCTCCAGTCGCCAGAACAGCACGCTGCTGTGGCTGTCGGCAGAGTCCAGCTCCCGGCTGCGTGCGACGCGCGCCAGCAGGTCCTCGGCGTCGTGGCCCTGTTCCTCCACGTGCCGGGCCAGTCTCAGCAGGCTCGCGTACGCCTCCTCCCCGGCCAGCGTCTCGTACTCCTGCGGGCCCACAGCGTCCAGCAGGGCCTGCCCGAACCGCTTCTCGGCCTGCTGGTCCTTCACCCCGCTCCACACCGGCTCCAGCACGCCCAGGTGTTCGCGGCGCTCCAGCTCCTCACGGAGGGCCTCTGTGGCGGTCTGCTCCAGCTCGGTGCGCTGCAGCGCCTGGTCCAAGGTGGCCAGGTGGTGCGGGGCGTCCTCGGGCTTGATGCCGTCTCCCGGCACGCCGTGGGTGATGACGTAGGCGTAGTTGGCGCTCTCGCCGCGTGTGAGCGCCACGTACAGGGACTCCCGGGTCGTCTGGTCATCGACCAGGGAGTGACAGACCCCGACCGTGCGGCCCTGTGCGCCGTGCACGGTCGAGGCGTAGGCCAGTTCCACGTGCGTTTGGACGTAGGAGGCGGGCAGGTGCATCCGGCTGCCGTCCTCCAGCTGCACCATCAGGCTGCCGCCGTCACCGACGCCGGTCACCGTCGCGGTCAGCCGGTTCACGGCGAAACCGCCACTCTCGCTGGTGAGGGAGCGGTCGTTTTTCCGCAGTTGGATGAGGTCGCCGCGGCCGGCCTTCGTCTCCACCTGGTATCGGACACCGGTGCGCAGGGTGACGCCGTCCTCCTCCACCATCCCGGCCCGCACCAGGTCCGCTCGGGCCTTGGCGGCCAGCTCGGCGGCCTGTTCGTTGGTGCTGGCGATCAGCAGGGGGTTCCGGCCCGCCAGATGGTCCACCAGCCAGCCCTGGTAGGCCCGGTCGGCCATGGCCTCGGCGCTGCCGCCGCGCAGCCGACCGTGCGTCTGGTAGGCGCCCAGCGCCTCAAAGTCGCCGGTGCGCAGCTTCAAGGAGGCGTCGGCCTCCCACTGCCGGGTGGTCTTGTTGCCCCACTCATCCGCGTCGCGGAAGCGCCGGACCCCCTCCAGCGTGTGCACGCCGGGCAGTTCCTCGGCGAGCTGGGCGAACATGCCGCCGGCGCCCACCCCGGTGAGCTGTCCGTGGTCGCCGGACAGGATCATCTTCGCGCCGCTGGCCTCGACCAGGGCGCGGACCTTGTCCAGGTCCCGGGTCGAGGTCATGCCCGCCTCGTCCACGATGACCAGGGCACCCGCCGGGATGCGGTACTGCTCGGCGTCCTCCACCTGCCGGCCGCTGGCCAGCGCCTCGTGCACCTTGAGCAGCATCGCGATGTTCGCGACGTGCTCGATGCCCTCCTCGGCCAGCACCTCCGCGGCGCGCTGCCCGCTGGCCAGGCCCAGCACCCGGCCGCCGTTGTGCGCCTCCCAGGCCTCGGTCAGCCCGGCCAGGGTGTAGCTCTTGCCCGCGCCGGCCGGACCGATCAGCAGGTCGGCCATGCGACCGGAGGTGGCGGCGCTGCGCACGAACTCGGCCTGCTTGCCCTTCAGGCCGCGGCGGGCGATAACGTCCTCGACCAGATGCTGGGGCAGGGCCGGGCCGCCACCGCGGCCAGCGAACTCGGCCAGCCGCTCCTCGGTCCGCAGGTGCTGCTCGGTGGCGTACCGGTCCGTGGTCTTCGTCGGCGGCTCGTAGACGAACGTGCCGTCCTTGCGCTGCAGCTCGGCGGGGATGTCCACCAGGTGCGGGGCGCTGGTGCACACCACGCCGTTGTCGCTCTCCGGCGACAGGGCTTCGTCCGCGAGCTGGTTGAGCAGCTCGCGGACCTGGTGACGGTCCAGGCCGCCCAGGGTGTCGGGCAGTTCGCGGTTGAGTTCCACCAGCAGATCCGGGTGCGTCCAGGTGGCCTTGGCCTCCTGGACTGCGGCGATGGCGCGCTGCTGGATGCGCTGGGGGTCGAACTCCTGGTACGGGCGGTGCAGGTCGTGCACCGCCGACTGCTGGGCGACCTGCTCGGGGACGTCCGCCAGGGACTCCCGCAGCCGCGCCTTGCTCATTGCCTCCCAGCGATCCAGCAGCTTTTCCCTGCTCAGCGCGTCGTGCTTCTTGGCCACGCGCTGGTCCAGGGTGACGTCCTCGGACATGCGGGCCAGCACGTAGGGGGAGGGAGCCACGCCGTGGCGCTCCTCGTACGCGCGGGCCAGGTCGGCCACGGTCTCCTTGATGGCGGTGCGGCGGCTGCTGAACTCATCGCGCAGCTCGGGGCTAATGCCGACGATTTCCCTCGCCTTGCCGTCCGGGCGCATCTGCACCCGCACGCCCAGGGTGCGCTCCAGCTCCTGCTCGGCGACCCGCTCCGCGAGGTGGCCGGCGGCCTGCTTGTGCCGGAAAAGCCCCTGGCCGTCCAGGGCCCGCCACACGGTGCGCTCCTCGCCGGTGACCGGGTCCACGTCGAAGGTGGCGACCTTGTTCAGGACGGCGACGTGCACGTGCAGCTGCGGGTCGTCGTTGCGGCTGGTGTGCTGGGCAAAGGCGGCCGCGGTGAAGTCGTGGGCCTCGACGAACCGGCCGCTGGTGCGTCCTGCGACCTTCCTTCCGTGATGCCCGGCGCGCGAGTAGCCCGCCTCTTCCTGCATGTGCTCGATCCCGGCCTGCACGCCGGTCTTCCAGGCGTCCCAGACCTGCTCTGCCTGTCGGGCGAAGCGCTCGGCGCTCTCCAGGTCGCCGGCCTCGCGGGCCTGGGCGGCCTGGACCTGCAGCGACGCATGGTACACCGACCAGGATTTCGGGGCGGAGAAGGTCAGGTCGTAGTAGAGCGTGGCGGAGGGGGCCTCCTTGCGCACGCTCAGCTCGATGGCCTTGACCTGCTCCGGCGTCAGGTCGCCGGCGGCCTGCTGCTCCGCCTTGTCCAGCGCGGCGGCGAACCGCTTCTCGAACGCCTTCTCAAAGGTCTTCGGGGCCGTGCCCAGCCGCGCCGCCTTGCGGATCTTCGCCTCGGCCTTGGCGTACGCCTCGGTGCCGGGCTCCTCCTCGATGGCGGCGATGGCCGCGTGCATCGCCTCGCGCTTCCGCGGGTCGATGAAGTCGGTGTACAGGTCGGTCATCACGTCCGCGTCGACCTGGCCGGACAGTCCCAGCTCGCTGGTGCCGGCGCCGAGCCAGTAGCCGGGCGGCTCGCCTGCTTCGTCGATCGATCGCAGGTAGTAGTGCTCCCGGCCCTGACCAACTTCCTTGGTCAGGTAGCCGGGATCGCTACCAGTCGAGATCGAAAGCATCGCGACACAGCGTAAGCAAAGATCAAGATCATTTGTAGCCATCGGATCGTGATGCATAGGTGTGGAAGGTTGTTGGTCTATGCATGGGGATCTACGGTCTGTTGATGGTCAAGGTGATCAAGGAAGAAAAAGCGTCCGATGGCCTGCGATCAAAAGCGGGCCTGAATGTCCTACTTCATGCTGCCTCGTGAGGTGCCGTCATGCGAACGCGGGGCGGCTCCGGTTGGTAGCTCGCACGCGGCGCGGCGCTCTGCTCTGTCCCGAAATGTGCCACCCGGCGGTCTGGAACTGGGCCCCGCTCGATCTGCGTCTCGGGCGGCCCCGAGTGTCGGACCGCCGGCGCTCCTGCGGGAAGCCCTGTGGCCACTGGCCGCATCCTGCGTTACGGTCTGCCTCGACGTCATCGACCCCCGCCGGGCCTCGCCCGCGGGGGTCGACTGTTACCAAGGGGGGCCTTGCGGCGTTCTGCCGCTTCGGCCGCGTCTCGCGGCGGCTGCTCTTCACCGGGCGGTCCCGCGGGGAACGCGAGGCCGGCGGCACCGGCTTCCCCGCTCCCGGCGGGATCCGGGCCCAGACTTCCCCACCGCCGGGTGCGGCACGGCGGTCTCTTCCCCGCGTCCTGGGGAAAGGCGTGAACCGCTGGGGAACCTCGGCGGGCCCGATCGACAAGCGGGCGGGGAACTTCCCCGCCCGCGCCTGCCTTCCCCATCCGCTCCCGGGGAAGCTCTCCGGGGGAAGCTCCCGCCTTCCCCGCCTCTGCGCCGGGCCCGCTTCCCCACTCGTGGGGAAGCGGTGGCGGGGAAAGCTGCTCCGCGTCCGTTCCCCGTTCTCATCGCACGGACCAGGCACCCGCCTTCCCCGGTTTCCCCGGGGCCACGGTGGTGTCAGAACAGACTGTCCTGGTGCGCCCCACCCGGGTTCCCCACCTCCAAGGCGACGGCTATCGCCTCGTCGAGGTGCTCAGGATCGGCGGCGGCAATGGCGGCCTGGACCGCCCGTGCCCGGCCCGCCGCGCCCCGTACGTCGGCCAGCGCATGGCCGGTCAAGCGACGTCGGGCAGCGGCGTCGCGGTTGTTGTCGCCCCGTGTTCCGGCGAGCCAGTGCGCCGGGTTCTGACATGCGCCGTGGTCACATCGGTGACGGACGACCAGCCCCCCGGAGAGGGCGTCGGCCCCGTGGGCCAGGCGGTAGCCAAAGAGGTGTGCGGGCACCACTCGGGAGGTCTTGCTGGTGTGGGAGCCGGCGCGGAAGCTGCCGTGGCCGGTGTCGGTGATCGCCCCCAGCCACCACCAGCAGTCGTCCGGACCGCGCTCCAGGATGTGCGCCCGGTACCGCCCCACGGTTTCCCCATCGGCGAGCAGCCGCACCCACGCCTCGGCTTCCCCACTCCGCGAAGCACCGACTTCCCCACCCGGGGCTCCCGGCTCCTCGTGGGGAAGTCCGGGGGCTTCCCCAGGGGTCGGGTGGGGGCGGGCGGCGCGCGTCCCCGGTTCCCCACTGGGGAAGGACACGGCTTCCCCAGCGCTCACGCGCCTTCCCCATCCGGGGTGATGCGGTTCCCGCTGCCGGAGGCCTGCGGCCACTTCTTCCGCGCGCCCTGGCGAGTGATCGCCCACGCATTGCCCAGCTGCGGATAGCTAGCGCCGCGCAGACCGGCCTCGGCGGCGGCCTCGTCGGCCAGCGCTTCGGCCGCGGTACGGACCTCGCGCAGCGCCCGCAGTCGGGCCAGGTGCCAGCCGTCGGCGTCCTGCGCAGTGCCAGCGGGCGGCGCTTGGGCGAGCTGAGCGGCCAGGGCGGCGGCGAGGTCGCCGACTCGGGCGTGCACCTGCTCGGCCTGCTCGGCGCTCGGCTCGATCCACGCCCCGCCGCGCGGCTGTTCCCCATCGGCGGGGATCGTCTCGGTGTCCTTCCATGCCATAGCGACAACCTAGTTACCCGCCCGCGCTACGACAACCCAGTTACCGGACATGCCACAGGGCTTGTTATTGACCGTAGGCGTGTCCTCCGCGCCGATCGGAACGTCTCAGCTGCGCGGGGAGAAAGCGGGCAGATATAAGGGCGATCAGAGGTGTGTTGGGGTGGTGGGGATGAGCGGTGCGGCGATGCGGGATGCGATGCGGGCGCTGAGCTGGCTGGTGCGGGCCGTGCGCGGGTGGGGTCCGTCTCCGGTGGGCACCCGGCGAGCCTGGCGCCGCCGGGCGGAACTTCAGTTGAGGGTCAGTGGGCAGTACGGGCCGGAGTGGTGGGAGATCGCGCCCGCGGCGGCCGCGATCCTGGCCGGTCTCGGAGGGCTGCTGGCCGGTCTGGTCTGGCTGTGGCTTCACGTCGGCTGGTGGGCGGCGCTGTTCGCTGCGGCGGTCTTGGCCTGTGTCGGGCGGGCCGCGGTGCGCTGGCATCGCGCCCGCGTCGAGCGGCGCCGGCGGAGCGCGGTCTGCTTCTCCCTGGAGCAGGTCGACGCGGCGGACGATCGCGCGTTCCGGGCCATCGTGGGGCGGTTGCTGCTGCGGGATGGCTGGACCCAGGTGCGCGGAGTGCGGATCAGCCGGACGGTGGTGCACCTGGTGGGGGCCGGTCGCGACGGGCGTCGGCTGGGGGTCGCCTTCGAGCGCGGGGTCGGCCACACCGACCGGGCGGCGGGGGGACGGGCGGTGCTGCGCCCGGTGGGTGACGCCTCCCGGCTGCCCGGCGGTGTCGAGGCCGGTCCCCGTCCGTTGTTCTTGGTCGTCAGTTCCGGCGCGTTTGCTCGGGAGCGGGTGGTGTGGGCGGCCCGGAACGACGTGCGGCTGGTGGACCGGGCGTTGCTGCAGCGGTGGGCGGCCGGCGAACCTCTCGCGCTGCTGCTGGACCTCGACCTCACCGAGGCGTATCCGAACGCCTCGTGATCAGGCGCCTGGCGCGGTCCGCTGCGCGCGGGCAGTGCCGCTGCGGGACGTCACCCAAATTTGGGTGACTGGCGGCTCGGTCGGTGTCTCCCGCGGGAGGCAGGACTAGTCACGGCACGCGCCTGAACCCCGTCGTGGCCGCACCGACGCGGAGCGGCCACGACGGGCTCGGCCCGCGCGCGGCAGCAGCTGCTCCCCCGCGGCCACGGTCGGCGGTGCGGTCTCCTCGCGCACTTGTCATGCGCGACGGCGTGGGTACGGCCATGCGGCCCTCTGCGGCCGGGCAGACGGCGGCCGGGTCGCCACCACTTCCCCCCCTTCCGCCGTCGGCCGTCTTCTCCCAACCCGAAGCACCTGCAGCCGCGCACGCTGCAGGCCACGGAGGATTACGGACTTTGGGCGCCCATCCCCGGGCGGTCGCCGCCCAGACTCGGCTCCGGCATCCCGCCGGGGTGCTGACCTGCACTGGATTCATAAATCCGACCGGAGTCGAGGCGGTCGGTCCCGCCAGCGCGAAGCGGTCCCGGACCAATTGGTCCGGGACCGGGGTGAACAGCCGGGTGCTACGAGGCGGCGGGGCGCCGGGGGGCCAGCCAATTCGGGACGGGCCACACCCGGCCGCGACGCGGTCATGTAAACCGCTCGGCGTGGCCGGGTGTGCGGCTCAGGCCGGATCGGCCGGGCGGCCGGCCTGGGCGAGGAGGCGTTCCCAGGTGCGTGTGGAGCCGCCGTGCTGGTGGGCGAGGGCTGCCGCGATGCGGTGGCGGGGGGTGTCGCCAGCGGCGTCGAGGGCTGCTGCCGCGGTGGGCAGGCGGGGATCGTTCTCGTAGGCGTGGGCCTTGCGGGGGCCCGTTCCTGTGCCCGGTGGGCGGCCGCCGCCCTTTCCCTGTCCGGGCGGGTTGGTCCGGCGCTCCTCGATGGCGTGGCGGGGCCAGACGCGGACGCTGTAGAGGGTCTTGCCTTCCGGGAGATAGCCCTGGGTCGCGTAGGCGCGGACGGTGCTGGCTGCGACGCCGAGCACGGCGGCCGTCTCCTGGTCGTTCAGGAGGTCGTCTGGGTGTTCGCCGGCGGGGAGCGCGGGGATGGGCTTGCCCGCGAGACAGGCGCGGGCCTGCGCCAGGTCGTAGATCAGGATGCGGCTGTGGGGGAAGAGGCTTTCCACGCGCTGGCGGAAGGCGGGGGCATCGCGCCGCCGCCACGTGGCCAGGGGGACGCCGGCCTGTTGGGCGATGTCGGCCTCATTGATCACTGGCCGGTTGCGGGGGATCACGGGGTTCCTTGAGCGGTTGGGAGGGCCCGGACGGGCCTTGTAGGCTGGTGTAACTTCCTTACGCCGGTGTTCCGCCGGCGCGGATGTTGGTCAAGGGCCGGCGGTGTGCCGGGTCGCTCCCTGTGGGCGGCTCTCCGCCGGCCCTTTTCTTACCTCTTCTTTCCAGCGGCGGACGTCGCGCGGGCCGCGGAGCCTGACCACCTCGACGCCGAGGCCGGCCGTCTCGGCGACCTGCTGGGCGTAGCGGGGCCGGTTGTTGCGGTACTTGCGGATGGCGGTGCGCAGCAGCGACCGGCGGCTGAAGAACGCTTTGCTCCAGGTCAGCCGCTTGGCCTGGGCGCTGTCCTCGCGGCCGGCGAGCTGGCGGAGGCTGCGGCGCACGATGCGGTACAGGATCAGGGGCAGCGGGAAATCGAGCCACACCAGGACGTCGGCGCGGTGCCAGACCACGTCGGCGAGCTTGGAGAAGTTCCCTTCCACGATCCATGCGTCCCGCTGGGTGATCTCTGCGGCCTGCCGGCGGAATTCCGGCAGCGGCAGCGGGCCGGCCGGGGTGAACAGGAGGTCGTCAAGGTCGGTGTGGGGGTGGCCGAGTTCGGCGGCGAGCCACTTGGCCAGGGTGGTTTTCCCTGTGGCGGGCGGTCCGAAGAGAGCGATTTTCCGCATGGGTGCCTTCGTCAGAGAAGATGCGTCCGGGCTGCACCGGGCTTTCGGGGCGCGGCGCACCCCCACCCGGTTTTGACATGTGTAACTTTACAGCATATAGGCCCGACGTCGGGAGGCGTTCCGCCGGCCGCCGGAGGCGGCTCCTTGGCCCCGCAGGGGCGGGCCCGCGCCCGAAGGGCGCTTGAAGGGGCCCGGCGCTTCAGCGCCTGCCCGAAGGGCAGAAAAAGCCGCCCGCGCCCGCAGGGCGCTTCAGGGGGTGGCGTTTCCTTGAGTCCGCCCCGCGCCCGCAGGGCGCTTCAGGGGCGGACCGCCAGCCGCTTGCGGCTGTCCTTTTCCGCGCCTCACGGCCCGCCGGTGGCGGGCCGTGAGGGCTGGGTGACGGGGTGTGCCGGGCCCGTCGCCGGGCCCGGCTCCCGGGGCTCTACAGGCGGGGGAACAGGGCCCGCGCTACCATCGGGTGACGGTGCAGCATCCGCAGGAAGTCGCCTTGGAACGCTGCCCGCGCGGCGATCTCGTCGGCGCGCATGTCGCCCACCCCCTTCTTCGTCTTCACGATCACTCCGTCCATGATGCTGATGCCTGCGCCTCCGAGGTCGGAGAACACGTTGGTCCGCAGGTGAAGGAACACCTCACTGCCTTGCTCGGCGATCGTCACCGCGTAGGCGAGATCGGCCAGCGGGTAGACGTAGGGCTTCCGCGACCGCTTGGCGGGCTCGGAGAGCAGTTCCGGGCGCAGGCCCCGCAGGTAGTGCGCGAGCGCCGCCCGGGTCGCCGCCCGCAGGGGGACGTCAATGTGCTGCGGGTCGAACTCCCGGGTCATGGGGCGCCGCCACTTGCCCGCCGTGCCGGTGGTGCAGACACGGAGGATCTCGTCGTACATCTTCCGCAGCTTGCGGTGGATGTACGCCAGGTCGGCGGGCAGGTCCGGGCTGGCCAGGCTCTCCCACCCCTGCGGCAGACGGAATTGGGCCGTCGCGGTGGCCGTGGGGGTGGACAGCGCCGGTACGGGCTCCAGCACCCGCAGCGCGTCCCCGTCCACGATGTCCGCGCAGAGCAGCGCACCGAGCACGGATGCCTCCTCGACGATGCGCCGGGACCGGACGGTGGACAGGCGCCCCGCCCGCACCGCCCGCGCCTCGACGGCTGCGCGCTCGGCCTGCGTGCGCCCCACGAAGTGGGCGTGGAACCGCTTCTCGCCCTGGATGGACTCGCGGTCCACGGTGTGGGGGTCGTAGCTCCACGAGACGACCGGGCCCAGCTCGCAGGCGTGGCAGTGCTCCGCGAACCGGGCCGCGATCGTCCCCAGTGCCTTGCCGAACTCCGGCGAGTGGTCGTGCAGTCCCGGCCGGGACGTGGCCCCTGCGGACATCAGCATCAGCTCGAACAGAGCGTGCGGGGAGCGCTTGTCGGTCAGCGCGTACGCCTCGTCGGGCGAGATGTTGATGTGCGCGTGGACGTTGGTCCACCCGTAGACGTCGTGGACGGTGCCCATGCGCTGCACGCCGTTGACGAACCCGGGAAAGCCCTTCGCGGGGAGCGAGTCCACCACACGGACATCCTTGCGCCGGTTCTCCAGAGCGGCCAGAAGCAACTGACGGGACATTCGGGATTCCTTCCCTCGTTGATATTGGTCGCCGGTCGGGGTGTGCCGCCCCTTCCGACACAGATAACCTTACAGCAATCCAGCTCATTTTTCTACGGAAAACCCCAGCTCAGAGCACGTTTTTCCTGCGCGCGGCGGGGGAGGCGGCAGCGGGCCACAGCAAAGGGCGGCGATGGCTGGTCCGGTGCGCGCAGCTTGCTGCGCAGGACCAGCCACCAGGCCGGTGAACGCGCCGCAGGCGCCCGGCCTGGCGTCCCGCGCTTGCGCGGGATGGTCTGGCGGTGAACGCGCCGCAGGCGCCCGTCAGACCACCCCGGAGGGCCGCCAGGCCCTCCGGGGCGTCCCCGCCCGACCTGTGGCCCGCTGCCACCTCCCCCGCCGGGGCAGTAGAAGGGCCCGAGACCGGCGGCCGCCGACGGCCCGGACGCAGTATCGAACGCGTGAGCGAGATGAGTGAGTCGGTGCCGTCCGCCGTCCCGGCCCTGACGCCCGGAGGACGGGCCGCGGCTGCGGGTGTGGCTGTGGCCGCGCACCGACCGGCCCGCCGTGTGATCGGGTCGGGCGGCACCTGGCGCTGGGCGGAGGTCACCGCCCAGCATGACCTGTCCGATGGACAGGTCCGCTACCAGGTCGACGTCGACCTGTCCGGCACGACGCAGGTCACGAGCCGTACGTACGCCTGGCCGCAAGAGGGCCTGCGGGTGGCGCGGCGCAGTACCTCGACGCCGACGGACCGGATGCCGGTGGTGCCGCCGGCCTCGGCGAGCCCGTAGCGGCACGGCGGTGTCAGACGCCGTTGGTAGCGTGCCCGGCACGTCAAGATCAACGGGAGGGGCGGGGATGCAGGACTACGCGCCGGGGCATTTCGTACGGACCCATGAGGTAGCGGCCGATCGGCTGGCGGCGGCGCTGGACGGCATCGACCGGCGCGCGATGGGCGCCTACTGGGACATGACCAACGGCAACGTGCTGCGGAGCGAGCTGCAGGATCTGCAGAACGAGCTGCTGGACTTCGCGGCCGCGCACGTGGGCCCGGAACCGGCCCTCGCCGCGCCGGAGGCCCATGCCTCGCTGCTCACCGCGGCGGAGTGCGCGCTCGGCCTGCTGTCCCTGGGGTGTTTCCCTGACGGAGAC
This sequence comes from Streptomyces sp. NPDC053560, assembly GCF_044544605.1. Lineage (NCBI taxonomy): Bacteria > Bacillati > Actinomycetota > Actinomycetes > Kitasatosporales > Streptomycetaceae > Streptomyces > Streptomyces sp. NPDC053560. The sequence goes on along the minus strand of NZ_JBITXI010000025.1, from coordinate 24,688 downwards.
TGGGACGTTCGGCTGCCCCTGATCGGCCAGACGCTGGAGAGCGAGCGGCACACCTACCAGGAAGCCCGGGATCCCTGGCGGACGGCGGCCACGGCGCGCACGTGGACCGACGCGTTCGGCCTGTGCCTGATCAGCGACCTGATCTGGGACCGGAGCAAGATGATCGGCCCGCTACTGCAGGGCGACTACGCACCGACGATTCGCGACGGGGTGCCGTACTCACGGTGGGAGTCGCCCTCGTCGGCGGCGGACCTGGCCGAAATGGACGCGCTCGCCATGTACCTGCACGTGGTGCGCCCGGAACGCTCGCCGTGGGTGGCACAGGGGCCGGTCCCCGTGCGGCGGCCGGATGCCGAGTCGCGCGCGCGTGCGGCCGCGCAGCTGGACGCGGCTGGCGAGCTGTCCCCGGATCAGCAGCTGGTGCGGGTGCTCCTCGATGACGATCGAGCGAGCTTTGAGCATGCGCTGGTGGGACGGCTGGTCGCGTACCGCACCGAAATGGACGCCGAACCGGCGCCGGCGGTCCGGAGCCTGCTGCCGGTCAGCACCGTCACCCTGGCTGTGCTGGCCGTCCTCGCGCACGGCTGGCAGCTGAACGCGACATCCGACTACGTGCCGGCCGGTCTGCTGCGCGTCCCACAGCAGACCGCGACCAACTAGGGCCCGCTCCGGCGGGAGAGGCCCCTAGCGTCATACGGAGTGGGCATCACACCCGATGTCCCAGGTACCGTCCGCCCTGCAACTCGACGTACAGCTCAGCCACGGACGTGCTTCTGGTCGTGCTCGGCGCGGACGGCGGCGGCATGCTCCTGGCGGGCGTAGCCGCGAGGGTCAGCGTCCCATCGAGCGTCGGAGGCCGGCACGGAACCACAGCCGGTGCCGTGGGCCCGGTCGTAGGCGAGCAACCGGTGAGCGGTCTCCGCGGCGTCCCGCTCACTGGTCGCCGGGTCCTCGACCTCGGCGAGGGCGGGCACGGCTCGGTCCGCGAGGGCGGCACGGTGCACCAGGTACGTACGCTCGCGCTGTCGGTCGCCGGGGTGAACGGTGAGGTCATCATCTAGTCGCTGGACGGCGGCGGTCGCGCGCAGCAGGGCTAAGGGATCGGCAGTACTCATCAGGTCCTTTCGGTGACAGGTGCAGTGGCCGGAGCCAGCTCCAATGACTCTGGTCACTGCGCGGGGTGGGGATCGCGGTGTCTCGCGCCGACTCGGAGGCGTCCTCGGTCTTCTCTCACATCGACGCTGAATCATGTCTACCGTCAACTGGGTCACAGAGGTTGGCCAAAGCAATAACAAGCCCTGTGGTGGGGGATCCCCGGAGGGCAGACGAGCCCAGGCGCAGCAAGGAGGCGGGGGTGCCGGGACGTCAGGCAGTGGCGATGCGGCGCTCGATGCGGGCCCTGGCAACTGCGTGGTCGCCGCGGCCGTCGGTGGTCCGGGGGTAGCGGCGGCGTGGCTGACGGGCCAGCGTGGTGAGCACCAGGGCAGTCTGCTCCTCGTGTGTCTGGACGCCGGTGCGGATACCTGCCTTGGGGGCGCGCATCCACTCCTCCTCCTGGCGCCACCAGCGGTACAGCTCGGTCTCGACGGCGTACCGGCGGGCACGGGCGGCGAGGCGGCCATAGGTGCCCAGGGCCTTGGCCGCGGCGATCAGAGAGCCGGGCCGGGGACGGTAGTGCGGGGTGCTGGAGCGCTCGGCGGCGAGGGTCTGACGGGCAGCGTGCTGGTCGGCGCCGCGGCGGCGGAATACGGCTCCGGTACCCGTGCGGCAACGCTCTCCGGGGGCGGCCTGGCAGGTCGGGCACTCGTGATGGACGGTCATCACCACCCGTGTGGCCACCAGTAGATCTCGCATCCGGGCGAGGTGCTTGGCCACCGTGCGCAGGCGATAGCCGGTGCGCCGGCAGATCTCGGCGGGGCTCAGGGCGCGGTCGGCGTGCTCGGTCAGCTGCTGGTAGATGCGTCCGGCGTGGTGCCCCAGCCCTCCGGCATGTGTCGCGGTGGCGCGACCGTAGGCGAAAACATCGTGCTGACCTGCGGTGAGACGCTCCTGGAGAACAGAGATCAGGTGGTTACGGCGCTCCCCTACGGGGGGCGGGGTTCCTTGTGTCCCACCCCGTGCAACGAGTTCGGAGTCGGGGTACGAGGCGGTGGCGGGGAGCAGTTCGTGGGTGCCGGCGGGGCCGTCGGAGTCGCGGGCGGCGAGCCAGCCGTCGAGGGTGAGGCGGTCCTGGGCGCGGTGCATGGTCGAGCGGCCGGTGCCGGTGGCGAGCGCGGCGCGGCGGCAGTCCAGGGCGAGCACGGTGGTGCCGGCGCGGAGGGCGAGCAGGCACCGGAGGTCGAGGGCGGCACGGTCGGCGGGGCCGGATTCGGTGGCCCAACGCTCGGGGCAGGCGTCGGCGGCCGCTTGGACCTGCTCGACCAGGGCGACGACGTGGGCAAGGTTCTCGGTCCACTCCAGGGTGTCCTCGGGGAGCGGCAGGGTGGCCGCGTAGGCGACGCACCGCGCCCACTGGCGGGCCAGCTTCTGCCGGGCCTGCACCTCGGGCAGCACGACGCGCAGCATGCCCCGGCGAGTGCTGGTGCAGGCGTGCAGCAGCCCGCCCTCGCGGTGCCGTCGTTCGGCCAGCAGCCGCTCGACCATCGGCCACGTCCAGCGGCGCAGGGCGAGCCGTACGAGTACGGCGGCCAGCACTTCGCTGACCTTGTCGCCGGCCGGGCGGTGGGTGAGCAGCCGGTAGGTCTCCTCATCCATCGTGGGGTTCGCGGTGCCCGGCAGGCGGGGCCCCAGCTCGTCGTCGAGGACCTCGACGGGGTCCTGGCGGGTCCGGCGCACGCGGACGTCGGGCGCGGCCGGGATGGCGTCGAGGACCAGGAGCAGCCGTACGAACGCGTCGGTGGGGTTGTTGCAGGTGTCCGGGGTGAGTAGGGCGGCGGCCCGGCGCTCGTCGAGCGGGGCCTGCAGTTGGCTGGTGCCGCCGTCGCGGTGCGGGGCGCCGATGGGGCGGGCCGCGCCGGTGGCGGGGTTGTTCAGCATGCCCTTGTCGAGGGTCGGCAGGCGCTTCGCGGCGGCCTCGGCGATGGCGGAGACGAGCGTGGCCTCCAGTGGTGTCGCCGCGGTGACCCACACGTGGCGGCCGCCGGCGGATCCGGAGGCGGCGACCACGTAGGTCAGCCCGGCCTCTTCCAGGGCGCGCAGCAGGGTGGCGAGGTCGGGGCCGGTGTCGCCGCGCTTGGAGTCGAGGTCGAAGCAGAGCCTGCAGAAGTGGCCGGTCTCGTCGGCGAGGTAGATGGCGTAGGGGGCTCGCGGGGCGGTCGCGGGGAGCGGCCGGTCGATGTAGGAGTGCAGCCATTTGCCATCGCCGGAGCGGGTGTCCACCCGGACAGAGGCGCGCGGGGAGAGTTCCAGAAACAGGTTCTGGAGGTCGGCCGGCGCGGCGGTGTGGGGGGGAACACCTGTGTAGGGCGAGGGGGTTCGGGCAGATGACGGGCTGTGCACGCCCGCTTCCGCAGACACACCGGCGGCAGGCATGGGCTGACCGACATCGCAGCGGTCCGCTACGATGGAGGAACTCCTATGGGGTCACTTGAACGACAAACGCCGCCGGGCCCTCCCGTGAGGGAAGGGCTGGAGCGCTTCGGACGAGTGGTCTCTGGTGTGGCTTCACCTCCTGTTTTGTTCTGGTGGTGAGAAGGCCGGGTTGGCAGCCCGTCCGTCTCACCGGATCGGATTCGCTCCGGTCGAGGGAGCAGGTGGCTGATTGGCAGTCAGCCGTGGGTGTTGCTGTTTCACAGGTAATGCAGGGGACTCAGCGCACTGGCAGTGATGCTGGGTCCCGGTCGATGGGCGCCGCCCCGGTTGGCAAGCCGGGGCCTTTTGGCGTGTCCGGGTACTGGCTATCCGGTCAGGGGGAGTTCCCCCTGGTCCTGTTCGCCGAAGGCCTCGTCGGCCCATACCGGGGCGCCATCTTCGTTGAGCTGGTCCCGCTTGATGAGTTCGGCGATGTAGCGCCCCATAGAGACGCCTGCAGCCTTCGCGTTCGCGTACGCCTGAGCGTGGACGTCGGCCGGGACCATCGGCGACAGCCGAACCAGTCCGTGGCGCTTCTTGTCCCGTACAGGCGGCACGTATCCGCGTTCTTCCGCGTCACGACTTCCATAGGGCCTGGCCATAGTGGCGATCTTTCCGCACCACAGTTCATGTACGCAAGTTCGCTGGTCGGCGTGTCGGGAGTTTTCTCGCGGGACGGGAAGCGCGTACCGAGCCGGACCGCTGTCCCTGCGCCACCTGGTGACAGCACATCAACTCGCGCAGGATCGAGAATTCCAGCTCGGACACCAGGTGCAGCGCAGATGGCATGTCGAGCATCGGGGGCTCGGGTGCCTCGATCGCGTGCGTCTGAAGTTCGGGGAGCCGACACCCTCGCCGCTCCAGTCGCACGCTGGCCTCACCTCAGAACAAGAGAAGAGGTGAGTCCGTTTCTCCTGGGGGGCGTAGGAAGCCGTCCGCGAGCTCCAGTTCTACGTCTTCCACGAGATCGACCGCGAACAGGCTGAGCTGTTCTGGTGCCAGTCGTGACCGGACCTCTGCGGCGAGGATGACCCTCCAGGGAACGCGGCAGGTGGTGCCCTCCGCATAACAGCCCAGGACGGTCCGGTCATCCTGGTTGCACGCATCGACGATGACAGTCACGAAACGCTCCCACACGTGGATGCTGATGGACGACCGGGCCAGCGCCTTTGTTACGGGGTCGCTCGGGGGGCAGGGGCCAAGACCGTTCGCCATGTCGTCCCATACCTCTTGGACCAGCCGCTCGAGGTGCCCGGGATCTGGCAGCGCCGCTTCCCGGTATGCCATCTCCCACAGCTCTTGCACCCGGCGGTCGATGTCGTCCAGTTTTTCCTCTGGATTGACCGACGCCCCCCAGCGGATCTGTATGGCGTAGGCCAACGCGAGCTGTACTGCGATGTCTTTGCTGGGCAACTTCGGTTTGGACATTGCATCGTGCAAGCTGGTGCGGGAAACACCCATGGTCCGGGCGAGGGAGAACGGGCTGGGGTAGGCGGCCCGGCTGTGCAGTTCGTGCAGCAGTTCGTTGAGTTCCCGGTGCGCGCCAGAGGGAGGCAGCGCAGGTTTGGGAAGCGGCTTGCCCATCAGTAACTCCAAAGGATCAAGGGATATGTGGGATGCGCTCCTGCGCAGGCGCCACCGGGCGGCCCCCCAGCGGGCGAGCCCGAGCAGCACCGCAAGCAGGAGCCCCGCCGCAACATTCTTGGCGATGTCCATGAGCAGAGGCTGTCAGGGGCTCCGGGCCGTCTGGACGTTTGTGGACGTCGGGCTCCAGCTCGGAAGCAGTGCCACGTCCTTGAGCGGTCGACAAGCCGTCAACGTTGCGGCCGGTGTCCGCGCTGGGATTGCCGGGTCTTAACACGAAGCCCGGCCGACGACAGTGAGACACGACGAAAGGGCAGCCGTACGAGCAGACGCGCGTATGCACCGGCACCCCGCACCGGGCCCAGCCACTCTCCCTTTCTGTGCCCGTCACGGCCGGTACCGCCCGAGAAGCAATGCCGGTGGTGCTGTCCACCGGGGCGCGGACAACGACGGGGCCGCACGCGAAGCGAGCGCCACCATTGGAGCCTTCCGCTCCCGTGCCGGCCGACTCCCTGCCGCGCCGCTGCAGCCCGCGCTAGCGTGGGGACACGTCCCTACGGCCGGAGGACCGCCCCATGGCTCACCTGCAATTCGACCCTGCGGAGCAGAGCGACCTCCGCGCGGCCGCTCGGGCGGAGTTCCCCCAAAATCCGGGCTTGGCGTACGTCCTGGAACTCATGGCCGCGGAAGGCATCGATCTCGATCGCTGCCAGGACTGGGAGACCCTGCGGCTGGAGGTCGGCCTCGCTCCGCGAGATGCCACGGGGAGCAGTGGCGTTGCCTAAAGGCAGTGGCCGGCGGGCCCGGCTGGTGGTTCTGGAGCCCGCCGCGACGCAGATCCGTGCCCTGGAGTCCGATCCGGCCGCGCTCGCACGCCTGGAGGCGGCGCTGGACACCATCGTGGCTCAGCCCGACGAAGCTCCGGTTCACGCGACCGTCGCCGCGCTGCGCGACTTCCGCGCCGGGGGCGTGCGCGTCATCTACTACGCCACGGCGCTGGGCAGCATCGTCATCGTCACATACGTCGAGGTCGACTGACCGGCTCCGCATCGGGCAACGACTGCCGCGATGGCCCGGTTCACCGGGCCTCGCCTGAGCCGTGCAGGGCCCTGTACGGCTCAGCTTCCGGAGGTCGCCGCCGCGCAGCAGGAAGCCTCGGGTGCCGGCGAAATCAGGCCGGTACGGAGGAAGCGCTCGTGTGGGGGACGGGCCATTTCCCGGGGCAGCGAGCCCGGACGGACGAAGCGGTCGACAGCAAGGAAACGGCTAGCAGAGCGCGCTGCGGCTACTTCTCACCGTGGGACAGAGATAAATCGGCGCCTACCTACGGCGCGAGCGGACCGGACGCCGTACCCAGTACACCCTCAACCTGGACAGCCCTGCGGCACCGGCAGAAGCCGGCCTGACCACCCGCACCCTGCTGGCCCTTGCTCAGCCGCACGAGCAGCCGCCTGGTGACATCAAAACGCACCGACATTGATCATGAAAAAGCGCTGCGAGTGACTCCCGAACTCACGTCGAAACGGCATCCCCGGAGAGTGACACAGTCAGCCAGTCACACAGGACGCCACAGGCTGAGAAGGTCCGTGCCCTTCCCCAGGTTCTTGCGGTAGACCAATGCCACCCCCAGGACACCGAAACTGGCCATGAGGACAACCGTCACCGGCTCGGACAGCGCGAGGAACCCGGCGCTGGCAGCCCCGATCGCGACCACCACGGCGAGAAACGCAAGGCGTAGCGCCTCCCAGTCCCGGCCGACCTCGTAGCCCTTCAGCTTCTCCTCATCGATGAGGGCACCGAGCCGTCCGTCGGCGTAACCGTCGGCGACCTGGCCGAGAAGGCCGACAAGCTCGGGAAGCGCCTGATCCCCCTCCACATCAACCTGAGCTTCGGCTTCATTCAGGCACTTCACGACCAGGCGTACGTGAGTTCGCACTACCTTCCGGCGGTCACTGCGGAAGAGAAGGTGTCCCTGCGCCCGGTGCGCACGCCGCAAATCCTTTCGGACTCCCTGCATGGATACGGCGAGCCACCACAGAGCCCGAATCCGCTCCGGCCCCACCGTCCCGTACACGGCCCCGCAGCTTCTGACCGCACCCAAGGCCGCTACGACCGGACGGAACTCTCGGAACTCCATCCGCAATCCGTAGCGGACCCCGTCCTTCATCGCGGAGCAGACCAGCCAGATCAACACCCCTACAAAGCATGTGATCCCCGCCCCGATACCGACTTGAATCGGCACCAAGAGCGTCGGCCCGTGCGTGATCCCGTCGGTGTACCCCTCTACGTGTCGCTCCACCAAGCCCGGGAGTACGGGCAGCGCATCACGCGTCCTGTTCACTGCCCACACAAAGACCACGAAGACCGTGTACAGGGCCGCAAAGCGACCCCACGGGCTGGGAACCTCACGCCCCCGGCGATATGCCCGCACCGACGCCTTCATCCCCGCCGTGACCCTCTGCGCAACATCAAGCTGCTCCCACACGGCCGCCGACTCGGTGATGTCCGCATGAACTTTCGTCGCCGCTTTGCGCGCCCGCGCGAAGGCTGGACGCTTCCACCGCACCACTGTTCGCGCCCATAACCTGCCGAACCGCCCCTGCCTATGCCGCACCACCGGTTCTCCGACCACCTGCGTGTCCTCTGCCGTTGCCATGCCGACCATCTTGCGGCCGCAGGGACGGAGATAGGCCGTGAAGTCATACTTTGCATGCCGCTCCCCACCATCCGTCACAGACCGCTGTTTTGCCAGGGCGAAGGGCTTCACAGTGCTGCGCCGACCGCCCGTCCCCCTGCTTCGCAAGCTGGTGCCTCCGCCCGGCCGCGAAGCGTGCTTGAGCCGGTACGAGGTCGCTCCGGCCGCCGTATCCCCTGCTCCCGCGGTGTCGGCCGAGGGCGAGGGGATGCGTTCGCGCACTGGGAGGGCACCATCGCACTGCGGCATGCGCCCGCCCACCTGACGGAGAGCGAGGCGCTGGCCGCCCTGGAGGCCGCGGGGTATGACACCGACACAGCGCGGCGGCACGCCCTGGCGGTCCGCGCATTCGCCCTGCACGGCGGCCGTGAGCTACTGGAGGCATACCGGGTGGCCGTGGACGTCCCCGAGCAGGGCCGTACTACGAACGGCGGTTCGTCGTGGAGGGCCGGGCCCTGGTGGAGAAGATTGCCCGGGTGCACTGGCAGATGGGCACGCTGTACCTGGAGGTGACGCCCGCCCGGCTGTCGGACCGTGCCGCGGCCCGCACGCTGGACTCCGCGTTCGGCGACGGCCCGGACAGCTTCGAGGTGGTCGAACGGCTGGAGCTGCGCCGCTACGTGCTGAGCGGGGGTCACCGGACCTTTGAGGAGTGGGAGAACCGGACCGCGATCTGGGCCTGACCAGCCGGGCCGCCCGTTCCGATGGGCCAAAGGCGGTGCTCCGCCGGGCGTCGGTGGGGGTGCAGGGGCTGCGTGGTGGCGATGTGGCTGGTCCAGGGCTGCTGTGGCGGGGCGAGCAAGGCCTCATGCTGGATACGCTGAGGTACCGCTCGTCACTGGAGGCCCCCGTTGCCCACCCGATGGATAAGCGGCCGCCTGGCCGCACTTGTCGCCGCGGTCGCCGTTGTGCTGCTCGGCGTGCTGACGCTGGCTCCGTCCGCGGCGGCTAACGTGGCGGTGGCGGATGCGCCGAGAACTGTAGCCGCGCCGGCAGAGCCATCTCCGAAGCCGTCAGAGAATCCCTGTGATCTGCTGAGCGGCCAGGCCAAGGATCTGTGCAACGAGCGGGGCAACAACGGAGCAGACGACGGCACGTCGCAGAGTCCCTCGCTGGGAGACAGCAGCAATCCGCTGGATCCGATTCAGTCGCTCGCGGACGGCTTCTCCAAGGCTGCAGCCTGGATCGTCGGGCAGGGGGCCAATGCGGTCAGCGCGACGTCGAACGTCGACTTCACGAACGCCTCGTTCCTGAAGCAGTACGCCCTCGTCTTCGCAGCCTCGTCGGTCCTGACACTGGTGCTGTGGCTGGTGGCCGTGGCCAAACGCGCGATCCGAGGGGTTCCGTTCACCCGGGCTTTCGGCGAGGCGGTCGGCTACCTCTGGCTCGTCGTCTTTGCCAGCGCGTTCACTCCACTCATCCTGTACACGGTGGTGGGTGCGACCGACGCCGTGACCGAAGTCATCGCGGACAAGGGCGCCAGCGATCAATTTTTCGGAGCCTTCCAGAAGGCGCTGGAGAAGGGCTCCGGCTCAACGGGCGGCGGACCGATCATGCAGATCGTGGTCGCCATCGTCTCGATCTTTGCTGCCGGCGTTCTGTGGCTGGAGCTGGTGGTGCGGATGGCGGCGCTGTACATCGGTGCCCTCCTGGGAACCGTCGTGTACACCGGTTTCGTAGACCGGGACCTGTGGGGGCGGGTCCGTACCTGGGCCGGGGTGATGGGCGCGGTGATCGCCATCAAGCCGGTAATCGCCATCGTGCTTCTTCTGGCGTCGGCCCTCAGCTCGTCCACCTCTGATGACATCGGCGCTGTGGTCTCCGGCCTGGCCATCATCATTCTGGCGATCGTCGCCAGCGGTCTGCTCTACCGGTTCATCCCGGGTCTGGGGGACGACATCGCCTCGGCCCGGCGGTCGATGGTCTCGGCGGTATCGCCTCGCCAGCGCGTGCCCCAACACTCCAGCCCGGCAGCGACCGTGCGGCAGGGCATCAGCACGCACAGCTCCCGAGGGGCCGGGCCCGAGCGGTCCAGCTCGTCGGCACCGAAACAGCAGTCGGCGGCAGCTCATGCCTCCGGCGGCATCGCGGCCCACTCCAGCAGGTCCGCCGGGTCGGGAGCAGGGGCCGCGCCCGCACCGCGGCGGGCGCCCGAGGCCGACCAGCAGCCGCCAAGGGGGGCTGGGTCGTGAGCCGGTACCGTCACTCATCTCGAATTGATCAAGGGAGTGCAGCGTGACGCTGAAGGGCTGGTTCTATTTCCTCGTCGGTGTGGTGGTCCTGATGGTGATCGTGGGGGTCTGGGCAGGCCCTCCACAGCACTGACCTGATCTGCTGAGAAGGCCCGGTCTCGCGAGACCGGGCCTTCAGCTTTCCCCCAGCGGTCCCGTAGATCCCACTAGCCACGGGAGGGGACAATGACCGCTCAGTGACGAATCAAGAGCAGGGGGCGTCGTGAACGGCGAGCAGGACGGGCCGGACCGGATGGCAGAAGTGAAACCCTCAACGCCCTGGCGCCGCTGGAAGCCCTCCCGCCGGTTCACGATCGCCGTCGGTGTCCCCGTGGTGCTGCTGGCAGTCATCGTCGCGGTGAACCAGCAGGCAGATCACCGGGACGCGGACGCCGACAGCACGTCGGCGAAGGGCCCCGCGACCGACACCGCGGCGGGCGGATATGCGCATAGCCGGACAGGCGCACGGCAGGCCGCGGAGGACTACGCGGAGCTGACCGGCTCCGACGAGATGTACGTAAAGAAGTCGCGGGACCGGCTCCTGCAACAGGTGATGACCGCAGAGGCCGCGGAGCGGTTCCAGATGGGGCTGGACCGGGCCTACACGCCCGAGCTGTACGAGGAGTCCGGACTCCACCGTGACGGGTCGGCCCCGAAGGGCTTCACCTTCGTCGACAGAACCTTCCCGATCAACTCCTCCGTCACCGCCTACCGCGGCACGGCGGCCACTGTGGCCGTGTGGTGCCTGGGCACCTTGGGCCTGGACGGCCACAACTCGCCCAAGCCCCTGACCACCAGCTGGTACACGGTCATCACCGATCTCACTTGGACAGGCGGGACCTGGAAGATGACCGACAAGAGCATGAAGGACGGGCCCGAGCCAGCGGCCAGGTGACGGCCAGCAGGCCCGCAGCATGCTCCAGGCCCCGACAACTGACAGACGGGACCGGCGTTGGAGCTTTTGCCCAGCCGCCCTGCTTCTCGGCCACAGCATCGGGCTGTGCGCGGTAGGCCGGCGCAGGCAGCGATGCGGATGAGAGCGTCGCCGACCGACCGGGTTCCCGGGCGAGCCGGTCTACCGGCGGGTGAGGACGAGGGTCACCAGCGAGGCGTACAGGACCGCTCCACCCGTGGCGACCTGAAGCGGTGTGGCCAGCGCCGGATAGCACACGCAGATGCCGAGCAGGGCGGCGGTGAGCACCAATCCGACGGCCGACAGTACAAAGATGAGCAGGGCACGGTCCGGGCTGGGCTGCTGCGGTGCGGGGGCAGGAGGGGGCGTGGTGGTCATGGAGATCTCCTCTCGGTCGGGCGGTCCGACTAAGGTCAACCCCACCGCGCCGCACCTCTGTTGCGGCAGAGAGCAAGACCGTCTTGCGGGTCTGTGGGCATCTTGCGGGCACGCAATACAAGGAGGTTCGGTGACCGAGCAGCACCGGGAGCGAGCCGTCGTGCCACGGCCGCGTCCGCTGGCGCCCCTCAGCGACGAGCTGGGGGAAGACGAGAGGGTCTTCGCCGAGCACCTTCGGGAGCTGCGCGCACGCACCGGGATGACCTCCGCAGACCTGGCCGCGGCGCTCGCCGCGGACCCCACCCGGCTGTCGCGCTATCTGTCCGGGCAGAGCCTGCCCGCCCCCCAGCTGCTCACCCGCCTTCACCGGCTGGTGGCCGGCCAGGACGCCGGGCCTGACGGCGGCAAGGAGGCTCGGGAGAGCCGCGCCCTGCTGTACGCCGCGGCCCGGGCGAAGGGACCGCTGTCCGCTCGGGCCTACGAGCTCGCCGAGCTCCAAGAGAAGTTGCACCAGCAGCAGATCGACACCGCCCGTTCTCTGGCCGCGCTGCAGGAGGACCTGCAGTACGAACGTGAGCACCGGCACCGGGCCGAGCAGGAGCTCGGCAGACTGCGACAGGGCGGCGTGGAGGACCAGGAGGCACAGGTGCGGCAGCTGGAGGCGGAGCGGAACGCCGCGCTGCGTCGAGTCTCCGAGCTCGAAGACCTGGTGGCTCAGACCGGTGCCCTCTTGCGGCTCCAGCAAGGCGACGCCCGGCATACGCAGGAGATGGCACGGGCAACCGCGGGGGAGCTGCAGCGTTGGGAGGACGGTGCCACCGCCGCACCCGCAGCACCGGAGACAGAGGAGCTTCAGGAGCCCGGGAAAGACTGGGGGATGACCGTTGCGGAAGCCGTCGAGACGCTCGCCGAGCTCCGCGACGTCGACCAGGACGACGAAGCCGACAGCATCCTTCTGAAAGCGGCCCAGGACGCGGCTCCTCCCACCGTCGTTGCCTTGTACGACGCCCTCCAGGATCACGGCCGCCGAATGGACGCCCAGCGTCTGCTGGAGATCGTCGCGCGGCGCTGTGAAGCGCGACGGCTACGGCAGCTGTCTGTGATCACGAGGGTGATGGTGCTTCCTGCGGTGCCGATCCCGTCCCCCGCGGTGCCGGGCCTGCCTCCTGCTGCCGCTTCGGAGGGCTCCGAGCCGGTCACCGAGGTAGAGGTTTCTTTCGCCGACGTCCTGCTGTGGAGGGTCGGGCTCCATACCCCGCTGGAGCAGCTTGTCCGGCTGGTCCGCAGTCTCCGTGAGCGAGACGAGCTGCACTTCCTTGCGAGCCTTGCCTCTGGTGCGTCCCACCGACCACGTGCCGAGAGAAAGGCTCTGCAGTCCGCCGGCCTGGGAGTCCCCGGTCCCGGCGCCAAACTGCTGAACGCGGTTATGGTTCAGGTTCGCGGCTAGGGCGGCAACTCCACCCCTCGTACGGTCCCTGGAGCGGTCCGCCCGCCCCGGCGCTGACGCGGTCGCCCGGCACGTCGCCGAGCGCGACTCCGCCGCACGCCGCCGGGCGTGACACTCGGACCCGAAGGAGAAGCCGGTGACACCGCCCGTCCCCGATTACCTCTCGCCGCTCCGATGGCGCTGGATCCTGCTGACCACCAGGCACCGGGAAGTGCGGTTCCTGTACTGGCCGCCCCGACACCCGACCGGACACCGCAACCTCCGGATGTTCGACCGGGAGGGGTACGACATCGGCAGGCTGGTGTGGGTGGTGTGCGACGCCTGCCGCGTCGGCAGCATCAACAAGATTTCCATCGACCCCGACGACCACCGCAAGGGCCTCGGACGGCGCCTCATCCGCCGGGCCCTGGCCGACGGCCCCGGCTACACCTGGCAGACCACCAACCAGTCTCCACAGGCCAAGCGCTTCTTCCCGGCCCTGGAGAAGGAGACGGGCGTCGCGTTTCCCGAGTACGGCGGGGTGTGCGAACACCTTGCCTCACCAACCGGATACCGGCCGCCGCCACCGGGCCGACACCCCCGTCCGGTCCTGGAGCACAACGTCTGACACAGCCAACACCCCTAGCACCGGACGTGGCTCCGGCCTCGGGGATCAATGGAACCGCGGTTGGCGTTGAGATTGATCTTGCCGGCTACTCGCCTCTGGGTGCTGAAGGGTCTGGGGGGGTGTTCGCTGCTCTCGACGTCCAGGCACCGGTTCACCGCTGGTCCCACAGCTCCCCAGCAAGCTCGGCAGCATTAAAGGCCGCCTCGAGCACGCTCATGACCATCTCCGTGGCAGGCTCATCCCCGACCGAATCAATGCCCTCGGTGGCGGGCGCAAAGAAGACGATGGCCGCCGTATCACGGATCCATGCGCGGGCTTCGTCATCCGGCATGGCTGCGGCAACCTCGGCCAGCTGGTCAACCAGATCCCGTACCCGTTCCTGGTCCTCCTCCGTCAGCGGCTGCTGCTGCACGGCCAGAAGGTCGAACATCGACTGGTCGATGGAGCGAATGATCTCGTTGGTCCGCTGAAGCATCTGTGACGTGATGTTGAGCGGCGACTTCATCTGATCGAGAAGAGAGGTCACCTGCAGTAGCTGGCTTTGACGGGTCGCCCAGGTCTGCGCCAGCTGGAAGGTGGGCGCGTGGGCCGCCGTGAGACGGGAGATGAGCTCTGAGACGGCCGAGGGGCTGAACGCCGGCGAGGGGCCGAGGAAGTTGGTGCGCGCGGGCCGCACGATGTCGGCGTATTGCTGGTTGAGCTCCGCGATCCGCGAGTGCACTGGCGCCAGCACCTGTTTCCGTAGCTTGAATCCCTTGATGACCGAATGGATCGTGGCCATGACGCGCTCCCTAGATGACCCCTAGCTGACGGCTTACTACTCCTCCCACCAGCCTCCGGCGACTTCCCGCAGCACGCACCGCGGACTACTCCACGCGTTGACGGATAGCCAGCAAGATCAATCTCAGCGCCAAACACGGTTCCATCGATCCCTGAGGCCGGGCTCCACCTTTTACCGTGGGTCAGAGATAGGACACCGGGGCCTGCCTGAAGAACCAGTCCATCGCCGCCCTGGCCCGCGAGCACGGCGTCAGCCGCGGCGCCATCCACACGGCCGTCGCCGATCTCCTGCCTGAGCATGTCTCCGCCGACGCCCCCGTCCCAGCCCCGGAACTGCTCATCACCCTCGACATGCCCGGCAAGGTTGCCGACTTCCTGCGTGCCACCGAACTGGACGACGCCGAGCGAGCCGCGCTCGACCACGGCCAGGCCGTACGACGCGGCCAGGACTACACGCTCCGCGTCCCCGCCGTGCCCGCAATCCACCGCCAACTCCTCGAACGCTGTCAGCCACTCGACAGCGCCGCGGCGATCCCTGCCCAGCGAAAGGCCCGCCGCGAGTACGCGAACCGCGTCAACGCCCTCGCCCACTAACCAAGATCATCCCGTGGCGGGTTTCTGCCGTATCTGGGTCATGCCCCCTCCACGCCCCGGGCGTGGGAGATGTACGGCTCCGTCCGTACCGCGAGCGGCGCGCCCTGCTGCTGCAGCTGCTCGACCCGCTCGGCCCGCCGCTGCAGCCGGTGCCGGCCACGGCCGACCTCGACGTCGCGCTGCAGTGGTACGAGACGCTGCCCGCGATCGGCCTAGAAGGCGTCGTCGCCAAGAGGGCGAACGGCGTTTACCGGCCGGGCCGGATCTGGCAGAAGATTCGCCACACCGAGACGGTCGACGCCGTGGTGCTCGGCCACACCGGCACGGCCGACCGTCCCCAGACCCTGGTGGTGCAGCTGCCCGACGGGCGCCGGGCGGTCTCCCGTCAGCTGCCGCTGCCCGTTCGCCGCGAACTCGCCGCACACCTGCGGCACACACCCGGCGAGGCGGCGCGGACCGGGGACGGGACGGCGTACCGCGCCATCGCGCCCGGCCTGGTGGTCGAGGTCGAGGCCGGCACCACCCGGCACGTCACCGTCAGCGTGCACCGCGTTCGCGCCGTGCCGCCGGCCGCCGGTGGCTGACCCGGGGGCGAATCCCGTGCCCGGCAGGGTCCCGCGCCGTGTCACTCCGCCGAGTGGGAGTGCAGCGGGAACGATTCGGCCAGCTAGGAAGCGCTTTGCGTCAATCGCACCGGACAGAATCCGCCATACCAGTGGTCCGAGGTACACAAGTGGGTCGAGAGGTCATCGGGATCCAGCGATGGCCAAAGGTGATCACCATGGGGGAAGCCGCGTATGTCGGAGCAGGGCCCGGTCTTAGACCACAGCATCAACGCCCTGATAGACCATCGGCGGACGGTCGCCGGCCTGAGGCGTCAGATCAAACGCACCCGCCTGGTCAACATCGCCACCTTCATCGGGTGGATCGGGCCTCCGCTGCTGCTGCTCTCTCTCATCGGTGCGACCGCCCTCACCTGGCGTCGCTTCAACATGGCGCCGATCAATGTCTTCGGCGTCGTGGTTGCCGCGGCCCTCTTCGGGGCGTGCCTCGTGTTCGTCAACAACTTCGACACCGCACAGCCCTGGTTTCGAAACGACAACGGAAGCCGCTGGCAACAAGATCTCTCGGTCGCTGAGCTGAAGCTGAACCTCGAACTGGCCGAGGAGGAGCGGGTTCTGGCCGCGTCCAAGGTCGCGCGGGCGGCCTTCGATCGGCAGTATTCCTACCGGGACGCCATTCCCCGGGAGATCGACCGCCTGCGGGGGGAGAGCGCGAGCTACCGCCGCTGGCACAACTGGCTCCAATGGACGCTTATTGTCTGCTCGGCCGCCGTCACCGGCGTCACCGCTCTCTATGACACGCCCCAGCCGGGCAAGGGCATTCTCATCGGCCTCGGCGGCACGGTGACCGTCATCACCTCGGTGATGGGCTACTTCAAGTTCAAGGAGCGCGGCTTCAACCTCCAGCAGACGGCCGACGCCATCGAGCAGGAGGTCACCGCTCTGGATCTGGCCATCGCCCCGTACAACCTCTCCGACGAGAAGGAGAACCTGGAGCTGTTCGCCGAGAGGGTCGAGGCCCTGCGGATCGAGCAGCGCAAGCGGGAGCAGCAGCTGGACCAACCCCACCAGGGCCAGCAGGAGGTCGTGTAAATGCCCCCCGCCTGCTTCGGTCTCTCCCGGTGGCTCTTAGCCCCCCGCACCACCTTCCGCGCCCGCCGGCTGCGCCTCTCTTACCCGCAGCTCAGCAGCGACCAGGCATGGCTCATCGCCCGGCTGTACCGGCATCCCGACGAGGTCCCGTACGCCCAGGACTACCTGCGCCGGCACACGTCGGGTCCGCAGGGCTGACGCATTGTTGTGTCACTCTCCGGGGGCTCTGGTCCACTTCCTGTGGTCGCATACGCGTGACTGTGGATATGCCGGTCTTCACCGATCACGCACTGCCCAGGGCTGCTTGGATCCTCTACGCTTTGCGTCCCAACCAGCAACGACCCCGGGAGGTTCGTTGTCATCGGCATTACCCCCCATGCCTCCTGGTTCGGGACCGCCCACACCGCACCCGCCGCCCCCCTCACGCCTGCGCCGCGCCAAGAACTGGTTCGCCGCCCTGAGCGAGACAGGCAAGGTCAGCGTCGTTGTCGCCCTCATCGGCAGCCTCTTAGGCGGCATCTTCGGCATTATCAACGTTGTCATCCCACTGATCATCAATAACGGAAGCGGCGACAACCCCGGGGCTGCACCCACCGCACAGGCATCCAGACCCACGACGCTTCCCACCACCACCGCACCGATCAGCGACCCGCCGTCCGACGGTACCCCCGGTGAAACTCCCCGTGCCGGCACATCGACAGAGCCGTCCACTGCACCGCCGGGCGCCGTCGGCGACATGAACTTCACCGGCGACACCTGGTCTCGCGGGACCTGGTTGCTTGGCGGCAGCACATACCCCCACAGCCTGGGATTGAAAACCCCTTGCCATAGCCGCGAGAAGGTGGTGATCCCGCTGCCCGGCACCTATGAGCGCTTCACCGCCACGGTCGGCATGGACGATGACACCCTCCAGGACATCAGCTACATAGATGAGCCACAGTTCGACATCTATGCGGACCGCAACGCGGATGGGCTGGGCGACAAGAAAGAGCTCATCGCCTCGCGAACAGTGGAACCAGACAAGCCCGCAACAATCAACGCCCCACTGAACGGTGCCAAGCAGCTCCTCCTCCAGATCGATACCCAAAAGTGCTACACCACAACGTTGGTATGGGGAAACCCGCAGGTTCGATAGCCACCAGGTGCCTCCTTGACTGAATCCTGGGCCAGGGGGACCAGGACCAGGAGTGGCGTCAGCAAGCCTTTGCCAGCCCTCGGAACTCCATATCGGCCGTCACTGGGCGTGACTGCACCACACAAGTTGGACCAGAGCCCGTACTGAGATGCATAGCCAGACGCGCTCGGTCCGCCCTCGCGTGCTCGGGTCGGCTGCCCGCCTTGCTGGCACCGGGCGCCGTGGCGGTCAATGCGCCGCGTCGCCGGTGGCCTCGCCGCGTGTCGTCCAGGTCTTGCGCACGCGGCGTTGTCCGTCGGTCTCCTCGATGAGCTGGATCACCACGTCCGGGTCGGTGCCGTAGAGCCCGACCCACTGGGTGTACCGGGTCTTGGCGGTGGCGGGAGCGGTCCACTCGCCCTCCACGGTCGGGCCGCCCGGGGCGAACTGCAGCGTGACGCGGTGCCTGGTCACCATGCAGCGCTCCTCGTGATCGGCGGGGTGCTCTACATCATCGTGCTTCGCCACAACGGGGCGCGAACGGCGGCGGCCGCCGGCGCGGCCCGCGCGCAGACCGCCGCCGGGCGCAGTAGCCGCCGCACCGTCCGTACGGGCCCCGGAGATCCCTCTCCTCCGGGGCCCGTACGCGTTTTCGCGACGGCTTGCGCGCCTTGGGGTCGGGCGGTGTAAGGGCCGGGAACCCATCTCCCCTCCTCGTGGCTGAAGAGGCGGCGGCAGGAAGCGCGTCTGTATCTGCACGAGGAAAGAACCGGACCCCCGTGCAGATAGCAGCACGGCCGGCCGGATTCCAGCGTTCGCGAAAACGGGGGCCGATAGCAGCCCCGCGCACCCCATTCAAGGGATGGCGACCGGGAAAATCACAGGTCACGCAGGTCACGCCGGGAAAGTCGCCGTCCCCATCCATTGAATGGGGACGGCGAACGCGGTCAGCTGATGGGGCGTCACAGCGGCCTGCGGCGAAATTCGCGAGAAGTCGAATCGGCAGCCGTGACGGTGCAGTCTCCTCGGTGTCCGGGGGCGCCACCGGACACCAGTACACGGACTTGCGGACCTAACCGGTCGCTCCTTCAGAGTCCGTGACACCCATTCACCGCGTGCTTCCTGCACGCCCAAGAAGCAGAGGATTGCCATGTCCACAACAGAATCCGGCCCGGACGTCCCGCAGCCGGCGGAGGCGCAGTCGGCCGAGGTGCCGGAACAGCAGCAGGCGCCCGCCGCCCGATCCCGCGGCGACCGTGCCCTCGACTGGGCCCAGGTGGGTCTCGCCGCGGTATGCGTCGGCACCGGCACGGTCGTCGGGCTCACGGGGCACTCGGAACTGGGCACCGCCATCGCCGTCAGCGGCAGCAGCATCCACGTGGCCCTGAACATCGAGCGGAAGTGACGTGAAGGCCCCGCCGGCACTCAGCCCGGCGGGGCCCCGGCCCGGAGAGGGGCGATACGGTACGACGGAGCCCTCGGAGGCAGCTCCAATGCCTCCGAGGGCTCGCGTGCGGCCGGGCGCGGTCAGCTCTCCGCCGGCTCCGCCGGCTGCGGGTGGGGGCCGGCGCTCACAGCAAGGTCGGCCAGCTCGGCGGCGAGCCGGTAGATGCTGCCGGCCTGCGGGTGGCCGACATGCGTGATGGCAATGACGTCGCGCACCAGCCACCCGGCGGCCGTCGGGGAGAAGGCCGGCGGGCTGTACTCGCACACGCGGTAGGCGCCCCGGTCGACGTCATCCAGATCGCCGCGTACGCGCTCCAGCTGGGCGATGTCGACGGTCGGGCAGTCCGCGCGACGCTGCGCCGTGATCACGGTGTCCATGATCGCGCACATGGCCGGGTACGCCGCTGTCCAGAGCTCGGCCAGCCGCTGCGCACGGGCGTCGTCGATGTTTCCGTTGGTGAGGACGGTCTCCGCGCTGAGCGCGGGCGCGACGTAGCGCGTCACTGGGCGGCCTCCTCGGCGGCGTTGCGGGGCTGCCCATCAGACAGCGGCTGGGCGATGACGCGGTCCCGGCCGGCATTCCAGCCGGAGCAGTGCTCGCGCACCTGTCCGCGGTCGTCGCGCACGGTGATCTGCCAGGTCGGCCACTGCGCGCGGGGACCACGCTCGACGGCGAGGACCTCGTAGGCGCTGGCGGGATAGCCGTGGTCGTAGCGGCCGCCGACGCGACGGGGGCCGACCTGGAGCGCGATGAACTCCTCGTAGGTCATCTCGAATCCCTCCGCGCAGTCGCCGAGGGCCTCGTGGGGGATGTCGTTGCCGCACTCATCGCACTGGCTGCGTACCTCGGAGTTGACCGTGCCGCAGCTGGCGCAGCTCCAGGACGGGCGCTGGCAGTCGTGGCACGCGGCGTAGTGCGCAGGATTGTCCGCACCGCACGGACAGCCCCAGGCGCGGCCGGCGCGCTTGGCCGCGGCGAGGTCGGTTTCGTAGGTCATGCGCTCCTCCTCCATGGTCACCACTCCTCGGTGGGGTGCGGCACGGTATGTCCGCAGTACATGCACCTGGCGCCGTCGGGGCGGTCGGCGGTCCGGCCGCTGCAGCGCGGGCACTCGCCCCGTTCCAGGACCGGTCCCGTCCCCGCCGTGCAGGCGGGGCAGGCGTGTCCGTCGGAGAGGTGCTGCCATCCGGCGGCCGTCACGGCGGTCTCGAACTCCGCCCCCTCGGGGAGGGAGTCGGGTTCCAGAAGAATCGCGAGGCAGTTGGGGCGGTCACAGGTCACGGCGTCCCGGATCATCAGGCGTCGACTCCCTTGTGCAGTGCCTCCCGCGCGGTGCCCTGGACAAGCCAGTGCCGCCAGCTGGCGTGTGCTCCCCGGGTCATGCGCTCAACCCGTTCGGCCACAGTGCTGTGGTGGGTGCCGGTGACCTCGCCGATCTCCCGCAGGTTCATCCGGGCGCGACCTGCGGGAGCCTCTTCGCGGGCATAGAGGATGAGTTCTGCCTCCAGGGCCTCCAGCCGGGTGCGGAGGCGGCGCACGTCGCGGAGGGCGGCCCACAGCCGGTCTCCGTCCATGTCCTCCCCTGCGCGCAGGGAGTCGACGGCCCGGATGGCGGTGTCGGCCTCATCGGCCATGGTCCAGCCGTGCACGTGACCGGAGCGGAAGTGCAGCACGTACGAGGTGGTGCCGTCCGCCCACCAGGCGGTGGCGCCCCTCCGGCCGCCGGCCTGGTGGTCGGGCTCGGTGTCCGCGTGGGTCAGGGTGATCCGGCCCGCGTGAGCGGCGTCCTGCGGGGCGGTGGCGTCGATGGTCATCCGCCGTTCCTCCTTGAGTGTTGAGGGCGGGTCAGCCCGCCCACCGTTGTCGGGTTAACCCGACGCAGCGAATGTAGGGTTAACCCGACAACAACCACAAGGGTGTTTTCTGGCCACTCGGTGCCCCCTCTCCGCCGTACGTTGCTTGCGGCGCGCTCGGCCGCACGTCGCTGGTTCTCCGCATGCGCCGCGGCCAGCTCGACAGCGCCACACGCCCGGCAGAAGCGGAGAAGGTCCGCAGCGGGACGCCGCCCTCCGGATCGCGATCGCGAGCGGTTCGCGCACCTTTCTCACGAAAGCCCATGCGCAAGTTGATTGAGTAAAACTAAAGTGATACCTCTACTCTCGCGCTTCGATGTGAAGCGCCGAACGGAGGTCGGTCTCATGAACGCCCCTGTTTCTTCCTGGGCCAGTGAGCTTTTCCATGGCGAGCAGATGGCTCAGACGGTGCGCGACCGGATCGGCCAGGGTCTGGTCGACATGCAGGCCAACGCCCGCGCCTCGCACCAGGAGGGCAACGTGTCCTCCACGCAGCTGCACGGGATCGCGCGCTACCGCGGGGCCTTCGAGCGGGTCAGCGAACAGCTGGCGGACCTCCCCGGCGCCCAGCTGGTGAAGCCCAACGGCTTCCAGTTCGAGCTGGTGCGCATCGGCAACGGACTGCTCTATCCGTTCTGCTTCTCCAAGAGGGACACCAGCGCCCACACCGCGAGAATCCAGAACGTGTGGTCGGTGATCCGGGAACTGTTCGCCTTCGCGCCCCCCTCGGCGCAGGCGGACCTCTTCGGGGAGTACCGGTTCGACCCCAGCGCGGTGGAGCTGCGGCCGAGACTGGCCACCCTGCCGGAGGGCACACGGCTGGTCCTGGTGCCGTTCGCCTGCAACGCGGCCGGGCTGCTCAAGCCCTACTGGGGCGTCGCGGCGCTGGCGGACGAGACCGGCACACTGGAGTGGATCATCGACCCGGAGCCCCTTCCTCTTCCGGACGCCCCGACGTCGAAGCTCACCATCCCGCACCAGTTGGCCGGGCATTCCGGCTTCGACGAGGGCGAGCAGCCCATCGTTGCGCTGGCGCCCCGCCCCGACACGGAGCGGAAGCTGGCGGAGCGGGGGCTGGGCCCGGCTCCGGTGAGCGAGGCCACTCCCATCGAACCCCTGACGAACGAGAGCGATGAAAACTGACCACCCGGTCCTGCCCGGACTGGAAGAGCGCACGGCCACGACGCCACGCGCCGTGTCCGAAGCCTTCGACCCCGCCCGGCTCACCCAGGCGCGCCGCCTCGCCGGCCTGACCAAGAAGGACGTGGCCGAGCACCTCGGCGTCACACCGGCTGCCGTGGGCCAGTACGAGACGGGGGTCTCCCGGCCGCGGCCGGACCTGCTGCCGCGGATGGCGAAGGCCCTCGAGGTATCGGTGGAGTTCTTCCTCGCGGGCAGGCCCGGCCAGCGGCTCGATGCGTCGATGGCGCACTTCCGCAGCCTGCGCAGCACGCCGAAGGCGCAACGGGAACGCGCCCTGGCCTTCGCCGAGCAGGTGTGGGAGCTGACCTACGCGCTGGAGCGTCGAGTGCAGCTGCCGCACGTGGACCTGCCCGGCTTCGCCGGCGGCGAGGTACACCCTGGGCTGGCGCTGTCGGCGGAGCCCACCGCCGCCGCGCGAGAGTTGCGCCACCAGTGGGGCCTGGGGGACGGCCCGGTCACCCATCTCGTCCGACGCATGGAAGCGCACGGCATCGTGGTGGTCCTGCCCCCCGAGGCGGACGCCGCCGCCGCGACGGTCGACGCGTTCTCCTCCCGTTCGGCCCGGCCGTTGGTGATCCTCACCCGCAACCGGGCCAACGATGTCTACCGCCATCGCTTCACGGCGGCACACGAGCTCGGTCATCTCGTGCTGCATGGAGATGCGACCGGCGACAGCCGGCAGGAGCGGGAGGCGGATGCCTTCGCTGCGGAGTTCCTCACGCCGCAGGCGAGCATTCTGCCGCTGCTGCCGCGCCGCATGGACCTGGGGTACCTGGCGGGCCTGCGGCGTACCTGGGGAGTGTCCGTGCACTCCCTGGTCTACCGCTGCCGCGAACTGGGCCTGATTTCCGACGCGACGGCGAGCAGAACCTACCAACGCCTCCGGGCGCTGGACGGCAAGCCCGGCTTCGCCGCGGAACCGGTCAGCGGCTACCCCGGGGAGCAGCCGGTCCTGCTGTCCCAGGCATTCGACCTGGCGGACCAGGAGACGGGGCTGAGCGTCCGGGAGCTGGCCCAGGAGCTGGCCTGGTCCCCAGCGCGGGTGCGGCAGCTGTTGGGCATGCCCGACACCCGGCCGGTACTGCGACTGGTGTAAGACGCGATCGGTCCGGGGTACCGGCTTGGCCGGCGCGGTCGCCTGCCACGATCCTCAGGTGGAAGCCGAAGTCATTGCCGCTCTTGTGGCCACTCCTGCCGTCCTCGGCACCGGGGTGGCGGCCTATCTCGCCGGTCGGGCCCAGGCCCGGGCCGCCCTGCGCGGGCCGGTGGATTCCGTCCGCCGCGGCGCTCAGCGGGATGCCTATGCCGACCTGCTCACTGCGGCGCGCGCGTACGTCCGCCGGACCGGGTGGGAGGCGGCCTCGCGGGAGCTCACGCTGGAAGGCAGCCTCCGGGGAGCTTCCGACTCCCAGCAGCAGGAGCAGATTGTGCGCTTGCTGTTCCAGGCGGGGCTGGAACCGGTGCGTCATGCGGTGACGGTGGTCTCGTTGGAGGAGCCCGAGCACCTGGTGCCGCTGGCCGAAGCCGTCGAGCTGCGTGCCGGCCACTTCCGACGGCTCGCCCGCCGGCGCTGGACCAGCGGTGCGCGCACCTACGGGGAGCGGCGCGAGACGCGGCGCGTCCTGGAGTAGGCGCACGGGGAGGTGGCCGCCGCGGTGCAGGCGTTCGTCGCGGCGGCCCGCACGCATCTCAACGGCGGCCCGCCGTCCCCGTGAGAGCGGGCGAAGCCGGTGGTGGGACCTGTTGGGCCCAACAGGTCCCACCACTCCCGGTCTGTGCCAACTCCCTCCTCCGCAGTGGGCAGGGCCAGGGAGGCGGCGGTGAGGAGCGTCACCGTCGCGACAGCGGCCAGGGGAGCGACCCGCAGTGCTTTCTTGATCATGTGTCGTTGATTGCGGCGGGGCGGCCTCCGTGGAGCCCAGCTCGGCGTCAAACCACCCGAGCGAGTGCCCCATGGACCACCTTGAAAGCAACGCCACAAGGAGGTTGCTCATGTCGAATGCCAGCAGGCTTCGAATGTGACTCGCTGCCTCTTAATGCTTGCTGGCGAGCTTTTCTGCCTCCGCGCCGGCAGCCCTCAATGCTCTCGTGTCACTAGACGTGTCAGCGAGGTGGTTCACCGTGTACGGCTCGCACCAAACAGAGCGTTGACCAGTCAATTGACCGCGTTGACTGCCATTGACCGTCCCACTACGTGCGCTCAACTTGACGCGCTCTGGCCGAGCGGCACCAGCAGCAACCAGAGGGTCCCACAGACACCAAGCAGGGACCGCCACAGACGCCCAACCGAGCAGCACAAGCACCAACCAGAGGGCTCCCACAAGGGCCAACCAGGAGGCTCCCTCACACGCCAAAAAAGGGTCCTCCCACAGGACACCAAGCAGGGCGGCACCAGCAGCAACCAGAGGGCTCCCACACACGCCAAGCAGGGACCGCCACAGACGCCCAACCGAGCAGCACAAGCACCAACCAGAGGGCTCCCACAAGGGCCAACCAGGAGGCTCCCACACACGCCAAAAAAAGGTCCTCCCACAGGACACCAAGCAGGGCGGCACCAGCAGCAACCAGAGGGCTCCCACAGGGAGCAACCGGGGGCTCCCGCAGACACCAAACAGGG
>NZ_JBITXI010000024.1:0-72866 GCF_044544605.1 Streptomyces sp. NPDC053560 | reverse complement strand
CGGGGCGAGGGCCCGGCAGAGCCCGATGTCGAGGTCTCCGGCCAGCAGGGCTTCGGTCAGTTCGTTCGGGTAGCGCTGGTTGACGTCGGTGGCCACCTCACGCGGGCTGAGGCGCGGCACCAACTCCCAGGTCAGCACCCGGGAGGCCAGCGCGGGTACCCGGCGCAGCGCCCGTTCGCTGCCTGCCCCCCTCGCGAGCACAAGTGCCGTGTCCGTGTCCGGGTGGTCCCACAGCCCGCGCAGAAACTCCAGTGCCGGCCCGCCAAGGCGCTGTGCCTCGTCCAGTACCAGCACACGGGGCTGTCTCAACGCGTTCACCAGCATCAGGTCGGCCTCCCCCGCCCCGCGCGGCAGACGCCTGCCCAGTTCCAGGGCGTCCGCGAGCACCCGGCGCAGTTCGGGCACCGTCGGATGCACACCGACGTGGACCCGACGGACCCGGGCCGGGTGCGGCAGCTGGGACAGGGCGTACTGCAGCGCGACGGTCTTGCCCTGGCCGGCGTCGCCGTACAAACACACCACTGCCCCGACCGCGGTCGCGTGCGCGACCGTCCGCAGCACCGACCGCACAGCGGACGTGTGGACCACCTGGGCACCCGGCACCAGGACCGGGACCTGCGCCAGATGCTTTTGCTCCCGCAGAAAAACCTGCCCGCCGGTGCCTTGACCGGCCACGACGTTCAGGTCTAGCTCGCTGAGCGGATCCGGCCTACTCGGCTCGGCCACCGCGGGCTCTCGCCCGGTCACCAAGGCCCGCCCCGCCCGGCGGTCCCTGCAGATCACCCGGTGCAACGTCGACGCCGACGGCACCGAGACTCCGCCGCCAGCAGTCGCCAGCCGACGTCTCAGCTCAGCGACATTCCCCCCGACCTCGCCCAGCAGCGCCCACACCTCGTCCGACATCGCATACCCGCGCCGGACCCCGGCCTCCAACTGCCCGGTCGCCTTGGCCTGCTCCAGCCAGCGCCACACCGTACGCTCGGAAACACCCACCGTCTCAGCGACCGCACGCACATGCCGGGTCGACAACTCCCCCGCCTGCTGCCGCTCCAGCAGACGACGCACCACCAACGCCCTCGGCAGTACAGCACCCCGGCCGGCTCCTACGCCTTGATCCACCCCACGATCACACCGGCCCGGCCCGCCTCACCGCATCAGACCTCTCGAACCTAAGACAGCATCACCCGTCATGCGATAAAGCACCACGACAGCGATTCCGCCCATCAATCTCTCGCCTCATGACAGCGGCCCATCCACCCACAAACAACCACTGACCAGCCCCGCGACACCCCAGTCCAGAACGTCACCACCGACCCTCACCACCACCGACCCCAACCCGAGAGATCGCACATATATGCCCATCGGTGTCATGGTGTGCGCTCATGCCTCGACGGTAGGACGATCTCCACCCTGGCGGCATAGGCTCTTGCCGGTGGAGCAAGAATCGACATCGGACACCACCGTCCGGATGCGCATCCGGTCCCTGCGCAAGGCGCGCGGCTGGTCACTGGACAACCTCGCCGAACGCGCGGGCATCAGCCCCTCCCAGCTCAGCCGGATTGAGACAGGCCACCGCCGCCTCAGCCTGGACCAGCTCACCGCCATCGCCGCCGCCCTGGGCAAAACCCTCGACGAGCTTGTGGAGTCACCCGACGACTCCGACGTCGTCATCCGTCCCGAGCGAGACGAGCGCCGCGGCCTGACCACCTGGCTGCTCAGCAAAGACGACGGACCGCAGGGCCTGACCGTCGGCAAATTGCGCATCACCGAGCAGGCCGGCGACGTCGGCCCGGATGATCTCGGAGTTCACCCCGGCCGGGACTGGTTCACCGTACTGTCCGGCACCGTCGTCCTGTATCTCGGTGAACGTGTCATCCGCATCGAGGCGGGACAGGCCGCGTCCTTCAGCACCATGACCCCCCACACCCTGCGCAGCGACAGGGGCCCCGCCGAGATCCTGATCATCCTCGACCACAACGGCGAGCGCAGCCACCTCGGTACCTGAAGACCAAGTGTTAACAACGCTCGTGGTCAATACAGCTAACCCACCCGGGGTAGCACAAGGTCGCGGCTCGGAAGTCCGAGGCCCTGCCCCCTTTAGCGTGCGGTTCATGGACTCCACCCCGATGCCCGAATCCCTGCGCCGCGCGGTGCACCAGCTCGTCGCGGAGGCAGTCATGCAATGCCAGGAGGTGCTGCGCTACACCGAGCCCGACCAGGCGCACTCCTGGGAGCGGATGACGCTCTACCGGCCACAGATGCCTCCGGCACGATGGAGATGGCCTCCCTGCTGATCGCCGCGTACTGCCAGCGCACCGGCATGTCCCAGGGGACGCTGGACGCCTACCTCCAGGTCAGCAAGCGGCACAGCCGGGCGTCCGGGCCCGGGGAGCCGGAGCGGCATGAGGTCGCGGGCCTGTTGGGCGAGCCCGCCCCCGACAGCGACGACCGCTGCGCGCGGTCGCGGCACGCGCGGGGCCGGCGGCGTGCCGAGGAAGCGCTGACGCCGGAGACGGATCCGCAGAAGTCGCTGACCGAGGCGTGCCTGCACGGGCTGATGGCCAAGCTGTGCGACGACGTCGACGCCCTGGACAACTACCTCCCACCCCGCATCGCACAGAATGAATCTGGCTCTGTCCGCAGTTTCGTGAAGCCCTGAGACGTGGCTGGACGTGGGGTCTGCCCTACCTCGTGCCCGGGGGCTTGTAGGAGTGCCTGAGGTCAGCCGTGCATGATCCCCTGTTCGCACGTGAACCGTGCGAGAGAAGGTGGATATGAAGTCTCGGATCGGATACGCCGCGTGGGTTGCAGGTGTGACGCAGTTCTTTGTGGCCCACGTGATCGCGGAATCTGCTTGGGCCAGACCATACAGTTGGGCGCGGAACAACATCAGCGACTTGGGTAACGCGCACTGCGCCATGCAGTCGGAACCCGAACCCCGCTATATCTGCTCGCCCGAACACGGCCTGTTGAACGCCTCGTTCATCACTTTGGGGACGCTCCTCGCCGTCGGTGTCTTCTTCACCGGCGCTGTGTGGCGCAGAGGCGCGAGCCCACTCGTGGCCCGGTGGCTGCTGGCCTGCGCCGGCATGGGATTCGTGATCGCCGGGCTAGCGCCTGCGGACGTCCACGAGAACCAGCATGTCCTGGGTGCGCTGCTCATCATGGCCATGGGCAACATCGGTCTTGTCCTAGCGGGCGCCGGACTGGCGGACGATGTGCCGGGTCCGCTGCGCTGGGCGACCAGCCTGCTTGGGGTAACAGCGCTCATAGCCTTTGGGCTCTTCCTCTCCCACCGCTATCTCGGACTCGGGATGGGCGGCATGGAGCGGGTAGCGGCATTTCCCCTCTTGGTATGGGCATTGGTAACCGGAGTCCGCGGCCTGTTCCACCAGGCGACTCGCATGCGGATGCGGGATGCGCCGCCGTTAAGACATGGCATGCAGGCCTCTCACAGCTGATGCTGATTCGTGCAGGCTGCGGACCCGGCGGCCGGCGTCCTGTGGCTGGAGAGGGGGACTGTCCCCGCGCGTGTGGTCTTCCGGCTCGTAGGAGTGCTTCGCGAGGGAGGACCGTCGCCGCGCGTACCAGCTCCGTGGGGCCCATCAGCCGCACCCACGTAGAGGTTCTGCCGGGGAGCTGGGACGGCCACGGCGGCGCGGCCGCTGAGGTCCGGCTGGGCGTAGATCTCTCGAACACCAAGAGCCGGCGCGCCAAGCTCACCGCCGACAAGCTCGCCCAGCTCGCCGAACTCGGGCTGGAGTGGGCGGCTGCATAGCCGCGGGCGGAGACCGTGCGAGGGGCCGGGCTGACTTCGGCATGGCCCGTCGCGCCGTGTCAGGCGCTGGCCCTCTTCGCGCGGGCGATCAGCGCGTCGCACAGGCTGCTGTCGGGCATACGTGCCATGCGCAGCAGTTCACGATCACTTCGGCCTTGTCCCAGCGGGGCCGGTCTGGGTACGCAATTCCAGGATCCATTGGTTGATCTCCAGGGATTCGCCGGGGTCGAAACGGACTGTCGTCGGGATGGCGCCCTCCGTCTTTGGGACAGGCCGCGGCGTGGTGTCGTACCTCGCCTCCGAGCTGTGGATCGGCTACGGCAACACCCGGCTCAGCTGGCAGCGGACAGCCGCCGTCCGCGCCGTCTTGCGCCACAAGGCGACTCCGTCACCCACAGCAACGATGTGGCAATCCTCAAGGTCACCTCCCCGCTGCCGGTGGGCAGCCCCGACATCCAGGCGGTCAACCCGGACGAGACCGGCGACTACGAACCCGGCGGCACGCCGACGACCGTCTCGGGCTGGGGAACCATCCTCCCCGTCGGCTCCCGCAGCGAGTACCTGCATGCGGTAACGGTCCCCGTCGTCGACAAGGCCACCTGCAACACCGCCTACGCAAACTACGGGGGCATCGACGGCACAGGGGCTACCCCGGCGTCTACGCCCGCGTCGGAGCCCTGCGCGGCTGGGACGACGCCAACCGCCAGTAACAGCGGACCCGGCGCTCATCACGTGCCCGACTTGCCTGACAACCGAAGCGGGCCAGAAAAACGATCTCGGTCACTTACCGCGGCTCTGATACCGCTTCTGAGCCGATCGGATGGGATTTCGTACGCCACTGGGCTCCGTGGATGACCGCCGCCTATGGCGCCTAACGGCGTCTGAAAAACGGCAGGCATCGCCCCGAACAGCAAGGCGCTGATCCGCTCGCGGCTCCCCCGTGTCGACCAAACTATGTGCGCGCTGACACCATTGCCGCGGGGGCACCCCGCGGTAACCGCCTCAGCGCGCGCAGAGGGTCAGTGAGTCCGGCCGAGGACCCTGTCCTTCAGGTCTTGGTCCGGCTTGAACGCGAGGATGCTGGGGTCGCCGGGGAGGGGAGGCGTGCCTTTCCTCGGCCCACCGGGGACCTCCCTCCTGAAGGTGCCGAATCCCTTCAGCTTCGAGTCCGTACCGTCCACCCTCCTGATGTATTCCTTGATGCTGCTGTGGGCTAGCGACGCCTTCTGGTTGGTGAGGTCGGAACGCTCCACGAGCATGGCGACCATCTGGGTATCGTCCGTCTGTCCGCCTGCCTTTCCCTCCGGGGCCGGCGCCTGTCGATCTCCAGGATGCAACTGGCGGAATTTGATCGTCTTGCCCGCGGGGATCTTGATCTCATTACCGGTTTTAGGGTTGTGCCCGGTCCGCTCTGGGCGCTCTGCGATGCAAAGCGTGCCGAGGGGTTTCAGGACTACGTCGTCGCCTCGCTTCAGGGCGTCAGCAATTGACTCTCCCCACGCATCCAGCGCCAGGACGGCCGCCTCCTTCGAGATGCTGGTCTCGCCAGCGACGTAGTCGATCAGATCGTCATTCATGCCTTTGCACCTGTCTCGCGCGGTCGGACTGGGATGTGATCCTGTGGCACCACGTTCATATTGGTGAATTCATTGCTTTCTCTGGACATTTCCAGCCTAAGGATGATTATCCTTCCTTTTTCGGGCTCGGATGGGCTCGCGGCGCGGCGCAACATGTGGGAGTAACGGGGCGCGCCCCGGGGCCGTTCGTCATCACAGATACCGGCATCCAACGGACACACGGTCTCAGGGTGTACGCGGCTGGAGGGTGTACGGCGCCGCGTGCTGGAGGATTGACTTTGCATCTCACAAGGGGGACTCCCCGGCCGAGATGCCGAAACTCCTGCTTCGCCGCGCGGTCCGCCGACCACCCTTCTCGTCCCGCCTTTCGTCATGTGGCCAGCGGGCACCGTCCAGGATCGCCATCGTCGCAAGGTGCCGGCCCCGGCAGATCCTGTGCCGTCTCCATACGGGGCCCGCGGTGCGGTGTGCTGGTCGGCAGCGCCGGGGCTGTTGACGGCAGTCCCGGGCGCATCCCACTGTGGCCCGATCACCGTGCCGGTGTGAGAAGTGCCCTGCGGGGTTATCAGCAAGGAGATCCCAGAAGGCGCCGGCCCCGGCTGGTCACCAGCGTCTGGAGCAGCCGATGAACCATGTCCCGAACTCCCTCGACCCGGTCGTCATCGCCTCACCGAGCACGAGACAGTCCCTGACCGGCCCGGTGCCGACCAGCGGGCCCGTCGGCGTCGCCGGTGTCCGCGGCGGCGGGACACTGCGAGGCGACGGCTACGCCCGACTGCCTGGCGCGAGCCTGGGGGTGGATGCGAAGTGGGCCGCGGGAGAGCTCACTCAGTTCGCCCAGGCGTACGAGGGGCTGCCCCGCGACCCCTACGCGCCGCACGCCAACCGGTACCGCCGCTACTCGCATGCCGTCTACCTGCCTTGGAAGGACGAGCTGTCCTTCATCCCCGGCGTCCCCGACGCCGAATACGGCTCCACCTCCGCATACTGGCAGGACGAGCACAACCGCGAATTCCCCCGTATCCGCCGCAGACTGCCCGACCTCCCCACCGCGCTGCACAGCAACCAGCTGCTGAACGCGATCATCCGCGCCGATCTCGCCGAAGCGCTCTGGCTGCCGCAGCTCCACACGGCGCCCGTCTACATCGGCATCCACATGGTCCGACTGGCCGTCCGGGACCAGGCGCAGGTGGCGATGTCCTCACCGAACTGCCTGCACCAAGACGGCGGCTCGCCGGCGCTGTGCACCTTCGCCCATCTCATCGGCCGCCGCAACATCCACGGCGGGGAGAACATCATCGCCACCGCCGACAGCGCCGGCCGACAGCCCGGGGAACTGAGCCCGAGCGCCATCCACGCCCGCTTCGTGCTCAGCGAGCCCCTGGACGGCTACGGCGTCCACGACCAGCGCGTCGCCCACTACGTCGCTCCCGTCCGCCTCGCCGACGCCGCCGACACAGGCCACCGCGACATCCTCCTGCTGGGCATCGCGCCCTTCATCCCGGGCATGTAAGGGCCCGCTCGTCGCCTAAAGGGTCTGCACACGGCGTCATGCCGCATCAGGTTGTGCAGCGCGAACACAATGTCACCCGGCGGACAGTGCTGGGCGAAGACGACCGCGGAAGGACCAAGGGGCAAGAGGCGATAGCTGGCCCTCCGTCAACGGCCCTGACGCCGTCGAGGACGACGAGGGCGAATCCTGACGGTTGGCGCCCCTGGTCCATTCGGCGCAGCAGCCGCACGTCGAGCACACCGCGCCCTGACGAAGTGACGATCTCCTGGCAGTCACTGCTGCTGGCCGACCGCGTAAACCCTGCGGCCGACGGGTAGAGCCCTGCCGATCAACGCGGCGCCCCGGCAGGGCTCCCAGACCCCGGCCGAGCGGCGCACGGAACGATGACGCAGGAGAACTCACGATGCCCCACGGTGAGTGGAAGCTGGACGGCCCGCGCTGGCGCCCGCTGATCTGGGCGCGGGAGGACGGCTACCGCTTCACGGGCGACCCGCATGCGCTGCGGACGTTCGAGCTGCGGGCGCTGGGGGTGAAGCTGGTGGAAGGCCGTCGCCTGCTGTCGGCCACGGTCGGCCCGCACGCCAAGCTCCACCCGCGCGAGCGGTTCGTGCAGTACCTGCTGAACCAGCTCATGGCCATGGAGTCGGCCCTGGACATGCTGGTCACCTCCCCGCCGCCACCGGAGTGATCCATCTCAGGGGGATGCCATGCGCCGCCGGACCTACCCCTCCGACACCACGACGGCCGAATGGGCCCTGCTGGAGCCGCTGTTGCCACTTCCCGCCTGCCAGACGCCGACCGGCGGCAGGCCCGAGAAGTGGCCCCGGCGCGAGATCGTGGACGCGATCCGCTACCTGACCTTCGAGGGCTGCAAATACCGGGCCCTGCCCAGGGACTTCCCTCCCTGGCGCACGGTCTACGGCTTCCTGGCGAAGTGGGCCGCGGCCGGCGTAGCGCAGGCGGGCGGCCGCATCGAGGCGGCCGAGCAGCAGCGTGCCGGGGCGGTGCAGGGAGCCGGTGACCGACGATGGCCTCGGTGGACTCCCGTACGCGGTACTTCCGCCAGCCGCCCGCGCGCTTGCCGGGAAGGTACGGCTGGCCGAGCCGTTTGAAGACTCAGCCCTCGATGCCGACGGCCGACCACGACAGCCGTCCCCGGGCGGTCGCCTCGTCGGTGGTCATCGGGCACAACGTCCACGGAACGCCGAACTCGAAGCGGAGAACGCCGCCGTGCGCGATGCGCTTCGCCGGGCCGACGGCGCCATGGCCTGCCTTCCGACCACGTCCTGAATGCCCCGCCGGGTATGGACCTATCCAGCCCGTCCAGACCACCGCTGCTGCACGCGGATGACAACTCCGGCAGCTGAGGGGTAGTGCGGCGTGAGCTGCAGCCGTGCGTGGCCGGATCGACTTCGCCCCAGGCCAGTCCGCTCGCCGTGATCAAGGCTGCGGATCTAGGCCGCTTCTTTCGGATTATCAACACGACCCTGCGCATGCACTGTTGGGGGATCGATGCCGCACTGGAGGACGCGGAACGCCTGTTCCAGGTGGGCCGTGTGCTGCGCGGCGAGCGCGTCGAGGGATGTCCCACCGGTGGCGACGAGTTGTTGCACGGTGGCGACGGTGACCGTGCGATAGCAGGTGATGATGAGTGCGGCCGCCAGGGGTGCGTCGCCTGTGAAACGGGGGTCCGCGTCGAGTTCGGCAGCGAGGGCGGCCTCGGCCTCGTAGGCGAACTCACGGAGCCGCGCAATGAGCGTCGGGGCGTCCCGCACCACGCGCACGAACGGGGCGATGCCCTCGGCGAGGCCGGAGAGGGGGTGCCGCTCCTCTGCCATCGCGATTGCGAGTCGGAGCATCTGCTCTGTTACTGACAGCTCATCCGGGCGGGTTCTCAGTGCGTTCCTGATGGTCTCCAGGGCGCTGGGAATGCGGTCGAGCAGCAGGTCTTCCTTGCGGTCGAAGTGGGAGAAGACCGTCACGCGCGACACGCCGGCCCCCCGTGCGATCTCCGCGATGGTGACGTCGTCGAAGCCGCGCTCGAGGAAGAGGTCGGTCGCGATCTGCGCGATGCGCGCTCGCGTCTTCGACCCGCCCCGGTCTCCCTTGTTCGCCATGTCCGCCACCTTACCTTAACTGGGTATGTTTACTAGGTAAACATACTGAGTTCAGTTTGCCGATTGGTCGGGAAAGCGGGCACGTCATGGAAACCAAGGAGCGGGCTGAGGCCCTCGTCGTCGGCGCGGGCCCCACAGGCCTGCTCGCAGCGAGCGAGCTGGCGCTGCGAGGTATTGAGGTGATGGTGCTGGATCGGCTCACCGAGCCCGACCACACGATCAAGGCGGGCTCGATCAACATCGCCAGCGCCGAGATCCTCGACCGTCGCGGGCTACTGGGCGAGGCCGTGCAGCGCACACTGGTGGAGCGGGTGGGGATGAAGGTCCCCGCGCCCGCCCCGGGCACGCTGCCGGCGTTCCCGGCGATGGGTCACTTCGGGGGAATGTTCGACGCCTCCAGCATCGATCAACGCGATCCGGTGCTGTCCGAGCACACCGCGGCCGCGGGAGGATTCGCCGTGCCGCAGGCAGAGGTGGAGCGGATCCTCCGCGAGCGATGCGCAGCGCAAGGCGTCGAGATCCGTCGCGGTGTGACGGTGACCTCGCTGAAGTACACGGGTGCCTCGTGGGACGACGACGCCGATGTCCTGGTGGAGACCAGCGACGGCACCCTCACGGCGGACTGGGTGGTCG
Organism: Streptomyces sp. NPDC053560; assembly: GCF_044544605.1. Lineage (NCBI taxonomy): Bacteria > Bacillati > Actinomycetota > Actinomycetes > Kitasatosporales > Streptomycetaceae > Streptomyces > Streptomyces sp. NPDC053560. The sequence continues at coordinate 63,248 of NZ_JBITXI010000024.1, read as the reverse complement.
CGGCGGACGGTGGTCGCAGCACGGTTCGCAAGCTGCTGGAGATCGACTTCGTGGGGACCGAGCCCACCCTCGTCGGCTACCAGGCGGTGGTGCAGATGCAGTCCGCCGAGCCCCTGTCGCGGGGCTGGACCTGGACACCGCGAGGCGTGTACGCGTCAGGGCCTGTGCCCGGCCGTGTTCTGGTGGCTCGTTTCGGGGAGCAGCCTGCCGACAAGCGGGCGGAGGTGGGCGTGGAGGAGTTGCAGGAGGTGCTGCGGGACGTGACCGGCCATGAACTCACGATCACTGGAGCCCAGGGGCGGATCACCCGGTGGTCCGACAACTCGCGGTACGCCGCACGGTACCGCCGCGGGCGCGTCCTGCTCGCCGGAGATGCCGCGCACGTCCATCCGCCGTTCAGCGGGCAGGGCCTCAACCTCGGCTTCGGCGACGCCGTGAACCTCGGCTGGAAGCTGGCCGCCACCATCTGCGGCACCGCTCCCGCCGGGCTGCTCGATTCCTACGAGAGCGAGCGCCAGACGATCGCGGCGCAGGTGCTCGACTGGACTCGCGCACAGGTGTCGATCATGCGCGGCGACCCGCAGAGCGCCCAGATGCGCAGCATCCTGCAGGACTAGCTGCTCCGCTTCCCGTCTTGGGCGGCCGCACCCGCCCACCCAAGCTGTGCAGACCTTCAGCGGCGCCAACGCCCATCTGTGGGCCGAGATCGCCGGCACCGACCCGCAGAATGGAAACGACGCATGGCCCACCTCGCACGTACGTGGGCGAACTGCCTGCAGGCACTTTGACGGACGAGCCCGGGAACGGCGAAGGCACGCCGGAGGCCGCTCGCACCGGCCCAACCGGCCCCCTCCCCGATCCTGCTCAAGGACTGCGAGGTACCCGCCCCCCACGACAGCCGATGAACAACGCACCCTGACTTTGCTGGGCGAGTCCGCCACCGTTCTCGGCGTCACCGTCCACGGGCCCCGGCGGTGGGGACACCAGGACCACGCCCTGGGCCGGCAAGCGCAGCACCCGACCATGGGGGGCTGGCTGGGCTGCTCTCCTCCCCCGCTCTCTCCCGCACACGGCTCGACTCGATCACCTGCAGCCACAGCCCGCGGTCTTGCGAGGCGCACGGGAATGATTCCTTGATGATTTTGATCGAATGCCTTTCCTTCGAAGACGTGAAGCCGCAGAGCTGCCTTCGAATGTGCGCTCAACACGACGCGGGCGCGAGTGTCCTGCGAGAGACCGGCATTGTCCACGCCGTACTCGCCGGGCCGGGAGTAGGGCGAGGGCGAGGGCAGGAGGTGCGTCCTGGTACGCGCCGGTCAGCAGGCCGGAAGGACTTGCTGCAGCGGGTCGCAGTCGCCCGCGGCGGACAGGTGCCGGGCGATAGCAGTGTCTCCGCTGCGCAGGGGCCTGTCGCTGGCCCGGGAGGTTGCCGGCCGGTGACGAGCACCCCGCACAGGCCCAGCCCCGCTCCACTGCACTTCTGCGCTTCATCAGCCGCCCCTCGGCGTCTGCGTGAGCCGTGGTCCTGGGGCCTCGGGATGGATGCTTGCCCGTCGAAGCCAAGGGGGTGCAAGGCAGCTGGACCAGGGCGCATTGCACTGGTCCGTGCGCCCCGTCCCGCTGGTGCATCCGCCTTCCGGAGAGCGCCACGACGGCCTCATGATGTGCGGACCTCCGGCACTGACCTGCGGCTTGGTGGGCGCGGGGCTTGGGAGCGGTCGCCTGGCTCGACGCTGCTGTGCGAAGGAGGTGCTGCGTCGGCAGAGGGCTTTAAGCCGCTGCCTCGTACGAAGGTTGCGCGAGGAGAATCGCGAGGTGCGCCGGCGCCAGGACCGGATGATCAGCGACCTGAACGAGACGCGGACGGAGCTGCGGCAGCTCCTGGACCTCGTCGAGGTGGTGAAGAAGGTCGCGCTCCCCCAGCCCGAGGGCCGGGGCGGGCACGCCCGCGCCGGGGATGAGCTGCCCGGGGCCACAGCGCGCGGTGAACAGGTCGCAGGCGGTGCGCCTGCAGAAGGCGGTCTCGCCCCTGCTGTTGAGGGGGCCCAGGCGGAGCAGCACAGCGAGCAGCAGGGGGATGCCATGGACAACACCGCGCAGCAGCCGCAGCCCGGGGACGGTAAGAAGGGGCAGGAACTGACGCTCAAGGACGCGATCGAGGCCGCCTACCGCGGCACACACGTATCCGGGCAAGCTGCTCCCGCCGTGCCAAGGGAATCCGAGGGCCGGCCCGAGGATCCGCGGATCGCGCATGGCGTGCTGCTGCTCAAAGCCGCCGGCGTCGCCTCCGCAGAACTCGTCGCGCACCGCGACACCTGGGAGTGGCTAACCGCCCTCGCCGCCGGTCACGGCCACTTCCGCACCCCGCCGGCGGTGGAGGACAGCGGGGAGGGACGCGTGCGGACCGTCCTGTCCGGACGCGCCCTGATCGCAATGCTGATCGAGCTGTGGAACACCCGCTCCGCCGCCACCTTGCTGGAAGCCGACTGGGCACTGGCGACGACCGCGTACAACCGCCTGGCAGCCGGGCTCGCCGACATCACCGGGCAGGGGAAGACCATCCGCATCGTCCTGGACGACGGTCTCCCCCACAACACCGACACCTAAGACCGACGGGAAGGACGACGAAGCGGCCGCCCGCACGCTCGGGCGGCCGCACCAAAGCGCCTCATGTCGCCGGCGTGCGCCGGGGCAAGCGCCCCGGTCGCTTCCCTGCCGGGTGCCACGGTGACCGCTGCCGGTTCGCCGTGGCGTTGGCCGGTGTCCAGGCGGTGATGGCACAGCCGAGGTCTTCGCGGCTGAGTGTCTCCCCCGGGCGCCGTTGCAGGGCGCCCGGGGAATACCGCTTGAAAGCGATGGCGGCACATGCACAGGAGCCCCGCCCCTGTGCATGTGCGCACACCGGAAACAGCAACTACGCGACGTGATCGCAGTGGCCCCGCCGCTCGTACGGCATCATCGGCGGCTCCCCATGGCCCTGCAGCTCAGTTCGGCGGCACCGGCTGCTCTTCCTGTCCTTCGAAAAGGTACTGGTACATGCACTGCAGATACCCATACAGGGAGTCCTCGTCGTCGAACTCAACTTCCGTGAGACGTTCGTAGTCCTCGATGGTGAACTCACCATCGCGCAGCAATTCTTCGAATCCCTGCTTGACGGCATCGACGTACTCTGCCCTGAAGGCGAAGAGAGTCGGGCGAAGGTGGCCGCTCGCGTCGTAGGCCTGATCCAGGCCGAGATACACCTTGATGAATTTTTCGAGTTTCCGATTCATGAGGATTTCTCCATCATGGGTGGCGACCGGCGCCGGGTTCGCATCCATCGTCATGAGCTTCCAGTCGCCGTCCTGCATACGGCAGACCGGGCGGATCGTCCCTCACGGCAGGGGCGGATGTCGTCGGTGCGGGAAAGACAGGGTAGATCCAGTAACAGGCGCCGGGTACGGCAGCCCAGATCTTCGCCAGCCACCGCAGCTCCGTGCGCTTCCGCGACCTCCTTGTGCCGGCGGGCGCGGAAGGCTTCTGCCGCCTTGCGTCGTACCGCCGACCCTTGCCCGGAATAATGGGGCAAAGCGGGGCAAGCCGGTCTGTGTGCGCTTGATGCCCTCGGGAGCGAAACAGCGGCTGGGGGCGCAGGTGTGCTCCGAGCGCATGGCGGCGATTCCCGGCTTACCCTCCCACGACGGTCCGAAGGCGGTACTGCAATTCCTCGACGCTCCCCACCTGATTCGCCAGCCATCCCCTTCTGCCGGGACAGCTCATGGAGCAGCGCGATCGTGGCATCGCGGGCACCGGGCGTACCGACTCGACCGTCGTCATCGACGCACTGGTCGCGCTCTGGCTGATGACTTTCAGGTCAGCAAACATTCCCACGTCCGGTCTCCTCCCCGGTGTGCAAGCTCGCCGCTGAGGCAGCGAGCGTCCGGCCTGACCTGCGAGCCGCCTGCCAGTGGGCGCTGACCGACGCCGCCGAGGGCGCTCCTGCGCCGCCCCCCCCCCCCGCACCAGCGCCCCCTCCCCCGGGCCCCGCAACGCCCCACCGATCCAGGACACCGTCTACGACGCGCCGGACGGACACCGCCACGGCCGCACACCCGACGCGGGTCTGCCCGTGGCGCGGAAAAGCGATCGCAACCGGCCGCTGGTGTGCGCCTTGAGGCTGTGCTCCACACCGGCAGCCTTGAGGTACGGCGCCCGGCCGATGCCGCGGCGCCCTGCCCCGAAGGCCGGAGCGAATTGTTCGGGCCCGGACGGGCCGACGCTGCCTCGCCAGAGGCGCGGCCGGCCAGGCAGCACGTCGACGGCCGCACGTCGACGGCCGCGCGCCCCACTCGTTGGAGCGCACGAGGTGGCGGCCACAACCGCACCACGACTCGCCGTCCATCCGCACGGTCGGCGGCCGGCCCTACGGAAGTATCCGCCGCCCCCTCCTGCTCCTCCAGCAGCGCGCGTCCCCGCTCACGCCAGGACGGGGCCGGGCGCGGCGGCAGGCCGGACGACGGGCAGCAAGCGGTCGTCCGAGCAGGCGTCGAAGCAGCCGCCGGCCCGGGCAAGGCGCTCGCGCACCGCGGCCTGCCGCGGCCCCCGGCCCGGCAAGAACGCCCACCAGTACCTGAGGCCGGGCCCGGCCCACGGCGTCCGCCGCCACCCAGGTTCCCGGACGGGAATGCCGGCCGACTCGGCCCCCATGCAGGGCCGTCTCATACAGCCACCTCACCACGCCCGCAACCTGCTGTCGCCGCGGCTCCGGAGCGATTCGGGCACTGCCCTCGGGCCCCGCGGCCGGACGGGCGGCTCAGCGCAGTCCGGCGAAGAGATCGTCCTCGGGTACGGGCGCGCCGGTGGTGTCCTTGACGCGCAGGAAGGTCTCCGTGCCCATCAGCTCGCCGAACCGTTCCTTGCCCATCTTGAGGAAGAAGATGTTCTCGCCCTGGCTGGCGTGCGCGGCCAGCGCATCGAACTTCTGGCCGCTGAAGGCGGTGGTGTCCACCCACGTGGTGACCTCCTCGTCGGGAAGGCCGATCTCAGCCATCGCGGCGGCCTCGGCGGGATCCGGCTCCGGCATGTCCGGGTGAACCTCGCGCAGGATCTCCTCGAACCGCTGCATTCCCGAGCGGGGCATCGTCGTCCAGTACACCTTCGGGGTCAGCGCGGTCCTCTCCAGCGCCGCCATCGTGATGCGGTGGGCCTGGATGTGGTCGGGGTGGCCGTAGAAGCCGTTCTCGTCGTAGGTGACGATGACATCGGGCCGGTAGTGCTCCATGAGGTCCGCCAGGCGGGCGGCGCCTTCCTCCACGGGGGTCTGCCAGAAGGATCCGGGGGCGTCGTTGCCCGGCCAGCCGAGCATTCCGGAGTCGGCGTAGCCCAGCATCTCCAGATCGCTGATCTTCAAGGCGTCGCAGCTCTCCTGGAGTTCTTGGCGGCGCATCAGGGCGACGGCCGCCGGATCATGCCCGGCATCGCCCGGCTTGACACCCCCCGGCCCATCCCCGCAGCCGCCGTCGGTACACGTCACCAACACCGTGCGGATGCCCTCCGCCGCGTACCGCGCGAGGACACCTCCGGTCGAGGTGGCCTCGTCATCGGGATGGGCATGCACAGCCATCAGCGTCAACGGCCGGTCCGTCATAAAACACTCCTCCTGCAGATACGCCCTGGTCACAGTGCGCGGCGGACGTGCCGCGAACCCCGGGGCCCGGAACCCGGGGCCCGGAACCCGGGGCCCGGAGTCCGGCAGGCGAACGACCTTGCAGTCTCCGTATTTCCCCGCCCGCACGGCGCCGGTGCCCCAACCGATGCAACAGCGCCGAACAGGCCCACTGTTCCCGCCGCGACCGCTCGACCTCCAGATGCCGGGGTGCGTGAGGAAGCAGTCCGTAGTCGTGAACGCCTCGCCGCTGTTGTCATGCACGATGCTCGTGAAGCCACCGTGCACAGGCACAGTGAACACCGGCCACGCTGCAGGGCCGCGATGGGGCGCCGGTGAAGCCCGGCCCCGCACTGCCACCGTGACTGCGGGAAGTCCCCGGCAAGCGGCACACCCCGGTTCCACCGGAAGTCCTGCCCGGCCCAAGCGGCGTGACACACCACCAGCCCCGACCTAAGAGGCCAACGAATCCTCACTCCACTCCACCATTTGCCTTCCATTCCAAGACGCCAGGGCGCAGGCACACCTTCGAATACCCGCCGCCCAGGCCTCCACCGCACACACCCACCCCTGCCCCGTCCTCCCACCGCCCCACACCAGGCATGGCCGAAGCAGGCCAACCGGCGACACACCAGCACCGCAGCCCCCGGGAATCGCACGACACCGACCGACCGGCCGGAACCAGCGGCCCCACGCCCCATCGCCATCCGCCGGGCCGGCCGGCCCGGGGAGATTACGGGCCGAATCCGCCTCACCCGCATGGCGTGGGAGACGTGCGAGGGCGACGATCGGGCGGGCCGGAGAGCAGCGGGCGGCCCCGCGGCGCTGGATCCGCCAGCAGGAGCCGGGGCGATATGGATCATTGTGGGGGCAGGCCGGCAGCCAGTAGGTTCATGTCCCCAAAGGCGGAGTGAGGGAGGCGTGGTGTCCGGCTCGGTTTCATCGATGCTGCGTCCCCCGACCACCTCAGGAGGGCGGCACCTGCGTCGCGGGTGACGCTGCCGTCGCTGACGTCTCCCTGGCTCGTGGTACACCACTCGGTGGAGGACATTGACGTGGCCCGGTGGCCGGGGCGACTGTTCCGCGCGCAGATCGTGCCCCCGGCGACACAGGAGGAACGAATAGCCCTGGCATCTGCCGCCGAGGACCTCAGCCCCCACGCCGGCTACACCCGCGCCCTTGCCATCGACCTGCTGGAGGAGCTCTCTGCGTCGGTACTCTTCGGCCCGCACGGGGATGCCGTGCGCCAGGTGCTGGAAGCCGGATGCGCCCTGGACGAGGACGAGGCGCGCCGGCTTGCCACCGCCCGCCCTGCCGCAGCCGACCACGCCTACAGCACGGCATGGGACCGCTGGCTCGCCGAACAGCCCCAAGGCGCCTCCCAGCAGGGCACGGAGCACGCGGGGGTGGTCGCAGTCTCCGGTGTGGGCCCCGCCCCGTCACCGATCGGCCACGGGCTCTCCGTCCTGGCCCACACGGTCGACAAAAGCGCCCGGCTCCGCGGCGGCACCGGCGCGCACACCACCGACGCGGACGGTGAGGAGGTATTGCTCGACCCGTGGCACACAGCCTGCGCCGCACTGCTCGACACCGCCATGGCCCTCGGCGCGCCCCATCTCACGGACGACCGGACCCGCACACTCCTCACCACCGCCTGGACCACAACCTACGGACCCGCGATACCTCCCGACAGCGACCACACCCCCACCTGACACACCAACCTCCTGCAAATCCTTGCCCCACTCCCCCTGTCGCCTTTCCTTCCACGACGCGAGGGCGCAGACACACCTTCGATGCCTCGCCCGCCGACGCACCCCGGCGGCACGGAGCGGAACAGACCCCGTCGCGAGGGGCCAAGCCTCGCGCGCACAGCAGCCGGGCACGGCAAAGGAGCCCCCGCACGACGCCGCCAGCCCAGCCGGCCCTCCAGGGCCGTCCGCGGCCCCGGAGACGTCCACCGGCTCAGCTCGCGCACAGCCCGGTACTGCCCCTCGACAGTCTCGGCGACGGCAGGCCCACCCGGGACCCTGGGGCGGCTTCGCGGCCCGGTGATGCGGTGAGCGGCTACCGGAGGAAACCGATCTCCGGGCTCACGGGGCCGGATCGTTGAGGAGGGGCTGATCGACCCCCGTCAGCTGCGGAGCGAAGAAGACTGCCACGTACTCCCGGGCGAGCCGCACCCCGCCCTCCACAGCGATCGTGGTCCCGGGAGGCTCAGGAGGGCCGAACTCCTCCACGAACAGCGGCATGTCGGTGAAAGGCGGCACGGTAGGAGCCGGCAGCACTCAGCCAACGCCTCCAACCTCCGAGAGGGGCCCAGCCCTTTGACCAGCTCGGATCCACCCGACCCTCGCCCACCGGGTGACCGGCCCATTCCCGCCCAACGGGTGACCAGCCATCAAAACGGCTTGCCCCTGCGCCCGGTGGCAGGCCTCGGGACATCCATCGTGCCGGCCAGATCCCCTCCGGCCATCGGCCAGCAGGGTAAGAACAGCGGCAAAACCCCCGACCGAACACCCGGCCATCCCGATCCGGCCGCGCTCGATCATGCGAGCGCAGCGCCAGACCGGCCCCCGGCGAGCCGTCAACTCATCGACGACACAGGAGACATCCACATCTCCCGCCCGGCTCCCCTTCAGAACCACCTCACCCTTTGGAGACCGCAGCCTGCCGCACACAACACACGCCAGCATCCACCCGAAAGGAAGAGTCCTTCCGCAGTTCTCATAGGTGTCATCCACCAACGCGAGGCGCCGCAGCCACGGCCACCAGACCCCCGACCAGACCACTCGTCCGGCACACCGCACGGGGAAACCGCACTCTGCGCACCAACAGCCGCCTGACGGCCCCAGCCGGTCAGGGCCAGGATGGCCGACACGGCCGGCGGCACCGGCGCGGCCAGGGCCACCTCAAGCCGGCTGCCCGCACCGAGGCCCCGACGAACGGTATGAAGACCCGGAACATCAAGGCCTCTCTGACTCGCCACATTCGAACTTGATCACCTCAGAGGGCGCTGCCTGAAGGAGACCGGCCCTGCTGTATCCAAGAGCCAACGATTCACTGGCGGCCATATCAGGGGTTACAGGACGAAGCTCGCCCTCGCTGGTGCGCAGCCAGTGCGACTTCTGACTGTCGGTGAAACGCAGGCCAACGTCGCGCACGGGAGGTTTCACCTCTACCCGCGAGCACGGAGGAATCTGCCCCAGGTAACGAGATTTCACCGCCAGAAATGTCTCTTCCAGAAGAACCTGAGTGTGCGTCTCCCGCGACGAAGAATCTTCTTGGAGCAGTTTCCGCCAAGCGCCGCCCGCAGTTCCCCCGTCGGTGATGTCGGAGAGTGAGTCGGCACGGGCCTCGGCAAGTCTTTCTGTGGCTTTCGGATCGGTCCACTCATAGTCGAGCTGCACAGAAGAAATGGGGTCAGCAGATCGGTTTTCCACGACCCGCACGAGTCCTTTGGGTCTGCGCTCCACCCATGACGTCACCTGGGAGGCCTGCTTCCGTACGGTCTTTTCCTGGTCTTCCCGGGACTGCGCAAGCTGATCTTCGGCTACGCGCACGCTCCAGATGGTCACTACACCCGAGAACGCCAGGCCGCCGGCCGCGACGGCGGCCGTAAAGAGAGCCGTCCACTTACTCCAGTCCCAGTGCCGACGCCGCCGACCCTGTGGCCTTCTCCCCAGGCTGCTCCTTCGCGGTGCCGGACGACGTCGTGCCATCCTGGCCCGCACCACACGCGTCTTCGCACTCACAACGCCCCCAACAGTGCCCTTTTCTCGAAGCAAGGGCCTCAACACCTCACTCCGGCCCGCCCGATGCCCTCGGAAATCCAGCTCGGCCACGCCTCTCACGGTACTCGCTAACCGCGACAGCGAAGGGGCTTTCACTCCACCACCCCCGCAATAGGCACGGGCATGCCGAGCAGCCCGCACCGCGCTGTCTTACCGACGTCACAGCGGATAGCGGGCGCTTCCTGGATCCGGGGGGGGCGCCGCGGCAGAGGCGGCTGGTTCTCGGTGTACCGGCCGAATGGGCGAGGACGGGACGAAGATGCCTGGACCTGCGTCGGACGCAAATCGGCATCACGCCTCCGGACCACGCGTCCCCCACTCGACCACCGTTGCCGGCGGCAACCGTCCGGCAGCTGCACCCGGCGTTCTCGCACCGCACACGCTGTCGGTTGTGGCGTGGCGGGCTGAAGGGGCGAGGGCCGAGATGAGGAGGCCGTCGTGAAAATCCCGAGCCAGTCGCGTTCTGAAGTTCCTCACACTCCTGCGAGCTCTACGTCGTCCTGTCCCCGGCGGCGGGCGTCCCTGGCGGGCGAAGGCCCTGCAGATCCCGAATGTCGGGGAGACACCCGCATCCGGTACGCAACGGAGCACACAATGGCGCGCCCTCCGCCCGCATCGGCGACAACCACCGTCCGTATCGAATCTGCCACCCCGCTGCTGCCGCCGGTGAAGCCGGAGCAGCTGAGCAACGGCTGCACGGTCACTGCCAACTGGCTGCGGGCGATGATGACGCCTGCCAGGAGGGCCACGATCGCCGCGCAGACTTCACGCTCCTGCACAAGCCCGTCCCGCACACCAAACGGCACAGTCAGCGGGCCCGATCCGGCGCCCCGTACCCGTCGTCGATCCTGCGCGGCATCACACCGAGGTCCAGATTCTCCAGCGCGTGCGGCATCGGCCCGAAGCCGGCGACCCAGGCCTCGACACGGCAGATCTCACTGGCCTCGTCGATCCCCAGGAAGAAGCGGCCGTTATCCAGTTCGCCGAGTGGGAACAGGTGCCTTGCCAGGGAGGCACTCCACTGCGAGAACCGGTCCTCCTCTCCCCGCGCCAACTCCGGTTCCAGTACGAAGGGTTCCCGGGCGCGGTTGATTCCGGGGCCACCGATGTTCACGGTCAGTCCCCCGAACTCCTGAAGAAACACCTCCGCCGCCTCGTGCATGACGATGCCTACCGCCTCGAACATCGACCGCCAGCCGGTGGTGTCGACCCGCCTGCCCGCCGTCCACCCCGAAGCCTTCAGGACCTCCCGCACCTGCGGCGACCACTCGCTCATGACCGGCCCCACTCCCCCGCGCGAAGGACGAGACGATGATCCCAGCCCACGGCCCTAGAGAAAGCAACCGGTGACCGCACCACACGAAGCGGGCCACAGCCCGACCTCCGTCACAGAGCCAGGGCCAGACATCCCCTCCAGGGACGGGACGAGCCCGGCGAGGAAGCGCCAGAGGACCCATGCCGTGGCGGGGTGCAGCGCGCTGCCCGATGCGCTCCCGGCCCGGGGGCGACGGCCGCCTCCGGCGGATCATGCCCCAGGCTCCTGCCGGGTCACATCCACCGCAAACTGCACCGGAGGCGCCTGCACCGGCCGGCCACCGCGGCGCAGCCAGCGCAGGCGCTCCCCGGCCCGCTGCGCGACGCAGCCGGCCGGGGCGGTGCGGGCAGCGGGGAGGGTCAGGAGGTCTTGAACGTCCAGACGTAGGGCTCGCCGTCGTCCTCGGCCGACCAGTGCACGGCCAGTTCCTTCGTGCCCTTGGGGACCATGTAGGTCTCGCACAGCACGTGGCTGGCGCCCTTCTTCCAGTTCTCGATGTCGGTGTCCGACTCGCAGCCCGGCGCATCATCCGCCGCACCGATCAGAATGGTGCCGCGCCGGCCGTCGGCGTAGATCTCCACATTGTCGCCGACGCTGGGGTAGGAGGCCACGACGCCGCCGCCCTTGTTCGTGTACTTCACATGCGCCACCGCGGGCACGAACCCCTTGGCCTTGGCCGGATCATCGACCATCTTCTTGGTGTCCGCCTCGGTCCCCACGTCCACCTTCTGCGCCAGGACGTCGTACGTGATCTTCCCGTCGTCCTCCTTGAACGCGCTGGTGGCGCTCTCACCCGTCGCCATCTCCCGGCTTGAGGGCTTGTCCTCCTGCAGCTTGCTGGTGCTGCCCTTGGCCTCCCCCTTGCCGTCCCCGCCGCCCCCGCCGCAAGCGGTCAGCGTCAATGCCAGAACAGCCACGGGCACGGCCGCACCCAGCCACGACGTCTTCCGGTTCCCCATGCTCGATCTCCCCGTTGATAGCGATCAGTTGACATGATCATAACCACAGACCCCGTCGGGGATCACACACCCGCCCCCACTGACCTGCGCTTTGTCATACTCCGACCGGAACACGCCATTCGACCGGTCAGCCGCCGGAGCGCGAGGGGCGCTAGCCCGGATCACCCTTACGCCCGCAGAGGTCAGGTCGGACGCCAGATCCTTGTGCCGGGGAGCGCAAAGCTCGATCGCCTCCCCGGTGTGCAGACGCACGTCCAAGGAGCCATCGTCCAGCCACGGCGTCGGGACGGTGTGCACCGTACCGAGGATGTCGGTCAGAGCGATGTCCAGGGCTGTGCCATCCGGGCCTCGCAGATGGAGGGCCGAGGCGGTGAGGGCCGCCGCGCCGAACCGGGCGGAGCTGCGGTTCCAGGTGGTGGGTTCGGTGTCCGTGTCGCGGGCTGCGTCCTCGGACAGCCCGAAGCCCACCCCGTAAGGGGCGGCTCCGGCGGGAAGCGCGGGCGCTGCGGCGCGGGCTCCCGCGCGCAGGGCGCGGCGCCGGCGCCAACACGGCACCACAAAGCAGGGCGACAGCAGGATGAAGATGCCCAGCGCCAGGGCAACGACCATGCCGAGGTTGGCCGCGATGCGCGGACGAAAGACGGAGACCGTGCCGAGGAGGACAACGACCGGGCCGGCCGTGACAGTGAGAAAGAGCGGGATCGGCACCGCGCCCCGCTGACCGGTTTTCGGCTCGGTGAGCTGCCTCCGGTGGATGCCATGGTTCCGCCTGCGAACCGCCTCGACCTCGGTGCGGTTGCCCGCGGTGGTCATCAGGTACTCCTTGACGTGTCGGTTGTGGGCAAGAGGGCGGTTGCGGGCACGCGAGCTGCCGACCGAGGGGCGAGCTTGCCCGCGCCACCTGGACCCGGGGCTATGGATGGGCAGCGCCCAGGCCCCGCGCATGAGCCGCGGGTTCCCCCGGCGGCTCCCTTTGGGTGCTGGGTAGCCGTGGGCGCCTAGAGGACCTGCAACAGCGAGCAGGCAGCGTAGACCGCGATCGCGGCCACGGCCCAGACGAAACCTCGTCCGAAGTTGGAGGTGCCGCCGTCCTGCGTGCGGCTGAGCCGCTCTGGGTTGACGAGTCCGAGCACCGCGAGGACGGCGGCAAGTGCAAAGAGCAGGATGATGAGGCCGAGCACCGATTCCCCCGTAGATCGAAGGCCTCATATCTACCATCCATAGCACCAGGCCGGGGGCGGCAGGGCAGCGAGCCTCACCGCGCTCTCACGACGCAGCGGCCAGACACCGAGCCATCTGGCTGGGTTGCGTATGAAGGTCGTGCAGCGGCGATGCCTGCGGGGGTGAGGGCACTGCGGACAGCTGGCAACGTGCGCGTAGTCGTTCCCTGCGGTATTCCGCGGAAGAGGCATCTGCGCGCAGGGACGGGTTGTATTGATTCAAAACGCTTTGTGTTCGCGCTCGTTGGCGGCGTGTGAGTGGCCTGGTGGCGGATGCGCGGACCCGGTCACCTGACGCGCAGGAGGCTGTGCGTTTGCCGGCGATGTCCGCGCTGGTGGAGGGCCGGAGCCGGTCGGAGGTTGCCGCGCTGTTCAGGGTGTCGGTCATGGCCGTGGACACGTGGTGGGCGAAGTGGCAGGCGGGAGGCCGACCGGAACGCGCTGCCGTCCCATCCGCGGGGCCGGCGTGCGAGTGATCATCAGGTCCTGTCCGAGGCCGAGCAGGCGCGCGAGGAAACCCCTCCCGCTGCCACTCAAGCCAGCTCCCGCACTGCGCCGCCACCAGCGACCGCGTACCGCGTGACCCGCAGCAGCGTCCGCACGCGCTCCGATACCCGCAGCGGCTGTTCGACCGCGAACCGCTCGCCGACGGCCCGGGGACGTGACCCCATCCGTCGCTGGTCATCGTCGATGTCCCACCGCTCGACCAGCGCGTTCAGCGCCTCGTCTCGTACCTGGTCAGGACCACGCCATCGGGAAACGTCCGTGTCTCCACCAGGTTCAAATTCGCCCAGCTCTCCAACGCGGCGAAGAACGGTGTGCCGCTACCCACCAGGACCGGATGGGTGACGATCGCATACTCATCGATCAGCCCGGCCCGCATCGCTGCCCCGGCGAGCGCCGCGCCACCGACCCTCATCGGCCCACCGTCCTCGGCCTTGAGCCGCGCGATCTCCGCGACCGCGTCGCCGGTGACCAGGCGAGCGTTCCAGTCGACCGTGTCGACCGTCGAGGAGAACACCACCTTCGGCGTGTCCCGCCAGTTCCGCGCGAACTCCATCTGCGCCGGGGTGGCACCCGGCTGCTGGTCACCGGTCGGCCAGTAGGCGCTCATCGTCTCCCACAGCCTGCGCCCATACAGCAACAGGCTGATCGCCCGCTCCTCGTCCAGCCACCACTGGAACAGCTCGTCGCTCGGACCGCTCCAGCTGAGGTCGTCGCCCGGCGCGGCAATATAGCCGTCCACGGACAGATTCATGCCGTAGAGCAGCCTCCGCACAGCACCAGCCTCCCGTCAGTCGGTCCCGGAAGTCTAGACGGGCCCCGACCCCGGATCCCGGACACGGGCTGTGCGACTGGTGTGTGGTGGAGAACGTCCTCGAAGAGGATCGGTGATCATTAACCGCGACGGGAGTGACATCATTGGATGGTCCAACGGTAAAGCCATCAAGAAGCGTCGAGACGGGCCTCGCACTCGTGGGGCCAGCTCTCTCGCCCTTGCAGGGTCTCGCGCTTGAAGGCCGCATGGGACATCGCTCCGGCCCCTGCAGCTCGACCTGACGCCGCACCCAGCCTTCAGAATCGACCTCGAAGCAGAACCATGTGTCTTCCTCATCCCAGTAGCAGCGCATCCACCTCGGCATCCGAACATCATGCGGGTGATCCGCAGCGTCGTCATTGACGAGGGTCGCGTACAGCGCCCGCACGGCGCGCTGGCGTACTCGCCGGCACATGGCAGCCCGCCCGAGGAGTCGTGCCACACCCTGTCGGGTTCGCAGACGTCATCGATGGATGGCGATCAGGTGCGCGGGGCCATCCGACCAGCGCCGCCCCCCCTCAGCTGGAGTGTGACGTGCATGATGGTGAAGTGAGCGGTATTGCATCGGGCGAAGTCATCGTCGAAGCGGGCTGGCAGGCCGTACGTGACGACGGAGGCGTACGTAGCGAACTTGTGGAGGCGGCGTACGCGGAACCGCGCTTGCGACAGCTGTTCCCGTGGACGGGAATGGGCGAACTGCATTTCAGCCGCTGCACCGAGAAGCGATGGACCTGGGACATTCCCTACATCCAGCCCACTGCGGAGGATACCTACAGGGTTTCAGGTCCCCATCCGCAGTGGGACGGTGGGCCCGGCCGCCACAGCCCATGAGGCCATCGCCATGGTGCTCGAGCGCCTGCCGGCCGACTGTGGCCCTGCTTTCGTCGGCACCCCCGAAGAACTCGCAGCCCACCAGGCCGGAGACAGCAGATAGCCACGCAATACCTGCGGCCCTCCCCCTCTCACGCACCATCGTACGGACAGCGGAACGTACGGCGGTGAACGTGGAGCATCGCTCGCCGTACCCTCTACCGGCGGGCTCCGGGAAACCGGAGACCGCACGGCAGCGCAGCAGCTCACGAACGCGGAGGGCAATCGGCAGTGGGCATCGGCAAGATGGAGAACAGGGCCCAGAAGGACATCGCCAGGAACCAGATGGCGGCGCCCCGCGGACTTCGACCGCCGAAGGGCTCAAGGCCCTGCTCGCCCAGCGTCTGCCGCTATGGCTGCGGGGCCTCGTGATGCTCGCCGCGAGCGCCGGGGTCATTGCGGGAACGTAGTGGACGGCCGATTCCTACAAGGACACGGCGGCCGACCAGCAGGCCCCCGGCTGCCCCGCACCGACCATCCCCACCAACGAATCGGACTGGCTCGCCGACGGCTGCATCGGCCGCGAGGCCGCCCGCATCCTGGGCAAACCCAGTCCGCGGGCAACTGCAGTGGCAGCGGCCCGCTCCACAACTGCCACACCACCCACACGCTGCAACTGCGCAGGCCTCGCAACGCAACGACTCACTCGACGTCGCGCACGACCTCTACGACACTGCCCGCCCCGGCAGCCGCCCACAACCGCACACCTGGCACGCCAACATCGTAAGCATCACCGTCCGCGGCCACAGCGACACCTTCCCACCCTCCTCCCAGGTCTCGCTACGGCTGCACACCACAGTCCTCTGACTGCCGCTCGCCTCACCCCGTGAGGCAGCCCCGCGGCACTCAAGGCAGTGAGCCTGGCAGCGGGCAATGATGTCGCTGCAGCATCCAGCGGTCTCGTCCTCCCGGGCCCCGGCATGCCTGACCACACACACGGTGGGGGCCGGTGGGATGGTTTCGGGGCGTGGGCCAGCCTCGTACGTGACCAGTCGTTCGGTGTCTCCCGGTCGGCGCCCGTCACTGCGGGACGCGGTGGCCGTCACTACGAGACGGGGCGGCCGTCACTGCGAGACGGGATGGGAGGCTTTCCCAGGCCCGGCTCGGTTTCGCCCCCCGCCCTCAGCGCCATCGCCCCGGGGGCCGTAACTTGGGTTGCTGGAAGAGGCCCTGACCGTCTCAGTTTCCGCCCGGTCGGTCAGCTGTCGAGCCGGTGGGCCAGTCCGAGCAGCTCCGGCAGACGCAGCACCCGCTCGCCGAAACCTGGCAGCGGCACGTGCAGAGGTTCGGTCCAGCGGTCGGGAATCGCCCCGACCCCGTAACAGGCTCCCGCAAGGCCGCCGGTGACTGCGGCGACGGTGTCCGTGTCGCCACCCAGATCAATCGCTGCTCGCACGGCTTCCTCATAGCCGGTCGTCGTCCGCAGTGCCCAGATGGCGGAGCCCAGGCACGGCCAGACAGCACCGTTGAACTCGGTGGCGTCAGCGGGGTGCCAGTCGGTCGCCAGCACCACCGCGTACCGTCGGCGGTGGTCGGGATGGACGAGCCCGACCACCCCGGGCAGGGCGGCCAGGGGGTCGGCGCCGTCCAGTGCGACCCGGACATGTTCGTGGAAGACGGCGGTGCCTTCCCAAGCTGCGCGGTCCCCGTGGGTGAGGGCTGCGATGCCGCGGGCGGCGTCCATGGTCGCCTGCTGTCCCGCCCCCGCGAAGCGGACGGCCGAGGTGCTCGCCCGCATCAGCGCACCGTTGCCCGCGGCCCGCTCATTGACCTGGAAGTGGTACGCGGCGGCCCGATCCCAGGGCAGCCCGTTGGTCAGCACATCCTCGGTCTGCAGCCCGATGTCCTTGGGCTCGCCGGCCGACCACCGCTGGAACCGCACGAAGACGTCCCCCGGGTCCAGGCCGTCCCGCTCCAGCAGCGACTCCGCGACGAGGACGGCCATCTGCGTGTCGTCCGTGGCCTCGCCCGGGTCCCAGCCACCGCCGCCGCACATCTCACCGCCCACACCCGGCACGGGAAATCGGGCGGAGAACGCCCCTTCAGGGCCAAACTCGAACGGTGCGCCGAGGGCGTCACCCACCGCCGAGCCAATGACGACGCCGGCGGCCCGCTCTCTGCGATCCATGCCGGGCAGGATAGCGGTCGGCGCTCAGGCTCCGGGCAACCCCCGCACCGCATGGAACAGCCCATTTCCGGTGTTGGGTGGGAGGTCGAGGAGGCAAGAGCGGGCGGCAGTGCGGAGTCAGGTCGAGGGCCGGGCCGAGGTCGTGGATCTCGGTGTCGGGCTCCGGGGGGACCACGTCACGCAGACGGTGGTCGTGGTAGTGACGATCGTCAGCGAGGTGGGCGAAGGGGGTGTCCATCGGGCTGCCGTCGGAGACGACGAAGAGGACCTCGCCGTCCTGGGGCGGGCCGCGGCGCGGACGCAGGGGCTACGGGTTCAGCGTCGTCAGGGCGATCGCGCCGATGAGAATGACGGCGGCGAGGAGTCCGGCGATCGTGCCGCCGAAGATATTGGGGTGGCTCACGCGGTAGGGCATCGCCTGCGGATAGCGCAGGAGCACCGCGGAAGCCCGCGCGTCGTGCAGATGGGCGCTGGGCCCGCCTGCCGCATGCGTCACGGTGAGGCTGCACGCACCACCGATACGGTTGGTTGCCGCGAAGGTGACACGCTCATGTCCCTGTTCTCCGATAGCCGTGCGCAGCATGCTTTCAACCGACTCCCCGATGTCACGGCACGTGAAGGCCCCGCGCGACAGTCAGTTCGGCCTGGCCACCGAGCGCCCCGGTACCAGGAAGGGCAAGGTCCACTTCGCTCCCGAGTCCCCCAGGCCTGCGACACCCACCGGCAAAGGGAACCCTCTTGGGCAGCGGCGGGAAACTGCGGGAGCTGTTGAGGAGTAAGGCCGCCGGTGCCATACAGGTCCGGTTATCAATCCGCCGGGGGTTCGCATCAGTTTTCTCTTCTCCCTCACAGCGAGGCTGGGAAAGACTCAAGCGACACACCGCCCCACCCACATTCGGTGCGGGAACACTTCCGTCCTGGGGGATTTCATGCGCATTGCACGACTGCGGTCCGTAGCCGTAGTGGCTACAGCCCTGACCGGCCTGGCCGCGGGAACCACCGCCACGGCCCCGGCCGCATCCGCCGCTCCGGGGGCCTGCGTACAGCCGGAGACCAAGGACTTCTACATCAAGAGCAAGTGGGTCAACCAGCAGGTGGACCCCGACGACCCGACCTTCGCGAAGTACTCGGTACGCATCGCCGCATGCCCCGACCAAGCACCCTCCGCCTGGAACATCACCGAGGCAGCAAAGGAGTTGTCGTTCGAGGGGACGCTGTTCAACAAGGACATCTACGGCGAGCTGAAGCACATCAGCACCACCGGCAACGAGCGGGTCATCGACCTCACCATGAAGCTCAAGCAGTGCGGCCCCCCGCACCAGGTCCTGGGCGGCCCCTGCGCAGACGAAGTCATCTTCGCCAAGCGCTTCGTCCTGACCGAGGTCGGCAACGAAGTGCAGCTCAAGCAGAGCGACTTCCCCACCACCGGCTGGGGCAGCTCCGACAAGTACGTCACCGAACTCCCCCAGCAGTGATGCGCAACCACTTGCACGCCACGTCATGACGTGTGCACATGCGCGCGTGCGGTACCTCGCCCTGGCAGCCAGGGCGAGGTACCGCACACATCCAGCGGGACCGCACGCCATGATGTGCAACCACCATCGCTCCGGCGTGCAGGGGGCCATCTCGGCGGGGAGGAGAGGCTGACTGTCGTCGTGCAGGCCGACGATGGTGGGCTGGCTGGCTGCCCGGCTGCGCCGCACCAGGCCTACCCTCCTGCCTATAGCCTGCAGCGATCCTGCCTACCCCCGGGCTCCCTCAGCCTTCAGGACCGCACGTGCGGTGCGCAGTTGGCGGAGCTTGGCGGTCTTCAGCCCGTGGAAGTAGTGGGCGTGCTCACGGACGGACTTCTCCTGCAGGGTCTTCTCCGCGGTGAACCAGGTCCGGGCGAAAGCGGTGCGCTGCTTGCAGCGGACGTCGGCCTTGGCCGTGGCGATCTCCTCGCCCGAGGCGTCGGCTGAGGTGTTATTTGTCTCCTCCGAGGCGCCGGCTGCGGTGTCCTCCTTCCACCAGCGGGCGTCGTTCACGGCTGCTTCCGGGCTGGTGTAGGGGTGGTGCTCCTCGCGCATGCAGGTGCGCCATGCCTGTTGGGCCTTCTTCACGGAGGGGTCCGACCGGGACTGTTTGAAGGCGGTGGCGTCCAGGGTGTGGAGTTTTCGCTCGTCGGCGTCCCCGCCGCGCAAGAGTTGGCGGTCGGCCGTGAGCGCGCATCCGTGGCGTGGGTCAAGGGCCGCCTTTCGGGCCCGGGGTGACAGGGCCGCCTCGCGTTGCTCCTCGCGCTGGACCACCGCCGGGTAGGGGCTCAGGAGGTTCTGGGGAGCGTGGTAGCCGAAGCGGGCGGCCACGTCGGTTTCGATGACTCCGTAGCGGCGGCGGTTCTTCCAGTCCACTGCCCTGGCAGGGCGGTCGATCACGGGCCATTCGCCGCCGAGGCGTCCCAGGCAGGTGCGGATCAGCCGGTCCCGGGCGGCGGAGAGGGTGTAGTACTCGGCGAGGGAGAGCTGGTAAGCGTCGAAGGGGAGCACCAGACTGCGGACCTGCTGCGTGGGCGTGGGAGGCGGCCGGTCCTCGTGGCTTGGCGCGGGTGCGGCAGGCAGCGCGCAGGCTCCCGCCAGCAGAAGGGGAAGGGCGAGTGCCGGGCGGCGGGTGTGTGGGAGGGGCATGGCTTCTTCCAGACGGTGGCCGTACGGGCCACCGCCGGCGGTGCGTCGGCGGCGGCCCGTACGAGCGGTGCTGCTAGCGGAACCGGATGGCGCTGGCCTTGTTGTCGAACCCGTTGTTGGTCAGGTCGCTGTCCTCGGAGTGCGGCTTGGCGTAGTAGGTACGGCCGGTGTAGCCCTTGCCGTCGTAGAGGACGACCTCGTGCCCGGTCTTGTTCTTCATGGAGCTGGCGCCGTTGTTGCAGGAGTTCTTGGCGCCGATCCAGTCGTTGTTCCGCAGGTCCTTGTCGCTCTTGGTGACCGAGCAGTGGCCGCCCTTGAAGTCATCGTGTCGGTAGAGGGTGAACTTCGCGGCCGCGAGCGGCGCGGGGGCGGTGGCAGCGGTCGGGGCGGTGGGGACCGCGGCGACTGCGGTGGCGGCCGGCGTGAGCAGGCCACCGGCGCACAGGGCGGCGATGCCGATCGCGGTGACGGTCTTGCGCTTCATAAGTGGGTCCTTACGTCTGAGTGATCTGACGGTGCCGGGCGGAGCTGCGCCGCCTCGGTGCCACCAACTTGTCGGGGCGGGCACTTGTCCGAAAGCGCTGGTGACAGGGGACAAACAAAGCGAACAATGTGATTGTCGGGTGCTTGTGTGGCCCATGAGGAAATCGCGCTGAGTGACCAACTGCGCTGAAGCGACTGAGGAGTGTGCGTGACGGGGGACAGCCAGAACGGATCAAGCAGGCCACGCAAGGCACGGCTTGGCCGGCCGGAGAAGCCGGTGGATCCCGCGGCCGGGCCGGTGGAACGGCTGGCGTGGGAGCTGCGCCGCTTGCGGGAGGAGGCGGGATCGCCGAGTTACCGGGCACTGGCACGGACGGCGCACTACTCCGCCAGCACGTTGGCGGAGGCGGCGAAGGGCGAGCGGCTGCCCTCCCTGGAGGTCCTGCTGGCCTATGCCCAGGCCTGCGGAGGGACGCGGGCGGACTGGGAGCGGCGCTGGCAGGCGGCTGCGGCCGCGGCACGGGAGCAGACGGGCGGCGGCCGGGCCACGTGCGCCCCCTGCCCCTACCCCGGGCTGGCGGCGTTCGGGCCGGAGGACGCCGAGGTGTTCTTCGGCCGCGACGTGCTGACCAAGGAATTGGCCCGCTGCGTGGAACGGGGGCCGCTGACGGTGGTCCTGGGCGCCTCGGGCAGTGGCAAGTCCTCGCTGATCCGGGCCGGGCTGCTCGCCGGTCTGGATCAGCGGTGGCAAACCGTTCTACTGACTCCCGGGACACGGCCGCTGGAGGAGATGGCCGGCGCGGTGGCCCCTGTCATCGATGCCGATGCCGACGCCGACGCGCTGCGGGCACGGCTCGCCAAGGAGCCGGGCGCATTGGATCTGGCGTTGCGTACCTGGCTGGCCGGGCGACCCGAGACCACCCGGGCCCTGCTCGTGGTCGACCAGTTCGAAGAGCTCTACACCTCGGGCGCGCCGGAGGAGGAGCGCAGGGCCTTCCTGGCCGCGCTGGCCGACCTCGTCCAGAGCGCCGGCGGTCGGGCACACCTACTCCTCGGGGTGCGCGCCGACTTCTACTCCCGCTGCCTGGCCCACCCCGGCTTCGCCGCGGTCGCGCGCACGGCCGCCCACCTGCCGGTGGGACCACCGACCCGGGAGGAACTGGCGGACATCATCACCGCCCCCGCAGCCCGCGCGGGGGTGAGTGTGGACGGCGACCTGCTGCAGGTGGTGCTCGGTGAAGCCGCCGACCAGCCCGGCGCCCTGCCCCTGGTCGCCCACGCGCTGCGCGAGGCATGGACCCGGCACCACGGAGCTGCCCTGCACCTGGCCGACTACCAAGAGGCGGGCGGCATGCGCGGCGCGGTGGCCCAGACCTGCGAACGGCTCTACCACGAGGCCACCGGCCCCCAGCAGCAGATCATGCAACAGCTGTTCCTGCGCCTGACGGCGCTCGGCGAGGGCACCGAGGACACCCGCCGCCGGCTGGCCCGCAGCGAGCTGGACGGCCTGGCAACACCGGGTGAGACCGAAGCGCTGCTGCAACGCCTGGCCGACCGGCGCGTCCTGGTACTCGCCGACGGCACTGTCGAGGTCGCCCACGAGGCAGTGATCCGCGCCTGGCCGCGCCTGGGCCGCTGGCTGGAGGAGGACCGCGCGTCCCTGCACACCCACCGCCGCCTGACCGCCGCAGCCGCTACGTGGCAGGAACTGCACCGCGAGAGCGCCGCCCTGTACCGGGGCACCCAGCTGGCCACCGCCCAAGCGTGGACGCGGCACCGGGACCACACCACGCTGAACACGCTCGAACGCGACTTCCTCGCCCACAGCGCCCGCGCCGAGCACCGCCGCACCCGGCGCGCCCGCTTCCTCACCACGACCCTGGCCACCCTCCTCGTCCTCGCCCTCCTCGCCGCCGTCACCGCCTACCGGCAACGCAACGACGCCCAGAGCCAACGCCGTGCCGCCCTCGCCGCCCAACACCAGGCCCAGTCCCGCCAGCTCGCCGGCCGCTCCGACACCCTCCTTGGTACCCGCCCCGACCTCGCCGCCCTGCTCGCCGTCCACGCCTACCGCACCAGCCCCACCGCCGAAGCCACCACCAGCCTCTACAAGGCAGCGCACCTCCCCCTGCGGCACCGCCTGGCCGCCACCGGCCCGGCCGCCGACGGCCTCACCGGTGTCGCCGTGGCCTACAGCCCGGACGGCCGCACCCTGGCCACGGCCGGCTGGAGCGGCACGGTGCGCCTGTGGAACGCTGCCACCGGCCGACTTCGCACCATTCTCACCGGCCACAAGGGCAACGTGATGTCCGTAGCGTTCAGCCCGGACGGACATACCCTCCTGATCGGCGGCGCCGACGGCGCCATCTGGCGGGGGAACCCCCACACCGGCCGTGTGCACGCCACAGCCCTCACCGCCCATGAAGACGTGGGAGCGGTGTTCTTCAGCCCCGACGGGCGCACCGTGGCCACCGGAGACGGCTCGGGCACGGTGCACCTG
Organism: Streptomyces sp. NPDC053560; assembly: GCF_044544605.1. Classification (NCBI taxonomy): domain Bacteria; kingdom Bacillati; phylum Actinomycetota; class Actinomycetes; order Kitasatosporales; family Streptomycetaceae; genus Streptomyces; species Streptomyces sp. NPDC053560. The sequence goes on along the minus strand of NZ_JBITXI010000024.1, from coordinate 40,357 downwards.
TGGAATATCGAAACCGGCCGCCGACAGGCCACCCTCACCGGCCACCAGGTCGCCTCGCTCGCCTTCAGCCCCGACGGAAACACCCTGGCCACCACGGACTTCGACAACAGGGTACGGCTGTGGGACGCCACCACCGGTACTACGCGCACCACCCTCGCCGACCGCCACGAAGACGTGTCCGCACTGGTCTTCAGCCCTGACGGGCGCACCCTGGCGACCGGCAGCAACGAGGGCAGAGTGCGCCTGTGGAACATACGCACCGGCCAATCCCGTATCACCTTCACCGGTCCCCACCCCGGCGAGATCACGGCGCTGGCCTTCAGCCCGGGCGGAGAAACCCTGGCCACCGGCGGCTACGGCCCGGTGCACCTGTGGGACTCCGACAGCGGCCGCGCCCGCACAACGCTGGTCGGGCACACCGGCCGCGTCGGCTCACTCGCCTTCAGCCCCCGCCGACACATCTTGGCCACTGGCGGCGGCACCACGGCCCGGCTCTGGGACACCCGCACCGGCCGCACCCTCCCCCGCCACCACCGGGACGTCGGCGCGCTGGCCTTCAGCCCCGGCGGGCAGACCCTGGTCACCGGCAGTGCGGACGGCACCACGCGACTGTCAGCTACGGCCACCGGCCGCACCCGCACCACCCTCACCGGCTCCAAAACCGCGGTGAATCTGGTGCACTTCAGCCGCGACGGCCGCACCCTGACCACCGCCGGCAGCAGCGAAGGAGACCGCCGAACCACCGTGCGCATCACCGACGCCAGGACCGGACGCGTCCGCCTGACGCGCACCGGACCGGCCGACAGCTTTTTCAGCCCCTTGGCCATCACCCCTGACGGGCGCACCCTGGCCATCGCCGGTGGCTCCTTCGGCTCTCGGGTGCGCTTGTGGGACCCACGCACCGGCCGGACGCGCACCATCCTCACCGGCCACCGCAGCGAGGTCACCACAGCTGCCTTCAATCCCACTCAGCACACCCTGGTCACCGGCGACCAGGACGGCACCATTCGCCTGTGGAACACCCGCACCGGCCACAACCGCACAATCGCCACCAGCCACAGCGACGAAGCCGTGACCGCCGTGGCCTACAGCCCGGACGGGCACACCCTGGCCACCGCCGACCAATCAGGCGCCATCACCCTCCGCAACCCAGCCACCGGCCGCGCCCGCACCACTCTCACCGGCCACAAGGACAGCGTCGATGCCGCGGTCTTCACCCCCGACGGCCGCACCCTGGCCACCAGCAGCGCGGACGGCACCATTCGCCTGTGGGACACCCGCACCGGTCACACCCGTCAGACCATCGCCGTTACCTCCCGCGCGTACGGCCCCCTGGCTTTCAGCCCCGACGGTCACACCCTCGCCGCCGTCGACGGAAAGACCGTTCACCTCTGGACGGTGGCCCTCCCGACCGCCACGGCAGCAGTCCGCCACATCTGCACCGCCCTCGGACGCGACCTCACACCACAGGAACGCGCCACCTACCTCCCCCACAACCCACCCAATCCCGCCTGCAAACGCTGATGTCGCCCGGCGCCGGGCGACATCAGCAGGCCGGACCGGACCGAGGTGCCGACCGCCATCGGGGTCACCCGCTCGTGCGCGGCCCGCCCCGGAGCGGGGGCAACCCGGAACACCGGGCAAGCACGCCAATGCGGTACAGAAAGGCAGAAACACAGAACCGGTCCACGAGCTCTGGAAGGCTCCGTGGACCGGTTACTGTCAGGCGCGGTCAGGCGCGGTCAGGCATGCTCACGCGAGGGTGATGTTCTCCGCCTGGGGGCCCTTCTGGCCCTGGGTGACCTCGAAGGTCACGGCCTGGCCCTCCTGCAGCTCGCGGAAGCCGGTGGCGTTGATGTTGGAGTAGTGCGCAAAGACGTCCGGACCCCCGCCGTCCTGCGCGATGAAGCCGAAGCCCTTTTCAGAGTTGAACCACTTCACGGTTCCGCTTGCCATGCTCGTGCCTTTCCATCGTTGTCGGGTCCGCACCGCGCGGCCCGGAGGTGATCGCCCTGGTCCGGCACCACACACCAAGACGCCCGCGCCGGAGCACGGGCAGGACCACGACAGCTGACGCCGACGCTACACGCCGAAACCCCCTACCACCAGACAGCGACGATCTTCAGCCAACAACAACCACTGCTACCCACCCGGCAAACGGCAACGGCAACGGCAATGGCCATGGCAATCGGCAGCAAGGGCGCTCAGGACAGCGACGTCGGCCTGCGCGGCGGCGGGACGGCGCGCAGCAGCTCCCACAACGGCTGGGAGCCGGCTGCCCACACGGCCAGGGTGTGCCGGTCCACTACGTGCAGCCGCTGCTGCCGGGCGAAGGTCACAGCCGGCGCGGTCACCCGGCCGTTGGTCACGATCACCGCGACATCGGCGCCGTGGACCTGGCGGGCGGTGCCGTTGAGCACCTGCAGGTCCGGCGTACCGACCGCGGAGCCGGACAGGCCCTTGCGCCGGTGCTTGCACTGGATCACCCAGCGCCGCCCGAAAGGATCGGTGGCCTTCACGTCCGCCCCGAGGTCGCCCCCGCCGCCCACCCGGACCGCGTCCCGGCAGCCGTCCCGGCGCATCAGATCCCGCACCGCCTCTTCGAACCGGCTGTGGTGCAGCGCATCCAGCTGCGGCATACCGAAGCGCAGCCCCTGTGCTCGCACCGCTTCCCACCGGGCTCTTTGCTGCTGCTGGTAGACCCGACCGGCGCCCGCCAGCGCCGCGAGGACGCCACCGAGGAGGAGGATCCACCAGTGGAGCAGCAGCCAGTCGACCACGGCCCCCAGCAGTACCAGTCCTATGACCCCCGCCACTGCCAGGCCGGTCAGGTCGTTCTTGCGCCGCCGCCTGCCGGTCCGGGCAGGCCGCCGCCGCGCCGGCGGGCGCCTGGCCGTCATCGCCGGTTCTCCATGGGGGTGTTCACCGGCTGGCCTGGGAAATGCCGGAGGCCAGCTGGGTCAGCCCATCCAGGATCCCCTGGCCCAAGGCGGTCGGAGCAAGGACGATTCCCAAGGCGAGGACGATGACGACGGTCAGCTTCTCGTCGAACCGGCTCCGCGCCTCCGTGCGGCGCCGCAGCCGCACGATGACGGCCGGCAGCACCGCCACATTGATCGTCAGCACCTGAATCCCCCTCAAGCCTCTCCAGCACCTGCCGCGTCACGAACCGACAGCAGCACTACGACCTCTGGTGTAACGCGGCATGGACGAGGAGGTGGCCGCTTCCCGTCACAATGGCAAAAAGCCTCCCCTGGCTCGATCACTTCCAGCCGGGCGCAGCGTCGGATGGCTGCTTCGTCCGCCCCAGCACCGGCAGAACACGACCGCCCGCGTCTGCCCCTGCGTCCGGCGCGAACCGCGGCCGAGCGAGGTTCTTGGCATTCGCAGGGCTGCTCGGTGAGACCGGCCCGTCGGTGGCTCGGCGGCGATTCAGGCGTGCATCAGCAGAACGGGCGGAACTCCTTGAAGTCCGGCGTCGGGCGCGGCTCCGGCAGCCGGTAGGCGCGGGTTCGAGGCCGACCACTGGCCGGGTCCGTCGTCCCGCCCGTCAGGGCGTCCGGCATCGGGCGCCACCCCAGGTTGGTCTCGAAGTACGCCGCAGCGGCCCCGACCGAGGGCCAGCAGACATCGTCGAGCAGCACGACGCCTCCGGGCCGGACGATCTCGCCCAGGAACACGAGGTCGACGAAGACGTTGTGGAAGTGGTGACTGCCGTCGACGAACGCCGCGTCCGCGGCGAATCCCGCATCGGCCAATCGAGGAAGGAACCGCTGTGACGGCTCGGTCACCAACTCAGCGACGTCGTCCAGGCCGGCGCTGCGCAGCAGCTCCCACCCCACACCGTCGTACGCCGTGTTCTGGAACGGGTCGATCACCACGTGCCGTGGGGTCCGCGTACCGGCGCGCAGCAATGCCTCGCCGATCGCCAGCGCCGAGCGGGCATAGGCCAGCCCGACCTCGACGACCGTGCCAACGTGCTCTTCCACCAAGAGGTCACGTACCCGATCGCAGTCGCGCTCCGGCAACGTGACCGTGGGGAAGTCCGGAGCGCCGTGCGGCGTTCGTGGTGGTCCGTGTTCGGCGAGATCGCGGCGTACGGCGGCCACCGCCGCCAGCCAACCGTCCTCGGCTCCGTCCGGGTATGCGTTCGAGTTCATCAGTGCACGCTCCTTCGTCCGCTGCTCGGTGTTCCATGGCCCGCCCCCCCATCTGTGCTTCATCCCGGCGCCGTAGCTCGTCGAAGCCCGAAGCGGGTGGCGTTGCGCTCAGCCAGGTCGGAGACGGGAACGGACCCGTCGATCACGACCGTATCGAGACCGCGGGCAAGGGCCTGCCTCCGGACCTCCTCGTCCCAGAGAGCATCGCGGAGCAGACGTTTCGCCACTGCACTTGCCGGCTGCTCGGTGCCCCAAGTGGCCCGGGCACGAGCGGGGTCCGCGTAACGGGCTGCGAGTGCGTTCTCCCTGAATTCGGCGGTAGGCAGGAGGAAGACGGCCTGGTCGGGTCGGCGCAGCAGCGGTGCCAGGTGGTCAGGCAGAATGCCGAAGTAGTCGACCAGGATGATGCGCTCGTCGGATTTGGCGAGCAGATCGTCTACGAGGAAGCCGACCGTCTCGCCGTGCAGGCTTGGCATGGCCTGGAACACCTGGTCGGGGGTGCGGCCGCGCCACATCGCCCCGGGCGGCAGGCCCCGCAGGCCGGCAAGGTGCGGGTGGCGTTGTGGAGTGCACCGCTCCAGCCAGCCGTGTTCTGCGCGATCCCCCTGGTAGACCGCTACGTCATACCGGTCGGCCAGTGCTTGAGTCAGTGTGCTTTTGCCGGCGCCTGTGCCGCCGGCGATCCAGCGTACGTGTGCGAGTCGGTCTTTGAGGACGCGAGCAGTCCCAGCATCCGAGAAGACGGAGGTCATGTCCATATGGTCAGGGTTTCGGCGGAGAAATTGCAGTCTTGTTATCCGTCCTCAGCAACATGAATATGGGAGAGAGAGCCAGGGCGGCGCCGACTGGGGGGGGTGTGCGCTGGAGGAGGACCCCTCCCCCGGCGCAGCAGGCCCAGCCGCACCGGGTCGGACTTCGCTTCCTCAGCCCTCTACGTACTCCAAGGCGCGTGCCAGGCTCCGGGCAGGGTCGCCGGCGCGGCCCTGGTCGAAGGCCTGCTCATAGTGGTGGTCGCCTGCCGCCGCGCGGGCTGCGCGTTCGCATTCGTCGCGCATCGCGCCCAGTTCCGGCATGCCGCGCTGCGGATGGCCGGTGGATCGCCAGTACGCCTCGCCCGTGCCGGAGACGAACGCCGCCTCTTCCCCCCTCGCCTGCGCGGCCAAGGCAGCGGCGAGCAGATCCAGGCCCAGCGCCACGCCGAAGCTGTCGCCGAGGCCCCGCTTGCCGACCAGCATCGCTCTGGCGTGGCCGGCCGCCTCTCCGGGCTCGCCCTGGAGCAGGGCGATGAGGGCAAGCTGGTAACTCAGGTAGGCGCGCGTCCAGAACTCCCCCTCTTCCACGCAGCGTTGCCGCAAGGAATGGGCCAGGTCCTGTGCTGCTGCGAGTTCACCCATGCTGGTCAGGGCGAAGACCGACACCAGGCGGCAGCGAAACCAGGCCCCCGAGGACGCCTCGCAATCCGCCCCGCCCGATGCCCGGCCCGTTGCCCCGTCCGCGAGCACCGCCGCGTCTCCGGGGCGGCCGGTGAGCAGTGCGAGCAATCCGGCGAGGTAGGCGGCGTCCAGGCGGTCTTCCTCACGGCCGTGCTGGGAGGCATGGGCTGTGCAGCGTGCACTGACCCGCTCCGCTTCCTCGTACTCCCCCTGCAGGGTGAGCGCCACGCCCAAGGACCACAGGGCGCTCGCGTGGTGCGGGGCCGGCGTCACGCAGCGGGCCAGTACCTGTTCGAGGTAGGTGCGCGCGCTGTGCAGATGTCCGCAGCACACCCAGAAGAAACCCACCGAGCCGATCAGCTCGACCGCACGGTCAGGATCGGTGGCCAGCAGGTGTTCCATGGCCGCGCACAGGTCGCTGTGCGACTCGGCGAGGCGGGCGTACCAGTACAGCTGGCGGGCGCTGAACCAGTCGGCGCGGGCCTGCCCGGCCAGGCGCAGGCACCATCGGGCGTGGCGGTCGGCCGCCGCACCTTCCTCGCCCAGTTCGTGCAGCCAGGCGGCGCCGTACTCCCGGATCGTCTCCAGCATGCGGTAACGGTCGCCGCTGCGCTGCACCACCGACTGCTCCGCCAGTGCCTGCAGGGCTGCGGCGATGTGCTGCTCCCCCAGCGGCCCCGCCGCGCAGACCCCGATCGCTGCCGCCAGGTCAAAGCTCTCGCGGAAGACCGACAGGCGAGCCCACAGCAGGCGCTCCAAGGGCCGGCACAGTTCTTGGCTCCATCCCACCGTCGTCCGCAGCGCCTGCTGACGTAGCGGCCATGCGTGTTCACTGCTCTCCAGCGTCTCGAAGCGGGAGGCCAGCCTGGTCCTCACGCCGTCCAGGCCGTGCTGGGGCACCTGCGCCGCGGCCAGTTCCAGGGCCAGGGGGATGCCTTCCAGGCGGTGGCAGATACCCAGGGCAGCCGCCTCCTCTGCCGGGTCCAGCGAGCATCGGCCGCCCGTCATCCGGTCGGCGAACAGCTGCAGGGACTCGGAACCGTCGGCCGCAAAGGGCTCCAGCGGCAGCACTTCCTCCGCCCTCATACGCATGGCCTGTCTGCTGGTGGCCAGGACGGTGAGGTCACAGACGGTGGTGAGCAGATCCGCGACAAGTTCGGTGCACGCGCCGATGAGGTGCTCGCAGCCGTCCAGCACCAGCAGGAGGCGCTTGCCGGCCAGCCATTCGCACAGCGAGTCGATCGGCATACGGGGAGTGTGGTCGGACAGGTCCACGGCGTCCGCGACGACATTGACCAGGAGCCGGTCCGTCTGCAGCATCGACAGATCCGCCCACCACACTCCGTCGGGGAATTCCTCGGCCACCTGCTGGGCCACGCGCAGCGCCAACCGCGATTTGCCCACACCCCCCATCCCCGTGATCGTGGTCAGCCTCCCGGCCCTGACCAGGTCCCGCGCAAGGGCCAACTCCTTGTCACGGCCGACGAAACTGCTGTGCTCCTCGGGCAGGAATCCGTGCATCCGCACAGTCTGCCCCCACACCTCCCCACCCCCACGCACCACCTCCGACCCCCAGCCCGGCCACGGTCCAGCAACGGCCGGCGCACGCCTACGACAACGACCACGACCTCACCATCACCTCCACCCCGCCCTGCGTGCCTCACCGCCCCGATGTTCCCTGCACGCCAGACCGCCCCCGGCTTCCCTCCAAAGAACTACGCCCACACCCAGTCCGCAACCTCACACCATCCACCGACCGCGGGCCGGGGCGGACAAGGACGACCGCCCCGGCGGGAGTTCAGTACTGTGCGGTAGGAACCGCGGGAGTCAGTACTACGCGGTAAGCACCGAGGCCAGGTGCCGTGGGTCTTCGGGGCCCAGGTGAGGGGCGTGCAGGGAACACACGTCAAAGCGGTTGCCGGGGGTCGCCTCATCCGCTTCGGCGATCATGCGGTCCTGCAGGGCGAGAGGGATGGCCCGGTCTTGGGTGTAGCGGACGTAGGTGCGCGGGATCCGGCCCCAGGCCGCCCGGTGGCCGCGGGCGTCGTCGGTGGAGACCGCGGCCGCCTCATCCGGCTCGAAGGTATTCAACGCAGCCAAGAAGGCCGCGTCACTGTAGTCGGCGGCCAGCGCTGCCTTGGCCGCGGCGAGGAATTCGGGATCGGCCGAGCGCCAGTTGGTACGGCTGATGCCCCAGCCTTCGGGCACCTTCACACTGGGAATGCCAGGCAGCAGTGTCGAGGCGCCCTCGGGCGTCAGATAGCAGTCCAGAACGCTGCGCAGTCGGACACAGCAGAACGCCGAGAGATACACCAGACGCTCGATCAGTTCGGGCACCCGGTTCGCCACCTGGGTGATCGTGGCGCCGCCCATGCTGTGCCCCACGAGGATGACGGGTCCGTTGCGGGCCGCGCGACGGACCACGCGGACGACGTGCCGGGCGTTGTCGGCCAGCGTTGTGGCGGACAGCACCGTCGAGGGAGCCGTGGCGAACCCTGCCAGGTCCTGTGGCGCCTGGTAGGAGGGCGGGAAGTTGCCGTCCGGACCGTGACCGGGCAGGTCAACCGCCATCGCACGATGGCCGTCCGCGGCCAGGGCGGTGATCAGGGGAGCAAACGAGGCGGCGTTGCCGTTCGCGCCGTGCACCATCACGAACGTCGGCTGCCCCCGGTCGCGCCCACCGGCCGCGGCGGGAGTGGCACGAGCGCCCACCGCCCGAGCCTCCAAGGTGCCCGAGGCGCCAGATGCACCCGCCGCCAGAGCCCCCGCCCCACCCGCGCCGGCCAGCACTGCCGCTCGCAGCACAGCGCGCCGACCAGGCCGATAGGAGAAGCACCGACGCTTGAGCCAGTCCACGCGGTGCTGGCTCTTCGCAGACTCAGACACCGGCCCGCCTCCGTACCCCGTACCGAGCCGCCGCGCAGAGCAGCAGGGCGAGACCGACAGCCCCGAGCGCAATATCGGTCCACTGCGGTAGCCCGGCCGCACGCAGCAGACCCGCCACCCCGAAGCTGGTACCCCACCGCGCTTCGGTTACGGCCGACCCGAAACCCTGCACCGACAACAGCGCGCCCAGCGCCCAAAGGCCGTTCTGGAACGCGGAGTTCGATCGCTTACTTGACATGCGTTCTTCCCCCTTACGGTGGCTCACCACCGGCCGATACAAACGTATCGGTAACGTACCACAGAGCCGATACGCATGTATCGATTAGACTCCCTGCATGCCACACGCGCACCACGACAGCCGACGCCGCCAGATCGCCCGCGCGGTCTTCGACCTGATCAGCGAACGCGGCATGGAGGGCGCCACCCTGCGCGAGGCCGCCACCCGAGCCGGCGTCTCTCTGGGCGCCGTCCAGCGCTGCTTCTCCACCAAGGAGGAGATGGTCGTATTCGTCATGGACCACATGAACCGCCAGGTCAGTCAGCGCATACGCGCCGCACTGCCGGACCCCGCCGACCCCGAGGCGGCCATGGAGACGCTCGAGCACACCCTCGCCGGAATCCTGGCCCTCGACGCACCGAGCCAAGCCGAAACCCGAGTCTGGCTGGCGTTCACCGCGCAGGCGGTCCACCACCCCCAACTGGCCGCCCTTCACCGCGAGCAGTACGCCGCCCTGACCGACCTCCTCACCCTCCTCCTCCGCACCGCCCACGACCGAGGCCAGGCCCGCCCCGACCTCGACATCGACGCCGAGGCGGATGCACTGCTCACCCTCACCGATGGACTCAACGTCCAGCTCCTCCTCGGACACCACACTCCCGATACCGCCCGCACCGCGCTCACCAGGCGAATCAACACCCTCCGGCCCCGCTGACAAGACCAATAAGCGATCCCGCTGGACCGTAGTATTGGTGAAGTTTCCCCATGTGGGGGCGGGGCGGACGTGGGAGTCAGCGTTGGGCCCACTCGTTGGTCCCCGCACGCCGTGGTCTTGGCCTTACCTGCGAGTGAAGACCAACGCACCAATAGCACTTGAGGTCGATCCCGCCGCGTTCCTTGTTCATCAGCGCGAATACCGTTGGCATGCAGCCGCCGGCCGATTCGCCGGTGACGGCCGACACGCGAGGCGTCCAGGCCGTGTTCGGCGCCGAGCCGTGCCGCGCGCCCCACTGCCCCACGGCGTAGATCTGTTCCACCTGGGTGGGGTACTTCGTCTCCGGCGGCGGATCGTACACGCGCCCGGGCCGTGCCCCACTGCCCGGCGTCCCCGTCCGGGGCGCGTAACCGGCAGCGGGCGTGTGCCCTCCCCTCTCACTGGGGCCGGCGGACGCGGGACCGGTACCTGCCGGCAGCTCCCCCTGGCCCCACCGTCCTGTCACCTCCGGATACCGCAACCTGCGACGGGACTCCCGCCGACACCGGTGCCGGTACGGGCACGGGCACGGGCACGGGCCGGTGGGTTGCTACGTACCGGCCCGTGCGGCGATCAAGCGGCCCGGCTGGCGACCGCGCTCTCCCGGGAGGTGGGCAGCCAAGCGCGGTAGCGGCGCAGTGCCCGGCGCTCCTGGAGTTGCTCGCACAGCAGGGCGCGCGCGGGGTGCGTACCGGGCTGCGGCTGGTTGCCGCGAGCGATACGACGCAGTTGGTGTCGGACCTGTGCCATGCCGGCGGCCGAAGCCAGCGCCTTGTGGGACCAGGTCACCGGCCGCAGTCGCCGGTCGGCCTCGTGGCCCTGCCGCCATCGGTCGGACAGGTCGGGGGTGACGGCGAGGGCGGTTCCCACCCCGATGAGCGCCACGCCGCTGTCGAGGACCTCCTCGGCGGTGGCGCGCCGGGTAATGCCGCGGCCAGGGCGTTGGTGGCGAGGAGGCAACGACTTGCCGCTAAGGCCGCTCGACACCTAAACGGGATCCGGTCCAGCGCTACGCGGCTTCCCGCCCATCCGCGGCGGATTGTCGCGAAGCACCGCGTCCGGTCACGCGACCAGGCGCAACCAGGCCGCCGCGAGTGCGGCGTGACCGGCCGGCGTCGGGTGTACGCCGTCCGCGGACCAGTACTCCGGCCCAGTCTTCGCGGCGAGCTCGGCGAACATGGTGTCGGCGTCGAGTGGTGGTCCATCCACCGGTAGGCCATCTCGGTGGGCTTGGAGACGAGGCCGGCCAGGCCCGGGAGTTCGCCGTTGCCGTGATCGCCGACCTGAACGAGCAGCGACTTGGGCCCCGTCAGGTGGGTGAAGAGGTCGACGACGGCCGGCACCGAGAAGATCGTCTCGTGCCAGGCGGTGGTCAGCAGGATCGGTGTCGCGGCGTCGTTGTACGCGTTCAGGTAGTGCTTGGGCGGCCGTACCCGGGCGGACTCCCTGACCTCATCGTCGATGGGGTTGCTGCGAATCTTCTGAATGATCTCGCGGAACTCCTTCGAGCACCGGTCCTCGCCGAAGAGCTGCACGAGCGCCTCGAAGGCCTTGAGGTGGCGGGTGCCGTTCTCGTAGAGCGAGGCGAAGACGTCTCGCAGGCGCTGGTGCCCGCGACGGCCTTGATCCGCGGATCCCTCGCGGCCGCCAGCAGGCTCGTCCCGGCGCCCGATATTGATCAGCGGAGCGGGCAGGACGATCGCCGGGCAGGTCTGCCCGGGGGCGAGGTTACGCGGGATACTCAGCCCCGCGTCGAGCACCGTCCCGTCCGATAAGGTGATCGAGACCTCCGCGTACTGGGCGATCTCCGCGTAGACCTCGTAGGTCTCGGCCCGGCCCTACTGGTTTCGGCGGCCGATCCGGCGCGGGGACGGGTCCACCAGCGCCTCGCGGATCGACTCCAGCCTGGCGAGCTCATCGGGGCTGAGCGTGAACGGGTTCTCCGGGTTATCGTCAACTGACATGGCTGTGCCTGCCTTTTCGTGGCGATGGTTCTGACGAAGTGTTGAAGCCATGCTCTCTTCGCCGAAATCCCCCAGGGGACGTTCCACACTCGAACGGCGGACGATGCCCCCTAACCCCCTCCACGCGGAAGGGACCGGATTTCGCGCCCACGTGCCTCTGCCGTATGCGGGATCATGCAGCATGCGCCCGAATGGCTGGTACCTCACCGCAGACGTCGACGAATTCCTCGCCCGAGCCGGTGGCTTCCTGCGCTCGCGGCCCGGCCTGCACGTCATGCAGCTGACGTGGGCCGAGCGAGTGCGAACGCGTGGAGCGGAGTCATTCGGCACCGAAGCGCCCGTCGACGACTCCGTCGATGTCCCCGTCTTCGGCCTGCTGGAGCAAGCAGGCGAGGTCTGCGCCACCTTCTACCGCCTGCCGCCCCGCGCGCTGGGCCTCTCCCCGCTCACGCCCGAGCAGGCCAATTCCCTCGCCGCTCATCTGGACGCCCTCGGCCACTCCCTCACCCGTGTCAGTGCGGACCACAGCACAGCCACCGCATTCGCCGAGGCCTGGCAGCGGCACACCGGGGCGATGCCGAAGCTCCGCGACACGCGGCTCCGTCTGTACCGCCTCGGCACGCTCACGCCACCGGAGCCGATGCCGGCGGGCCGGGGCCGCGTCCTGGGCGAGCAGGATCTCGAGCAAGCGATGTTCTGGTGCGGCGAGTTCGCCAAAGCCGTCGGGGAGCCGGTCACCATAGACGCCGATTCCTGGGCCGAGACGCGCTTCGCCGACAAGCGCTACACGCTTTGGGAGGCCCCGGAGGGCACCCCCGTCTCCATCGCGGGAATGAACCCGATGATCGGCGGCCAGGTGCAGGTGGACATCGTCTATACCCCGGCCCACCTGCGCGGTCGCCGCTATGCGGGGGCCGTGACGGCGGAGGTGAGCCGGGCCGCGGTGGCCGCCGGCGCGAGCGACGTCGTCCTGTTCGCGGACCTGTCCAACCCCGCCAGCAACGCCCTCTACCAGCGCCTCGGCTACCGCACACTCACCGACTGGGCGGTGTACGACTTCTCGACCAGCTAGTGGCAGCGGTGCGTCGGCCCCCGTCCCCGACCCCGGCCCTGCTTAGACCCAGCGCTTCACGAAATCGATCGCCGCCGAGTTGACCTCCTCGGGGTGCGAGGCGCTCAGGAAGTGCTGCCCGCCCTCGACGACTTCCAGACACGCCTCGGGGGAACGGGTGAACATCCGGATCTCCTCCTGGGCGTTCGCCACGGAGTACACCTGGTCCGCGGTGCCGTGCAGCCACAAAATGGGGCTGCGGACCTCGTCCAGCCTGCCGTGGAGCCCGTCGCGGTCCCGCAAGTTCACAGTGCTGAGGCGCAGACGGTGACGGCCCGCGTCGCCGGCGTAGTTCGCACGGTAGGTGGTGAGCCAGAACTCGCGTTCCTCGGCCGAGACGCCGCCCATTGCCGTGTCGAAGACGGCGTCCACGACCTCGTCCGGCACCACCCAGTCCTCGCCGACCGGGTCGGCGAGGGCGTCGACGAGCGGCGTGTTGAACCCGACTCCGTCCCAGCACCCCAGATCGCGGCTGCGCGGACTCTCGAAGTCCATCGACGTACCGAGCGTGATGAGCCCCTTCACGGTGTCCGGGGCGAGCAGCGCCATGCGTGCCGCCACCCAGCCGCCCTGCGAAGTCCCCAGTACGAAGGCCTCGGGAATCCTGAGGGCCGCGAGCGCCTGCAGGTGGGCGATTGCGCTGTCCCAGTAGGTGAAATGGGGGTACGAAGCCCTCGTACGGCCGTGCCCGTAGGGCTCCAGGGCGAGCAGGTTGACCGCGGACCCGAGCGCCGGGTCGGCGAACTGCGGCCGGTACAGCTCGGCCGAGGTGGTGTACGAGTTGATCAGTACCAGCGTCGGGAGCGCGGGATCGTACGGCCTGCCGAAGGTGTACCCGATGGTCGACCCGCCGAGGTGCGGGATCTCGACGGTCTGCTCGGTCTTCCTCACGGATCGCTCCTCCATCTGCACGTCTGACTGCACATCTGGCTGGACGTCTGGCTGGACATCGATCGGCCCGGGCCCGCCGCCTTGTGTTGATCTGCGCGCGTAAAGACTCTGGAGACTGACGGGCGGGTGGCCGACGGGCGCTCTTGCCCGAACACACCCTCAGGCCCACTACATTCCTATCGCCTCAACGGCTCAGCTGCGGCGTCCTCCCCCGCCCGGATTTCGGCCGCCGTCCCCGGAGGTCGCGCACCCGGGGCACGGCCCGGCGCCAGGCTGGAGATGCCGGTGCTCGTTCGCGAGGTCGGCCACCTGGGCCATCGAGGGTTCCTCGGTAGAACCGCCGAATCCGTAGCGGCCGTAGAAGGCGAGCAGGTCGGCGTCGGCACGCTCCACCGCCTGCTGTGTCCTGCTGTATGCCACCGAAGCCAGGTTCCTGACATCGATGCGGATGAGCCGGTCCCCGTCGGGTGGCGGCCGGCCGACCCGCTCGCCCCACCGGAGGAAGATCTTCTTCACCGGGCCGTCCTCCACCAACCCGCCCAGATACTCCTTGACGATCTGCACGGCCTCGTTGTCTCCCAGGTCGAGGAGGTCGAAGGTGCGGGTGATTGCCAATGCGGCGAGCTCGGCGAATCGGTCGGCCTGTGTCTCCCGTTCTGCGGCGCGCTGTTGACTCTCGTCGAGCTGCGCCAGCTGGCCCGCGACGTTCTCGCCCTCCGGCGTGTCCGCGGACTGCGTCCGGCTCGTGTCGTCGAGGTCGTCCGGCGTGTCCGCGGACTGCGTCGGGCTCGTGTCGTCGAGGTCGAGCGTAGCGGCCTGGAACCGGCCGACCTGCCGCGCGGTCGCCAAAGCCGTCTCGTTCACGGGCTCTCCGGGGCGCGAAGGAGCAACCCGGTTCACGGCTACCACCACAGCCCTCAGGCGGGCAGCGACCCGGGGATGCGTGGTGACGTACCGGTGGATCTCCTCGTACGCGTCAGCAGCACCCTCGGCGAACTGCTGACGCTGCACCTCGAGCGCGTACCTGTGCGCCACCGGCTTCTTCCACGTCCCCTCGGAGACCGGAGCCAGTACGACGGCGAACAGCAGGACGACCATGATTCCGATGTTGATCCCGCCGAGAGCGCGCCGACCGAAGTTGAGAAAGGCACCCAGCGGCAATCGGGCTTCGCTGAAGCGGGCCGGACGCAGGCGCTGGAGCCGCTGCCTGACCCGCGCAACACGGTCGGGCCAGCGCAACAGGGCGAAGCTGCCGAGAGCCAGCACGGTGTAGGCCAGCAGCCAGTACAGCCAGTGCACCTCGGTCAGCCCCTGAACGCGTTCCAGCACGCCGCGTACCACCGCGACTTGGGCCGGTGAGAATGACAGCACGTTGGCCAGCCACACCACGAGCAACGCAAGCAACAGGCCGAGTTGCAGGGAGAGGACGAGGTCGGCCGCCGCCTGCACCGTCAGCCGCGTCGAGTCCTTCATTTTCCGCCAGCCGCGCCAGGACAGCCAGCTCGCCAGCGGGAAGAACAGCCCGGCGGCCGGGCCTGTGGTCAGTACGTCGCCGCTGACGAGTTGCTGGGCGGCAAGGGCGAACAGCGCTGCTCCGGGGAGATCGGGAAGGTGGCGCACTGCCCAGCGCTCGGATTCGCTGCACCGCTTCACCGCGAGCAGCAGAGTCCAGCCGCCGAAGAAGAGCAGCGTCACCAACGGGATCAGCCGGGCGGGAAACTCACGGAGCAGGAAGAAGCTGAGCGTCAGCACCGGGCCGCCGGCACCGAGTACGAGGGCGGCTGCCGCAGCGTACCGGCGACGCCGTGTGCAGCGGATCAGCACTCCGAGGAACATCTTGCCCGCCACTGGCGGCGCAGCCGCGAGGGCCAGCCCGAAAACCGCGCCGATGACTCCTCCCAGCACTGCTGCGAGGACGGCCAGCAGGAGGTCCCCCACACCGTCGACCTCGTTCCGCGTGGCCAGTCGCCACGCCGCCCAGGCCGCCAGTCCGAAGGTGACATACAGCCCCACCAGCGCGGTGGTGTCGCTCTCCTCCTCGTCATTGGCGGGAGTCGGTGCGGCCGGTGCGCCGCGCTCGTGCAGCCGGCGGGCGACGTCCAGGAAGACCTCGACGTTGGGTATTCGGTAGAGAGGCCTTACGCACAGCGGCGGGAAGCCATTCCCTCGCGGGGCCACGGCGAGACCGCCCTCGTCCGTGAGCGCGACCGAACCGACATCCTCCCAGGAAGTGAAGTGTTCCTGGCCGCGGCCGTACCTGGGCCGTACGGCCAACCCGTCCTGCCGCAGCACGAGATCCCCGAAAGCGACTGCGCCGCCGCTCAGGATCGTCGCGACAGCCGATCGCCCCTGGGCCTCCCGGACCCCCTGCCGGATCGCGGAACCCCACTCCCCCTCCTCAGGGAACCGGGCACCCCTGATCACCGTCCGGGTACGCACTCCTCGGATCTTTTCCCCGAACAGCAACGGCGGGCGGTCCACCGCTCCTATCGTGATGACCGTCCCCTGGGAATCGGCCAGCTTGTAGCGGTTCCAGCCATCGATGAAGAGCAGTGTCGACGACCACGGATAGACCACCTCCGAGCCGTCCGCCGTGACCGCGACCAGGCCGTGCTCGTATAGCTGGATTTCCCTTGCGCGCTTTCGGTACCACAGCACCCTCACAGCGGACAGCGCCAGCACCACCAGGCCGACCATCACCGCGACTGTGACGGCGTGCGCCAGGCCAAGGATTCCACCGAGCACCGACACCAGCAGGAGCACCAGAGCCGTCAGGGGAAGCAAGGACAGTAGCTGGAGCGCCTGTCGGGCAGGTCCCACGCGCGGCGGGCAGTAGGTACGGCGATGCTGCCCCAGCTCCGGGCGCTCCGCACTCCCCTGTGCACCCACCAGCCCACCCACCCCAGCGCGCGATCAGCACAACACCCTTGGCAAAGAGTCATGTTGACCTCTGCGGCACGGTAGCAGCCCGAGCACCGCCTTCGCCCCCCCTTCTCCCCCCAACCTCAGCAGTGAACACACATCAACCGCACTGGCGACGCGTAGGGGCCCCGCTCCCGCCCCCTGCCAGCCGTCATGAATTCCCGGAGGAGACGTCCCGAGGTCGGGGCATCAAGGCGGCCTCTGCGATCTGCTGGGCGGCCTGAGCGGGTGTGAGGTGCGTGGTGTCGACGACCTCGGCCTCGGCGTGCAGCCATGTGCGAGCCGCCTCGGCGTAGGGCTCGAGGTACTTGAGGCGGAACGGGGAGGGGCCAAGGACAGTGTCCCCCTCGATGCGCCTGCGGAGGGTGTCCTGGTCGGCGTGGAGAACGAAGTGTTGCACCGGAATGGCATGGTGGGCGAGGCCCGTGCTGATCTCGCGCCAGTACTGCTCGACCAGGACCGTCATGGGCATCACCAGAGTGCCGCCGGCGTAGTCGAGTACGCGGCGGGCGGTTTCGACGACGAGTGGCCGCCACGGCGGCCAGTGCTGGAAGTTGTCCGTAGCGGGCAGCCCCGGCGTGATGTCCATGAGCGCCTCACCGACCTTCTCGGCGTCGAACACCCGTGACTCCGGGATGAGTTGCTGCACGAGCACGCTGGTCGTCGTCTTGCCTGCACCGTGAGTGCCATTGAGCCATACGATCATGAGACCTGACGCTAGCGCCGGACAGGGCCACAGGAATGTGCGTAGCGGAAATGCAGTGCAGCTTCGGCGTGTCGATGACCTTTCGCCTGGACGGGGGCTCCCCGGCCTTCTGGCCCCGGACGGTGGGATTCCCGGCCCGCGCGAGGGGCTGGGTTGTGCCACTCGCGCGGGGGCCGTTTTTCAGGCCGTAACCGTCTTCCGCAGCGCAGCCAGGCCGTCGCTGTAGATGCCGTGGAAGAGCGCTACGGCCTCGTCGTCACTGACTCCGGCCGGGGTGAAGCTGCCCGGCCACTCCACCCGCGATCCGGCGCCGCCGGGAAGCTCGTGCACCGTGAGGGTGGAGAGGTAGTCGGTGACGGGGAAGGGGGCTTGCTGGATGGAGTAGGAGTAGGTGCGCGCAGCGTCGTCGAAGGCCTGGAGGCGTTCCACAATCGTCCCGCCGTCCTCGTTGGTCAGGCTGCGGACGCGTCCGCCTTCGCTGAGTTCGCTGGTACGGATGTAGGGCAGCCAGTCGGGGAGGGAGTCGAAGCCGCCGATGAGCTGCCAGGTGCGGTCCGCGGGCCACGGAACTTCGATCGATGTGGTCGTGGTGGCCATCTGTATCTCCTGCAGTGGTGGGTCAGGTGCGGTGGCGGGCCTGCGCTGTGGGGTCAGGCGGACGGTACGGGGGCGTCCGGCTGGATCAGCCGCTCGGTGCGCAGGTCCGCCCAGAAGGCCGCCGGTACAGTCTCGTTGAGTGCCGTAACGTCCTCGGCGATGCGGCTGGGGCGGGTGGCGCCGGGGATGGCGGCCGCGGTGGCGGGGTGGGCCAGGGCGAACTGCAGTGCTGCGGCCTTGATGCTCACGCCGTGCCGGGCGGCGAGGGCCTTGATGCGCTCGACCTTCTCGATGATGGCGGGCGGCGCCTGCTGGTACTCGAAGTGCTGTCCGCCGGCCAGAATGCCGGAGCTGTAGGGCCCGCCGACGACGATGTCGACGTTCTGCTCGGTGGCGGCCGGCAGCAGCCGCTGCAGGGCGCGCTCGTGGTCGAGCAGGGTGTACCGGCCGGCCAGGAGGAAGGCGTCGGGCTGGGGCTCGTCGAGGTCGAGGGTGAGTTCCAGCGGCTCGACGCGATTGACACCGAGGCCCCAGGCCTTGATCACACCCTCCTCGCGGAGCCTTTGCAGGACGCGGAAGGCGCCGGTGCGGGCGGACTCGTAGGCTGCCACCCACTCGTCGCCGTAGAAGTCCTGCGCGACGTCGTGCACCCAGACGATGTCCAGACGGTCGGTGCCCAGGCGCTTGAGGCTGTCCTCGATGGAGCGCTTCGTGGCGTCGGCGGAGTAGTCGTTGAGGATCTTGTTCGGGCGGCCGTGCTCGAAGATGCCGCCCTTCTCGCCGAGGTCGCGGTGGGCCGGGTCCTCGACCTCATCGAGGATGACCCTGCCGACCTTGGTGCTCAGGACGTACTCGTCGCGGGGCTTGCCGGCCAGTACCTCGCCCAGCCGGATCTCCGACAGCCCGGCGCCGTAGAAGGGGGCGGTGTCGTAGTAGCGGATGCCCTGGTCCCAGGCGGCCTGGACGGTGGCGGCGGCCTCCTCGTCGGGGATGGCGCGGAACATGTTGCCCAGCGGAGCGGTCCCGAAGCCGAGCCGCCCCGGCAGCAGCGAGCTGATACCCATGGAACTGATTCCCATCTGTCACTCAGAGTGACGTGAGGTCGGAAATGCGCAGGATATGCACCCGTTTGCGCACTCATTTCTCTTACCTGTTCGACGGTATGGTCGATGCTTGAGACTGTCCAAGACATGCTTGGACATACTTGAGCCCCCAGGGGTCTTAAGGGACAGAGGTCTGGTACGAGACACAGGCCTGCACGAGGCAGAGGTCTCACGAGAGGCCGTACGAAAGGTCTTCCATGCTGGATCTACGTCAGCTCCGGTACTTCGTGGCCGTCGCCGAGACGGAGCACGTGGGCCGGGCCGCCGAGAAGCTGCACATCTCCCAGTCACCACTCAGCCGGCAGATCGCCCAGCTGGAGAAGGATCTGGGCCTGCTCCTCTTCGAGCGCAGCCAGCAGCGCATCCGGCTCACCGCCGACGGCCGGACCTTCCTCTCCGAGACCCAGGCCCTGCTGCGGCACGCGGACCGGCTGGAGAATCTGGGCCGCCGACTCGGCCGCGGCGAAGAAGGCGGTTTGTGCGTGGGCTATCTCGGCGACGCCATGCACTCCGGAGCGTTGCCCCGGGCGCTGCGGGATCTGCACGAAGCGCGTCCCGGGATCCACGTGGCCCTCTACAACCTGCCGCCCGCCGAGCAGTTCGAGGGCCTGCGGCAGCGCAGCCTGGACATCGCCCTCGTCCCCGAGCCGCCGCCACAGGACGACCCCGATCTGCGCGGAGCACTGCTGCTGGAGGACCCGCTGCTGCTGGCGGTACCGGAACAACACCCGCTCGCCGCACGGGCGGAGGTCCGCCCGGAGGATCTGGACGGCCGTCCGTGGGTGGCGGTGGAGGACAGCCAGGACCCTGCCTGGCGCGACGCCTTCATGGCCTCCTGCGCGGCATCCGGCTTCCGGCCCGACATCCG
Organism: Streptomyces sp. NPDC053560; assembly: GCF_044544605.1. Lineage (NCBI taxonomy): Bacteria > Bacillati > Actinomycetota > Actinomycetes > Kitasatosporales > Streptomycetaceae > Streptomyces > Streptomyces sp. NPDC053560. The sequence continues at coordinate 20,745 of NZ_JBITXI010000024.1, read as the reverse complement.
GTTCGAAGCCACGGAACCACTTACCGCCACCGGACTCGTCGCCTCCGGCCTCGGTCTGGCCCTCGTACAGCGGAGCATGGTCCGGGCCGCCCAGAACGTGGTCGTACGGGAGCTGCCGTGGCTCGATGAGACGGTGCGGCTGTGGGCGGCCTGGCACCGGGTCGACCTGCGGCCGGTGGTCGCCGCGTTCCGGTCGATCGTCCTTGCGCCGGTGGCAGCGAGCGTCGCCTCCTCTCCCGGCTAGCCTCCGCCCCGGCGCGGTGCGTCGGCGTCCCCCGACCCGGCGCACCGCGCCGGTGCCCCCACCCCGACGCACCGCGCCGGTGTGACCCAGGTAACGGACAGGTTCAGACAGGTACGCCTAGGCTGTGGACATGTCCGAACAGGCACGCAAGCATCAGCGCGTAGCGCGCATCCTGAGCCGGGAGATCCGGGCCGGTACCCGGCGGCCCGGCAGCCGGTTGCCCGGGGAGCACGCACTGACCCGGCAGTTCTCCGTCAGCCGGGCCACCGTGCGCGAGGCGCTGCGCCTCCTCGCCGAGGACGGGCTGATCACGACCCACCCCGGGGTCGGGTCGATCGTCACTTTCGAGGGCAGCGTGCTGGACCACCGGCACGGTTGGTCCCAGGCGCTGACCGAGCACGGCACGGCCGTGGAAACCACCGTGCTGAACCTGGAGATCGTCCAGGACCCGGACCTCGCCGCCGAACTGAGCCTGGAACGCACGGAGTTCCTTGCCGTGGACCGCGTCCGCACCCTCGCTGATGGCACCCGCATCTCGCTGGAACGGAGCCGGGTGCCGTTCCAGGAAGAGCTGGCGGAGGTACCGGCACGCGGCCTGGTCGACGGCTCGCTGACCGCTACGCTCGCCTCGGTCGGGATGGTGGTGGCGTCGGGCGAGCAGCGTGCGACCGCCGTACCGCTGAACGACATCGACGCGGTACTGCTGATGCGCACGGCCGGTACCTCCTTCCTCCGTGTGACGCGCATCGGCCGCTCCCCCGCGGGCGCGCCGATCGAGCACGTGGTCAGCCTGCTGGATCCGGAACGGTTCGAGCTGCGCACCCACTTCGGAGAGCCGGGCTGATGACGGGCACCGATATGACCGCATCGCCGCCGCTACCCCCGCCATTGCGCCTCCGCACCGCCCCGACCCGCGCTGCCGTACGAGCTGACGTACGCCCCCGTACGAGCTGCTAGCCGCACGCCCCCGGCACTGACAGACACCAGAAAGCACCACACATGAACGACCCCCACGCCGCCCAAGACACCCACGCCCCCCACGACCCCCGTACCGATCGCGCGCTCGGCGCCCTCTACGGTCTCGCCCTGGGGGACGCCCTGGGCATGCCGACCCAGATCATGTCGCGCACGGCCATCACCGCCCGGTTCGGCAAGGTCACGGGCTTCGAGGCCGGCCCGCCGGACAACCCCGTCGCCGCCGGTCTGCCCGCGGGCAGTGTCACCGACGACACCGACCAGGCCCTCATCGTCGGCCGGCTGCTGGTTGAGGGCCGGGGCCGCATCGACCCCACTCAGCTGGCCACCGCGCTGCTGGAGTGGGAGGCCGAGATGAAGGCCAAGGGCTCCCTGGACCTGCTCGGCCCGTCCACCAAGGCCGCGCTGGACGCCGTGACCCGTGGCGTACCCGTCACCGAGACCGGCCGGACCGGCACCACCAACGGCGCCGCCATGCGCGTCACCCCGGTGGGCATCGCCTTCCCCCACGACCCGCTGGAGACCTTCCTCGACCGCGTCGTGGAGTCCTGCCAGGTCACCCATGACACCAACATCGGCATCGCCGGAGCGGCGGCCGTCGCCGCCGCGGTCAGCGCCGCCGTGGCCGGCAGCGGTCTCACCGCCGCGCTGGACGCCGCGCAGACCGCGGCTGCCGCGGGGGCGCGACGCGGCCACTGGTCCGCCGGCGCCGACATCGCCACCCGTATCCGCTGGGCACGCGAACTGGTCGCCGGGGCCACGGCCGAGGACGCCGTGGACACCATCAGCGACCTGGTCGGCACCAGCGTCGCCTCCCAGGAGTCGGTCCCCGCGGCATTCGCGGTGCTCGCACTGGCCGGCGACGACCCCTGGCAGACCTGTCTGCTGGCCGCCAACCTCGGCGGCGACTGCGACACCATCGGCGCCATCGCGGGCGCCGTCTCCGGTGCCGTCGCGGGTCTGAGCGCCCTCCCCCCGGAGGCCATCGCCACCCTCCGTTCCGTCAACCCCCTCGACCTGGAGCCACTCGCCGCCGACCTGCTCGCGCTGCGGACACGCTGAGCCCCACTCCTGGGGTTCCCCTCCCCGGGAGGCCCGCCCCGGCCCGCCTCCCCTCTCGCCTCGTAAGGAGGTTCCGTCATGGCCGACTCGACGACGAGCGATCGTGCCGGTGACCACGCCGATGACCACACCGGTGCGCATGTCAGCGACCACACCGGTGCCCATGTCGGCGAGCACGCCGGTGACCACGTAAGTGACCGCGTCGGTGCCGTGGAGACCCGCGGGATCGAGCCCGTACCCGACTCGGAGCGGCACGGTCACGCCGGGCAGATGTTCTGGACGTGGTTCGCCGCGAACATCTCCCTCCTCGGCCTGCCGCTCGGTGCCACCCTCGTGGCCTTCCGCGGGCTGAACATCTGGCAGGCCGTACTGGTCGCCGTCATCGGCGCCTTCGGCTCCTTCGCGTTGGTGGGTGCGTTGAGCATCGCCGGGAAGCGCGGCGGCGCACCGGCCCTGACGCTGTCCAGGGCCGTCTTCGGCCGACGGGGCAACGCCGGGCCCACCCTGGTGACGTGGATCAGCCGGGTCGGCTGGGAGACGGTGAACACCACCACCGCCGCCTACGCGCTGCTCTCCCTCCTCACGATCGTCTTCGGCGTACGGCACAACACCGTGCTGACGCTGGTGTGCCTGCTGGTCTTCATCGCCTGCACACTGCTCATCAGCGGGCTGGGCCACGCCACGATCATGTGGATCAACAAGTGGGCCAGCTACCTCTTCGGCCTGCTCAACCTGGTCGTCATGGCCTTCCTGACCGCCACCGTGGACTGGGCGAAGGTGGCGCACGCCCCGGCCGCGCCGCTCAGCGCCGTCATCGCGGGCATCGGCATCATCGCGGCGGGCACCGGCATCGGCTGGGCCAACGCGGGCGCCGACTACGCCCGTTACCTCCCGCGCGCCATCCCCGGCAAGCGTCTGGTCCTCGCCTCGGCGTGGGGTGCCGGTATCCCCCTGGTACTCCTGATCTCCCTCGGCTCGCTGCTCTCGGCCGGCGACACCTCCCTCGCCGCCGCCTCCGACCCGGTCTCCGCCATCGACGCGATGCTGCCGTCGTGGATGTCCGTGCCGTACCTGATCGCGGCGTTCGGCGGGCTGCTGCTCTCCAACCACCTCTCGGTGTATTCCGCGGGCCTGACCCTGGTCACGCTGGGAGTACGCGCCAAGCGTACGGTCGCCGTCGGCCTCGACGTGGTCATCACCTTCGTGGGCGGCATCTACTTCATGCTGATCGCCAAGGACTTCTACGGGCCGTTCACCACCTTCCTGACCATCCTCGCCGTCCCCATCACGGCCTGGGTCGGTGTCTTCGCCGTCGACATGCTGCGCCGCCGGAGCTACGACCCCGATGCCCTGATGGTCCCCGGACGCACCGGCCGGTACTGGTACAACGGCGGCTTCGCCTGGTCGGCCGTTGTGTCCTGGGCGCTGGCGATCGTCGTCGGGCTGCTGCTCACCGAGGCCAGGACCAGTGACACCGACATCTGGTTCGCCGGCCCGCTCTCCCACAGCTGGCTGGGCAACAACGGTCTGGGCTGGGTGGTGACCTTCGTCGTCGGCGCCGCCTGCTACGCCCTCCTGCGGCCCTTCGACAAGGCGGTGACCGCCGAGACCCGACACACCGAGCAGCACACCGACACCACGACGTCGAGGACCACCGTATGAACACCCGCCTCTTCCTCGCCGGAAACGTCATCATCGACCTCGTGATGCGCGTACCGCAGCTGCCCCCGCGCGGCGGCGACGTCCTCGCCTCCGACACCACGCAGCGCGTGGGCGGCGGCCTCAACGTCCTCACCGCCGCCCGACGGATGGGCCTGCCCGCGGTGTACGGGGGCATCCACGGCACCGGGCCCTTCGGCGACCGGGTACGCGCCGCTCTCCAGGCCGAACGGATCGACGTGGCGCTCCCGCCCCGCGCCGACGCCGACACCGGATTCTGCGTCGCCCTCGTCGACGACGGCGGCGAGCGCACCTTCGCCACCGCCCCCGGCGCGGAAGGCACTCTCACCTCCGACGACACGGCGCGAATGGCGGCCGCCCTGCGCCCCGGCGACATCGTGCAGCTCTCCGGCTACGGACTGGCCTATCCCGGTACCGCCGCGGCGCTCGCCGACTTCGCCGCCGCCGTCCCGGACGATGTCGTACTGTGCCTGGATCCCGGCCCGTTGGTCGCCGACATCGACACCGAGCGCCTGCGGCGCGTCCTGGCCCGCTGCGACTGGCTCAGCTGCAACCGCCGCGAGGCCCGGCTGCTGTCGGACCTCGATGACGCCGCGGCCGCCGATGCACTGACCGGGCGGATCAGGCCCGGCGGCGGTGTCCTCGTACGCGGCGATGCCGACGGCTGCTGGCTCGCCACCGGCACGAACCCCGCCGTCCACGTACCCGGCCGCCCCGTACGTGTCGTCGACAGCAACGGCGCCGGCGACGCCCACACCGGCGCCTTCCTCGCACTCCTCGGCCAGGGCATCACACCCCTGGAAGCCGCCCGGGCAGCCAACGCCGCAGCCGCCCTCGCCGTCACCCGCCCCGGCCCGGCCACCAGCCCCACCAGCGCAGAACTGGCCACCGTACTCGGCCCCGCGGACCCCCTGCACGGGACACTGACGGCGAACTGACACCTCCCCGTCCCCGCCCCCGTCCCTGGGGCTCCCATGGGCCCACCCCACGCCTGTGATCGCCGGCCTGAGGCCCAGCTGAACGAGTTGCGCTCACGACTGCGCCACACCCGCTGGCCGATCCCCCGGCCCGCTGACGGATGGGAGGCCGGCACCGACCCCGGCGAATGCGGCGGCTTGTCGCCTACTGGGCGTCCGGCTACGACTGGCGTGCCCATGAAGCCACCATCAACCGCCGCGATGACCGAGCCCTCCTCGGCGACGGCCAGTACGTACTCGATCTGACGACTTCGTCCACCCCACGCACGTGCCCGTACCCCACACCGCGCTTCACCTGCGGCCGATCCGGGAGGCGGACACCGCGCTCGACTACCCCGCCGTGATGGGCTCTCGTGAGCGCCTCTGGGAGATCTTCGGCCCGGCCTGGGGCCGCGACATCACCTGGCAGGACTGGCTCGCGCTACCGCGCGCCTCATGACACCGCCCTGTGCATCGCAGCACTCCTGCTCCGGGCGAAGTGAAGCCCAGGGAGGCCAAGGGAGCCAACAGGCAGGAACTAGTCGATGCGCACCACATACTTGCCGCGTACGCCGCCTGCCTCCAGTGCGCGATGGGCGTCGGCGATGTCCTTCAGCGGAAAGACGGTGTCGACGATCGGGCGGAGCGTGCCCTTCTCGACGTATGACGTGAGTTCCGTGAAGAGCTCGGCCTTGGGGTTGCCGCTGAAGAAGCGCACCCGGCTGCGGCCGTGCAAGGCGCTGACCAGGACGTAGCCGAGGGAGGCGGCGATCCTGTCGGTGTCGAAGGCGATGGCCACCATGCGCCCGCCCGGAGCGAGCAGCCTGCGATAGGCGGAGAGGTCCTTGCCGACGGTGTCCAGGACCACGTCGTAGCGGCCAAGATCGGCCGATGTGGTGGCGCGGTAGTCCAGCGCCTCGTCGGCGCCCAGTTCGCGGACCAGGGCAAGATTGTCCGCGCGGGCGAGCCCCGTGACATGCGCTCCGATTGCCTTGCCCAGCTGCACTCCCACGTTGCCCACTCCCCCGGCAGCCCCGCGCACCAGGAGACGCTCGCCCGGGCGCAGCCGTGCTTTGTCCCGCAGGGCGGTGATGGCCGTGGTGCCCACGGGCATCGCGGCGGCATCGACGGGGTCGAGCCCCCTGGGGCTTCGCGAGAGCTGCTCCGGCCGGACGACGACGTACTCCGCAGCGCTGCCGAAGCCGGAGGAGCGCGCCATGATGCCCCAGACCTGATCCCCTACGGCGAGCCCGGCGGCGGGAGAGGACAGTTCGGCTATCTCTCCGGCGAAGTCCAGGCCCGTGCGCATCGGGAACTTCCTGCCGGTGACCGGTTTGAGCCGGCCGGCGCGCGCGTACAGCTCACCGCCGTTGATACTCATCGCACCGACCTTCACCAGCACCTCGCCGGGTCCGGGCACGGGCTTGGGCACCTCGCCCACGTACAGCACCTCGGGGCCGCCGAAGCGGTCGTACAGCGCGGCTCGCATCATCTCGGTCACTCGTACACCTCATACTCCCCATACGCCTCGTACACCTCGTCTTCAGCGCCTCTACGATCGACCGTACGGTGGTAAGTGGATGGCATCGTCCACTTACGTCGGAGGTGAGAGAGATCGACGCGAAATCCTCTCGGTTGCGTGCGGACGCGGAGCGCAACCGGCAGCGGATCGTCGAGGCCGCCCGCGAAGCCTTCACCCGGCACGGGGTCGAGGTGCCGATGGCAGCCATCGCGCGCAGGGCCGGGGTGGGCGTCGCCACGCTCTACCGCCGCTTCCCCACCCGCGACAAGCTGGTCAGGGAGATCTTCGCCGACCAGCTCCAGGCATGTACGGCGGCCCTGGACGAGGCGCTGGACGACCCCGACCCCTGGCGCGGCTTCTGCCACGTGATCGAGAAGGTGTGCGCTCTGCAGGCGGCCGAGCGCGGCTTCACGGAGGCGTTCCTCAATGCCTTCCCGGAGGCGGCCGCGGACCACTCCCGGCGGCGGCTGCAGGGCGAGCGAGGCTTCGCCTCCCTGGTCCGCAGGGCGCAGAGCGCGGGGACACTGCGCAAGGACTTCCATCCCTCGGATCTGACAGTGGTACTGCTCGCCAACAGCGCACTCGCTGCCACACCCGACCCCGCGGCGGCCTCACGGCGCCTGGTCGGCTATCTGCTCGACTCCTTTCGCGCCGATGACGCTCACACGCCGCTGTCACCGCCGACCGGCCTCGGCCTCGGGCATCTGTTGCCTGCCGGGCACCACACCCGGCAGGACAGCAATGAACCACAGCGATGACATATGTACTGCGCAAGACGTGATCCAAGGCCCTACTGGGGCGACTGCCGATCCTCCTAGACTCCATACCATGGCGAAAGCACAGAAAATCGGACCGGACGACTCCTGGGATGGCGTCGTCACCCATACGTCCCGGGGCATGCTGGACGGCTCGAACATGTACCACTTCGTCGAGGTCAGCCTCGCCGACGGCGAGTCCATAAAGGTCCGGATCAGCCGCCGGCTCTGGAAGTCGATCGCGGTCGGCGACCGGATCGTCAAACGGCCCGGCGCCGACCCGGCCAAGGGGTAGCCGACCGGCCCAGCACCTGACGATGCATTGAATGGGTCAATGGGCCGCCCTGGCCTCTACCGCGGCTGACGACGGGTCACACGGGACTCACGGAAGTCCGCGTGCAGCCGCCGCCCGTGGTCGACCGTGCGGACAGGGCCGGTGAGGCGGACCCGGGCCGTCAGGCGGGTGTCCGTACTGGAGGCGCTGAAGCGCAGTTCCAGGTCGCCGGGCTCGACGATGCGCTGTCCGTCGCGGCCGGTGAAGGACGCCAGGTCCGCGGGGACGGTCGCGTGTACCTCCGCCGTCTCGCCCGGGGCGAGGTCGAGACGTACGTATCCGATGAGGCGCTGGACGGGCTGGACGACGGAGGCGACGGGGTCGTGCAGGTAGAGCTGGACGACCTCGGTGCCCGTACGCGTACCGGTGTTGCGTACGGTGCAGGCCACCTCGAACTCGCCGTCCGTGCCGGCCTCGTCGTCGGCGATGACGAGCCCGGACCAGTCGAAGGTGGTGTACGTCAGTCCGTGGCCGAAGCCGAAGGCGGGGGTCGGGTCGATGTTGGAGACCTCGGTGGAGTGGCCGAGTCGGGCCGCGAGGTAGGTGGAGGGCTGTGCGTCCGGGAGCCGGGGCACGCTGACGGGGAGCCGGCCGGCCGGGGCGACGCGGCCGCTGAGGACGGAGGCGAGGGCCGTCGTGCCCTCCTCGCCGGGGAAGAACGTCTGGACGACGGCGGCGGCCTCGGTCGCCGCACGGCCCAGGGCGTAGGGTCGGCCGGCGAGCAGGGTCAGGACGAGGGGGGTGCCGGTGTCCAGCAGTGCGTCGAGCAGCTGCTGCTGTACTCCGGGCAGCGCCAGGGAGCCGGCGTCGCAGCCCTCGCCGCTGCTGCCGCGGCCGAAGAGCCCGGCCCGGTCGCCGAGGGCGGCGATCACCAGGTCGGCACCGCGGGCCAGCTCGGCGGCCGCGGCGAAGTCGTCAGTTGTGGCGCCGTCGGTAGTCGCGTTGTCGGTAGTGCCGTTGTCGGTAGTGGCGCCGTCGATGTCGCACCCGGCGGCGGTGACGATCTCGCTGTCGGGGAATTCGGCGGCCAGTGCGTCGTGCAGCGTGGGGAGCTCGATGCCCGCGGGTACGTGCGGGTGCTGGCCGCCGACGTGGACGGGGAAGGCATAGCAGCCGAGTACCGCGGTGGGGGTGGCGGCGTTGGGACCGATGAGTGCGATACGCGCCGGGGTGCGGTCGCCCGTCAGGGGAAGTGTGCCGTCGTTGCGGAGGAGGACGATGGCCTGCTCGGCGACGCGGCGGGCCAGCGCGCGGTTGGCGGCCGGATCGAGGTCGACCGTGCCACGCAGGTCATCCACATCAGCCAGATCAGCCGCGCCACGCACGTCAGCCGCGCCTCGCACGTCGACCGTGTCACGCACGTCGGCCGCCGCATGCGAGCCAGCCGTACCGCGCACGTCAGCCGTGCCCCGCAGACCGCCCCTCGCCGCGCCCACGCCACCGAGCGACATCGGCGTCGGATCCCAGTCGGCATCGAGCAGCCCCAGCTGGGCCTTCTGTCTGAGTACTCGGCGTACAGCCCGGTCCACGACCGACTCGGACACCAGGCCCTCGGCCAGTGCCGCGCGCAGCGGCGCGCCGAACGCCTTCATGGTGGGGAGTTCCACGTCGACGCCCGCGGTGAGTGCCGCGGCGGCGGCTTCGCCCAGGCTGCCGGCGACTCCATGCAGAGTTTGGAGGAAGGCGATGCCGAAGTAGTCGGCGACAACCGTTCCCTCGAAGCCCCAGGCGTCCCGGAGCAGGCCGGTGAGCAGCCGTTCGTCGGCCGCTGAGGGAATGCCGTCGGTGTCGGTGTAGGCGTGCATCACCGAGCGGATACCGCTTTCGCGTACGGCCATCTCGAACGGCGGCAGGATGACATCGGCGCGTTCTCGGGCGCCCATGCTCACAGGGGCCAGGTTGCGTCCCGCGCGGGAGGCGGAGTATCCGGCGAAGTGCTTGAGGGTGGCGACGACACCGGCCTCCTCCAGGCCGCGTACGTAGGCGGTGCCGATGGTGCCGACGAGGTAGGGGTCCTCGCCGATGGTTTCCTCGACCCGTCCCCAGCGGGCGTCGCGCACGACGTCCAGCACGGGGGCGAGCCCCTGGTGGATGCCGACGGCACGCAGGTCACGGCCGATCGCCGTGGCCATCTCGTGGATGAGCCGGGGATTGAAGGTGGCGCCCCACGAGAGGGGTACGGGGTAGGCAGTGGCACCCCAGGCGGCGAAGCCGGCGAGGCACTCCTCATGCGCGAGTGCCGGAATGCCGAAGCGGTTGGCGGCGGCGATCCTGCGTTGGGTGCGCAGCAGCGAGAGCGCGCCGAGCGCGGGGTCGACGGGCGTGGTGCCGAAGGGCCGGGTCAGCTGGCCGAGGCCATGCGGCAGCAGGTCGTCGAGTGGTGCCGGCTCCTCCATGTCGTGCTGGTGCGGGGCGACTTCGCCGCCCTCGGCGGAGGCGCCGACCCACACCCCGAAGAGCTGGGCGGTCTTCTCCTCCAGAGTCATCTCGGCGAGCAGGGCATCGGCCCGCTCCCCCGGATCGCGGCTCGCGTCCCGCCACACCGGGACGCCGGCCGATTCGGCGTGTTCAGCGTGTTCAGTGCCTTCGATGCATTCAACGCGTCCAGCGTCTTCGGTGCGTTCAGCGTCTTCGAGGTGTTCGGTGCTTTCGCGGTCTTCGGTGTGTTCCGTGTGTTCGGTGCTTTCGCGGTCTTCGGTGTGTTCCGTGTGTTCGGTCTGTGCAGACACGTGGCCGGTCACTTTCCTCCGACGCCCATCAGGCCCTGGACCAGGGCACGGCGGGCGAACAGATAGACGAGCAGGATGGGGAGCATGGACAGGACGACCGCGGCGAGCAGGCCCGGGATGTCGACCCCGTGCTCGGTCTGGAAGTCGTAGAGGCCCATGGTGATGACCTTGGTGTCGGCGGACTGCGTGAGCACCAGGGGGAAGAGGAATCCGTTCCATGCCTGCAGGGCGGAGAAGACGATGATGGTGGAGAGGCCGCTGCGGGAGAGCGGCAGGACGAGTTGGAAGAAGACGCGCCGCGAGGAGGCGCCGTCCATGGTCATCGCCTCGTACAGCTCCGGTGTGATGTCGCGCATCACGCCACTGAGGATCAGGGCGCACACCGGCATGGCGAAGGCGGCGGTCGGCAGAATGACGCCGAGCAGGTTGTCGTAGAGCCCGGCCTCGCTCATGACGTAGAACATGGGCACGATGACGGCCTGGGAGGGGATGGCGAGGCCGAGCAGGAACAGCCGGAAGACCGTGTGCGTCGTCCTGCTGCGGCTGCGCACGATGGCGTAGGACAGTGGCGGTACGAGGAGCACGACGATGCCCACGACGCACACGGTGACGAGGGCGGTGTTGAGGAAGTACTGCCCGAATCCGCTGTGGAAGTCCTTGACGTAGTTGTCGAGCGTGAAGGTCTTCGGCAGGGCCAGCGGTCCGTTCGCCCCATAGTCGGCGCGCGACTGGAACGTGGCGACGAGCATCGCGTACAGCGGCAGTCCGACCAGGAAGAGCCAGATCAGGGAGCCGAAGCCGGAGAGGTAGTTGGGACGGCGGCGATTGGGGCGACGCTTGCTCACAGGCCCTCCATCGTGCTGCGCATCCTGTCGTAGCCCGAGAGGCGCACCACGATCAGTGAGATGACCGTGGCGACCAGGACGAGCAGCACGCCGATCGCTGAGGCCGTCCCGTAGTCGAAGTTCTTGAAGGCCTTTTGGTACATGTAGTAGGCGCTGATGGTGGTGTCGGTGCCGGGGCCGCCCTGGGTGAGGATGAGGACGGTGTCGAAGGTCGTCAGGCCGCCCACCACCATCAGGATCGTGGACGTGATGATGCTGTTGCGCAGCTGCGGCAGGGTGATGTGGAAGAACTGCCGTACCCTCCCGGCGCCGTCGATCTGGGCGGCCTGGTAGAGGACCCGCGGCACCGCCCGTGCAGCTCCCTGGTAGATGAGCGTGTGCAGCGGCGTGAACTGCCACGCGCTCACGAAGACGAGTACGCCGATGGCGCTGCTCTGTACGCCGAAGAGGTTGCCGTCGCCGAACAGCCACTCGGCGTGTGCGGGCACACCGAAGTTGGGATCGAGGACGGCGCGCCACAGTACGGACACGGCCGCCGCCGACAGCAGCAGCGGGACGAAGTAGATGGCGGAGAGGACGGCCCGGTTGCGCTGGTGGCCCGCCGCCCAGACACCGAGCAGGATGCTCAGCGGTGTCTGTACGGCGACGCCGAGCCCGGTGAGCAGGACGCTCAGCCAGAGGCTCTTGAGCATGACGGGGTCCTCGAACAGCTTGCTCCAGTTGTCCAGCCCGGTGAATCGCGGGGCGCTCAGCCCGTCCCAGTGGGCGAAGGAGAGTACGGCGACCAGTACGAGCGGGAGGAGCGCGAAGAGGCCGAAGAAGATGGCGGCGGGGGCGGCCCAGGCGAAGCCCGGCCGGCTGACGCCAGTGGCGGTGGGAGCGGGAGTGGGGGTCATGAGAGGGGGTCCATGAGGGTCCAAGTCGAGGCGAGACGGGGTCAGTTCGTGGGCAGGGCCTGCATGGCCTTGATGAACCCGTCCTCGTCCAGCCCGCCGTTCAGGAACTGCTGGACGGCCTGGTGCATGCCGACGGTCGCCGTCTGCGGGTACGCCTGGTCCCAGGAGAGCTGGAAGGCGGGCGCCTTCTCGACGTGTTCGTAATGGTAGCGGGCGAAGTCCGGGTCGGCGGCGGCGTCGAGGAACTTCTCGGTGGTCGTGGTGGTGGGCAGGTTGCCGATCTCCAGCTGCGCCTTCACGAACTCGTCCGAGTACTGGAGCTTCAGGAACTCCGCTACCGCCTCCGGGTGCTCGGTCTTCTTCAGCACCGAGTAGAAGTTGTTGGTGTTGCCGACGAGGTTGTCCGCGTCGCCCTTGCCGCCGCCGACCGACGGGAAGGTGCCGTAGCCGAGGTCCTTTGCGGCGAAGTCGGGGTGGCTGTCCTGCTGGGTGGAGTACTCCCACGAGCCCATCAGCTCGAATCCGGCCTTCCCCGTGGCCAGGAGGGTGGGCGAGCCCTGGTCGGTGAACTTCACCGAGTCGTAGTGTGTACCGAAGGCTCCGGCGTCCCGCAGGTCCTTGAGCATGCCGAGGGCTTTCCTGCTGTCGGCGCTCGCCCAGGCGTCCTTGTCCCCGCCCAGCGCCTTCTGGAACAGCCCGGGCCCGGCCACCCGGTCGTAGAGGTACTCGAACCACATGAGCGTGGGCCACTTGTCGCCGCCGCCCAGGGCGATCGGTGTGATGCCCTTCGCCTTGAGGGCGCGCACCGCCGCGAGCAGGTCCTCCCACGTCTTGGGCGGTTCGACACCGGCGTCGCGGAGAACCTTCTTGTTGTGGAACAGCAGCACGGGCTGGGTGCCGCGCATGGGGATGCCGTACGGCTTCCCGTTCACCTCCGCGCTCTCGAAAACAGCGGGGAGGAACTTCTCCTTCAGGTCCGGGTCCTTGCTGACGAAGCCGTCCAGCGGCATCAGGAGGCCGGCGTCGACGAACGGCTTGATGCTGCCGCCGCCCCAGTTGAAGAAGACGTCCGGGGCCTGCTCGCTGTTGATGATGGTCTGCAGCTTCGCCTGGTAGTCGGCGCCCGGGATGGTGTCCAGGACGGCCTTCACCTTCGATGTCTTGTTGAAGGTGGCGATGATCCGCTTCTCCACCTTGTTCGCGCTGTCGCCGTAGACGAGTATGTGGATCTTGCCGTCGTCCCTGCCCGCCGATTCGGCGCCCCCGCCGCATGCCGAGAGGCTCAGCGTCAGGGTCAGCGCGGCACCGCCGACAGTGGCGTTCCGCAGCAACCGTGTACGTCGTCTCATCGCCCCAACCTTTCGAAACTATTTCGACATTATTTCCGAAACTTGATAGGTCGGGACGCTAGGACTCCCCGCTCAGGTGGGTCAACCCTCGGTAGGCGAGTTATCAACTCGTGACGCTGCGCGTGGAGTTGTCGGTGCTCTATGCTCCTCACCATGCGCGATGACGAGGAGTCGGGCCGTGTCACCCTGGCCCAAGTGGCCGAACAGGCCGGGGTTTCCCTCTCGACAGTTTCGAAAGTCCTCAACGGGCGGCAGGATGTCGCCGCCCCGACCAGGCTCAAGGTGGAACGCCTGCTGGAGGCACACGCCTACCGGCGCACGACCCGCTCGGCTCAGGAAGCGCCGCTGATCGAGCTGGTCTTCCACGAGCTGGAGAGCATCTGGGCGATGGAACTGATCCGCGGAGTGGAGAACGTGGCCAAGGCGCACCAGGCCGCCGTGGTCCTCACCGAGAGCGGAACCCGGCAGGCCCCCGGCCCCGACTGGATCGAAGGGGTACTCCAACGCCGGCCGCTCGGCGTGGTCCTGGTCTTCTCCGCCCTGCCGGCCGAGGTCAAGGAGCAGTTGCGCTCGCGCGCCATCCCCTTCGTCATCGTCGACCCGGCCGGCGACCCCGACCCCGACGTACCCTCGGTGGGCTCGGCCAACTGGAGCGGCGGGCTCGCGGCCACTCGCCATCTCATCGAGTCCGGGCACCGCCGCATCGGCATCATCACCGGCCCCGAGGACATGCTCTGCTCGCTGGCGCGCCTGGACGGCTACCGCTCGGCGATGAGCATGGCGGGCCTGGAGATCGACCCCGATCTCGTCCTGTACGGCGATTTCCACGTCGAAGGCGGCTACGACGGGGCCATGAAACTGCTCTCGCTCCCGCGGCCGCCGACCGCCCTCTTCGCCGGCAGCGACCTCCAGGCTCTCGGCGCGCTCGAAGCCGCCCGCGTCAGCGGCCTGCGCGTCCCGCACGACCTCTCCGTGGTCGGCTACGACGACGTCCCCGTCGCCCGCTGGTCCAGCCCCGCCCTGACCACCATCCACCAGCCCCTGCGGCACATGGCCGAAGAGGCAACTCAGATGCTGCTGCGCATACGGGCCCAAAAGCCGGTCACGACAAGGCTCGAACTGGCCACCAGCCTCGTCGTCAGAAACAGCACGGCCCCGCCCCCAGGCGGTGCCACCGAAGGCGCGGGCGCAGGCGAAGGCAACTGCGAAGTCGACGGCGACGGGGGCAGCGACTGACCTCAGGGAGCACAGCCGGGCCCCGGCCCGGCACCCCGGCCCGACCGACCGCCACCACCGGGAGGCGGACCGTGCCGCCCATGGCCTACGACGCCCCCTGGCCCCGTGGTGGGACCGAAACCCAACGCCGGGCCGGGGTGGCCCGCAAGGCCGGGGTAGGCCCTGAAAAGCGCGTGCCCTCGTGGTGAGCGGTGCTGCGCTCACCACGAGGGCGGTTCGTCACGAGTGGGGCGTACGGTGACGGCGGCCTGTCAGTCCGGGCCTCAGACCCGCACGTCCTCCCGTTCGCGCTGCGCCGGCACGGTCCGCTCCAGCAGCTTCTCGCCCTCGATGTCGAGGTTGGGCAGGGCCCGCTGCAGCGGACGGGGCAGCCACCAGGCGGCGCGGCCGAGGAGCGCCATCACCGCCGGGACCAGGGTCATACGCACGATGAAGGCGTCCACCAGAACACCCACGGCCAGTGCGAAGCCGATCGACTTGATGATCGGGTCCTCCATGAACACGAACCCGCCGAACACCGACGCCATGATCAGGGCAGCTGCGGTGACCACGCGCCCGTTGTACCCCATGCCGTTGACGGTGGCCTGGGAGGCCTCGGCGCCGCGCACGTAGTCCTCACGCATACGGGAGACGAGGAAGACCTCGTAGTCCATGGCCAGGCCGAAGAGGATGCCGATGAGGAGGATCGGCAGGAAGCTCACCAGCGGTCCCGAGGTGTCGAGGCCGACGAGCCCGGCGAGGTGGCCCTGCTGGAACACGGCGACGGTGATGCCGAAGGTGGCGCCGACGGTGAGCAGGAAGCCCAGTGCAGCCTTGAGGGGAACCAGAATGGAGCGGAAGACGAGCATCAGCAGCAGGATGGACAGGCCGACCACCAGCAGCAGGTAGACCGGCATGGCGTCCGCCAACTGCTCCGACACGTCGATGCCCAGCGCTGTCATGCCGGTCAGGGAGACCTCGGCGCCCTTGATGCCCGCGACGTGGTCGCGGATGTCGTGCACCGCGTCCTCGGTACCGGCAGCGGTGGGCCCCTCCTTGGGGATGACCGCCAGTAGTGCGGTGGTGCCCTCCTCGTTGAGCTGCGGCGGAGCGACCGCGAGCACCCCGTCGGTGTTCTTGATCTTCGCCGCGACCTGCTTGACGGCGGCGCCCGTCGACGCGGCGTCGTCGCCGGAGACGACCGCCATCAGCCGGCCGTTGAAGCCCGCCCCGAAGCCCTCGCTCGTAAGGTCGTACGCCTTACGCGCCGGCGAGTCGCTCGCCGCGGTGCTCGCGTCGGGCAGTGCCAGTCGCATGTCCTGAGTCGGCAGCGCGAGGGCACCGAGGCCCACGACACCCACCAAAAGCAGCGGAATGCGCGCGCGGAGGACGGTGCGGCCCCAGCGGAACCCGAACGCTTCCTTGGTGCTGGCGCTGGCGCTCGCCTCGCCGTTGCGCTGCTTGCGCGGCAGCACCCGGTGCCCCACGAAGCCGAGGACCGCAGGCAGCAGAGTGAGGGCTACCAGTACGGCCACAGCGACGGTGCCGGCGGCGGCCAGGCCCATGACGGTGAGGAAGGGAATGCCGACCACGGCGAGGCCCGCCAGGGCGATCACGACGGTGGCACCGGCGAAGACGACGGCGGAACCGGCGGTCCCGGCGGCACGGCCCGCGGCCTCCTCGGGCTCCGCGCCCTCGGCGAGGAAGTGCCGGTAGCGGGAGGTGATGAAGAGCGAGTAGTCGATGCCGACGGCCAGCCCGAGCATCAGCGCCAGGATGGGCGCGGTGCTGGTGAGTTCGATGACGCCGCTCAATGCGTACAGGCCGGCCATTCCCGCGCCGACGCCGATGAGGGCGTTGAGCAGGGTCATCCCGGCGGCCACCAGCGAGCCGAAGGTGATGACCAGCACCACGGCCGCCACCAGGACGCCGAGGACTTCGGTGGAGCCGACCTCCACCTTGTTGGTCATCACCTCGCCGCCGTGCTCGACCTGGAGGCCCTTGACGTCGGCGCCGGCCTTCTCGAAGTCGGCCCGCTGAGCGTCGGTGACTTCCTGGGCGCCCCTGTCGAACTGGACCTGGACCAGGGCGTACCGGCCGTCCGGGGATATCGACTTGGCCTTGAAGGGATCGATGGCCGCGGTGACGCCGTCCACCTGTGCGGCCTGCTCGACCACCGGGGCGACATCGGCGGGCTTGAGCTTCTCACCCTTGGGGGCGGCGATGACGATCGAGCCGGTACCGCCACTGGCCTGCGGGAACTCCTTCTTGAGGGAGTCCATGGCCCGCTGTGACTCGGTGCCCGGCATCTTGAACTGGTCGGTGGTCGAGCCGCTGAAAGCCGCTGCCGCGCCGCCCAACAGGGCGAGCAGCAGCAGCCAGAGCGCGACGACGCGCCCGCGGCGGCGGAAGGAGAACCGGCCTAGCCGGTGCAGCAAGGTCGCCATTGCAGAAGGTATCTCTCTGTTGCAGGTTCACCGGGGTTGTGGTCGAGCTGTTAGAGGTTCATAGGGGGTGGTGGTCGGGCTCTTGCAGGTTCATGCAGGGGTGATGGTCGTTCATGCGGGGTGGTCGAGCGCCCGCAGGGCGCTGCGGATCATCTGGGTACGCAGCGTCTCCTGCGGTACCGGGACATCGCTGGCGCTGGTGACGAAGACCGCACCGATCACCATCCAGGCACCCACCACGGCCTGAGGCTCCTCACTGTGTCCGGCCAACGCCGTCAGCAGCCGCTCGGTGAGACCGGGGACGCCGGAGAGCGCGGAGTTGTTCAGCATCTCGGGAAGGTCGCTGAACAGGAGCTTGACCTCACGCCGGTATCGCAGCGCGAGGTCCACGTAGCCGGTCACGGCAGACTCCACCGCCTGCTCCCCCGTCAGGCCCATCAGGTCCTGGTCGAGTTGGGCCAGTGCCCGGCCGGCGGGCGTCAGCAGCTCGGTGAGTATCGCGTCCTTGCTGGCGAAGTGGTAGAGCAGCGAGGCCTTCGAGCAGCCCACCTCGGAAGCGATGTCATGGAGCGACGTCCCCCGGTACCCATGGATGACGAACAGCCCGAGCGCCGCCTCCAGGATGTGCCCGCGCAACGCGGATGCAGTGCGTGCCATGACCCAACAGTAACTGTCCGATCGGTCAGACCTGACCGATCGGACAGCTTCCTGCTGTGGCCTTCACCACCCCGGCCGAACCGAAGACACCCCAGCCTGGATGATCGACACGACCAACCTTCGGCAGGCACACGACACCGCTCGCTCGACTGCACGGCTGGGTGCCCGAGAGTGACATCGAACAGGTACTGAGAGAACCTCTCGACCATGGCGGCTTCACCGGCCAGGCTGCGCTCCATGCCGAAGTGGCGAACCTCGCCGCCCTGGACCGGCACGGGACCGTACCCCGCCCGCTGCTCGACGGCTTGGCGGCGATCGCGAAGCGCGCGCCTCTGTACGCACAAACCGTTCCTGGCCCGGTTCAGCGGCCCCCACATGGAGACGGTTCTCGACGTCATCGCCCGGGCAACGACGAGCTCACCGGAAACCCTCCGAGCAGAATGCGAGGTTCGCGAGGCGGCCCACCTCGCCTCCGACCTCCGCATCGCTCTGGAGCACCCCGATGCCCATGCGCAGATGGCCGCGGACAGGCTCCGCGCAGTCGAAGAACTCATCGTCGGGCGTTACTGGTGGCGCGACACCCGGTAATTCCAGCCACAGCAAGTAATCCAACAATGAGGGAGAACGGTATGGAGCAACGGGAACTCCGCCGCGCAGTTGAGGCAGGACGGGCAACCGCTTTGGGGCTGGGCCTACAGGTCGACGAGGTGACCGTCGTCCACAACTCCGACCGCGTCGCGCTCCGCTTGGCACCTTGCGACGTTCTGGCTCGGGTCGCGCCTTCGGCGCATCTGGCTGATTCCGAGTTTGAAGTAGAGGTTGCTCACCATCTCACCGAAGTCGCCGCTCCAGTGGCTGAGCTCGACCCACGGGTACAGCCCCGAGTCCATGTGCGTAACGCCTTCGCCATATCTCTCTGGACCTACTACGAACCTCTGGAATCGGAGATCGCGCCGGCCGACTACGCAGACGTGTTCATACGACACCATGCCGCCCTGCGCCGGATCGACCTGAACGCACCACATTTCACCGATCGAATCGCCGCGGCACTGAGAGAGGTGAACGACCAGGAGCGCTCCCCCGAGCTCCCCGATGCCGACCGGGAACTCCTGGGCAACACGCTCAGTGGCCTGAGCGCCGCGATCGGCATCGCCAAAACCCGCGACCAGTTGCTGCATGGCGAGCCGCATCCGGGCAACCTCCTGAATACGAGGCGAGGGCCGCTCTTCGTGGACCTCGCCACGGCCTGCCGTGGACCGGTCGAGTTCGACCTGGCCCATGCCCCCGAGGAGGTGGGGGAACACTATGCGGGGGTTGACCAGGGTCTGATTCACCGGTGCCGCGCCCTGAACTGGGCGATGTTCTCAGCCTGGCGCTGGCGCCGAGACGACCAAATGCCTGACCGGGACCATTGCAGAGCAGAGGGGCTGAACCAGGTTCGAGCTGCACTCGATCGCTGCGAACCGAGCTGAATTCGAGGCAGAAGGGACAGAAGAGATAGGAGGGCTGACGGATGCCGATCCCCTGCTCTGGGGCTGACTCGGACAGGTGGACAACTCCTAGGCGATGACGCGTGCCAGGGAGAAGCCGTCGTAGCCCTTGCTGCCCACCGTCTGCAGCGCGGTGGCCGACAGTTTCGGGTGCTCGGCCATGAGTTCCAGGAAGCGGCGCGTTCCCTGCACCCCTGCGTCAGCGCTGTGGGCGTCGGCGACTTTGCCGTCGCGGACGACGTTGTCACCGATGATGACGCTGCCCGGCCGGGTGAGCTTCAGCGACCAATCGAGGTAATGCGGATTGTTGGGCTTGTCGGCGTCGATGAAGACGACGTCGAAGGGCTCGGCGCCCTCGGTCACGAGGTCGGCGAGACTGTCGAGCGCCGGGCCGACGCGGATTTCAGTACGGTCCGCGAGGCCGGCGCGGGCGAGATTGGTACGAGCGACCTCGGCGTGGCGGGCGTCGTATTCCAACGTGACAAGGCGGCCGTCGGCGGGCAGGGCGCGGCCGAGCCAGATGGTGCTGTAGCCGCCGAGGGTGCCGATCTCCAGGATGCGGCGGGCGCCCTGCATCTGGGCGAGGAGATGCAGCAGCTTGCCCTGATTCGGGGCCACGTTGATATGGGGCAGACCAGCGGCGTCGCTGTCGCGCAGGGCGGCTTCCAGTACCTCATCGGCGGGTGCGAGCAGGGAAGTGAAGTAATCGTCGACTGCGGTCCACTGCTGCTGGGACATGGATTCCTTTCACGTGCTCAGTCAGCTTCGCTAGGAAAGTTAGCAGAAGGGCGGGGAGTGATCGGGGTGATCGGGGCTGATCACCCTGGCTCTTGTTCCTGCTTCTGACGCGCCTTCGGGTTGACGTGGTTGACGTTCCCTTCCAGGAGTTCGATGATCTCCTTGTACGCCATGGCTGCCGCATTGTTGTTCGTGTCATGGTGGCGCAGAAGATAGTGGTACATCACGCTCACGCACTTGTCGCGACTGCGGTAGGCGGCTTCGTCGGTGAGTTGCAGGTCCGGTGAGATTTCCTTGATTGCGCCGTCAGGGTCGGTGTAGAGCGGATGCCATAGGAGTCCGACAGCAGGGTTGAGTTTCTGGATGATGCGCAGCTGCGGGATCTCTTGCGCGACCAGAACGCTGTCCGGGTTGTAGGCGCGCAGGAAGACATGCGCCGGACCGGTCGCCCGTTCAACGAATGCACGGGAGAGTACGTTTCACAGCGGCGCCTGCGGCTTCGGAATGAAGCTGCCCGGGCCGCAGAGAGCGGAGCACCGCGGAGTTTGCTGCCGCTCGCTGCAACGACATCACGGCGTTCGGCGTCAACCCACTCGGCAGGCCGGTAGTCTGCTCCGCCACCCGCTCGTGAGTCGGCGGCCGGGACGTCCGGGCAACGGCAGCTCTCTCCCGCTGCGCCGCAGCGCTCGCGCCTTGCTCCCGCTCGTGCACTCGAGCCCCTTCCGAGGCGTTCGCCATCGCTGTCCTGCTGGCCTCCCTAAGGGCTGTCCCGTAAATGATCTATGAGTGGCCTCGGGGGTGGTGGGCTGCTGTCCGGCTGGTGGTCTACCCGGCGAAAGCGAGGTTGTGCA
>NZ_JBITXI010000023.1:0-86419 GCF_044544605.1 Streptomyces sp. NPDC053560 | reverse complement strand
TCCAGCGACGGCGCCCCCGCAACACCCCGCAGCACATCCGTCAACGACCAGTCGGTGAACTCCCCCAGCACCTCCTCGCACTCCGCGACCCGCTCGGCGAACACCGCCGACTCATCCAGGAGTTGAGCACCCATGCCGGCCCACTGCGAACCCTGGCCGGGGAAGACGAACACCGTACGGCCATCGACGTCCGCGACGCCGCGGGCGACGATGCCCGAGGGGCCGTCCGTGGCGACGGCGTGCAGCGCGGCCAGCGGGTCACCGCCGGCCGGCGGTACGACCACGGCGCGGTGCTCGAAGAGGGCGCGCGAGGTGACGAGGGAGTGGCCGATGTCGACCGGACGGACCGCCGGACCGGCCGTCTCGATGTGCGCGTGCAGGCGGGCTGCCTGGTCGCGCAGGGCCGCGGCGCCGCGGGCGCTGAGCACCCACGGCACGACGCCGCCGACGACGGGCACGGGTGCCACGGCCGGGCGCTCCTCCTCGGGGGCGTCCTCGGCCGGCGCCTGCTCCAGCAGGACGTGGGCGTTGGTGCCGCTGATGCCGAAGGAAGAGACGGCGGCGCGGCGCGTCCGGCCGGTGGCCGGCCAGGCGGTCGCGTCGCCGAGCAGGCGCACCGTGCCGGTGGACCAGTCGACGTGCGAGGACGGCTCCTCGGCGTGCAGGGTCCGCGGCAGCAGCCCGTGCCGCAGCGCCATCACCATCTTGATGACGCTCGCGACGCCCGCTGCGGACTGGGTGTGGCCGATGTTGGACTTCACCGAGCCGAGCAGCAGGGGCTTGTCGGGGGTACGGTCACGGCCGTAGGTGGCCATCAGGGCCTGGGCCTCGATCGGGTCGCCGAGCGGCGTGCCGGTGCCGTGTGCCTCCAGGGCGTCGATGTCACCGGGCTCCAGACGGGCGTTGGCGAGGGCCTGCCGGATGACCCGCTGCTGCGAGGGGCCGTTGGGGGCGGTCAGGCCGTTGGACGCGCCGTCCTGGTTGATGGCGGAGCCGCGGATGACGGCGAGTACGGGGTGTCCGTTGCGCTGCGCGTCGGAGAGGCGCTCGACGAGGACGATGCCGACGCCCTCGGCGAGGGTCATGCCGTCGGCCGCGTCGGAGAACGCCTTGCAACGGCCGTCCTTGGCGAGCGCCCGCTGGCGGCTGAACGCGACGAACGGGTTGGGCGTCGTCATGATCGTGGCACCACCGGCGACGGCGAGCGTGCTCTCACCGTTGCGCAGCGACTGGCAGGCCAGGTGGAGGGCCACGAGCGAGGAGGAGCAGGCGGTGTCGACCGTGACGGCCGGGCCTTCGAGGCCGAAGACGTAGGAGAGCCGTCCGGACAGGACGCTGGGGCTGCTGCCGGTGACCATGTGGCCCTCGGCCCCGTCACCGGCGCCGAGACCGTACTCCTGGTAGCTGGAGCCGATGAAGGTGCCGGTCAGGCTGCCCCGTACGGTGTCCGGACTGATGCCGGCACGCTCGAAGGACTCCCAGGTGGTCTCCAGCAGGAGCCGCTGCTGCGGGTCCATGACCAGCGCCTCGCGCGGCGAGATGCCGAAGAACGTCGGGTCGAACTCGTCGGCCTCGTGCAGGAATCCGCCCTGCGTGGAGTACGTGGTGCCGGGCCGGTCGGGGTCCGGGTCGAAGAGGCCCGCGGTGTTCCAGCCGCGGTTGACGGGGAAGTCGGTGATCGCGTCGGTGCCGGAGGTGACCAGGTCCCAGAGCTGTTCCGGCGAGCTGACGCCGCCGGGGAAGCGGCAGCTCATGCCGATGACGGCGATCGGCTCGTCGTCGGCGCGCCCGGTGGCGACCGGGCCGGCGACCTCCAGCACGGAGCCGAGGATCTCGGCCCGCAGGTACTGGGCGAGCTCCAGCGGCGTCGGGTAGTCGAACACCATGGTGCTCGGCAGGGGCAGCCCGGTGGCCGAGCCGAGGCGCTTGCGCAGCTCGACGGCGGTCAGCGAGTCGAAGCCGATGTCGCGGAACGCGCGGCCTTCCGGTACGGCGTCGGCGGAGCTGTGGCCGAGCACCGTCGCGGCCTCGGCGCGGACCAGGTCGGCCAGCAGGCGGAGCTGGTCGGGCTCGGGGAGGGCGCGGACGCGGGTGACGACCTCGGAGGCGTCGGCCGGCTCGCCGTCCGCGGCGGCCAGGGCGCGGACCTCGGGCAGGTCGGCGATGAGGGCGCTGGGCCGGGCGGAGGTGAACAGCGGCGCGTACCGCGCCCAGTCCACGTCGGCGACGGTGACCGTGACGTCCTGGCGGACGACGGCGCGGCGCAGCTCGCTCATGGCGGGCGCCGGGTCGAGCAGGTCGAGGCCCTGGCGGCGCAGCGTCTCGGAGACCGCGTCGTCCGCGGCCATGCCGGCCTCGGCCCACGGCCCCCAGGCGACGCTGGTCGCGGCGAGGCCGCGGGCGCGGCGGGCAAGAGCGAGCGCGTCGAGATAGGCGTTGGCGGCGCCGTAGGCGCTCTGGTTGCCGCTCCCCCAGACGCCGGCGATGGAACCGAAGAGGACGAAGAAGTCCAGCTCGCGGTCGCCGAGCAGCTCGTCGAGGTGGGCGGCGCCGGCCAGCTTCGCGGCGGTGAGGGCGGCGAAGTCTGCGGTGCTCAGGCCGTCGAGCGGGCCGTAGTGGCCGACGCCCGCCGTGTGCACGACACCGGTCAGCGGCGCGCCGTCCGGCAGGTCCGCGAGGACGGCGGCCAGCGCGTCGCGGTCGGCGACGTCGCAGGCGACGACGGACACGGTGGGACCGGCCTGCTCCAGCTCCGCGCGCAGGTCGGCGGCGCCGGGCGCGTCGGGGCCGCGGCGGCTGGTCAGCACGAGGTGCTGAACGCCGGACGCAGCCAGCCAGCGGGCCACCTCGGCGCCGAGGCCGCCGGTGCCGCCGGTGATCAGGACGGTGCCGGAGGCGGTGAACTCGCCGGCGCCCGGCAGGGTGTCGACGGTGTGCCGGACGAGCCGGCGCCCGGACACACCGGTGGCGCGCAACGCCACCTGGTCCTCGCCGTCGGGCACGTCCTTCACGGCGAGCACCTCGGCGAGGCGCTGCCCGGCGCGCTGGTCGAAGCTGTCCGGCAGGTCGACGAGGCCGCCCCACAGCCGTGGGTGCTCCAGGGCGACGCCGCGGCCGAGGCCCCAGGCAGTGGCCTGTGCGGGGTGCGTCACCGGGTCGCCGGGGCCGGTGGAGACGGCGCCGCGGGTGGCGGTCCACAGGCGGCCCTGCGCCCCGGTGTCGGCGAGCGCCTGGACCAGGGCGACGGTCAGCGCGAGCCCCTGGGTGAGCGGTGCGCAGCCGTCGGCGGGCCGCTCGTCGAGCGGCAGCACGGACAGGACGTGCGTGCCGGCGTCCACGCCGTCGGTCTCCGCCAGGCGTGCGGCGAGGGCCGCGCGGTCGGCGCAGGCGGCGTCGAGGGCGAGGCGGCGCACCCGGGCGCCGTGCGCGCCCAGGGCGTCGGCCAGGCCGTCCAGCAGCTCGGCCTCGTCGGCCGCGGTCGCGTCGGTGGAGAGGAGCAGCCAGGTGCCGTCGAGCACGGGTGCGGCGGGCTTGCGCAGCCGCGTCCACTCCACGCGGTAGCGCAGCGTGTCGAGGAGGGTCTTCTCCTGGTTGCCGCGGCGCCATGAGGTGAGCGCGGGCAGCAGCGAGTCGAGCGGCGTGAGGTCCTGCTCGCCCAGGCCGAGGATGGTGGCCAGCTCGCCCGCGTCACCGCGCTCCACGGCGGCCCACAGCTGCTGGTCCGCGGGGTCGGTGCCGGGCGCGGTGGTCAGGGCCGGCAGCTGGGGCCAGTAGAACTCGTGCTGGAAGGCGTAGGTCGGCAGGTCGACGCGCCGGGCGCCGGTGCCGGCGAAGTAGGCGGCCCAGTCGATGTCCAGGCCGTGCACCTGGAGGCGGGCCAGCGCGGTGGCGGCGGCGAGGTCCTCGCCGCGGTCGGCGCGCAGGAACGGCACGACCTCGGCGTCGTGCTCGTCGCCGAGCGTGTCCTGGGCCATCGCGGTGAGCAGCCCGTCGGGGCCGAGCTCCAGGAAGGTGGTGGTGCCGGCGTCGCGCAAGGTGCGGACGCAGTCGGCGAAGCGTACGGCCTCGCGGACGTGGCGGACCCAGTAGTCCGCGGTGCACACCTGCGCGTCGTCGACGCGCTCACCGGTGAGGTCGGAGACGAGGGGGATGCGCGGCGCGGCGTACGAGAGCCCCTCGGCGACCGTGCGGAACGCGTCGAGCATGGGATCCATGTGCGGCGAGTGGAAGGCATGGCTCACCCGCAGCCGCTTGGTCCTGCGGCCCTGCTCGGCGAAGGCGTCGGCGATCTCCTGCACGGCGTCCTCGTCGCCCGATACGACGACGGAGGCGGGGCCGTTCACGGCGGCCAGCGACACGCGCTCGCCGAGCAGCGGTGCGACCTCGTCCTCGGCGGCCTGTACGGCGATCATGGCACCGCCGGCCGGGAGCGCCTGCATGAGGGTGGCGCGGGCGGCGACCAGCCGGCAGGCGTCCGCCAGGGAAAGGACCCCGGCCACGTGCGCGGCGGCGATCTCGCCGATGGAGTGGCCGGTCACGAAGTCGGCGCGGACGCCCCAGCTCTCCACGAGCCGGTACAGAGCGACCTCGATCGCGAAGAGCGCGGGCTGGGTCCAGCCGGTGTCGCCCAGGAGAGCGGCCTCGTCGGTGCCCTCCGCGGCGAACACCACTTCGCGCAGGGGCCGGTCGAGCAGCGGGTCGAACGCGGCGCAGACCTCGTCGAACGCCGCGGCGAACGCCGGCTGGGTTTCGTACAGTTCGCGCCCCATGGCGGCACGCTGGCTGCCCTGGCCGGTGAACATGACCGCGGTTCTGCCGCGTCGCGCGACCTCGCCCTCGACGAGGGCCGGGTCGGGCCGGCCGGTGGCGAGCGCGCTCAGGGAGGCGAGGAGCCCGTCGCGGTCCTGGGTCACCACGGCGGCCCGCTGGTCGAAGCGGGACCGGGTGGTGGCGAGGGAGTGCGCGACGTCCACGAGGGCGGCGTCGGGGCGTTCCTGGAGGTGGGCGAGCAGGCGGGCGGCCTGGCCGCGCAGGGCGTCGCGGCTGCGCGCGGAGAGCAGCAGCGGCAGCGCACCCGGGGTGCGGCGCGGCGCGGTGGGCTCCGGGGCCTTGGCGGCGGGCGCCTGCTCGATGACGGTGTGCACGTTGGTGCCGCTGATGCCGAAGGAGGACACACCCGCACGGCGCGGCCGGCCGGTCTCGGGCCAGGCCGTCGTGTCCGACAGCAGCTCGACGGCGCCTTCGGACCAGTCCACGTGCGAGGACGGCGCATCCACGTGCAACGTCTGCGGCAGTGTGCCGTGCCGCATCGCCATCACCATCTTGATGACACCCGCCACACCGGCCGCGGCCTGCGTGTGACCGATGTTGGACTTCACCGATCCCAGCAACAACGGCCGCGCCGGATCACGGTCCCGGCCGTAGGTGGCGATGAGCGCCTGCGCCTCGATCGGATCACCCAACGTCGTACCCGTACCATGCGCCTCGACCACATCCACATCAACCGTGGAGAGGCCGGCACTCGCCAGCGCCTGACGGATGACCCGCTGCTGCGACGGGCCGTTCGGCGCGGTCAGACCGTTGGACGCACCGTCCTGATTGACCGCCGAACCCCGCACCACCGCCAAAATCTCATGCCCGTTACGGAGGGCATCGGACTGACGCTCCAGCACCAGCACGCCCACCCCCTCGGACCAACCCACACCATCCGCGGCCTCGGCGAACGCCTTGCAGCGGCCATCGGGCGACAGCCCCCGCTGACGGGCGAAGTCCACGAACACCGACGGCGTCGACATCACCGTCACACCACCGGCCAGCGCCAGCGAGCACTCCCCGCTGCGCAGAGCCTGCATCGCCCAGTGCATCGCCACCAGCGAGCTGGAGCAGGCGGTGTCGACGGTGACCGCCGGCCCCTCCAGACCCAGCGTGTACGACACCCGGCCCGACGCCAGACTCGGCGAACTGCCACTGCCCTGGAACCCCTCGAACTCGGGGTGGGCGAGAACGGCGCTGTAGTCGCTGTACATCACACCGGCGAACACACCGGTCGCACTGCCCCGCAGCGACACCGGATCGATACCGGCCCGCTCGATCGCCTCCCAGGAGGACTCCAGCAGCAGCCGCTGCTGCGAGTCGGTCGCCAAAGCCTCCCGCGGACTCATCCCGAAGAACGCCGGGTCGAACTCACCCGCATCGTGCAGGAAGCCACCGGAGCGGGTGTATGCGGTGCCCGGGTGGTCGGGGTCCGGGTGGTAGAGGGAGTCGACGTCCCAGCCGCGGTTGGTCGGGAAGCCGGAGACCGCGTCGGTGCCTTCGGTGACGAGGCGCCACAGGTCCTCGGGCGAGCCGACGCCGCCCGGGTAGCGGCAGGCCATGCCGACGATCACGATCGGGTCGTCGGCCACCGCCGCCGTACGCTGTGCGGCCGGCAGCACCTCGGCATCGGTGCCCAGCAGCTCGTCCAGGACGTACGCGGCGAGGTGGCGGACGGTCGGGTAGTCGAAGACGAGGGTGGCCGGCAGCCGCAGTCCGGTGACCGTGTTGAGGCGGTTGCGGAGCTCGACGGCGGTCAGGGAGTCGAAGCCGAGGTCGCGGAAGGCCCGCCCGGCGTCGATGTCGTTGCCGGTGGCGTGCCCGAGGACCAGCGCGACCTGGCCGCGGACGAGGTCCAGGACGAGTTCGTCACGGCCTTCCCCGTCGAGCCGGCCCAGGCGTTGGGCGAGGCCGGTCGCGGTGGCGGACCCGGCGACGGCGGCGCGGCGGGAGCGGGTACGGATCAGCGACCGCAGCAGCGGCGGCACCTCACCCTGCCCGCGCAGGACGGGCAGGTCGAGACGGACGGGGGCCAGCACGGCGTCATCACCGGCGAGCGCCGCGTCGAAGAGGGCGAGGCCCTGCTCCGCCGAGAGCGGCGGAACACCGGAACGGGCGAGGCGCTCGGCATCCGCCTCCGTCAGCGTCCCCGTCATGCCGCCGGACCGCTCCCACGGCCCCCAGGCCAGCGACAGACCCGGCAGACCCGCCGCCCGGCGCCGCTCCATCAACGCGTCGAGGAAAGCATTTCCAGCAGCGTAATTGGCCTGGCCCGGACTGCCGAAGACACCGGCGACGGAAGAGAAGACGACAAACGCATCCAGGTTCCGGTCCCGGGTGAGTTCGTGCAGATGCCAGGCCGCGTCCGCCTTCGGGCGCAGGACCTTCGACAGCCGCTCCGGCGTCAGCGACGCCACCATGCCGTCATCGAGCACGCCCGCCGCATGGATCACGGACGACACCGCGTGCTGGTCGAGCAGCTCAGCCACCGCTGCCCGCTCGGTCACGTCACAGGCGACCACCGTCGCCCCCGCACCGGACTCGGCGAGCTCGGCAACCAACTCCGCGGCACCATCGGCCGCTTCCCCACGCCGGCTGACCAACAGCAGGTCCCGCACACCGTACTCGGCCACCAGATGCCGGGCGACCAGGGCCCCCAGACCGCCCGTACCACCGGTGATCAGGACGGAACCGGTGTCGCCGAACACGGGAGCGGTAGCGGTCGCTCCGGGGGCGGGGCGGCGGACCAGGCGGGCGGCGCCGAGGGTGCCGCCGCGCTCGGCGAGCTGCGGTTCGTCACTGGTGAGGGCGGCGGCCGGCAGGGTCGTCGGGTCGGCGTCCGGGTCGAGGTCGAGCAGGGCGAAGCGGCCCGGGTTCTCGGACTGGGCGGACCGCACCAGGCCCCATACCGCGGCCGCGGCCACGTCGTGTCCGGTCGTGGCGCCCCGCGTCACGAAGACCAGGCGGGTGTCGGCGAAGCGCGCGTCGTCCTGGTCGAGCCAGGTCTGTACGGCGCCGAGCGCGTCGGCGGTGCGCTGATGGGCGGCTTCGCCCGGGTCGGTGCCGTCGCCGGTGACGGGCAGGAGGACGGTGGCCGGGGCCGGGCCGTCCGCCGCCGTCAGGGCCGCGAGGTCCTCGTAGGCGGCGGCGCCGACGAGCGCGGGGTGGGCCAGCAGGCCGAAGGGGTCGGTACCGATGAGGGCCACGGTGCCGAGGTCGGAACGGGCGGCCCGTACCGGCGTCCAGTCCAGGCGGAACAGGGCGTCGCGGAGGGCCGCGGCGGCCGCGTCGAGACGGCGGGCCGCGACGGGGCGCAGGACGAGCGAGTCGACGGAGACGACCGGCTCGCCGGCGCCGTCGGCGACGGTGATGGCGAGCGCGTCATCGGCCACGGGGGTCAGGCGCACCCGCAGGGTGGTGGCGCCGCTCGCGTGGAGCTGGACGCCCTCCCAGGAGAAGGGCAGGCCGCCGCGGCCGTTCTCGCCGAGGTCGGCGAAGGACGCGGCGTGCAGGGCGGCGTCGAGCAGGGCGGGGTGCAGGCCGAACGCCTCGGCGTCGGACCGACCCGCCTCGGGCAGGACGACCTCGGCGTAGACCGCGTCGCCGTGTCGCCAGGCCGCGCGCAGGCCCTGGAAGACCGGGCCGTAGCCGAAACCGCCGTCGGCGAGCCGGTCGTAGATGCCGTCCAGGTCCAGGGCTTCGGCGCCGGCCGGGGGCCACTGGGCCGTGTCGAGGGTGGCCGCCCGGCCGGGGGTGGTGTCGGCGGGGGCGAGGACGCCTGTGGCGTGCGAGGTCCACGGTGCGTCGTCCGCCGTGTCGGGGCGCGAGTAGACGTTGACGGTGCGGCGGCCCGACTCGTCCGGGTTGCCGATCCAGAGCTGGACCTGGATGCCGCCCTGCTCGGGCAGGATCAGCGGCGCGGCGAGGGTGAGTTCCTCGACGCGGTCGCAGCCGACCTCGTCGCCGGCGCGGATGGCCAGTTCGAGGAAGGCGGTGCCGGGCAGCAGGGTGGTGCCGCGGACGGCGTGGTCGGCGAGCCAGGGGTGAGTCTGGAGGGAGAGCCGGCCGGTGAGGAGCGCGCCTTCGGAGTCGGCGAGGGAGACGGCGGCGGAGAGCAGCGGGTGGTGGGCGGCGCCGAGTCCGACGGAGCGGAGGTCGGCGGCGCCGCTCTGGAGGGCCTTGGGCCAGTAGCGGCGGCGCTGGAAGGCGTACGTCGGCAGGTCCGTGCGGCGGGCGCCGGTGCCGGTGAACGCGGCGTCCCAGCGGACGGCGGTGCCGTGGACGTGCAGGCCGGCGAGGGCGGCGGTGAAGGTGCGGTCCTCGGGGCGCCCCGCGCGCAGGGCGGGAAGGGCGACGGCGTCGGAGCCGGCGGCGTCCAGGCAGTCCTGCGCCATGGCGGCGAGGACGCTGTCCGGGCCGAGTTCGAGGAAGGCGGTGACGTCGTGGCGGGCGAGCCAGTCGACGCCGTCGGAGAAGCGGACGGTGCGGCGGACGTGGTCGACCCAGTAGTCGGGGGAGGTGAGCTGGGCGACGGTGGCGGGCTCGCCGGTGACGTTGGAGACGAGGGGGATGAGCGGCGGCTGGAACGTGAGGTCGGTGACGACGGCCCGGAAGGCGTCGAGCATCGGTTCCATGAGCGGCGAGTGGAACGCGTGCGAGACGCGCAGCCGTCGGGTCTTCCGGCCGTCGGCGGCGAGCCGCGCGGCCAGCTCGGTGACGGTGGTGTCGTCGCCGGAGAGGACGACGGCCGAGGGGCCGTTGACGGCGGCGACGGACACCCGGTCCTCGTACCCGGCGAGCAGCGGGGCGACCTCGTCCTCGCCGGCCTGGACGGCGACCATGGCGCCGCCCTCGGGCAGGGCCTGCATGAGGCGGCCGCGGGCGGCGACGAGGGCGGCGGCGTCTTCGAGGGAGAGGACGCCGGCGACGTGCGCGGCGGCGATCTCGCCGATGGAGTGACCGGTGAGGTGGTCGGCCTGGACGCCGAGGGACTCGACGAGGCGGTAGAGGGCCACCTCGACGGCGAAGAGCGCGGGCTGGGCGTATTCGGTGCGGTCCAGCAGCTCGGCGTCCTCGCCCCACAGCACCTCGCGCAGCGGGCGGTCGAGGTGCGGGCCGAAGGCGTCGGACACGGCGTCCAGCGCGGTGGCGAACGCCGGGAACCGGCCGGCGAGTTCGCGGCCGGCGCCGAGGCGCTGGGCGCCCTGGCCGGTGAAGAGCACGGCGAGGCGGGCCCCGGGCCGTACGGTGCCGGTGACGGCGTCCGGGGTCGCGGCCAGTTCGGCGTCCTCGGCGAGCGCGGTGAGGCCCGCGGTGAGCGTCTCCCGGTCGGAGGCGAGCAACACGGCGCGGTGCTCGAAGCCGGCGCGGGTGGTGGCCAGCGAGTACGCGGTGTCCAGGAGTCTCGGCGGGGCGGCGGCGTCGAGGGTGGCGAGGAGTGCGGCGGCCTGGGCGCGCAGCGCGTCCGGGGTGCGGCCGGAGAGCAGCACGGGCAGGGTGCCGGTCTCGACGACGGTCGCCTCCGGCGTCTCGTCGGACTCGCCCCGGGGCTGCGGCTCGGGGGCCTGCTCGATGATGGTGTGGGCGTTGGTGCCGCTGATGCCGAAGGAGGACACGGCAGCGCGGCGCGGGGCGCCGGTCGTGGGCCAGTCGGTGTTCTCGGTGACGAGGCGTACGGCGCCCTGCGACCAGTCGACGTGGTGGGTGGGTTCCTCGGCGAGGAGGGTGCGGGGCAGCACGCCGTGCCGCATCGCCATGACCATCTTGATGACACCGGCGACACCGGCGGCGGCCTGGGTGTGGCTGATGTTGGACTTCACCGAGCCGAGCAGCAGCGGCCGGCCCTCGGGCCGGTTCTGCCCGTACGTGGCCAGCAGCGCCTGGGCCTCGACGGGGTCGCCGAGGGCGGTACCGGTGCCGTGTGCCTCGACGGCGTCGATGTCGCCGGCCGCGAGCCGGGCGTTTACCAGCGCCTGCTGGATGACTTCCTGCTGCGAGGGACCGTTGGGGGCGGTCAGGCCGTTGGAGGCGCCGTCCTGGTTGACGGCGGTGCCGCGGACGACCGCCAGGATGTCGTGGCCGTTGCGCACGGCGTCGGAGAGGCGTTCCAGGACGAGGATGCCAACGCCTTCGGCCCAGCCGGTGCCGTCGGCGGTGTTCCCGAAGGAGCGGCAGCGGCCGTCCGGTGACAGGCCGCCCTGGCGGCCCATCTCGATGAAGGTGCCGGGGCCCGACATGACGGTGACGCCGCCGGCCAGGGCGAGGGTGCACTCGCCGGCGCGCAGGGCCTGGGTGGCGAGGTGGACGGCGACGAGCGAGGAGGAGCAGGCGGTGTCGACCGTGACGGCCGGGCCGACCGTGCCGAAGGTGTAGGAGATGCGGCCCGAGAGCACGCTGCCGGTGTTGCCGGTGAGCTGGAAGCCCTCGGCGCCGTCGGCGGGACCGACGCGGTAGTCCTGGGCCATCGCGCCGATGAAGACACCGGTCCTGCTGCCCTTGACGGATGTCGGGTCGATGCTGGCGCGTTCGAAGGCTTCCCAGGCGGATTCCAGGACGACGCGTTGCTGCGGGTCCATGGCGACGGCCTCGCGCGGCGAAATACCGAAGAAGTCCGCGTCGAAGTCGGGTGCCTCGTGCAGGAACCCACCGGAGGACGTCGGCGAGGAGGCGAGTGCCTCCATGTCCCAGCCGCGGTCGGTGGGGAAGGGCGTGACGCCGTTCTCACCGGCCTGGACCATGCGCCACAGGTCTTCGGGACTGCGGACCCCACCGGGGTAGCGGCAGGTCATACCGACGATGGCGACCGGCTCCTGGGCCGCCGACTCCAGCTCACTCACGCGCCGCCGAGTGCGTCGAAGGTCGGCCGTCGCAAGCTTGAGGTAGTCCCGGAGTTTCTGTTCGTTGTCCATCTCAACTCAACCCATCTCGACAGCCGACGGCCGCACGTAATTCGCGCCCGACAATTCGCGCCGCCCGTGCGGCGCGACGTCGAATCGCCACATGGATCCGCCACTCATCGGGGGAAGCCATGCGGCGATTGTCGTCCTGAATCCGGCAGGAAATCCCTAGTGTTCGGAGAGCTCTGGTCCATCACCAGCTGGCGGCGAGCAGAACGTCGCCGTATTGGTTTTCACGGGCCACCTGCGCGAGGTCGGAATCGACCATCATGCGCATGAGTTCAGGGAAGTCGACCTCCGGCTTCCAGCCCAGGCGGTGCTCCGCCTTGGAGCTGTCGGCGCACAGCACCTCGACCTCCGCGGGGCGCACCAGCGCGGGGTCGATCACCACGTGGTCCTGCCAGTCGAGGTCGACGTGCTCGAAGGCGAGGCGGACCGCGTCGCGGACGGAGTGCATCTGACCGGTGCCGATGACGTAGTCGTCGCCGGCGTCCTCCTGGAGCATCAGGTGCATGGCGCGGACGTAGTCGCCGGCGTAGCCCCAGTCGCGCACCGCGTCGAGGTTGCCGAGCGACAGCTTCTCCTGCAGGCCGAGCTTGATGCGGGCGACGGCCAGGGAGATCTTCCGGGTCACGAACTCCTGGCCGCGGCGCGGCGACTCGTGATTGAAGAGCATGCCGGAGACCGCGTACATGCCGAAGGACTCGCGGTAGTTGCGGGTGATGTAGTGGCCGTACGCCTTGGCTGCGCCGTAGGGGCTGCGCGGGTGGAAGAGCGTCGTCTCACGCTGCGGCGTCTCGGCCGCCTTGCCGAACATCTCCGAGGAGGACGCCTGGTAGAAGCGGATCTGCCCCTCGGTGCCCGCGGTGCGGGAGATGCTGAGGCCGCTGACCATGCGGATGGCCTCCAGCATGCGCAGCACGCCCATGCCGTTGACCTCGGTGACCAGCTCGGCCTGCTGCCAGGACATCGGCACGAACGAGATCGCACCGAGGTTGTAGACCTCGTCGGGTTGCACGGCGTCGACCGCGGAGACCAGGCTGCCCTGGTCCATGAGGTCGCCGTCGATGAAGTTCAGCTCGGAGACGAGGCGGCTGACGCGGGACTTGCGGGGGTTGGCCTGGCCGCGGATCAGGCCCCAGACCTGGTAGCCCTGCGCCAGCAGGTGTTCCGCCAGATAGGAGCCGTCCTGGCCGGTGATTCCGGTGATGAGCGCTCGTTTGGACATGGCAAACCCTTCTCGACCACGGAGAGACCGTCCAAACGCTTTGAGCTCGGCCGACGACCTGGCATCGAATACGCAGTCCGGACGATAGACATCGGCACGCTCGCAAGCGCCGTCGGAAGCTGTCAATGAAATCCGGGCTTTCTAGGGAATTCCTGAGTGCCGGCCCGGATTCGGCCGCGGCGGCCACGAACACTAGGGAAATCCGGGCGCTCCGTGCGGTCCAATGGCCGGGCCGGCGTGCTGGCCGGCGCCGTCCACCGCGCAGCCGCGGGCCGCCGTCAAACAGGGTGACGATACGTGCTGTTGAAACTCCTGCGCACACAACTGCGCTCGCGCGCACGGGCCGTCGGGTCCCTCGTCGTCCTGCAGATGGTGCAGATCCTCGGCACGTTGCTGTTGCCGACGTTCGGTGCCGCGCTCATCGACGAAGGGGTGGTCCGCTCGGACAGCGGGCGGATCACCGAGTTGGGTGCCGTAATGCTCGTCGTGGCACTGGTGCAGATCGCCGCGGCACTCGGCGCGGCGGCACTCGGTGCGCGGACCTCGACCGCGATCGGCCGTGACCTGCGCGGCCTGGTCTTCCGGCGCATCCTGGACTTCTCCGCCCGTGAGGTCGGCCGGTTCGGTACGCCGTCGCTGCTGACCCGGTCGGTGAACGACGTGCAGCAGGTGCAGAACCTCACCCAGTCGGGCCTCGGGATCGTGGTCTCCGCGCCGTTGATGTGCCTGGGCAGTGTGCTGCTGGCCCTGCGCCAGGACGTGCCGCTGGCTCTGGTCCTGGTCCTCCTGGTGCTGGTGGTGGCCGTCTGCTTCGGCCTGCTGCTGGCCCGCATGGGCACCCTGTACGCGCGCATGCAAGTGACACTGGACCGGCTGGGGCAGCTGCTGCGGGAGCGGATCACCGGGGTGCGCGTGGTGCGTTCCTTCGTCCGCGACGACTACGAGCGGGACCGCTTCACCCGGACCAACGACGCGTTCCTCGACGTTTCGCAGCGCGTCGGGCGGCTCATCGCGACGATGCTGCCGGTCGTGCTGCTCCTGATGAATAGCTTCACGGTCGCCCTGCTGTGGGTCGGCGCCCGGCGCATCGACGCGGGCAGCATGCGGATCGGGGCGCTCAGCGCGTTCCTCAGCTATCTGTCGCTCATCCTGATGTCCGTCGTGATGGTCGCCTTCGTGTTCCTGTCGGTGCCGCGTGCCCGCGTGTGCGCCGGCCGCATCCAGGAGGTCCTCGACGCCGGGACGAGCGTGGTGCCGCCGCGGGCGCCGCAGCCGATGCGCGGCCCGGCGGGCCGGGTCGAGCTGCGCGGTGCCGAGTTCCGTTATCCGGGCGCCGAGAAGGCCGTCCTGCGGGACATCGACCTGACACTGGAGCCGGGCGAGCGGATCGCCGTGCTCGGCAGCACCGGCAGCGGCAAGACCACGCTGCTCAACCTGGTACTGCGGCTGTTCGACACGACCGCCGGGACGGTACGGGTCGGCGGCACCGACGTCCGCGACCTGGACCCGGCGGTCCTCAGCGCCGCCGTGGGGCTCGTACCGCAGCGCCCGTACCTCTTCTCCGGCACCGTCGCGAGCAACCTGCGCTTCGGTCGTCCGGCCGCCACCGATGAGGAGCTGTGGGAGGCCCTGCGCATCGCGCAGGCCGACGACTTCGTCGCCCGGCTGCCCGGCGGCCTCGACGCGGAGATCGCCCAGGGCGGCACGAACGTCTCCGGCGGGCAGCGGCAGCGGCTGGCCATCGCGCGGACCCTGCTGCGCCGGCCCGA
The DNA here is from genome assembly GCF_044544605.1 of Streptomyces sp. NPDC053560. Classification (NCBI taxonomy): domain Bacteria; kingdom Bacillati; phylum Actinomycetota; class Actinomycetes; order Kitasatosporales; family Streptomycetaceae; genus Streptomyces; species Streptomyces sp. NPDC053560. Next base: position 71,714 of record NZ_JBITXI010000023.1, on the reverse strand, counting down.
CGTCTACCTCTTCGACGACTCCTTCTCGGCGCTCGACCACGCCACGGACGCCGCGCTGCGGACCGCGCTCGCGCCGTACACCGCAGGCGCGACGGTGATCACCGTCGCGCAGCGGATCGCCACCGTCCGCGACGCCGGCCGGATCATCGTCCTGGACGAGGGCCGGGTGGCCGCCACCGGCACCCACGACGCGCTGCTGCGCGACAGTCCGACCTACCGCGAGATCGCGCTCTCGCAGCTCACCGAGGAGGAAGCCGCCCATGGCCCCGCCGGACGTCCCTGAGGAGCACGAGGCGGCCCGGCCGGCCCGCCGGCTCGTCGGCCTGTTGCGCCCGCACCGCCGCTCCGTGGCGCTCGCCCTGGTGATGGGCGTCGGCGGCATCGTGCTCAACGCGTTCGGGCCGCTGCTCCTCGGCCGGATCACCGATCTGATCGCCGACGGCGTGCTCGGCGACGGCGGCCCGGCGGACGGTATCGACTTCGGCGTGATCGGCCGGCTGCTGCTCGTGCTGCTGGCCCTGTACGGCGTGGCGTCGCTGTTCATGCTGGCGCAGGGGCGGCTGGTGGCGGCCACGGTCTGGCGCGTCATCCACGACCTGCGGCAGCGGGCGCAGGACAAACTGTCGCGGCTGCCGCTGCGCCACTTCGACCGGCACCCGGCAGGCGAGGTGCTCAGCCGCACCACCAACGACATCGACAACCTCCAGCAGACCCTGCAGCAGACCCTCGCCGAACTGATCACCTCGGTCTTCTCGTTGCTCACGATGGTGGTCCTGATGCTGGTGATCTCGCCGTCGCTGGCCGGCGTGATGCTGCTGAGCGTGCCGGTCTCCGGGGTGCTCGCGGCCTGGATCGGCAAGCGTGCCCGGCCGCACTTCACGGCGCAGTGGTCGGCCAACGGCACCCTGAACGCACATGTGGAGGAGGTCTGCAGCGGCCACTCGCTGGTCAAGGGCTTCGACCGGCGGGCCGAGGTCGAGCGGCGCTTCGACGCCTGCAACGACGCGGTCTACCGGGCGGGCGCCAAGGCGCAGTTCGCGTCCGGTGCGATGGAACCCGTCATGATGTTCGTCGCCAACCTCGGCTATGTGCTGGTCGCCGTCGTCGGCGCCTGGAAGATCGTGGACGGTTCGCTGACCCTGGGCGACGTGCAGGCGTTCATCCTGTACGCGCGCCAGTTCAGCCAGCCCATCGTGGAGATCGCCTCGGTGGCGGGCCGGCTCCAGTCGGGAGTCGCCTCCGCGCAGCGCGTGTTCACCCTGCTCGACGCCCCGGAGCAGGCCCCCGATCCACAGCGGCCGCAGACCCCGGCGCGCGCCGCGGGCCGGGTGGAGTTCCGGCAGGTGTCCTTCCGCTACTCCCCCGACACCCCCATCATCGAGGGCCTGTCGCTCACGGTGGAGCCGGGCAGCACCGTGGCGATCGTCGGCCCGACCGGCGCGGGCAAGACCACGCTCGGCAACCTCCTGATGCGCTTCTACGAGGTGGACTCCGGCCGCATCCTCCTGGACGGCACCGACACCGCCACGATGACCCGCGCCGACCTGCGCTCCCGCTTCGGGCTCGTGCTCCAGGACACCTGGCTGTTCGGTGGCACCATCGCCGAGAACATCGCGTACGGCGCCCCCGGCGCGACCCGCGCGGACATCGAGGAGGCCGCCCGCGCGACCTGCGCCGACCGCTTCATCCGCACGCTGCCGCAGGGGTACGACACGGTCCTGGACGACGAGTCGTCGACCGTCAGCGCCGGCGAGAAGCAGCTGATCACGGTCGCCCGGGCGTTCCTCGCGCGGCCGGCCGTCCTCGTGCTCGACGAGGCGACCAGCTCCGTGGACACGCGCACCGAGGTGTTGATCCAGCGCGCCATGAACACCCTGCGCGCCGGCCGGACGAGCTTCGTCATCGCCCACCGTCTCTCCACGATCCGTGACGCCGACCTGATCGTGGTGATGGACGGCGGCCGGATCGTCGAGCGGGGCACGCACCACGAACTCCTGCGCGCAGGCGGGCTGTACGCTCGGCTCCACGCGTCGCGGGCCCCAGTGACCACCACCGCCCCGCCAGCCGGCTGAACCGACGAAGGACGGTACTGTGACCCGAGGAAAGCTCCTGGCCGTCAGCGATCTGCACGTCGCCTACGCCGAGAACCGCACGATCGCGGACTCGCTCCGCCCCACCACGGACGAGGACTGGCTGATCGTCGCCGGTGACGTGGGCGAGAAGTTCGACGACGTGGCCGGCACGCTGCGGCTGCTCGCCGGGCGGTTCGCGAAGGTCATCTGGACGCCGGGCAACCACGAGCTGTGGACGCACCCGCAAGACCCGTGCCCCCTCCGCGGCGAGGCCCGCTACCTCGAACTCGTCGAGCTCTGCCGCGGACTGGGCGTCGCCACGCCGGAGGACCCCTACCCGCTGTGGCAGGGCGCCGAGGGCCCGGTGGCGGTGGCGCCCCTGTTCACGCTGTACGACTACTCGTTCCGCGCGCCGGGCGCCACCACGACCGAGCAGTCGCTGCGCATCGCGCACGACGCGGGCATCGTCTGCTCCGACGAGTACTTCCTCCACCCCGACCCGTACCCCGGCCGCGCGGCCTGGTGCCGGCAGCGGATCGAGGCGAGCGAGCGACGGCTGTCGGCGCTGGACCCGTCGCTGCGCACCGTCCTGGTCAACCACTGGCCGCTGGTGCGGCAGCCGACCCGGGTGCTGCGCTACCCGGAGTTCGCGCAGTGGTGCGGCACCGAGCTGACGGCCGACTGGCACATCCGCTTTCGCGCCGCGTCCGTCGTCTACGGGCACCTGCACATCCCCCGCGTGACGCACTACGACGGCGTGCGCTTCGAGGAGGTGTCGGTCGGCTATCCGCGCGAGTGGCGGGCCCGGCCACCTCGCGTGCCGCTGCGCGAGGTCGTGTTCTCACCGGTCGCCGGTGGTGTGCGGTGATCGAGGAGATCCTGCCGGCCGAGGTCGTCACCGCGGCCGCGTACGACGACGAAGTGCGTACCGGCGACTGTCTCTTCGAGGAGGAGCGGGCCGTGATCGCCCGGGCCGTCGCGGTCCGGCAGCGGGAGTTCACCACGGTCCGCCACCTCGCGCGCCGGGCACTGGCGGGGCTCGGCCACCCCGCCGTACCGATCCTGCCGAACCGGCGCGGCGCTCCGCAGTGGCCCGAGGGCATCGTCGGCAGCATGACGCACTGCGCTGGCTACCGCGCCGCGGCCGTCTCCCGGACGGAGGTGTCCGCGGCCGTGAGCATCGACGCCGAGCCGAACGGACCGTTGCCCGAAGGCGTCCTGGACACCGTGACGCTGCCGTCGGAACGGGCCCGCCTCGCCGTCCTGTCGGACTGCCGCCCGGACGTCCACTGGGACCGGATGTCCTTCAGCGCCAAGGAGGCCGTCTTCAAGGCGTGGTATCCACTGACCCGGCGTGAACTGGACTTCGACGAGGCGGAGATCGTATTCGCCCCCGAGGACGGGAGCTTCACGGCCCGGTTGCTGGTAGCCGGGCCCCTGGTCGGTGACCGGCGGGTGTCCGTCTTCCCCGGCCGCTGGCACGTGGACCGCGGTCTGCTCGCCACGGCCGTCCACTTGCCGGCGCCGGCCATGGACGACCGCAAGACCCCGCCAGGCACGGCCCCGGTCTCGGGCGCGCCGCGCAGGCGTCCAGGGCGGGCCGGTGGGTGAATTGCACCGTTCGGGTGGTCGCTCCGGGCACGGCGCAGACCGCGGGAATAGCTGCCCTGCCATTGCCCTTGTCCGACACTTTGCGACCCACTCCTACGAGTGGATCGTCGAGGGCGACGTCAAGGCGTGCTTCGACGAGATCTCGCACCCGGCCCTCATGGACCGAGTACGGACTCGAATCGGAGACAAACGGGTCCTGGCCTAGCGAAGGCGTTCCTGAAGTCAGGAATCCTCGGCGAGGACCGGACCTTGAGGAAGACCGACACCGGAACCCCGCAAGGGTCGATCCTCTCCCCGTTGCTGAGCAACGTGGCCCTCTCTGTCCTGGACGAGCACATCGCCCACGGACCGGGAGGACCGTCGAGCACCTTCAACGAGCGGCAAAGGCGCCGCCGACGCGGACTGCCAAACTGCCAGCTCATCCGCTACGCGGACGACTGGTGCCTGGTTGTGTCGGGCACCCAGGCCGACGCGGAGATGCTGAAGGAGGAAACCGCAGAGGTGCTCTCCACGATGGGCTTGCGCCTGTCCCCGGAGAAGAACCCCTCCCACAAATCTTGGGGAGTCTCTGGGGAGAACGGCCCCTCTGGGGAGTCCACGGGGAGTTCCGGCCGCACAAACTCGTACGACTCCGAAAGCCCCGGTAAGGGACGTCGTCGCAGTTCAGCGGCTTACGAGCGGCCGAAACCGCAGGTCAGCTCCGCCTGCTGGGGAAGTACATGACGTAAGTACCCAGGTCGTCGCCTTCGACGATCCCGGGAAGTGATCCACCCTCCCGCAGGGGCGTCACATAACGAGTCGCAATGACTTCTGTAAGCATTTGCCCAGGTTATAGGGCCGTTCACGTCCGGACCCACGACGGGCCGCCGGGCCCATCCCCACCTGGCACCCCACCATGATCACGCCTGGGGAGAATCTGGGGAGTTTCAGCTGCTGCGGACCGTCCGCCCTCCCCAGCAACAACGTCCCCGCCACTGAACACAGCGTCGACGGGTCCGCTCGCGAAACGCCTGCCGTTCGGGCGTCGGCCCACCGCCTTGCGGATATCTCACACAACCGGCATACCGTGCCGATAACGCATCGTCAGCCCCTGCCGACATCACGTTCCAAAGTTCGGTAGCGCCAACCTCCCTTGCCTTCAAGCAAGTTCGGTCCTGCCAGTGCCCGACCATGAACCCGTTAGGGTGGCCCGGTGACCGACGCGAACATGGACAGAGTGAACCGCTTCCGGGCCGAGGCGGCATCCCGGGGTCTGCCGGCGGAGGAGGTGGAGGAATGGATACGCGTCGCCCGTCCGGCGGTGTACTTGGCGGAGGGCGGTGACGGTCCACTCGTGGCCCGGGTCGGCGGCGACCCCCTGCTGCCGAACGGCGTGCCCGGGCCGACCGATCCCTTCGTGGCCTCCGTCGATCTCGCGGCTCTCCCGCCGGGCGTCACCGGCCTCCCGCTCCCCGCCGACGGCCACCTGCTCCTGTTCTCCGGCACCGATGTGCACGGCATCGGAGGACAGGTGTCCGATGCGGTGCTGTACATCCCCGCCGGGACCCCGACTACCCCGAGCCCCCTCGAACACAGCCGGCGCGAGCCGTACCGACCGCGTGAGCTCCGCACGGTCTGGCACCAGCCGAGCGCGCAGATGCCGGAGAGCTTCGCTCTCGACAGATGGGGCGACTTCCCCGAGGACGAGCAGTTCGAACTCGCCGACGAACTCGCCGACGCCTGGGCAGACGGAGGCGGCTACCGCCCTTCCTGGGCCGTGCAGATCGGCGGCCATCCGGTCTCGCCCCAGAACGACCCCGTCCACTACGCCCGTGGCCCCGAGGAGGCCGGCCCCTCCGAGCAGGGCGGTGCGGCCCACGGAGAGGGCGCCGACGACTGGGCTCTCCTGGCCACCTGGAGGTGCGGCGACGACGTCACGGAACTGGACTCCGGCGTGGCCCACTGGGTGATCCGCCGCCGGGACGTGGCGGCCCGGCGCTTCGACCGGGTCCACCGCTACGTCGAAATGGCCTGACCGCGCGGGGCGGGGACGGTCGGCTCGCCGGCGCTCGTCAGCTGCCCTCCCCGCCACGCCCACCCGGTCCGTGTCGTCACCGTGACGATAGGTCTGCCCGGAACCCATTGCCGTCCCCGGACCCGGCCCGGTCTGCCCGTAGGAGGGATACGGCCCCGTGGGGCTCGCCCGCCACCTCCCGTGGCCCGGGTGGAGGGCTCAGCGGAGCAGCAGGTCGCGGATCGCCTCCGTGATCTCGTCGGGCGCCTCCTCTGCCATGAAATGCCCCGCGCCGGTCAGCCGGTGGTCCAGGTCCGGCGCCCACGCGTGCCAGACCGCGGCGGCGTCGTAGCCCAGTCGCGCGCCCCAGTCCTGCTGGACGACCGTCACGGGCATGGCCAGCTGGGAACCGGCGTCCTGGTCCGCCTGGTCGTGTGTGATGTCGATGCCCGCCGAGGCCCGGTAGTCCGCGACGATCGACGGCACGGCCGCGGCGCTCGCCCGCAGGTACGCGGCCCGGACCGGCTCCGGCATGGCGGCCGAATCCCTGGCCCAGGCGTCGAGGAAGGAGCCGAAGTAGACGTCGGCGCTGTTGGCGATCATCGTCTCCGGCAGGCCCGGCGGCTGCGCCATGAGGAACAGGTGGAAGCCGACCGCCGCCGGGACGCCGTGCAGGACGTTCCACATGTCCAGAGTCGGCACGACGTCGAGGATGCCCAGGTGCGTGAGGGTCTCGGGATGGTCCAGTCCCGCGCGGAAGGCGACCAGGGCGCCCCGGTCGTGGCCGACCAGGGCGAAGCGCTCATGGCCGAGCGCCGCTGCCAGGGCTACGACATCGGCGGCCATGGTGCGCTTGGAGTACACCTCAGGGCCGGTGGCCACCGGCTTGTCGCTGGCGCCGTAGCCGCGCAGGTCGGGACAGATCACCGTGTGCTCGCCGGCGAGCCGCTCGGCGACGTGCCGCCACATCAGGTGGGTCTGCGGGAAGCCGTGCAGCAACACGACCGGGCTGCCGCTGCCGCCGACGGCGGCGGCCAGCTCCACTCCGTCGGCACCGGGCAGACGGACGTGGTCGAAACCGGGAATGGCGAGCGTCATGAAAGGCCCCTTCCTGGGGTCCGGGGGACCGGCGAAAGCAGTGGTCCGAGGACTGACGGGATCAGCGTGGGCGACGGCGATCAGCAGCCGATCAGTACGCTTCGGCGCCGTGGACCCGCGGCGCGGAAGATGGAGGCATGCGAATCGACGTACTCGGTGCCGTGCGGGCCCTCCACGACGACGGCACCCCGGTCGACCTGGGCGGACCTCGCCACCGCGAGGTACTCGCCCGGCTCGTCGCCGCCGGAGGACGGATGGTCCCCACCGACACCCTCGTGGACGACCTGTGGGTCGAGCCGCCGGTGCGCGCCGTGGGTGCGTTGCGTACGTTCGTCGCCGCGCTGCGCCGCGCCATCGAACCCGGCCGGCCGCCGCGCACCCCGCCGCGCGTCCTCGTCACGGAGGGCCCCGGCTACGCGCTGCGCATGCCGCGCGACACCGTGGACGTCCACCGGTTCGAGGACGCCCTGGCCCGCGCCCGGCGTACACCCGATGCGCTGACCGATCTCGACACGGCCCTCGCAGCCTGGCGCGGCCCCGCCTACGCCGACGTGACCGGCTCCGCGTGGGCCCAGCGCGAGCGGACCCGGCTGGAGGAGCTGAGGCTGGAGGGGGTGGAACTACGCGCCCGCCTCCTCCTCGACTCCGGTTCAGGAGCCGAGCTCGTCGCAGAACTGGGCGCCCACGTCACCGAACACCCCTGGCGCGAGCCGGCCTGGGGACTGCTGGCCCGCGCACTGCACCGGGCGGGCCGTCAGGCGGACGCGCTGGCCACCCTGCGCCGCGCCCGCACGATGCTCGTGGACCAGCTCGGGCTCGACCCGGGCGCCGACCTCCAGCGCCTGGAGACGGACATTCTCCGCGGAGCCACGACGCTCCAGCCCCCGCGTACCGTGTGGACCGCCGGCGTACGACTCGGCCCGCGCACCACCGTGGAACTGGCGCGCACCCTGGCCCTGGCGGGTGGTGACGCCCTCGTCCACTCGCGGCGCGACCGCCTCGCCGCCGTCCAGGCGGCGGAGCGCACCGGAGACGTCGCCCTGACCGCCCGCGTCATCGGCGTCTACGACGTGCCCGCCCTCTGGAGCCGGGCCGACGATCCCGAGGAGTCCCGCGCCGTCGTCGGGGCGGCCGAGCGTACGCTCACCGCGCTCGGCACCGACGGCCCCGCCGAACTGCGCGCCCGCCTGCTGGCCACCGTCGCGGTCGAGAGCCGCAGCGCCGATCTGTCCGCCATCGAACGGAGACGCGCCGGGCAGGCGGCGCGCGAGTCCGAGGCCCTGGCCCGGGAGCTGGGCGATCCCGCCCTGCTGGTGTTCGCCCTCAACGGCGTGTTCCTCCAGTCCTTCACCCGGCCCGGGCTCGCGACGGCACGGGACATGATCGGCGCCGAGATCCTCGACCTGGCCACCCGGCACGAGCTGCCCGACTTCGCCGTGCTCGGCCGGCTCATCCGCCTGCAATCCGCCTCCGCTCTCGGCGACCTCGGCGCCGCGACCGCACACGCCGAGGCAGCCGAGCAGCTCGCCGTCAGCACCGAGGCCCTGCTCGTCCCCGTCCTCACCGGCTGGTTCCGGGCCCGGGCCACGGCCGCCCGCAGTACCGAACCGGGCGGGCCGACCGCCGCCACGGCCGCGGCGCACTACCGCGCCGCCGAGAACGCCCTCGCCGATACGGCGGGCATGCCGGGGCTGCACCGGGGCCTGTTCGCCCTCGCCCTCCTGGGACTACGTCTGCTGCACGGCCGTCCCGCGCCCACCGATCCCGCCCTCGACTGGGGCCCGTACCGTCCCTGGACGCACCCCTTGGTGCTGCTCGCCCGCAACCGGGTTGAGGAGGCCCGTACCGCCCTGGCCATGGCGCCCGATCCACCCCTTGATCACATGCAGGAGGCACTCTGGTGCCTGACCGCCCATGCCGCCGCCCGCCTCGGCGAACGCCCGGTCGCCGCCCGCGCGGCAATGGCCCTGCGCGCCGCCCGCACCGAACAGGCGGGCGGGGCGAGCGGGATGCTGACGCTGGGGCCGGTGGCGCGGTACCTGGCGGAGGCGGAGGCATGCGCCGACAAGGGATGACCGACATCGTCCGCGGACCCGTCCCCACCTGCCCGTCCCACCTTGACCGGGCAGCACAGGCCACCGTCGCCAACCTTCGCGAGGCAGCCGGATTCGACCCGGACAACCCACGGCTGCGCGCACTCGTCCGCACCCTCACTGAGCACAGCGCGGACTTCACCCGCCTCTGGCAGTCCCACACCGTGCGCGGCAAAGCACAGGACGCCAAACACGTCCTCCACCCAGAGGTCGGCCCGCTCACTCTCGCCTATCAAGCATTCGACGTACGCGAGACGCCCGGCCAGCAGCTCGTCATCCACCATGCCGAACCAGTCAGCCCCAGCGCCCAGCCCCTCAATCCAGGTCGGCTTCGCCTCCGCGTGTTTCCCAGGTGCCGGCAGCCGCCCGGAGCGGGAGGCCGCCGTGAAGCTCGCCGGCGGGATCCGCTCCTCCGGCCCCGCCATGCCGCTCGTCGTCCACGAGCACAAGCGGCTCGGCTGCGGGATCGAACTCGCCATGCCCGTCGAGGAGCTGAAGGCGAGCGATGGTCGGGCCGGAGTTCCTCGCCGGGGAGCTGAAAGGTTCGCACGACCGTCCGGCATCGTGTTCACCGTGCTCGCCGCCATGTCCGGCATGGAGCGCGAGTACATCCGCGACCGCACCCTCGAAGGCCACGGCAGCGTACGCAAGCGCGGCAAGACCATCGGCGGCGCGGGCGTCACCGCCGAGTCAATGCTGTCCAAGGCCCTCCACCTTCAGGGCCGGGAGATGAGCCTGCCGGTGCGGTCGGCGGTCAGCTCCCAGCGCAGCTTGGCGGCCACCCGGTCGGCTACCCGACGGACTCTGCGTCGCAGGCACCTTCTTCTGGTTCTTCTGGTCCGCACGCTGATCCGCATGAAACCGCCTAGTACGCGAGCTGCCCGATGCCTCCGTCAACGCGCAGCACGGTCCCTGCGGTGTAGGCGGATTCGTCCGAGGCGAGGTAGACCGCCGCCTTCGCCAGTTCGGTGGCGGTTCCCAGGCGATGGAGCGGCACGGTCTGCCGGAGTTCCTCGTAGAGGGCGGCTTGGCGCTCGGGGCCGAGGGGCGCGAACGCGTTGGTGATCGTCGGGCCTGGGCTCAGTCCGTTGACGCGGATGCCGCGGTCCTTCAGTTCATGGGTCAGGCCGCGCGTATAGGAGAGCAGGCCCGCCTTGGCCGCGCCGTAGACCGTTGCGTTCTCGTGTCCGATGTACGCGGAGACCGAGCCGACGAGGATGACCGATGACTGCTGGGAGAAGAGCGGTAGCAGGTCCCTGATCAGGAAGAACGGTGACTTGAGATTGGTCGCGAGGAGCCTGTCGAACGCCTCCTCGGTCCATGCCTCGATCGGGAGGTGGGTGACGTCGGCGGCATTGCTCATCAGGATGTCGAGCTTCGGCCATTCCGCCCGGAGCCGCGCCGCGAGCGCCGCCTGGCCGGGTACGTCGCCGGCGTCACTGTTGATGGTCAGCAGCGGGCCGTCCAATTGCCGGGCTGCCTCGTTCAGCTTTTCCTGAGAGCGGCCGGTAATGGCGACAGTCGCTCCCTCGGCGAGGAACTCGCGGGCCGTTTCGAGGCCGATGCCGCTCGTCCCTCCTGTGATCAGCGCGTGCTTTCCCGCAAGACGATCCATTGTTCTGTCCCTCTTCAAATTGCGGTGCGGCCACCGTCGGCGGCGACGATCGCCCCTGTCATGTAACTGGCCCGGTCACTGGCGAGAAAGGCGATCACGTGGGCCACCTCACCCGGGTCGGAGGTGCGCTTGAGTGCGGTGGCCAGGCCCATGCCGCCCATGTCCGGGCCCATCGCCGCGACCACCTTCGAGGTGCGCATCGGGCCCGGAGCGACGGCGTTGACCCGCACGTTCGACTCGGCGAACTCCGCCGCCCAGGTGCGGGTCAGCGATTCGAGCGCCGCCTTGGTGGCGCCGTAGACGGCCATGCCCGGCATACCGAGGCCGGCCGCGGTGGAGCTGACGTTGACGATGCTGCCGCCGCCGCCCGCGGCCATCTTCTCCGCGAGCAGAGCGGTGAGCAGGAACGGCGCACGCACATTGACCGCGAAGGCGGCGTCGTAGCTCCCGAGATCCTGCCCGGTGGTCGGGGAGAACGTCATGACGCTCGCGTTGTTGACCAAGATGTCGACGGCCCCGGCGTCCGCGGCCAGCTGCCGCACCCCCGCCGAGTCGGACACATCGGCAGCGACGAAACGCACCGTCCCGGCGGACTCGCCACCGGCTGCGCCGAGGTCTTCCACGACCTGGGCACCGCGCCGTGGATCGGTGCCGGTCAGGATCAGGTCGGCGCCGCCCGCGGCCAGCACCTTGGCCGTGGCGTGCCCGAGTCCGCCGATCGCGCCGGATCCGGTGACGAGTGCCGTCTTGCCTGCGAATTCCATTGCTTCGTCCTTCGTGCCGGCCAGTGAGCGACTAACTTCTGTGCATCCGTTCAAGAAGTAACGCAACGGAAGCTACGACTTCTTGAACGGCAAGTCAAGAAGTCGTAGTATCGAGCACGTGGCACGAACCGGACGCCCCCGCGAGTTCGACAAGGAACGCACGCTGGAGCGCGCACTCGAACTGTTCTGGTCCCGTGGATACGGGGCGACGTCGATCCAGGACCTGGTCGACGCGCTGGCCGTCGAGCGCGGCAGCCTCTACGGCGCATTCGGCGACAAGCGCCGGTTCTACCTCGAAGCCGTCAGGCTCTACTGGGAGGTGTACGAGCGGCACCTGATTGCCACGCTCGACACCAGTCCGCTACTGCCCGCCCTGCGCAAGATCCTGACCCATCCCGCGCGGCTGGACGAACTGATCTCCGACATGGGCGTGCCGCAGGGCTGCCTGGTCGGCAACACGACAGCCGAACTGGTCCCCCAGGACAGCGAAGCCACGGAGATCGTCAGGCGCTCGTACCGCCGGTTCACCGACATCGTCACCGACGCGCTCGGCCGCGCTCAGGCCGCCGGAGAGGTCACGAACAAGGCCCACCCCGCGGCCCAGGCCCAGCTGCTGCTCTACCTGGTCCAAGGTCTCTCCCTCGTATCGAGGGCGGGGCTCGACAGGGCTGCGGCCCTGTCGGCGATCGATGCGGCGGTGGACGGGTTGAGGGCGTGACCGGACCTCTTGCGCGGCTGCAGCAGCCCCAACGTCTGCGCATCCGTGACGAGACACGCGCCGACCCGCGCCAGGAACTCCTCCAACTCGCCTGAGCCATCATCTGCTTGCGACGGCTGCGCAGCACCTTCTGAACCGATCAGCGAGACTCCCGCCAGGGTAGGGGTACTGCCCACGCTTCGACGGGCATCGGCCCTGACGCTACGCGGCCTGTGCGGCCGGCGACGCGGACGGCCCGCACTCCTACGAGCACCACATGCCGCATGCGCCAACCTTGCCCAGGCCGCCGGTCGCCCTGCATCCGGCCCACTCAAGTCCGGGGCCCGGACTGCTCGGTTGACCATCGAATTAACTGCAACTAGCTTGGTGGCAGTTAGTCCGAGGCGACAGGAGCCGGAGATGGCGGGACTCAGCAGCAGGAGCGCGATCGCGATTCACGCGCTTGCGATGCTGGCGCACCGGCGTGGAGGCTCGTTGACTTCCGCGGAGATCGCGGACAGCCTCGAAAGCAATCCGGTTCTCGTGCGGCGCATCCTCGGCCGCTTGCGAGACGCTCACCTGGTGCGGTCCGCCGAGGGGCGGGGCGGTGGCTGGTCCCTTTCCCGCAATCCGCGGGACCTCACGCTGTATGACGCGTACGCCGCCGTAGAGGCGGGGCGGATCTTCTCGAGGCACCCCCATCCCCCCAGTGGGGCATGTGTGATCGGCCGCAACATCGGCGATCTGCTCGACGTCGAGTTTCAGAACGCGGAGCGGGCTCTGGAGGAACAGCTCGCCCGAACGACGATCGCCGCCCTGCTGCAGCAGATACTGACCTCCGACAACGAAGCGAAGGACCACTGATTCAGCAGTGACGCACACACGCGTCATCACGCCCTCTTAACTGTAACTAGTGTAGTTGCAGTTTGTTTGAGGGCGCAGGGCTTCAGGGCCTCCGCTCCCGATGTCAGCGGCCGCACGATCCACCTGCATGCACCCGGACTTGAACACCTACTCAGAACACGCCAGGAGGGAGAGCGATGCAGCAGAAAGCCGAAGCGAGCGCGAGCGCCGAGGCTTGCGGTCCTGCGACCTACGACCTCGTGATCCGTCGCGCACGTGTTTTCGACGGCCGCCAGACGCTCACCGGTCTGTACGACGTCGCCATCGACGGCGCAGAGATCGCTTCCGTATCGGCCGAGCCACTCAGGGGCAGACAGGAGGTGGATGCGGCCGGAGGATGGGTCATGCCGGGCCTGATCGACACTCATGTGCACTTCTACGACGTGCGCGCGGTCTCCGGTCCTGATTCGATGCGGGCCTTCGAGGAGAACGAGCTTCCCGGAAGGCTCGGGCTGTTCCTCGACCACGGGGTCACCACCATCAAGTCGGTGGGCGATCCGACGGGCGGAATCCTGGACACGCGGGCCAGAATCGCCGCAGGCACGCTGCGAGGCCCGCGGCTGTTGGCGACCGGTTGCGGTATCACCGGACGCGACGGGCATCCCGCCTCCACCGTCTTCAGCGGCAACCCCTGGGCGCGCGAGCGCTTCACGGGAGAGGTCGACAGCGTGCAGGAGATCCGCGACCTGGTGCACCGTCTCGCCGACCGCAAGGTGGACGCGATCAAACTCCTGTCGGAAGGCGCGTGCGCACACTCCGGCGGGCCGAAGTACCTCTGGCAGAATCCTGCCTTTCCGGATGGTGTCGAGTTGGAACGGCTTCCCCTCGCTCTCCTTCGGGCGGGTATCGAGACCGGGCACGAGCGGGGCCTTCGGGTCACCGTCCACACCACCCAGCAAGCCGCGGCACGCGAGGCGGTCGAGGCCGGGGCGGACGGCCTGGAGCACGGTGTCACCGTCGAGCCCCTCACCGACCGTTCGCTCATCGACCTGATGCTCGAACACGGCATCACCTACACACCCACGCTCTGGATCGACGACGCCCACCCGGACGCCCGTGGCAATCTCCGGAAGGTCGCTGAGGCCGGCGTGCACATCGCGCTGGGCAGCGACACCTTCAGCGGCCGGGGCCTGTTCGGAGCCAACACTCTGGAAGAAGCCGAACTCATGGTGGCGGCCGGGATGACGCCCACCCAGGTGCTGGCCGCAGGCACCAGCGGCGCGGCGCGCCAGTGTGTCCGCCCCGACCTCGGCACGGTGGCCCCCGGCAAGCGCGCCGACCTGCTCGTGCTGAACGCCGATCCCACCGCGGACATCGGCAACCTTCGCGACCTCAGCATGGTGATCCTGAACGGCGAACTCATCGTCGACACGCGCTGGGCAGCGCCGTCCGAAAGCACCGGACGGACCGAGGAAGACGCCGCGATATCAAGTCCGGCCAGGGCGATCCAGGGGCCGTAGTGGTCGTTGTGGTCGTTGTGACTCCATGGATGCCGCTGATTGAAACGGTGGAGAAAGGACAGTAACGCCATAGGGCCACGGTAGACAGGGGCGGCACCTCCCGGAGATCCCCGGCGCGCAGCAGCACGCTCCGAGGCCGCATGCAGTCATTTCTCGTGAACATCCGTAGGGCCGTCGATCTCCAGCTGCTGCCCACACTGCCGGACGAACGCTGCTGCTCAAAGTCAACGAAGCCAGCCGCCGGGAGCGATCGGCGGCGGCCCTCGCTTTTCAAGGTGCTGACTTAGCCGAATGACGGCCGGTGGGCGCGATCAGACGTCGATGGTGTCGGTCGGTGTCGCCTCACCGAGCATGGCGAGGGTCAGCACGTTGCCGGAGATACCCCAGCCGCCGTCGGCGACCTCTTCGATCAACACCATGGTGTTGTTGCGGGCGCGCTCGCCGTAGATCTCGACGTACAGCTCGGTGGTGCGGATGACGATCTCCTTTTTCTGCTCCGGGGTGAGCGTCTTCTCGGGGACCTTGAAGTTCGCGAAAGGCATGGCTGGTTGTTCCTTCTCTCAGTGGGGCGTTACAGGGAGCCGGCTGCCGTGAGCAAGCTGTCCAGTTCGACGCGGCGGAAGAAGTCGGCTCGGAAGCGGTCGGCTCGGAAGCGGCCGGCAACCGCCGAGAAGACTTCGCTGCCGTCTCGCCTGGGGTCTATGTGGGTGCGCAGCGGCGCGAGTGCCACGCGCCATCGCGACCAGGCACGCGACGGCTTCAGCGGCCTCAGTCACATCGGCGTCCGGAGGGATGAGCGCGGGAAGGCTCTTGCCCAGATCACCCATCAGGGGCCGGTGTCGCTGGCCGTGGACTTCCGCGCAGTCGACGTCGGCGGGTCGCAGGCGAAGTGGTTGGGGCCGATGGTGAACGCCTCGGCGGCACCCAGGACGGTGTGTCCGGCGTTGTGCACGACCACGTCCGGTCGGCCGCGCTCGGCGAAGATCCGGTCGACCTCGGCATCGGAGGAGCCCTGGCAGGTGACGTCCAGCTCAACGTCCTGGTGGTCGGTGCCGTAGCGCGCCGGGCCGACCACCGTGGTCGCCTTACGGGTCGTGGTCCGGCGGATGCCCGCGTACACGGCGGGACCGGCGAGGGCCATAGCACGCACTGACAGCGCCCCGATGCCGTTGGAAGCCCCGGTGATCAGGACGGCCTCTCCAGCGTCGTCGTTCCTCATGACAGGCCTCTCGTTGATCGGGGGCTGCGTGCGGTTCAGAACTGGCTCCTGTAATGGATGCGATCAGGCCGCAGTCCGGCCGTCGCCCTGCTACGTCCTCAACGATCGGCCGGTCCCCCACCCCTAGCCAGGGCTGCGTTTACCCAGGGGACGCCACCCCCTGGCTACGGCCTGGCGCACGCGCGACCATAAGGGGGTGAACCTTCCAGAACTCGGCGCCTTCCTCAGGACACGCCGCGACCGCATCCGCCCCGCCGAGGTCGGTCTCCCCCAAGGCCCGCGCCGACGCGTCCCCGGGTTGCGCCGCGAGGAAGTCGCCCAGCTGGCAGGGCTGTCGGCCGACTACTACACCGAGCTGGAACGCGGCAGCGCGAAACACGGCGTGCAGCCCTCGACCCAGACCTTGGCCGCCCTCGCCCGAGCCCTGCGCCTGAACGGCGACGAGCGCGACCACCTGTTTCACCTGGCCGAACGGCCTATCCCCCCGTCAGCACACGGACCGTCGGCACACGTGCAGCCGGCGCTTCTCGGACTCCTGGACCGGCTGTCCAACACCCCCACGCGCGTCATCACCGATCTGCACGAAACCCTGGTGGAAAACGACCTGGCCCGAAACCTGCTCGGCGATTCCCCGGCACACCGCGGCCCAGCGGCAAGCTTCGTGTACCGCTGGTTCACCGACCCGCAGGCGCGCGAGAGGTACCCGCCCGAGGACCACCCGCACCACTCCCGGGTGTTCGTGGCCGACCTCCAGGCAGCGGCCGCCCGGCGCGGCCGGGACGCGGAGGTCACGAAGATGATCGCTGTGCTACGCCGCCGTAGCCGGGAGTTCGCAACCCTCTGGGACACCCACGACGTCGCGGTGCGCCGCATGGACCACAAGAAGATCGTGCACCCCACGCTCGGCATCATCGAACTCGACTGCTACAACCTGCTCAGCGAGGACGGACGCCAACGCCTGCTGTGGTTCACCGCGCCGCCCGGAAGTCCGGGAGCCGAGCAGCTGGAACTGCTGTCCGCCATAGGAACCCAGGACCTGAGCGTCGCCGAGGCCACGACACCGGAGAGGTTGTCCGCGGCGGAATCCGGAGCGCAGCGCTGACCCGCGCCGCTGAGGGAGCACTGCCTTCCCAGCAAGGCGTGGCGGCCCCCGGCACGTCCTTCACGTAGGGGTCCGCACGCGGTATCGAGGAGCGTGCGTCGGTCAGCATCGAGCAGGTCAGACGCACGGCTGGGGCGTCGCACCGTCGATCGCGCTCTTCGTACCCAGCATCGAGGGCATCTCCCACAACGAGGGCGAGTTCACCCAGGACCACGACGTCTGCGTCGGCACCGACCTGCTCACCGAGGTGCTCAACCAGCTCATGTCAGGCGGCCTGGACTCCCGGTGAGCGAGGTACCGGCCCGGTGAGCGAGGTACAGTCCCGGCGGGCCGATCGGAGCCAGGGGGCAGCTTGAACAGCTCAATCAGCCAGATCGTGATCGCAGTTCTGGGCATTGGCGGCACCCTCGCTGCCGCCGTCATCACGCAGCGCGGCGCCGACCGCGCCCGGGCGCGCGAGCTGGAGCACACGAGGCAACTCCAGCTGGAGGAACGTGAGTACGCCACGCGCCAGGCTCAGCTTGAGGCGCGGCGCACGTGTTACGCCACTCTCAGCGCCGGCACTCGCGACTTGGCCAACGTGATGGCGAAGGTCCTCCACGCCCTGGACAGAGGCGAGATGACCGAGGAGCTACGGGCGGACCTGGACCGGGCGCGCCGTGAGCACCGTATGCGTCACGCCGAGGCCCAGATGGTGCTGCCCGATACCGTGGCGGAGGCGGCCAGCACGGCAAACCGTCATCTCGGTGATCTCTATGGCCTGCTGATGCGGCTCGATGGGAACACTGCGCGGCAGGGGGAGAATCTGGAAGCCGCTTCGGAGAGCATGGGCAGGCTGTGGGGTCCCCTGTGGGAAATGCGTCGCATCATGCGCGTCGACCTCGGGGTCACGGAACCCGACCAGGATCTGTAGGGTGCCGGACCCAGCTTCCAGTTCACCGGCCGACCGAGACATCGTCTTCGGTCATTTCGGTGTCCGGCTCGGCCGTAAGTCGATGCTGCTCGTCTCGCTGACGACGATGGGCGTGGCGACCTTCGCGATCGGCCTGGTGCCGGACTACCGGACGATCGGCATCGCAGCCACTGAGGGCACGAAGGCCAGGATTGCCTCAGCCGCCCTGTACTGCCACCGCAACACCGTCCAGCACCGTATCCTCCGCTTTCGCCGAATTGACAGGCCACGACGTACGCCGCCCTGAAAGCGCGGCACTCGTGACACTTGCCCTGGGTGCCCGCGCTAGGCATCACGAGGCCGGAATGTGAACGCTCTCCGCGGAAGCCGACTCGCCGGTTCATCACCGGTCTCTGTGCGACACGAACGGTTTCTCCGGCAAGAGCCGCTTCGGCGCACTGAGCGGCTTCTCGGCCGACGTCAGGCGGTCAGCACCCGGAATGCGCCGTGCCGGCAAGGAGTGCTGCGGGGGTCAGGGCGAGTAGCACGGGGAATGCGAGGACCACTGCCACGACCGCCGTGCTCAGGGCGGGCGCCAGTGCCTTCGCGTGGGACGGTGCCGCCCTGAGGAGGCGGCGGATGCGCTCGGCCGGGTCGGTACCTGTCATCGCGGGCAGCCCGGACACCGTGGCGGTGGGGCCCACGGCGCACATCTCCAGCAGCGCCGAGGCGACGGCTCGCCGGCCGTGTTGCTGGGCCGCCCGGTCGTCAGCGGCCATCTCCGCGAGGCGGCGCACCTGTTGGGCGTAGCCGCGCGAGAGCCCGGTCCAGCCGAAGGCCGCGGTCAGGACGTCGCCGACGAGGAAGGCGCGGTGGTGACGGTATGCCAAGTGAGCCCGCTCGTGCTCCAGCGCAGCGGCGAGTTCGGTGTCGGACAGCATGTCCAGTGCCGCCGTGGTCACGACGATGCGTGAGCCGTTGCGCGTCCCGGGGATGCAGAAGACCGCGGGGTCCGTGTGCTTCAGTACGCGTACGTCCGGGTCGTGGATACGGTCGTGCTCCCTCAGGGCGTCGGCCGTGAGCCGGTACTTTTTCCGCTCCCGGTGGAGGTTCAGCAGGCTCCGCAGGGTGAGGCCGGCGAGCGTCACGGATCCCAGGAAGAGAACGGCCAATGCGGCTCGGGGAATGTCCGCCACCAGCCAGGGCCCGCCGTAGGCGTCGTGGACCAGTGGCTCGTCAGCGCTGAAGAGCCACATCATGAGGTGTTCCCACAGGTCGTGCGCGACCAGGAGGAGGAAGCCCACGATCGAGGCCAGCAGGCTCAGTGCGCAGGCATGCCAGCTGCGCAGGGCGGCTTGCGGGAAGCGGGTTACCCAGCGCGCACGGGTCAACAGGCGGGCGGCCGGCCCGCCGAGTAATACCGCGTAGGCGAGCAGTGCTGCGATGACTAACACGGTGTGGCCTCAGGGGTTGGTATCGGCTTCGGGGTCTGGATCGGGGTCGGTCTCGGGGTCGGGGGGCAGGGTGTCCAGTGCCTTGCGGAGGGCAGCCGCCTCGTCGGCGTCGAGGCGGCCTGCGAAGTGCAGGAGCGCGTTCGCGCGGTCGGTACAGGAAGCCAGGGCCTGCTCCATGAGTTCGGCCGTGTAGTCGTCCGCCGAGCGCAGCGGGCTGTAACGGTAGGACCTGCCGCGCTTGGCCCGGCCCAGCCACCCCTTGGCCCGCAGACGCTCGGTGACCGTCATCACCGTGGTGTAAGCCAGCGGACGCTCCTCGTTGAGGACATCGGTGATGCGCTGAATGCTGAGTGGTTCCGCACTCGCCCACACCACACGCATGATGTCCGATTCCAGTTCGCCGAATGGTCTCAACGCGTCCGACCTGCCCTTCTCTCTCTTCGCAGGGAAGCCGCCTGCGGGGCGGTGCCACTCGTCACAGCTACGGAACCCCTGAACTTCTACGATGCGTAGTAGTTTGGAGGCGTGGACATCGACCGGCACAGGTCGGCGGCTGACGGCTCGCGCAAGCCACCACCTGACACCCACTCAGTGCCGCGCCGACACGGCTCAGTCGACGGGTTTGGTGCCGTTCCCATCGTCGGTGTCACCGCCCCGGCCGCACAACGCGATCGGCTCGCAGGTAAGCACGGCAGGGGAGCTGTCCCACACGCCCACGGCGTACGTCGCGTACGCCATGTCACGGCAGCCGGCCATGACACCCCGCACGGTCCGGCAGCCGCTCACGGCACCCCCTGCCCTCCATTACCCGCAGCACAAGGCAGGCCACCATGCAGTCACTCATCGAAAACGCCCGCGCCTTCCGGTCGAGCTTTGCCGAGAGCCGTGACGATCTCACCGCGCTCGCCGAAGGACAGCGCCCACAAGCCCTCTTCCTCGCATGCTCGGACTCACGCGTCGTACCATCGCTGATCACCGGTGCTCGCCCGGGCGAGATCCTCGAACTGCGCACCGCCGGCAACATCGTCCCGCGCCACAGGTCCGAGGCCGACTGCGGCGTCGGCGCGACCCTGGAGTTCGCGGTCATCGCGCTGCGAGTGCCCCACATCGTCGTCTGCGGACACTCGTGCTGCGACGCCGTACAAGGCATGGTGGCCGACAAGCAGTTGCCCGGGATGGCGCTGTTCAACCGCTGGCTGCAGCGGGCGGAGTACCGCTCGCAGCCCGCCGCCCTGCGCAAGGGCGTCGCCGCGCAGCGCCATCTGGAAACACAGCTCAGGCACCTGCGCTCCTACCCGTGCATCGCGCGTCGCCTGCGCGAGAGGCGGCTGCGCCTGCACGGATGGTTCTACGAGATCACGTCCGGTGAGGTCTTCACCTACGAGGAGCGGGAGCGAATGTTCCGGCCGTTGTGACCGGTCAGGACCCGCGATCCCATGGAGGGCGTTCGCGATCGGGCCGGCGCCGCCCACCCCGTCAGTCGTGTGCGGCCTCACCGCTGACGCGGTGGTCCGCGTGGCTCAGTGCCTCCAGTACGAGACGCCGCAGGTGCCCATCGCTCAGCCGGTAGTAGATGTGCCGGCCGGCGCGCCGCGTCTCCACCAGCCCGGCGAGCCGTAGCTTCGCCAGATGCTGACTGACAGCGGTCCGCGAGGCCTCGGTGCGCTCGGTCAGCGAGCCGACGTCCGACTCCTCCTGTGCCAGCACCCACAGCAGGTGCAGTCGCGTCGCGTCCGCGAGCAGTGCGAACACCCCTGTCGCCTCGGCCAGGCGGGCACTGTCGGGGACCTGCAGATGCGCATGTGGTGCAGATGGCACTGCATCGCGTTCGGACATGCATACAGCCTAGAGCGCGGCGCTCGCTGGGCATGCGGTCCCTCGGCCGTCGAGAGTGACGTAAACAATAGGTGCGCAGATGCGCACCTATTCGTACAGTGGGTGGAGTCAGCCTCGACCGTTCGGGCCAAGGGACACCAGCATGCTCTCCGTACTGCGCGACCGCACGTACCTGCACCTCTTCGCGGCACAGGTCATCGCCCTCATCGGCACCGGACTGGCCACCGTCGCACTGGCCCTGCTCGCCTACGACGTCGCCGGCGCGGCGGCCGGTTCGGTGCTCGGCACCGCTCTGGCGATCAAGATGCTCGCGTACGTGGCGATCGCGCCCGCCATCGGCGCGATCGCCGACCGGCTGCCGCGCCGTGCCCTGCTCGTCGGCAGCGACCTGATACGCGTCGGCGTCGCCCTGATGCTGCCGTTCGTCGACCATGTCTGGCAGGTCTACGTCCTGGTCTTCGTGCTCCAGGCCGCCTCCGCCGCCTTCACCCCCACCTTCCAGGCCGTCATCCCCGACGTCCTGCCGGCGGAGCGCGACTACACCCGGGCACTCTCCCTCTCCCGGCTCGCCTACGACCTGGAAAGCCTGTTCAGCCCGGCGCTCGCGGCCACGCTGCTCTCCCTGATCACCTACAACTGGCTCTTCACCGGCACCGCCGTCAGCTTCCTTGCCTCGGCCGCCCTGGTGGTTTCGGCGGTACTGCCGAAACCGGTCACCGCCCAACACACCGAACGCACTGAACCTACCGGCGGCGTCCGCGGCAAAGCCGGCACCGGCGCCCGGCTCTTCTTCACCACGCCACGGCTGCGCGCACTGCTCGCTCTCAATCTGGCCGTCGCCGCCGCGAGCGCGGTCGTCACCGTCAACACCGTCGTCTACGTCCGTGACCACCTCGGCCGTTCCGCGGGCGACGTACCGGTCGCGCTCGGCGCGTACGGCGCGGGATCTATGGCCGTCGCACTGCTGCTCCCCCGGGTGCTCGACCGCGTGTCCGACCGGACAGTGATGCTGAGCGGCGCCCTGCTGCTCACCGCGGTCTTCGCCGGCCTCGGTGGCGTCACCGCGGCCGCTACGGGCGACTGGCGGTGGTCGGCCCTCCTGGCGGCCTGGGCCGCGTTCGGCGCGGCCTGCTCGATGGTGCTCACGCCCACTGGACGGCTGATCCGCCGCTCGGCACCGGCCACGGGACGTGCCTCCGCGTTCGCGGCGCAGTTCTCCCTCTCCCACGCCTGCTGGCTGCTGACCTATCCGCTCGCCGGTTGGCTCGGCGCGACGGCCGGCCTGCAGTGGGCCGTCATCGCGTTGGGCGCAACGGCGCTGGCAGCCGGGCTCCTGGCGCTGCGGCTGTGGCCGTCGCGCGACCCGGACCGGATCCCCCACCTGCACACCGCCCTGGACGCCGAGCACCCGCACCTGGCCGACGCCGCCCGCGCGCCGGGAGGCTGGCGACACAGCCACACCTACGTCATCGACAGCCTCCACAGCACATGGCCCACCACTCCCCAACACGCTCCCGGCCACTGACCGTCCCCTTCTTCCCCGGGCTGTGACGGGTCACCCAGGCGAGAGACGCCAGCTCTTGCGGCAGGCGTAGCAAAGATGGGCGGCGAGGTGTCCACACCGGTCGCCGTGCCGTCCGGGCCGATCACAACGGCCACGCGCCGTCCGGCTCGTTCATTGCTCTGCTGTCGCCGGACATCGAAACCTGTGTGGTCCAGGGGACCGCAGCCGTGCGTCGTCGCACCGCCGCACTCAGAAGAACTGACCTCGGCTGCGATATCCGGCCGAAGCCCGGTGGGTCGTTTCCTGTTTCAACTGAAACGGCCACGTTGGAGCAATGGCGTACGAAACCTCGCTGGCCGGTGACACCACCACCGCGCCGGCTCAACCGTCCCCACAAGCCGCAGCCCCGACCACCCGGAGACTGGTCGGTGTCGACCTGGCCCGCGGACTCGCGGTGCTGGGCATGTTCACCGTCCACGCCGGCCCTGCTCCCTCGGACGCCGGGCCACTGGCTCCGCTCGTGGAACTCACCTACGGCCGCTCGTCCGCGCTCTTCGCCCTGCTCGCCGGCTTCACACTGGTGCTCATGACCGGCCGCTCCGAGCCCAGGACCGGCCGAGCCGGCCGCCAGGCTGTGGGCAGGGTCCTGATCCGCTCCGTCGTACTGTTCGCCCTCGGGATCGCCCTGATCGCGCTGGGCACCCAGCTCGACGTGATCCTCGCCTACTACGCGCTGCTCTTCGTCTTCGTCCTGCCGTTGTACCGGGTGCGCGCCTCATCCCTGGCACTCGCGGCCGTCGCCACCGCACTGGTGCTTCCCCAGGTCCTGTATCTCGTCAAGGTCGCCATCGACGGCGGGAGTTGGTCGGACACCCTGATCGCCACCGATCCGCTGGCGCGCATCACGGACTCCGACGGCGTTCTCGACCTGATGTTCACCGGCCCGTACCCGGTCCTGACCTGGATTCCGTTCCTGCTGGCAGGGATGGCGGTGGCCAGGCTCGACCTCTCCCGGGCCGCGGTGCGCATCCGGCTGGCCCTGACCGGCATCGGTCTCGCCATCCTCGGTTACGGCGGCTCGTGGGTGGCCCTGCACCTGATTCCGGGCGCGTACGCGGCCATCGCCGCCGGCACGGACGGCGATTCCCCGTCGTCGGCCTGGTGGTCCGAGACGGTCGGTCAACCCACCGACAACTTCGGCGAGTGGCTGCTGGTGGCCGCGCCGCACAGCCAGACCACGCCGTCCATCGTGGGCGCTACCGGTGTCGCCCTGGCCGTACTGGCCGGCTGCCTCATCGCCGTCGACCAGCTGCCACGCTTCCGTCGCCTGGCCACACCGGTCACGGCAGTTGGCATGGTGTCCCTGTCCGCCTACGTCCTGCACATCGTCGTCATCGGGGCGGTGTGGAAGGAAGACCTGCCGGGTTCCTGGGCGGCTCTGTTGCTGTTCTTCGCGGGCACGATGCTGCTGGCTGTCGTATGGACGCGGCGGTTCCGACGCGGGCCGCTGGAGTACCTGCTGCACACCGCCGCCAAGCCCGCACGCCTCATCCGGTGACGCACGGACGGCAGGCAGGTACGGCCTGTGGAGGAGCGAACGGCCAGCGCTGCGGGTGGCCGATGGTCACGGCGCCGCGGAAGCGGACTGGCGACTCCCCGGATTCCCCGGAGTCCGCCGGGTCGACCGACTCCGCCGAGTCCCCGGCGCTGGTGGCGATGGTCGACATGGTGTCGAGCGACGAGTCCGGAACGGGGAGCAGGTGGGCGTCGACCCAGGTGTCCCCCGCGTCCGTCTGGGCCCACGGGTCCTCGATCAGGAGGGCGCCAGGTACGGCGCCGTGGCAGAGCACCCAGTGCGGTACGTCGAAGCCTTGCATCGCGGCGAGCGAGAGGAGGAGCAACACGTGTTCCCGCCGGCCGATCGCACTCCGGATCGCGGCCAGGGAGAGGCGGTGCGGGTCGATCGGGACGCCGATGCGCCCGGCCTCCGCACGCGACGTGCGTTGGAGCAGGGCGCGCCACTCCCGCTCGTTCTCCGGGTAGTGGTCGAGCAGGACGGGCCGCTCCACATCGAGGTGGACCGTGACGGGGGACGACGGCCACGCCCGGCGCACGGCGACGCCCAGTCCGACGGGCTCGCACGCGGGGAAGTTGGTCGCGCCGCGCCACAGTGTCAGCTCCGCCTCGCGGTCGAGTGCCTCCCGCGGCAGTGTGCCCGCATGCGTCTGGGCGACCAACGCGGTGACGGCGCCGCACGTGAAGTGCGTGGTCTGCCGGTAGTACGGGGGTTCGGTCACCGTGGTCTTGGTGGGCACCTCGTCGTCATGCAGCCAGCGGACGTACCCGGTTTTGGGCCCTACCGCGTGCCGCGTCGGCGTGAGCGGAGGGCTCAGCGGGGCGAAGCCGGCGGCAGCGGCCGCCTCTGGACTCGCCGTCCAGCCTTCCCACTTGACCTGCGTGAGCCCTTGGCGGCGTGCCTGGGCGACGACCGCCTCGACGGCTGCCGGTACGTCGCCGACGGCGTCGACGATCTTCAGGTACGCCGTGTGCGGGCGTGCCGTCACGAGCGCGGCAGCGACCCAGTCCGCACCGTCGGAACCGTCGCCACCACCGGAACCGTCGCCACCACCGGAACCGTCGGCACTCGGAACCGCCACGATGTGGGGAGCGTGGGCGGAGCGGTCGACCGTGTGCCAGCGCTCCGGCACCTCGTGGAGTCCGAGCCGCATCAGCAAAGCCGGCAACGTGTCGGGCACGAACGGGACGACGACGCTGTTCGCAGACGCTTCGTTCACAGACGCTTCCTGCCGCTTCTGCTGTTCCTGTTGTTCCTGTTGTTCCTGTTGTTTCTGCGGAGGCCCCGGCACGCCGTCACGCGCGGGACTGCCGGAGCACCCAGACGAAGTACGGGGCTCCGACCAGTGCGATCATGAGGCCCGCCGGTACCTGAGCGGGGGCGACGAGTGTGCGGCCGAGGGCGTCGGCGACGCAGACCAGGAGCCCGCCGAGCAGCACCGCGACGGGGATCGCGCGGCCGTGCCGGGCGCCCACCAGTGACCGGGCGAGGTGCGGGGCGACGAGCCCCACGAAGCCCACGACACCGACGGCGATCACGCTGAGCGCCGCGAGCACCGCGGCGATCGTCAGTGCGGCGAAGCGTGTGCGTACCGGCCTCACGCCGACGATGCGCGGGGTGTCCTCGTCGACGGCGAGCAGGTCGAGCCGGCCGCGCATGGCGAGCAGCACGGGGAGCGCGAGCGCCAGGGCCACCGCGACCGGTACGACGTCGGGCAGTGTGCGTCCGTAGGTCGTACCGGAGAGCCAGGTGAAGATCCGGGGTGTGTTGTACGGGTCGGCACGCAGTAGCAGGAAGGTCGTGATCGAGCTGATGCCGTACCCGCAGCCGATGCCGATGAGTACGAACCGGTCGGGCAGGAAGCCGCCGCGCCAGGACAGCAGGGCTATCACCGCGAACGTGGCGAGCCCCGCCGCGATGGCGACCGCGATGAGCAGCGGCTGTCCACCGGACAGGCCCGATGTGACGACGGCCGCCGCACCCAGCCCGGCGCCCGCCGTGATGCCGAGCACGCCCGGCTCCGCCAGCGGATTGCGCACCGTGCTCTGTACGACGCATCCGGCCAGTCCGAGTGCCGCGCCGGCGAGGACCGCGGCGAGCACGCGCGGGACCCGGTCGTCCAAAGCCTGCCCGATCAGGGCGGGGGCGGCGCCCTGCGCCCAGAGCGCGATGTCCCCCGTACGCAGCCAGAGGCTTCCCGCCAGGACCGCCACGAGCGCCGCCCCGGCCAGGAGTGCCAGCGCGCCGAGCACGACGAGCAGGAACGCGCGGCGCGATCGTGCGGCGACCCGCACGTGCGGTGGTTGCCGGAGCCGGCCCGTGTCGCGGAGGCGGAGCGCGAGGACAACGATCACCACTGCGCCGAGCAGCGCGGTCGGTACGCCGGTGGGAATGGAGGCGGCCCCGTCCGCACCCTGCACCGCGCGCAGCGACGCGTCCGCGAGCAGGATGAGCAGCGCGCCGACCAGTCCGGCCGCGGGCACCAGGAAGAGGTGGCGGCGCAGTGCCCGTACCCTTCCGGCGACCAGCCGGGCCAGGACGGGGGCGCCGAGGCCGACGAAGGCGATCGGGCCGGCGAGTGTCACCGCCGTACTGGTCAGGAGTACCGCGCAGAGCACGGCGGTCACCCGGGTGGTCCGGATCGGCACACCGAGGGAGGACGCGGCGTCATCGCCGAGGTTCATCACGTCCAGCCGCCGGGACAGCGCCAGGGCGACGCACAACACCAGGGCCACGAGGGGCAAGGCCCGCATCGAGGCGTCGATGTTCAGTTGGGCAAGCGAACCGCTCCCCCAGGCGAAGAGACCGGTCGTGTTCTGCTTGAACAGGATGAGGAGCATCGCGGTGGCCGCGTCCAGCGCCATCGCGATCGCCGATCCGGCGAGGATGAGGCGGGTGCCGGCGGTGCCCGCGGCCCGGCCAGCGAGGAGCAGTACGAGCGCCGCCGCGGCCAGGCCGCCGGCGAAGGCGACGGCGCCCGACGCCCAGAGCGGCACGGCGAGACCGAAGGCCGCGACGAGCGAGAGCGTGAAGTAGGCCCCGGCCGACACCGCGAGGGTGTCGGGGGAGGCGAGCGTGTTGTGCGTGACGGACTGCAGCAGTGCGCCGGCGCAGCCGAGGGCGAAACCCACTGCCACACCCGCGAACAGGCGCGGCAGCCGCGAGCCGGTGAGGACCTCGCCGACCGGTGCCCCGCCGGTGTGCTCCCGTTCCCCGGCGAGATGCCGCACGAGGTCACCGACGCCGACGCCCGAGGTTCCCTGCGTCAGATGCCACATGCCCACCAGGGCGGTCAGGACGAGAAGGACCGTCAGTACGGCCGCCCCGGCGGGGCCGCCGCCGCGCTCGACGCGCGGCGGCGCTTCCTGTTGCGGTGCCCATGTCGGCGGTTCGTTCACTTCTTGCGGTGTGTTCACTTCTTGCGCTGTGTTCACTTCGTGCCGGGTACGTCGAGATGCCCGCGGTGTGCTCACTTGTTGTCGAGTACGTCGACGTAGGCGTCGATCGCCTGCTCGCAGGAGCGCGGGCCGCCGGCGCCCCACACCCGGGCGGGGAAGGAGTGCGCGCGGCCTTCCTTCACGGCCGGGACGGTCTTCCAGAGCGGGTTCTTCTTCAGCGCGGCGACGTACCCACCGGCCCCCGCGTCATTGGCGTAGAAGAGGTTGGCGTCCCCCACCGAGGTGAGTCCCTCGACGTCGGTCTGGGCGAGACCGTAGGACGGGTCGACGCCGCCGTCACCGTGCGCCTTGTTGACGTCGTCGGTCCACGCGGGGTGCATGCCGAGCTCTTCGCCTATCTCGGTGAACAGGGCGCCCTTGCTGTACGGGCGGACGGTGAGGTTGCCGCCCTCCAGCCATCCGTCGAAGAACAGGAAGTCCTTCGTCGGCAGATCGGCGTCGGCGACCTGCTGCTTCGCCGTCGCGAGATGCTCGTCGAACTCCTTGAGGACCTTGTCCGCTCGCTCGGTGCGTCCCGTCGCCTTGCCGATCATGCTGAACACCTCCCGCATGTTCCCGATCGGGTCCTTCGGGTTCGCCCCCCGCGTGGCCATCACGGGGACGCCTCGCTTCTCCAGCTTCGCGATGGTCTCGTCGTCGGCCTTGAACGCCTCCACGACGATGAGGTCGGGCTTCGCCGCGTAGAGGGTGTCGAGGTCGGGCTCCTCACGGGTGCCGATGTCGGTCACCCCGCTGGGCAGCTTCTCCGCGCTGACCCAGGTGCTGTATCCCTTCGCATCGGAGACCGCGGTGGGGGTGACGCAGAGGGTCAGCGCGTCCTCGACCTGCTGCCACTCCAGGACCGCGATCCGCTTGGCGGGCTTGTCGAGCTTCACCTGCCGGCCGACGCCGTCCTTGAAGGAGACCGGCTTCGTCGAGGTGGTCGTGGTGTCCTTGGCACATTCCTTCGACGCGGGCGAGGCGCTGGCGCCGTCGCCCGCCGCGGCCTTGTCGACGTTGGTCGTGCCGCAGGCCGTTGCGGCGAGGACGATGAGTCCCGCGGAGGCTGACGCCGCCAGGCTACGGGCAAGCTTCATGAAATATCCTCGTTTGCGATTCATGGGGTGAGTGGGATGAGTGGCCGAGTGGGAGCGGCGGGTGCACCGCTTCAGGCGAGACGCCCCGCTTCAAGCAAGGCCCCGCTTCAAGTCCCGCGTCAGGCGAGGTACCGCTTCAGGCGAGGTGTCGTCCGATCGGGTCGATGCGGAGCCGGCCCGTGCGCGAGTCGACGGCGACCTCGACGCGGATGTCGTAGACCTCGCCGATGTTCTGCGCGGTGAGGACGTCGGCGGGTGCACCCATCGCGTGCACCCGGCCGGAGCGCATCAGGACCAGCGTGTCCGCGACACGGGACGCCTGGTCGAGGTCGTGCAGCACGATCCCGACCGCGATGCCGTGCTCCTCGACGAGGTCCCGCACCAGGTCGAGCGTCTCGATCTGGTAGCGCAGGTCCAGGTGGTTGGTCGGTTCGTCCAGCAGCACAACGCCGGTGTCCTGGGCCAGGCAGGCCGCGAGCCAGACGCGCTGCAGCTCCCCGCCGGACAGCTCCCCGACCGGCCGGCCGGCCATGTCCCGTACGCCGGTGACGCCCATGGCGCGGTCGATGGCGCTGCGGTCCTCGGCGGTCGGTCCGGCGAAGCCACGCCGGTACGGATGGCGCCCGAAGGCCACGACCTCCGCGACCGTCAGCCCTTGGGGCGCGGGCCTCGACTGGGAGAACAGTGTGACCTCGCGGGCGAACTGGCGGGCACTGAGCAGGGCTGCGTCGCGCTCGGCCGGTCCGTCGGGGGCGCCGAGCGTGACCCGGCCGCCGTCCACCCGGTGCAGTCGGGAGAGCGCGCGCAGCAGCGTGGACTTCCCACTGCCGTTCGGCCCCACCAGGGCAGTCGCGCGCCCGGGTTCCAGGGCCAGCGAGACGCCGTGGACGACCGGTGTGCCGCCGTACCGCAGTACCAATTCGTGCCCGTTGAGGGCGGCCACCGGCGTGGCGGGGTCGGCCACGGGGCGACCGGCGCGCCGGGAAGTGCTTGTGAACATCAGTGGGTCCGGACGGTCGGAGGGGCAAGGGCGGCGGCACCCTCCGTCCGGCCTCCGCCGTCCGGCTTTCACCGTAGGGCTTTCGCCGTCCGGACAGCGAACTCTCCCGCACATGGACAGCACCGTGCACGGCAAGCACCAACTAAGGGTTACCTAACTCCGAGAAGAGTATGTTCCGCCTGCCCCGTCGGCAATCAGGAGTTCCGGACAGCCGGTACGGGATTCCGGACATCCCCCGAGGTGCCGTCGGCATCGAAGAAGGCGCCCGGCGTGGTTCCCATGACCCTGCGGAAGGCGGCGATGAAGGTGCTGGGCTGCGCGTAGCCGAGCGTCTCGGAGACGGCCGTCACGTCGAGTCCCTCGGAGAGGAGCGTCAGCGCCCGGTGCACACGCAGCACCTGTCGCCACTGCGCGAAGGACAGGCCGGTCGCGTGGCGGAACGCGCGGGTGATCGTACGGTCGCTCACCCCCAGACACTGCGCCCACTCCTCCAGCGAGCGGCCGTCGGCGGGATCGTCCAGCAGGGCTTCGGCGATCGCGTCTATGCGGGCGTCGCCGGGCAGCTGCAGTGCGAGCTGGTGTTCCGACGGCTCCAGCACATCGAACACGACCGACTCCGCCCGCGCCCTGGCAGCCGCGTCGAGGTCGGTACGGGAGAGATGGCTCAGCAGCGACTCCAGCAAGGGCGTCATCGCGATCACCCTCGGCTCCTCGAACGCGAACGGTGCGCGGTCGGGAGCGAAGAAGGCTTCGTAGAACTTCGCGCCCGCCGTCGCCCGACCCCCGTGCACCACTCCGGCAGGCATCCACAGCCCGTACCCCTCGGACACGGTGAAGACACGATCCTCCACCCGGGACGTCAGCGTTCCCCCGCGTACCCAGACGAGCTCATGCCGGGGGTGCGAGTGCGGCGCCCACTCCGTGGGAACCCGGGGAATCTGCAGGCCGGCGAATATCGCGAACGGGGCTATCGCCTGCTCCGGGAAGGGCTCCACCCTGCGCACCACAGTGCCCGCCTCGCGCCGCCACATCCCGGGGCTCGCGTCACCACGGGCAGATCGGACCATGCGGACGATTCTACTCGTCTACTCGGGGGGGCACGCCGGTCACCTGAGCCCCTCGGCCACCCCTCTTACCCCTTATTCTTTATTTTCATACCTTTCGCTCAATTATGGGGCCTTCGGCGCCAGGTCGAGAAACTCCCAGCGCGCCTGGGGCTGTGCACCGCTCAGCCATTTCCCGCAGTTCTGCAGGACCACCGGGCTTGAGGTGATGTGCTGGGTACCCGTGCCGAGGTCACGGAGGAACCGGTCGATCGGCCCGCGCCGGATCGCCGCTGTCCCCGCCCAGCGGTGCACTGTCCGCCCCACGTCCTGCACGGTCCACGTCGCATGGTTGAGCGCCAGTCTGAGCAACGTGTCCTGCTCGGTGCTCAGCAACTCGCCCTTTTCCAGGGTGGCTTCGATGCCCTGCCATATCTCCATCGCCCACGCGCGCGCCGAACGAAGCTTGGCCTCGGCGGTCGCGTACTCCGCGTGGAACTGCGTGGTGTCGACGGCGGCGTTGGGTGTGCCGGACTTGGCCGCGGCGACCGACTTCAGTTCATCGAGCAGGCGCCTCCCGACCCCGAAGGCCCAGCCGGTGTGCCCGATGGCAGCCATGTTGACCAGGCCGAGGCGGTAGATCGCTCCACCGTTGGCCGGGGTCGTCGTGGTGGCGATGTAGGTGTGCGTCGCCGGGACGTATGCGTCGGCACAGTGGTAGTCGATGCTGTGCGTCGCCCGCAGACCGAGCACGTCCCAGTTGTCGACGAGTTCCACCTGCGACTTGGGCATCGCCAGCACCCGAAATTCCCCGGTGCCCTCGACCAGGATCGCGCTGTGGATGTGGGTGGCGTGCGCCATGCCGGAGGCGAACTGCCAACTTCCGCTCACCAGATAGCCATCGCCCACCGGGACGGCCCGGCCGGGCCGGGTGCCGTGCCCGGCCAGCAACGCGTAGTCCCCGCCGGCGACATCGGGGAACAGGTCGGCCGCCGCCACGGCATCGACATAGGCCGCGGTGGTACCGGTCATCAACTGCAGCGCCATCATCGTCCAACCGGCCGCGGCATCG
Organism: Streptomyces sp. NPDC053560; assembly: GCF_044544605.1. Classification (NCBI taxonomy): domain Bacteria; kingdom Bacillati; phylum Actinomycetota; class Actinomycetes; order Kitasatosporales; family Streptomycetaceae; genus Streptomyces; species Streptomyces sp. NPDC053560. The sequence continues at coordinate 40,176 of NZ_JBITXI010000023.1, read as the reverse complement.
TGGTAGCTGACCCGCTCGACCGTCTCGATCAGTTGGCGCGGGGAGAACTCGTAACCGCCGAGAGTCAGCGGCAGTTCGGCCCTGACGAGGCCCGCGTCCAGCAACGCCCGCGCGGTGTCCTCCGGGAGTCTGCCGAGTTCCTCGGCCACGTCCGCCTTCGCGTCAAGTTCCCCGCCGAGTGCGTCGATTCGCTCCAGCATCGCGGGAAATTCCGCGCTGACATGCAATCCGGCCGTCGCCGTCATGGATGGCCGCCCCTCGCTATCCATACCGAGTCAGCGTCACTCTAACGAGGAGCCGCACCGTTCCCCAGCCTGCGCCAGGAAGTTTCCCGGGCGGGGCGTGATGGTGACCGCTGCGCAGTTTCGTACGTGACCCGTGCTCCTCGTAGTACGCGGCCACCGTCGGCAGCTGCCCGCCGGCGGCGCCCCCGGACAGGCGAACGGCTACTGGTGCAACTCGTCAGCGGTCACAACGCGTTGTCCTCCTCTGCGAGGTCCACTCCCAGTTGTGCGAGCATGCGGTCGCGCAGAGCCGCGTACTCGGGGCTGCTCTGGCGGCGCGGTGCCGGGAGCTGCACGGGCAGGTCGGCCGCGATCCGGCCCTCCTCCAGGACGACCACCCGGTCGGCGAGCACGATGGCCTCGTCCACGTCGTGCGTGACCAGCAGTACGGCGGGCCGGTGGCGCTCGCACAGCCGGCGCAGCAGGGTGTGCATCCTGATCCGGGTGAGGGCGTCCAGCGCGCCGAACGGTCCCTCGGCGAGGAGGAGTTGCGGTTCACGTACGAGGGAGCGGGCAAGCGAGACGCGTTGCTGCTCGCCGCCGGACAGTTCGACGGGCCAGGCCCGCTCGCGCCCTTCGAGCCCGACTTCGGCGAGGGCCGCTCGGCCGCGCTCCTCGGCGTCCGGGCCCGGCAGGCCCAGCACGACGTTGTCGAGCAGTCGCTACAAGGGCAGCAGCCGCGCGTCCTGGAAGACGACGGATACGTCCTCGGGGGCGGCGAGTTCGCCGCTCCCCGCCACTTCGTGGTCGAGCCGGGCCAGCGCCCGCAGCGGTGTGCTCTTCCCGGAGCCGCTGCGCCCGAGCAGCGCGACGAACTCGCCCGGCTCGATGTTCAGTTGAAGGCCGTCCAGGACCCGGCGCTCCCCGAAGGAGCGCACCAGATTATCGATACGGACCGTTGCGCGGCCCTCGGCCTCGATCAGGCCGGCGCGGCGACCGCGTCGGTGACACGGTTCGGCCGCGCCAGCGGCGTGTTGCCCACCACGTCGGTCAGGGATGCGTGGATGTCCAATGCTGCGCTCCTTGCGTCGGGCTGCTTCCGCCAGCGTGACGGCGAGGAACGTTACGACGCCACCCGCTCGCTGCCCATGTCGTCCGGATGAGCGAGGCCGAGGTGGTGGCGCAGGGTCGGCCCCTCGTACTCGGAGCGGAAGACACCCTGTTCCTGGAGCAGCGGGACGACCCGGTCGGCGAAGGCGTCGAGACCGCCCGGGGTGATGTGCGGGACGAGGATGAACCCGTCGCTGGCGTCGGCCTGGACGAGTTCGTTGATGGTCTTCGCGACGGTGGCGGGGGCGCCCACGAACGTCTGCCGGTTGCCGGTGTTGATGACGAGGTCGCGGATGGACCAGTTGTGTGCGGCGGCCAGCTCACGCCACTCGCGAGCGGTGGCCAGCGGGTCCCGGTACATGCGCACCTGGGCGCGCCCCATGGCGATGTGCCGGCCGTTCACGTCCGGGTCGATGTCGGGCAGCGGCCCGTCCGGGTCGTACGACGAGAGGTCGCGGTTCCACACGAACTCCAGGTGCTTGAGCGCGGTGGCCCCGCTGACCTGCTGCCGGCGCACGTCGCGGGCGATCTCCTCGGCCTCCGCGTCGGTGTCGCCGAGCACGAAGGTCGCGGCGGGCAGGATCTTGAGCTGGTCCGGAGTGCGGCCGTAGGCGGCCAGCCGGCGCTTGACGTCCGCGTAGAACGCCTGCCCCTCCCCAAGGGTGGCGTGCCGGCTGAAGATCGCGTCGGCGGTCGACGCGGCGAACTCGCGGCCCTCTTCGGAGTCCCCGGCCTGGAAGATGACCGGCCGGCCCTGCGGAGACCGGGGAACGTTGAACTGCCCCTGGATGTCGAAGTGTGGTCCGGTGTGGACGAAGGAGCCCGCCTTGGCGTCGCTCAGGAAGGTGCCGGTGGCCTGGTCGGCGAGGATCTCGTCGCCGCGCCAGGAGTCGAAGAGTTCGCCCGCGGTGGTCAGGAACTCCTTGGCCCGGGAGTAGCGCCCCTCCTGCGGCAGGAAGCCGCCACGACGGAAGTTCTCGCCGGTGAAGGCGTCCCAGGAGGTGACGACGTTCCAGGCGGAGCGCCCGCCGGTGAGGTGATCGAGGCTGGCGAACTGGCGGGCCACCTCGTAGGGCTCGTTGAACGTGGAGTTGATGGTGCCGGTCAGTCCGAGATGCTCGGTGACGGCGGCGAGCGCGGACAGCACGGTGAAGGTGTCGGGGCGGCCGACAACGTCCAAGTCGTATATCTGCCCGCCCTGTTCGCGTAGCCGAAGCCCCTCGGCGAGGAACAGGAAGTCGAACCTGGCGCGTTCGGCGGTCCGCGCGAAGTGCGCGAACGAACTGAACTCGATGTGACTGCCGGCCTCCGGGTCACTCCACACGGTGGTGTTGTTGACACCGGGGAAGTGCGCGGCCAAGTGGATCTGCTTCTGCGGCGGCTTCCTGTCGGCCTGCTTCTGGGACGTGCTGTGGATCTGCTTCTGCGGCTTGCTCATGGCGTACGGTCTCCGTCCGGCTCAGGCAGTGGCGGCGTATCGGTTGGCGGGGCGGGCGAGGCCGAGGAGGCCGCGCAGGGTGTCGGCTTCGTAGGCACGGCGGAACGCACCCCTGCGCTGAAGTTCGGGTACGAGGCCTCGGGTGATCGCGGGCAGGTCATGGCCGACGACGGCGGGCCGCAGCCGGAAGCCACTCAGCCCAGCGGACTGGAACTCCAGCAGTGTGTCGGCGAGTTGCGCAGGCGAGCCGGTGAAGATGCGAGCGTCGCCGGCGTACGGGGACCCGGCGAGGTCATCCAGGCGCGCACGGCGGGTACGTGCGTCGGCCGGATCGTCGTCGAGGAAGACGACCAGGTCACCGAAGACGTGCAGGGGCTGCTTCGAGCGGCCGGCCGCTTCCTGCTCGGCGCGGATCTCGCCGACGATCGCGCGGGCCCCGCCGACGTCGTGCGGGGTGACGTAGCCGATGTCTCCCTGCCGCCCCACCAGCCGGTACGGCGCGGCCTGGTGGGCCAGGGCACTGACGACGGGCTGGCCCTGGGGTGGACGCGGGGTGATCGAGGGGCCCTTCACACTGAAGTGGCGGCCCTCGAAGTCGATGTAGTGCAGCTTGTCGCGGTCGATGAAGCGGCCGGTGGTCGCGTCCCGGATCTCCGCGTCGTCCTCCCAGCTGTCCCAGAGCCGGCGCAGGACCTCGACGTAGTCGGCGGCCTCGTCAAAGAGGTCTGTCACCAACTCCTCCGCGTCCGGGCTGTCGTACGCGTCGATCGGCGGGATCGTACGACGGCCGAAGTGCGCGGCCTCGTTCGGGCGAGCACTGATCTGGACGCGCACTCCCGCCCGGCCGCTGCTCACATGGTCGAGGGTGGCGATGGCCTTGGAGAGGTGGAACGGCTCCGTGTGCGTCACCACCGCGGTCGGCACCAGTCCGATGTGCCGGGTGAGCGGGGCGATGCGAGCCGCGAGCAGGACGGCGTCCAGCCGGCCGCGCACCTGGTCGGTGCGGCCGTCGAGCTCCAGGAAGTGGGAGGACTGCAGGCCGAGCCCGTCCTCGAAGGTCACGAAATCGAGCAGCCCGCGCTCGGCTTCGGCGACCAGTTCGGCCCAGTACGGAGCGGTGAACAGGTCGCGGGGCCGGGCCACCGGCTCACGCCAGGACGCGGGATGCCAGCCGGTGCCGTCGAGAGCGACGGCGAGATGCAACGCGGAAGCAGGGGATGAAGCAGGGGAGGGGGACACGGGCGTGCCTTCCTGAGTTTGTTGGTACGTCGTACGTCCGCACGGGATGGCTGATGGCCCGCGCGTGACGGGCGCGGGCACGGTGAATGAGGGGCCCGGGCGAGCGAGAGCCTGGGCAGAAGAGGTCAGGAACGACAGAGCGCGCCGGCGAAGCGCCGCAGGTCGATGTACGGCCGGGAGTGGAGCCGGACACGACGGCCGGGGTTCAGGGCATGCGGGTCCAGCACGCGTCGCATGCCACACACCTCCGCCCGCCGGACCACCGGGACGGCGCGCGCCGTGGAGCGCCGGCCGTCGGGGGTCACAACGGCCCCGTCCCGCCGTCTGTTCCCGGCGTGCGCACCTGAAGAATCCGCGTGCGGGTACGCAGGGTGAATCCGATCGACCGGTACCGGCGGATCGCCCTCCACCATTTCCGGTGCGTCCCCGAGCCCGAGCCGCACCGCCTCCGGGGCATGCTCGGCCCGCACCGCCGCCGACGGCCAGGCAAGCGCGGCCGGGGTGACCGGGGCTTCACCACCGCCACGAACATCGATCGGATGCGCCACGGAACGGGAGCCTTTCGGGTGCGTGACCAGGCATCGGAATGCGACGTACCGGGCGCCGTACAGCACTGACGCGGACAGTCGCCACACACCGGAACGGAGGGTGGTGGGGGCAGGTCAGGAACACCGACATGCGGACGCGTCCACGCGTGCCAGATCCACGTACAACCTGCGGTACAGCGCTGGAGGGCTCACCTGCTCATGTTTAACAGGCAGCCGGTCCATGGTTCATTGCAGACGCATGAACTTTGACAGCTCCATCCAGAAGGAGTGCCGACCGTGACCCTCTCGAAGGTCCGTGCCCCTGGCTTCGTGACGATCCGGCGCGGTGGGCCCCTCACCGATGCGGATCACCATCTCCTCGCTCTGTGGGTGGCCTCCTGCGCGGAGCACGTGCTCGGCCTCTTCGAGTCGGCCCAGCCCGATGATCCGCGACCACGGCAAGCCATCAGGTCCCGGGCCGCGCCTCTCGCATGGCCGCCCCCCCGCACGAGCCTCCACCATCTTTACCTCACCGCGCACCCACGCGCGGGCGTGCTCGCGACGTGATCCGCGAGCTCGTACTGGACGATCAGCGGCTCCGCAACGACGTCTGCTGGTCAGTGTTCGACCGTTCTTGAAGCGCATGCGTGCGCGAGCCGCTAGGGTCTCCCGGTGACCGAACTTCAGACCTTGCGTGACACCCGTGAGTCCTATGACGCCATCGCACAGACCTACGTGGAGCTGTTCCAGGACTCTCTGCGCGACCGTCCCCTGGAGCGCGCGCTCCTGAGCGCCTTTGCGGAGCTGGTACGGGCGGACGGCGACGGTGCGGTCGCGGACCTCGGCTGTGGGCCGGGGTACGTCACCGCCCACTTGCGCGGGTTGGGTCTGAATGCCTTCGGTGTCGACGCCTCCCCGGCGATGATCGATCTCGCTCGCGAAGCGCACCCCGAACTCCGATTCGAGGTCGGCTCGATGGCCGCGCTCGACATCGAGGACCGCACGCTGAGCGGAGTGCTCTCGCGGTGGTCCGTCATCCACACCCCGCCGCGGGACGTGCCCGACATCCTGGCCGAGATCGCCCGGGTCCTGGCTCCCGGCGGGCACCTGCTGATCAGCTTTCCCGCCACCGACGGCCCCCACGACGAGACAGAGGCCTACGACCATGCGGTGGCAACGGCCTACCGCTGGTCCCCCGACCATCTCGCCGCGCTCCTGCGCGACCACGGATTGGCCGAGGCGGCCCGCACAGTGATCGAGCCGCAGCCCACCGACAAGCGACAGTTCCAGGAGGTCCAGCTCCTCGCCCGCAGGGCGTAGGCGCGGGAGGGGAAGGCGGGTCGGCGCGGCGGGACCGGCCGGAACGGAACTGAGCGGCGAGCGGGCCGACTTCCGTTCGGGCAGGCCGGGCACGCTCATCGGCACCGCACCGTACTGCACCGCGCTGCACCGCCCCGTCGGCCAACGCCGATCGGGAGTGCGGCACCCGCCGGAGCCAGGAGGAATGCCCGGCTGACGATGACGCACCAACCTACGGGCCGTCTTCGGTGTGATGGGGCATTGAAGGCGGCCACCACACCCGGGGAGGATGTCGAGAAGGCCGAAGCTCATGCCGAGGTCACGGCCCGGCCGGCGTCGGAAGCGCAGACCGCGGCGAAAACCGCCGCTCAGCATGGGGCCCGGGCGAGGCAAGCCGCTGCGCCCTACCTGGACTGAATCCGGCTCGCGCGCATCCAGCGGTACATGCCGACCGAGTTGTGCTCGGCGGTGTCGGCGAAGCCGAACTTCTCGTAGAGGAAGCGCGCGGGTCCGTCCGCGATCAGGGACACGTACGCCGTCTCGGGCGCGCGGCGCTCCAGCTCCTCGGTGAGCGCGGCCATGATGCGCCTGCCGAGCCCCCGCCCCTGGTGTGCGGGGTGCACGCAGATGTCGACGACCTGGAACGCGGTGCCGCCGTCCCCGATGACACGCCCCATACCGATGGGCTCGCCCTCGTGGTGGAGCACCACGCCGTGCCACGTGTTCGGCAGGGCCAGCGCGACCGCCTCGGGGGCTCTGTCGGAGAGTCCGGCATCGGTGCGCAGCTTTCGGAAGACCTCGACGGAGGGCACGCCGACGCGCAACTCGTAAGGGTCAGCAAAGGCATTCATGCATTACACGCTAGCAGGGGCGAGCAAGGCTTGCGTGAGACGAGGCCCTCCTACGGGTGGGCAATTACTCGCACAGTTCCTAACATGTTTCCCCATCAAGGCTGCGCAAAAGTCAACGCATGTCTTTTTGGAGGCACCCGCATGCCCCTCTCTCGCAGACAGTTGCTCGCCACCGGCGTCCTCGCGCTGGGCACTCCGCTGCTCACCGCCCGGTACGCCACCGCAGTCACTCCTCCCGCCGGCCGCGTGGCACCTGCACCCGGCGGTCACTACGCCCCCAACGCCGCGCCCCTCGCCCCTACCGCCTTCCTGCGCCTGCCCCCGGGCTCCGTCACCGCACGCGGCTGGCTCGCAGGGCAGCTCAAGCTTCAGCTCGACGGGCTGTGCGGCCAGTACGAACGCGTATCGCACTTCCTCGACTTCGAGGACACCGGATGGGTCCACCCGGAGAAGAACGGCTGGGAGGAGGTCACCTACTGGTTGCGCGGCTACATCAGTCTGGCCGTCGCCACGCGCGACGACACCGCGCTGGAGAACAGCCGGCGGTGGATCGACGCGATCCTCGCCACCCAACAGGACGACGGCTTCTTCGGCCCGCGCGCGCTGCGCACGGCGCTGAACGGGGGCCCGGACTTCTGGCCGTTCCTGCCGCTTCTGATGGCGCTGCGCACCTGGCAGGAGTACGCGCACGATGAACGCATCGTGCCGTTCCTGACCCGGTTCACCCGCTTCATGAACGCCCAGGGGCCGGGCGCCTTCGACAGCAGCTGGGTCTCCTTCCGGTGGGGTGACGGGCTGGACGTCGCGCAGTGGCTCTACAACCGCACCGGCGAGCCGTATCTGCTCGACCTCTGCGACAAGATGCACCGGTACGGAGCCGACTGGACCGGAGAACGGCTGCCCAGCCCGCACAACGTCAACATCGCGCAGGGGTTCCGCGAACCCGCGCAGTACGCCGTACGGTCCGGCGATGCACGGCTCACGCAGGCCACCTACCGTGCGTACAGCGAACTGCTGCGCACTTACGGCCAGTTCCCCGGCGGCGGCTTCGCCGGCGACGAGAACCGGCGGCCCGGCTTCGGCGATCCCCGGCAGGGTTTCGAGACGTGCGGCATCGTGGAGTTCATGGCCAGTCACGAACTGCTGGTTCGCCTCACCGGCGACCCGCTGTGGGCGGACCGGTGCGAGGACCTGGCCTTCAACATGCTCCCGGCCTCCCTCGATCCACAGGGCAAGGCCATCCACTACATCACCAGCGCCAACAGCGTCGATCTGGGCCGGGAGAAGAAGACCCAGGGGCAGTTCCAGAACGGCTTCGCGATGCAGACCTACGAGCCGGGCATCGACAACTACCGCTGCTGCCCGCACAACTACGGCATGGGCTGGCCCTACTTCACCGAGGAACTGTGGCTCGCCACCCCCGACCACGGACTGGCCGCCGTCATGTACGCGGCCGGCGAGGTGACCGCGAAGGTCGCCGACGGTACGGAGGTCACTTTCCGCGAGGAGACCGACTACCCCTTCGACGAGACGGTGACCCTCACCCTCTCCGCACCCAAACGGCTCACGTTCCCGCTTCGGCTGCGCATCCCCGCCTGGTGCGACAATCCCACGCTGAAGGTGAACGGCCGCCGCACGGCGACACATTCGGGCCCCGCCTTCGTCACGATCGACCGTACGTGGGCGGACGGCGACACCGTCACACTCCGGCTGCCCCAGCGCACCGCACTGCGCACCTGGTCCGGCAACGGCAATGCCGTGAGCGTCGACCACGGGCCGCTCACGTACTCGCTGCGCATCGGTGAGAAGTACGTGCAGTACGCCGGCGACGCCACGTTCCCGTACTACGAGGTGCACGCCACCACGCCGTGGAACTACGGGCTCGCCGCCGGAGGAGACACCGGGGCCGACACCGAACGCATCGCCGCCGGGCTGAAGTTCCACCGTGCCCGAAAGGCCCTGGCGGACAACCCCTTCACCCACGACGGCACCCCCGTGCGGATCAGCGCCCCGGCCCGGCGCATCGCGGCATGGACGGCCGACAGTGAGGGTGTGGTCAACCCGCTCCAGCCGAGCCCTGCCCGGAGTGGGGCCCCCGAGGAGCGGGTGACGCTGATACCGATGGGCGCGGCCCGGCTGCGCATCACCGCGTTCCCCACCGTCTCGCCGGCGGGCCGGCGCTGGTCCGAGGAACGCCCGTACCACCGCGTCCAGAACAAACACAGCGGGAAAGTGCTCGCCGTGGACGGGATGTCCCTGGACGACGGGGGACGGGTCGTGCAGTTCGACAACTCCGGTACGGGAGACCATGCTTGGCAGCTTCTCCCCCGCGACGGCGGGCACCTCGTCATACGCAACGGCTACAGCGGCAAGGTGCTCGGCGTCGAGGGCGGCTCCGGCTCGGACGGTGCGCGCGTCGTGCAGTACACGGACCGTGACGACCCTGGCCTGCGGTGGCGCATGACCGACAGCGGCGACGGGTGGCACACACTGACCCACGTGACCAGCGGGAAGGTGCTCGGCGTGCTGGACGGGTCCACGCAGAACAGCGCCCGGACCGTCCTGCGCGAGGACACCGGGGCGGACGATCAACGGTGGAAGCTGCTCTGACCAGCGCTGGAACGACCGCCGCCTATACACCTGCAACAGCACCCCGCGCTCATACCAGCGTCCAGCGTCCGGCGTCATTGGCATGGACCTGATACCCAGGTCCGGCTAAGCTCGATGCGACCCCAATGAGAGCGCTCTCAAGAAGCGGTTGTTCCACCCTGTTCCACCCATCCTTGTGGGAACGACGAAGGGCAACTCCCGTGAGACGCAGCAGACTCAAGCACGTCGGCGTGGCTACCCTCCTCCTGCTCGGCAGCTGGACCGCGTCGGGCACCCTGCCGGCCGCGGCAGCCGACTCCCCCACCGCCGCAAAGGCTCCCTCCGCCTCCACCGGCCTGCTCAAGGCAATGCAGCAGGACTTCGGCCTCACCCTGGCACAGGCCGAGGACCGGATCGCGGCCGAACGCCGAGCGACCAAAATCGCACCCGAGGCACAACGAGCCGCCGGCGACGCCTTCGGTGGCTCGTGGTTCGACGCCGGACGCGAGCGACTGACCGTGGCCGTCACCTCGGCCGCGTCACCCGCCACCCGGCGGGCCGTCCGTGCCACCGGCGCCCAAGTACGCACCGTCGAGCACAGCGCGCGGAAGCTGGACGCCGTCAAGACACGCATCGACCGCCTCGACGCTCCCACCGGCGTCAGCGGCTGGCACGTCGATCCCGCCGCCAACACCGTGGTGGTCGACGTCGTCAGCGGCAAGCGAGCCGACAACGATGTCCAACGCTTCGTGAAACGAGCCCGCGAAACCGGACCGGTCGAGGTCCGGACGGTGGCGACCGCGCCCCGGACCTTCGCGGCGGGCACGGTCGGCGGCGACCCGTACTACACCGGCAACGTCCGCTGCTCCATCGGCTTCTCGGTACACGGTGGGTTCATCACCGCCGGCCACTGCGGCAAGGCCGGTGCGGCCGTCAGCGGCTGGGACCGTTCCCCCATCGGCACGTTCCAGGGTTCGTCGTTCCCGGACAACGACTACGCCTGGGTCAGTGTGGGCAACGGCTGGTGGACGGTGCCGGTGGTCATCGGCTGGGGCACGGTCTCCGACCAGCTCGTACGCGGCTCTGCAGAGGCCCCGATCGGCGCCTCCATCTGCCGTTCCGGCTCCACGAGTCACTGGCACTGCGGCGCCGTACTCGCCAAGAACGAGACGGTGAACTACAGCGAGGGCGCGGTGCACCAGATGACCAAGACCAGCGTCTGCGCCGAACCCGGCGACTCGGGCGGTTCGTTCATCAGCGGTGACCAGGCGCAGGGTGTCACCTCCGGCGGCTGGGGGAACTGCTCCAGCGGCGGGGAGACCTGGTTCCAGCCCGTCAACGAGATCCTCAACCGTTACGGGCTGACGCTGCACACGGCCTGACGCTGCCACGAGCCCTGGCTCTGGACGGGCTCTGACTTGCCCTGGGGCCGACACCGCGAAGCGGCTGCGGTCGGCCTGCGCCATCTCCACCCCCTGCCATGAACCGGCGGCGTTGGCGCAGGCCGCTCCTCTCAAGCCTTCACGGTCTCGGTGTGGTGTGGACGGTCACGGCAGGATCTCGACGTATCCGTCGGTCCCGTGTACGCGGATCCGCTGCCCGTCCCGGATCCGACGGGTGGCCTGCTCCACACCCACCACGGCCGGCAAGCCGTACTCCCGGGCGATCACCGCGCCGTGGGTCATCAGGCCGCCCACCTCCGTCACCAGGCCCGCGATGCCGACGAACAGCGGCGACCAGCTGGGGTCCGTGAAGGCGGTGACCAGGACGTCGCCCGCTTCGAGATCGGCCTCCGCCATGTCGAGGACGACGCGGGCCCGTCCCTCGATCGTCCCGGCGGAAACCGGCAGGCCGACCAGGGCACCGGGCGGCACGTCGTCGCGCCGGTACGCACCGGTGACGGCCTCGCCGTCCGAGGTGAGCACCCGGGGCGGCGTAAGCGCGTGGTACGAACGGAACGCGTCCTTGCGCTCCTGGATGAGCTGCCCAATGGACTGTTGGATGGGCTGCTGGATGGACTGGTCGTCCCCCTGGCGCGAGCGCACGACGTCGTGGAATTCCTGGAACGTGAGGTAGAAGACGTCCTCCTGGTCAGGAATGACGCCTGCCCGCACGAGGCGCTCGGCCTCCGCCAGCAGGGCCTGCTTGTAGACGAAGTAGCGGCTGATGATGCCGTACTTCGGGTACTCCCGGTACCCGATGAAGGTACGGACCCGGTCGATCATTCGCTTGGTCTCGTCGGCTTTCCGGTCCCCGTCCGGCAGGGCCCGCAAGCGGGACAGCACGTCCTGTTCCTTCTGCTGTGCCTTCTGCCGGCCCTCCTCGAAGCGCCGCTCGGCGGCGCCCGGCTCGAAGTTCCTGACGTTGTCGAGGATCACGGGCACGAGCGTGGTCGGGCGCTCGCGCCAACGCGGCCTCGTGATGTCGATCTCGCCGACGCAGCGCATGCCGTACCGGTCGAGGTAGGACTCGATGGCGTCGCGCGCTTCGGGCCCGCCAGCGAGCTTCGCCAGCTCGTCCAGAAAGCCCTCGTCCTCGACGCCGACGCCTTGGAGGAACGCCACCACCTCCGGATGCGGGCGGATCACGTCGGCGACGTCGAGCAGCGCCAGGCCCATCTCCGAGGTGACGTTGTCGGGGGCGGACAGGGTGAGCGTGTCAGCCGCGTTCTTCTCGCCCAGCCACTCCTGCAGCTTGTCGTTGAGCCACCAGGTGGCCTCCATCCCCGCCATGATCGCCTTCATGCTCAGCGGATCGCTGAGGACCCGCTTGTGCTCCTCGAAGGCCTCCAGCAGGAAGTCGAACAGCGCCGGTCCGGTCTTCGTCCGGATGCCACGCTCCAGGTCGGCGATGGACGCCTGGCTGCGCTCGATCAGTTCGGTGACGATGGCCGGATCGGTCTCGATCGGGGCGGGCGCACCGCCGGGCGGCGGCCCGCCGGGACCCTCGTCCAGGAGCGACGGTACGAAGCCGTCGCGGTCGAGGACGGTCTCCAGCGCGTCCCTGACCAGCGGGTCCCCCTTCCCCATGACGTCCAGGAGGCCGGCGCGGCTCGCGGGCGAGGCCAGCCGCCGGGTGGTGTCGACGAACAGCCGCCCGCCGGCCGCGTGCATCTGCACCATGGCCGTCAGCTGCCACATGGAGATGCCCAGGGGCTTCATGGGGTCGGTCATCATCTGCTGATGACCGACGGAGACATAGACGTGATTCTCCTCGTCGTCGGCCTCGGGGATCGGGAACAGCGTAGTGATCGGCCGGCTCTGCACGATGTGGAAACCGGCGTCGTCATCGGTCAGGCACCATTCGATGTCCTGCGGGCTGCCGAAGTGCGCTTCGATCCGCCGCCCGAGCCGCACAAGTTCCACGACCTGTGCATCCGTGAGCGCCGGCTGCTCCTGCCGCTGCGAGTCGATCGTCACTTCCTGCGTACCGCCGGCCGGCAGGGCCTGCACCGCACGCTGTTTGGCGGCGATCGCCCTGGCGATGACTTCGCCGTCCCGCACCTTGTAGACGTCCGGGTTCACCAGGCCGGATACCAGGGCCTCGCCGAGGCCGAAGCCGGCGTCGACGGTGGCGACCTTCCGGTTGCCCGTGACGGGGTCGGCCGTGAAAAGAATGCCGGCCGCACGCGGGAAGACCATCTGCTGCACGACCACGGCCATGTGGACCGTACGGTGGTCGATGCCGTTGCGCTGACGGTACGTCACGGCCCGCTCGGTGAACAGCGAGGCCCAGCACCGGCTGACGTGCCGGAGAACCGCCGCCGGCCCCACCACGTTCAGGTACGTGTCCTGCTGGCCGGCGAAGGAGGCCGTCGGCAGGTCCTCCGCCGTCGCGCTGGACCGGACGGCGCAGGCGGTCCGGTCGCCGAGCCGGGCGAGCGCACCGGTGATCGCCGCGGCGAGCTCGTCCGGGATGGCGATGTCTTCGATGGTTTGGCGGATCTGCGCGCTGAGCGTGCGGATCGCCTCCCGGTCCTCCGGGTTCACGCGCGACAGCTGATCGAGCCGATCGTTGACCGCCGGCGCCTCCGCCATGATCCGCCGGAAGGCGTCCGTCGTCACGCAGAAGCCGGCCGGCACGCTGATGCCTTCGATCCGCGACAGCCTGCCCAGGTGGGCGCCCTTGCCGCCGACGGCCGCGACCTGCGTCTCGTCAACCTCTTCGAGATCCCACACGTACTGCTCGATCAACGCGCTACCTCCGAGGCAGTCGTGTCCTGTCGTCGCACTGCTCCGGCCAATCGAATCACCGGCGCTGCAAGTTCCGTCGAACCTCTTGTCAGGCGCGTCCCCACTGCCCCCACTGCCCCCATCGCTCGCGACCGCACTGCCGGTCCCCGCACTTCCGGTCCCCTCGCTGGTTCGACGTCACCGCGTCCCCCAGACGTCGACAACACACGCACGTCGTGTCCCCATTTCTGCATTTACGCAGGTTGTGGCCTCGACGGAAGATTGTGCGGCACCCCCTGGGCCTTGCCGCAAGCCCCCCATTGCGCTATACATTGAGAGTGGCAAGGAGAGACTTCTCCTTGCCTTTGTCATTTCCTTCTGCCGTAGGCTCACGGATCCCGTCGGCCTGCGGATGCCGTCGGCCCACGGATGCAGTTGCGGAACCTCGCGCCTCCGGAGAACCGTTACGGTCCGTCCCGCGTCCCCACGGGGAACGGAACCGGAACGTACAGAAGGCTCGCACCATGACACGCACCACACCACACGACCGCGCAGCGCCGCCGACGGGCGCGGACTCGGGACGCGGTGTCACCGCCACGACGTTCGCCGTCCTGCGGCAGCACCGGGGAGCGCTGGCGGGTGTGACGGTACGTGTCGTCGGGCTGTCCGGGCTGATCGGGCTGCTGATGACGGCCGCGATATTCGCGCTGGGCTGGCCCCTCTTCACCCATATGCGGAACCAACGCATCTGGTACCACTACAACGAGGACCCGTACCTGCACGATTCCAGCGACCTGGGACTGGTCGCCGCCTGCACGCTTCCGCTCTTCCTGCTCCTTTTCGGCATGGGCAGCGCGGCCCTGCAGAGTGTGTGCTCACGGGCCGTCGCGGTGGGGATCGGAGCCCCTGAGGCAGGGGACTCGTTGCGTGCCACGGTCCGTGCGCGGATGCGGCCGATGCTCGCTGTGTACACGCTGCGCGGCCTGGTCGTATGCGCGCTGCCGCTGCTCTTCCTTGCCGTGGCGCACAGTCTCACCGGCTACCAGACCGACACCGAAGACCAGATGCTGGCGCCCGGATCATGGCCCTACACACTCGTCAAGGCGTCCCCGATGGCGGCCATCGCCGGCGCCGTGCTGCTGCGCCTCGCGCTCGCCCTCGCCCCGGCCGCGGCGGCCGACGGGCTCGGCCCCGTCGCGGCCCTGCGCCGTTCCTGGTCGCTGACGTGGACGCGCGCCGGAGGGGCCCGCGTCCTCGCCCTCGCACTGCCGCTGGCCGCACTGACCGCCGGAGTGCTCCGGCTCGTGGTGCAGCTCGCCCTGCCGCTGCGCCCCCTCGTGCGCACTCTCCTCGAACAGGCCACGGGAAACTTCTTCGCCGCCTACTACGCCGGCATCCTCGCCCCCGTCATCGTGGGCCTCCTGGTCACCGCGGCCCTGACGCTCCCTCTCACGTACACGGCCTTCGCGGCCCTTCACCACCACCTTCGGTCCCGGTCGTCACTGCCGTAGGTCACTCGCTGTCAGGGGTGGGCTGCTCCATGTGGGAGAGCCAGGTCGTGAGCAGCTTTTCCAGCGCTGTGGCCTCGGTGGGTGTCAGGAGGTCCAGTAGTCGGCGCTCGTTGTGCATGTGGTCGGTGAATGCCTGGTCGATGAGGTCACGCCCGGGTGTGGTGAGGGCGACGATCCGACCGCGCTGATCGTTGTCGGAGCGGCGGCGGGTGACGAGTCCGGCGCGCTCCAGGCGGTCGATTCTCTTCGTCATCGCACCGGTGGTGACCATGGTGTGCGCGGCAAGCTCGCCGGGGGCCCGTTCATACGGCTCACCGGCGCGGCGCAGTGCGCACAGGACGTCGAACTCCCCCTCGCTGAGGCCGTAACGGTCGTAGACGAGGCAGAGGTTCTCGGTGAGGCGGTCGCCCAGCCGGTGCAGCCGGCCGATCACGCCCTGCGGGCCGACGTCGAGGTCCGGGCGTTCGCGGCGCCAGTCCGCCTGGATGCGGGCCACGCGGTCCAGCGGTTGCCGATCGTTCATGGATCCCATAGTAGCTTCCGAGGAAGTTATATTAGCTTCCATGGAAGCTAATCTGCGGTGGGTGGCGCTGACGGCGGTCGCGCCGGTGGCGTGGGGAACCAACTACTACGTCACACGCGAGTTCCTGCCGGCGGACCACCCGTTGTACGGGGCCGCCCTCCGGGCACTGCCCGCCGGGCTCGTCCTGCTGGCCTTGCGCAGGCAGCTGCCACGCGGTGCGTGGTGGTGGCGGTCCGCGGTGCTCGGGCTGCTCAACGTGAGCGTGTTCTTCGTCCTCGTCTACGCCGCCTCCCAGCTGCTTCCGACGAGCATCGCCTCGACCGTCATGGCACTGTCCCCGCTGACGATGATGCTCATGGCCTGGCTCCTGGTGTCCGAGCGCCCCCGGGCCGCCCACCTGGCCGGCGCCGCGACCGGGCTGGCGGGAGTGTGCCTCATGCTGCTCACGGGAGCGGGCGGAGTGAGTGTGGCCGGCGTCCTCGCCTCGGCCACCGCCATGCTGACGTCGTCCTTCGGTTACGTGCTGACCAAGCGCTGGAGCGCCGGCACCGACGTACTCGCCTCGACCGCCTGGCAACTCACCGCCGGCGGCCTGTTCCTGCTCCCGGTCGCCGCAGTCACGGAAGGCGCTCCGCCCGCGCTCTCCGCACCGACACTCCTCGCGTTCGGTTACGTCACCCTGATCGCCACAGCACTGGCCTTCGCCGCCTGGTTCACCGGACTGCGCCATCTCCCCGCGGGCACCGTGGGCCTGGTCGGACTGCTCAACCCCGTGACGGGCGTACTCCTCGGGCTGGCCCTCGCCGACGAGGCACTGACTCCGCAGCAACTGTGCGGCCTGGTAATGGTGTTGGCGGGCGTGGCCCTCGGACGCCCCACGGGCGCCGGCCAACGCGGCAACGACCGGGCATCCGTCCGTTCCGCATCCGGCGAGCAACACACTCGCGAACCCGGTCCACGCAATTCGAGTTCCGCCCGCTGAGCCGTCTCTCCAGCCCGGCAACCAGCCGATCCGGGACCGATCGCCCGCCCGAGCCGTTCACACACTCCTGACATGCGGCCATTCGGGATGAAAGAGGCTCAGCCGCCGGCACTATCGAGAGAATTTTCCTTGCTCCCTCCCTCTAGTTGCTGTTAGGGTGAGTTAAGAATAGAAAATTTATTGCTTGATTCTTAAGCTGGGGGATGCTTTGACCGTGCAGGCCCATGAGCTTTACGTCGACCTCATGAAAAAGGTTCTGGCGAACACTATTTATGAGGATCAACCGACTTTCCCGTTCGGGATGAATGTCCTGGACAAGGATCAAGCGGACAGCATGCGTCCAGGCTCGGAAAACCCCGCGAAAGAGCGTGGCACGTTCGATGTCGACCATCGCGCGGCCGGTCTGGACGTACCGTCGGTCGCGCACACCATGATCGGAATGCGCCGCCTGGACAACATCCAGGAGTGCGTGGAACAGGTTCTTCGGGACGGCGTTCCCGGTGACTTCATCGAGACCGGCGTATGGCGCGGCGGCGCCTGCATCCTGATGCGCGCACTGCTCAAGGCACACGGCGTCGAAGACCGGAACGTATGGCTCGCCGACTCGTTCGCCGGCGTCCCGGTGACATCCGAGGACAGCCACCCGCTCGACCAGGGCATGGAATTCCATAACCTGAACTGGGTGCTGAGCTGCTCCGAGGAGCAGGTGCGGGAGAATTTCGCTCGCTACGGCCTGCTCGACGACCAGGTCAAGTTCCTGCCCGGCATGTTCGCCGACACCCTGCCGACGGCGCCAATCGATCAGCTCGCAATCCTGCGGATGGACGGCGACCTGTATGAATCGACCATGGACGCGCTGGTCAACCTGTATCCCAAGCTCTCCGTCGGCGGGTTCGCGATCGTCGACGACTATGTGATTCCGGCCTGCAAGGAAGCCGTCCACGACTTCCGGCGTGCACATGGCATCGACGAGCCGATCGAGACCGTGGACGTGACCGGCGTCTACTGGCGCCGCAAGCACTGATCGCTGCCCGGCCCAGGCTGATCCCATCCGTCCGGGCCGGGGTTTCGAGCCCGCGCCGATAGCGCGGGCCCCTCGCCTGCGCACGGCGGAAGATGTCGCGGTGCGTTCGCGGCCTCTTGCCTGTCCGGCACTTCCGAAATCCTTGCCGAACACGGATCCTCGATTGTCATCCGTAGCATGCTGCATGCCCTGCCGGGGGTGACAGACACTGCATTCGGGATCTCCGCGCTCGATCTCGCCGCGCTCGAAGCCGCTGTGCTCGAATTCGCCGTGTTCGGAATCGATCCAGGGCTCCGGACACCCCGCGGAACCACTTATTCTGCACGGCTTCGCTCTTGCATTGTACTGCCTGCCATGAATACCGTGTGTGCATCTTTTCGCATACGCCGGGGGAGATGTGAATATGAAACGCGATATTGGCGACCTCGCCATATTCGGCGGTTCTTCGGCATTCCTGCAACCGCTTTACGTGGGTCGCCCCAACGTCGGTGACCGAACCCGGTTCTTCGATCGAGTGAACTGGGCACTGGACAACCAGTGGCTGACCAACGGCGGACCGCTGGCCCGTGAGTTCGAGCAGCGAGTGGCCGAGCTGGCCGGAGTGCGGTATTGCGTGTCGACCTGCAACGCGACCATCGCTCTCCAACTTCTTTCGCGCGCCGCGGAATTGTCCGGCGAGGTCATCATGCCGTCCCTGACCTTCCCGGCGACTGCCCACGCGTTCCGCTGGCTGGGCCTGACGCCGGTCTTCTGTGACATCGACCCGCGTACCGGCTGCATGGACCCCGCACTGGTCGAAGCGGCCATCACCCCCCGCACCAGTGCGATCGTCCCGGTCCACCTGTGGGGTCGCCCGTGCGCGGTCGATGAGCTTGCGAAGGTCGCGGCCGATCACGGTGTGAAGCTGTTCTACGATGCCGCGCACGGGCTCGGCTGCACGTCGGAAGGGCGACCGCTCGGCGGGTTCGGGCAGGCCGAGGTGTTCAGCTTCCACGCCACCAAGGTGGTCAACGCGTTCGAAGGCGGCGCGGTGGTGACCGATGACGAGGAACTGGCCAAGCGGATCCGCGCGATGCACAACTTCGGATTCGCGCAGGGGCGGGTGTCCACGGAGGCGGGCATCAACGGGAAAATGACCGAAGCTGCCGCCGCAATGGGCCTGACCTCGCTCGATGCCTTCGAGGAAACGGTGCGCCAGAACGAGGCCAACTACGACAACTACCGGTCGGAGCTGGCCGGCCTCGCCGGGCTGAAGGTCATCGAGTTCGACCGTGCCGAGCAGAACAACTACCACTACCTGATCGTGGAAGTCGACGCCGCGGTGACCGGCGTCCACCGTGACCTGCTGGGCGACGTGCTCAAGTCGGAGAACGTGGTGTGCCAGCGGTACTTCTCCCCCGGCTGTCACGAGATGGAGCCCTACCGCTCGGAACGGCCGGTCACCCTGCCGCACACCGAGCGGCTCGCGCAGAAGGTACTCGCCCTGCCCACCGGCCCCACCGTTTCCCGCGAGGACATCCGCCGCGTGTGCGACATCGTACGGCTCACCGTGGCGCGCGGACACGAGGTCACCCGCAGGGCCGGCGAGCAGCGGGAACCCACGGTGGCGCCCTGACTTGTCTTGCCACGTCGAGCGTCGAATGACACGAAGGCCGTGGTGCCCGCCTCCTGACCGGCGGTCTGCCGTCCCGCCCAGGGAGGAGTGTGCCGGCACTCCCCCGGGGCCGCTATCGTCCCAGTGCGTCGAGTCGGTACAACTGGTCCTCGGAGAGAGTGAGTTCCGATGCCGCCACGTTCTCCTTGAGGTGCGCGGGCGAGCTCGTACCGGGAATGGGGATCACCACCGGGGAGCGGTGGAGCAGCCACGCCAGCGCCACCTGACTGGAGGTCGCGCCCAGTTCGTCGGCGATGGCAGTCACCGGGCTGCCTTCAGCGGCGAGTTCACCGCGGGCTATCGGAAGCCACGCGATGAATGCGATCGAATGCTTCTCGCAGTAGTCGACCACCTCGTCATTGTGCCGGTCGGTCAGGTTGTACAGATTTTGCACACTGGCCACGGTGATCTGCTCGCGCGCCTCCTCCAGTTCCTCGACGGTGACCTTGGACAGTCCGATGTGCCGGATCTTGCCCTCGTCCTGCAACTCCTTGAGCGCCCCGAATTGCTCGGCCGCCGGCACCTTCGGATCGATCCGGTGCAGTTGAAAGAGGTCGATGCGGTCGAGCCCGAGCCGACGCAGGCTCAACTCAGCCTGCTGACGCAGGTACTCGGGCCTGCCCAACGGCACCCACTGATCGGGGCGGGGACGGCATTGGCCTGCCTTCGTCGCGATCACCAAGCTGTCCGGGTACGGGCGCAGCGCTTCGGCCAGCACCTCCTCGCTGCTCCCCAGCCCGTAGGAATCGGCGGTGTCGATGAAGGAAACACCGAGGTCTACGGCCAGCCGGGCTATTCCGAGCGCCGCTTCACGGTCGTCCGGCGGCCCCCAGTATCCCGGGCCGGTCAGCCGCAGGGCGCCGAAGCCCATCCGGTGCACCGCAAGGTCGCCACCCAGCGAGAAGGTGTTTCTGTCGCACTGCGCCATTCGATCGTTCCTCCTGGTACGCCAGCGATGCTTCTTCATTCGTACTGGTCAACGGCTCGGGGCGGGGCAAGTTTAGCTGTCCGGCGCCAGTCTGGGGCGATCTTCGCCGACCCCGACGGGCCGCAAGATCTGCTCTCGCGAGGCCGTTGGGATGCCAATAAATTCCGTGATGACCTGCACGCTCACGGTGCCGAACACTTCGGTGCCGACAACCGCGTGCTGATGACGATGGGACATGCAGGATGACATCCACAGCCCCCTCCCCGGCCGCCGGTCCGGTCGCAATCTGCGCTCGCCCCGGCGCCGACCTCGCGGCAGCGGCCGACGCGGTGCGTCGCGACCTGATCGCCGACGGCCACGCCGGAGCCGACGAGGCCGCAACGGTCGCGCCTCGGCTCGTACGGCTCGCGTCGCATTACGGGAACCGCCCTTTCACTCCCCTTGAGGAAGCACGTCGGTCGCTGGACGTCGACCGGGCTTCCTTCAGTCGTCTCCTCGACCTCTTCGGCCAGGTGCCGGGGCTGCGGCACGCCGTGGAGGCCGGGCCGGCCGGCAAGTACTGGCAGAACACCGTGCTGCCTCTGGAGCAGCGGGGAATCTTTGACTCGGCCCTGGCGCACAAGCCGGTCTTCCCTTACAGCGTGGGCCTGTATCCGGGGCCGACCTGCATGTTCCGTTGCCACTTCTGCGTCCGCGTGACCGGCGCTCGCTACGATCCGTCGGCACTGGAGTCCGGTAACGCGATGTTCGCGTCCATCATCGACGAGATACCGCCCGGCAATCCGTACGCCATGTACTTCTCCGGAGGTCTGGAGCCCCTGACCAACCCGGGGCTGGGCACGCTCAGCAGCCGCGCGGCCGCCCGGGGCCTGCGGCCGACCGTGTACACGAACTCCTTCGCGCTCACGGAGCGAACGCTCGACAGACAACCCGGCCTGTGGGACCTGCATGCCGTGCGCACTTCGCTCTACGGGCTCAATGACAAGGAGTACGAGGAGACCACGGGCAAGCGCGCCTCCTTCGGAAGGGTCCGCGCCAACCTCCAACGCTTCCAGCAGCTGCGTGCCGAGCGGGAGAACCCGGTACGAGTGGGATTCAGCTACATCGTACTGCCCGGACGCACCCACCGACTGCTCGACCTTGTCGACTTCATCGCCGAACTCAACGAGGCGGCGCCGGACCGGCCGGTGGACTTCCTGAACGTGCGCGAGGACTACAGCGGCCGGGACAACGGCAGGCTGGCCGAGGCCGAACGCACCGAGCTCCAGGAAGGGCTCCTCGCCTTCGAGGAGCGGGTGAGCCGGCTGACCCCCACGCTGAACATCGACTACGGCTACGCGCTGCACAGCCTGAAGACCGGCGCGGACGCCGAACTGCTGAGGATCAGACCGCGAACAATGCGCCCGTCCGTGCACCCCCAGGTGTCGGTCCAGGTCGACCTGCTGGGTGACGTGTACCTGTACCGCGAGGCCGGATTCCCGGACCTCGACGGAGCAGACCGCTACATCGCGGGCCGGGTGGGGCCGGACACCTCCCTGGCGGAGGTTGTCGAGCGGTTCGTGGGCGACGGCCGGCAGATCGCGCCGCACGACGGTGACGAGTACTTCATGGACGGGTTCGACCAAGTGATCACGGCACGGCTCAACCAGCTTGAGGCGGATGTCGCCGCAGGCTGGGGGGATGCACGCGGCTTCCTGCGGTGACGTTGCCGAATCAGGGCCGGTAGGGGTGCACGGCCGGGGGCCGGCCGTGCACCCTGTCGGGCACTGTGGTCAGTGGGATCGCCGGTGGCTCCGGGCGAGCCGCTCCAGCGTGGGGACGAGCTCCGCCGGGGTGGGTTGGGACCGGATTTCGGCCCGCAAGCGGTCCGCGCCCTGCTGGAGGGAGGGGTCCGTGAGCACGCGCTGAACCGCCGCGCGCAGTGTGTCCGCATCCAGGTCATCGGGGCGGATGGAGATCCCCGCGCCCGCGTTGTCGAGCTGCCGGGCCATGAGCGGCGCGTCCCAGTGCGCGCCGATGATGATCTGCGGAACGCCGTGCAGGAGAGCTGTTGCCGAGGTTCCGGCACCGCCGTGGTGGATGATCGCGGCACAGCTCGGCAGCAGCACGTCCATCGAAACGAAGTCGACGATCCGCACGTTGTCGGGAACCTCCGTCAGGCTCTCCCGCTGGGTGCTGTCGAGGGTGGCGACGATCTCGATGTCGAGGTCGGCCAGGGTCGTGAGCAGGTCTTGGAAGCGGACGATGTCCGAGCCGTGGGTCTCGCGTCGTGACACTCCCTGGGTGAGGCAGATCCGCGGGCGCTTCCGCTCCTCGGAAAGCCAACCGGGTACGACCGCAGGGCCGTTGTAGGGGACGAAACGCATGGGCCGGGTCGGCCCGCGAAGGTCGAGGCGCAGGCTCTCCGGGCCCGGGTCGATGACCCACTGGCCGTTCAGCAACTCCTCCAGCCCGTCTCCGGCGGGCGGGAGGCCGAGCCTCTCCAGGGTCCAGCCGAGCCACTCGGCCATCGGGTCCTCCCGGTGCTCGGGAGCCTGCTGTGCCTTGGCGTCCACGAACCGTTCCCGGGCCTGACCAATGACATCGGGGCCCCACAGGAGGCGGGCGTGCGCTGCGCCCACAGCATGGGCCGCGACCGCTCCCGCGAAGGTGAAGGTCTCCCAGATCACCAGGTCCGGCTGCCAGGAGCGGGCCAGCGCGACGATGTCGTCCATCGTGGAATCGCCGTTGAGCGGCGCGAAGCACAGGGAAGTCAGCACGGTCTGCTGGCCGAGCAGATGTTCCCAGGTCAGCGCCTCGGGCCGGTCTTCGGCGAAGTCCAGTCCCGCCTGGTACGGGGCGATGTCGCCGCCGATCTCGGTGAGCAGGTCCAACAGGTCGGTGTCGTCGCCGACCGGCACGGCCGTCTGTCCGGACCCGGTGATGATGTCGGTGATGCGGGGCTGGCCGGCCACTCGCACCTCGTGGCCGGCGCATTTCAGGGCCCAGGCCAGTGGCACCAGGTGGTAGTAGTGCGTGTTGTGGGCGATCGACGTGATCAGGACGCGCATCGGCTCGCTTCCTCGTTCGGCAGTCGGTGTTCGTCGCGGATGCTCATGCCGCACTCGGGGCGGTGAGTGCCCCGGAGCCCGCCCGGGAGACGGGGAAGCGGGCATGTCCAAGCGTGACGGGCGCCCGCCTCAGGCGCACCGCTGCCCCGCTCGCCCGCAGGTTCGGTGCCTCCCGCGCGAGGACCCGCAGCGCAGCGCGGGCGATGGTGCGGGCCGCTCGCGCGGCGGAGGTGGAGTGCGCGTCGCCGAGGAGTCCCAGGGGTACGCCGCTGCCGTCGCCCTGTCCGGGGGCACCGGTGGGGCGTTCCGCCGCGCGGACCCGGGCGATGGCCGGGTCGCGTTGGGCCGCGGCGACCAGGATCGCCACGTGCCCGTCTGCGGGGATCGGCACCCCGGCCAGTTCGACGTCCTCCTGCGCGATCCTGCTCTCCACCCGCACCGGCGGCTTGCGCCACCAGGTCTCCGCCACGACGGCGCCGGCTCGCTCCGGGCTGCGGCAGAGGGCGTCCCACTCCCCCTGAGCGCTGCCGAGCGTCTCGAAGGCGTTGCAGAGGAGCACGCTGGAGGGTTCGGCCACGCCGACGGCCAGAGCGAGAGCCCCGCGAGCGGACCGTGCTCCACCGTCATCGAGGTGGCGGGCGAGCAGGTCCTGAAGCTCGTCCGCCGCCGCCAGGCCGCGGCGTGTGATGGCGAGAGTCTGCGGGCACAGCCGACTGTCGAGGCTGCGGGCACAGCCGGTCAGCAGTTCCTCGAACCGGCCGCGGTCGGCTTCGGGTATCCCCAGGAATTCCGCCAGGACCTGTGCCGGCAGTGGGCGCGCGAAGTCGGCGACGAGGTCGAAGTCGGCGCCGAGGTCGCGCAGGAGGTGGTGCGACACCTGCTCGGCGAGGGCCTCGACGGCCGCCTCGTCCTGCGCGGACACCGCCGGACCGGCATCGGCCGGCGCGCCGCCGTGCCGGTCCCCCGCACGGTCCGGGTGGAGTTCGGCTCCCGCCGGCGGGAGGTGTTCCGCGCGGTGCCGCCCTCCCGCGCGGGTCAGCGCTCCGAAGCGGGCGTCGGTCAGGACGGACCGGGCTAGGGCGCCGTCCGCGATCACCCACGTGTCCAGCGCTTCGCTGTGGAACACCGGCCCGCGCGCGCGGACCTCCTCCTCGTAGGGCGAGGGATCCTCCCTCATGGCGCGCAGGATCAACGCGTACGGATCGCCCTGGTTCCCTGCGAACCAGTGGCCGACGCGAGTCCGTTGGAGTCTGCGGCCGAGTGCGGACGGCGTGGTCCACTGCGTTGTCATGGGAATTCTCCAAGGTGTCACGGTGTACGGAAGCCGGGGCGGGGAGCTGCCACCCGGCGCATGGGAGAGACTCCCGCAAAGGGGCCCGCCGCCCCCGATGTCGCGACGCTCACCAGGCCACGAACATCCTGCGCGGCCCCCTCACGATCGTTTCCTTCTTCCACTCGACGTCCTGGGCGAGGTGCAGCCCGGGCAGCCCGTCGAGCAGGGTCCGCAGCGCCTCCTGGAGTTCCAGCCGCGCGAGTGACGCGCCGAGGCAGTGGTGCGGACCGTGCCCGTAACCGAGGTGGTGACGGGCGTCGTCGCGGGTGATGTCGAGCACGCCGGGTGAGGGGAAACGCAAGGCGTCCCGGCTGGCTGCGTTGGACTGGATCAGGACCGGTTCGCCTGCCCGTATCAGCGTTCCGCCCACCTCGACGTCCTCGGTGGCGTAACGCGGGAACGCCGCTCCGATTCCCAGCGGGATGAATCGCGTCAGCTCCTCCACGGCGTTTTCCAGCAGATCCGGACGGGAGCGGAGGAGAGCCAGCTGGTCCGGCTGCTCCAGCAGGACCAGGACGAAGCTGGAGATCTGGCTGGCCGTGGTCTCGTGGCCGGCGAACAGGAGAAAGACGATCAGGTTGACCAGCTCTTCGTGCGAGAGCCGGCCATTGACATCGCGGGCTTCGATCAGTGCCGATACGAGGTCGTCCTGCGGCGCGGCGCGGCGGTCTTCGACCAAGTCCGACAGATAGCTCATCAATTCACCGGCCAGCCGCACATGGTCCTCGGCGGTGAGCGTGCTGGTGGACATCGCTATGTCGCACCAGCCGCGGAAGAGTGCGCGATCCTCGTTGGGCACGCCCAGCAGGCCACAGATGACGGCCACGGGGATGGGGATGGCGTAGTGCTCCACCAGGTCGACAGGCGAGCCGATCGCCTTCATGTCCTGCAGCAGGGACGCGGTCAGCTCCCTGACGTGCGGCCGCCGGGCCTCCACTCGGCGCGGGGTGAATGCTTTGGTCACCAACCCGCGCAGCCTGGTGTGGTCAGGTGCGTCCATGCCGAGGATGCCGCTGGGGGTCTGCAGTTCCCGCATACGCGGCGCGTCGTTCTCCGCCACCGCGGCGTGACTGAACCGCCGGTCGCCGAGCACGAATCTCGCGTCGTCGTAACGGCTGACGAGCCAGCCCGGCTCCCCGTACGGCATGCGGACCCATTGGAGCCCTTCGCCCTTCTGCGCCCTCTCGTAGGCTTCGTCCAGGTCCAGCCCTTCCGAACTGTTGAACGGGTAGGAGGCGGGTGCGGGTTTTGTGCTACTCAATTCGATCCCCATGTCGAGTCGGTCGGGCTCTCTCACGCCCTGAAATCGGTGGTCTTCGTGCGGCCGTCGCTCTCACGCCTGTGCACCCCGCGGGCCGCCGGGGCGTTGCCGGTCCGGGGCCCGGGGCGTGACAGGAGTGTGCGCCGGCCGGAGGAGTCCGGCCGGCGCTCTCGTGTGTGGTGGCGGGGGCCCGAACGGTGTCACCAGGTGACCGGGACCGCCTCGGGCGTACGCAGCTGGAGGCCCGTCCGCCAGCGGACCTCGTCGGCCGGCACGGCCAGGCGCAGCTCCGGGAGCCGCTGCGCCAGGGTGCCCAGCGCGATCTGCATTTCCAGGCGGGCCAGCGGAGCACCCATGCAGTAGTGGATGCCGTGACCGAAACCGAGATGCGGGTTGTTGCTCCGGGCCAGGTCGATGCAGTCGGCGCCGGGCATGGCCGTCGAGTCCTGATTGGCGGAGGCGATGGACGTGACCACGCCCTCACCGGCCCGGATGAGCGTCCCGTTGATCTCGACGTCCTCCAGGGCGATCCGGGCGAAGCCGTCCATGACGCTCAAGGGGGTGAAGCGGAGCAGCTCCTCGACGGCGCTGGGCACCAGTTCCGGGTCGGCGACCAGAGACTCGTACAGCTCGCGGTCCTTGAGGAGGAGGTAGACGAAATTGCCGATCTGGGTTGCGGTGGTCTCGTATCCGCTGAGCAGCAGACCGGTGCCCAGCATCAGCAGTTCGCCCTCGTTGAGCCGGTCGCCCTCGTCGTGGGCCTGGACCATGCTGCTCAGCAGGTCGTCGCGGGGTTCGGCGCGCCGCTCGGCGACCAGCGCGGCCATGTAGGCGCTGAACTCCTCGACCTTCTGCTGTACCTCGGCGGGGGTGAGGGAGGAGGAGAGCATGGCGTCGGAGAAGCCCTGGAAGCGGGACCGGTCCTGGTAGGGGACTCCGAGCAGCTGGCAGATGACGGAGATGGACAACGGGAGGGCGAGGTCCTCCATGATCTCCGCGCGCGGCTCGCCGACGAGCATCCCGTCAATCAGCCCGTGCGTGAACTCCTCGACTCGGGGCCGCAGTTCCTCCACCCGGCGAGCGGTGAACGCCTTGCCGGCGAGCCGACGCAGACGGGTGTGGCCGGGCGGGTCCATGCCGATGAGCGCGCCGGCGGGCAGAGGGTGCTCGGTGGGGCGGGGGACATCCTTGCCCGCGCCGGCTTCCATGCTGAATCGCTGGTCGCCGAGGACCGCACGGACGTCGGCGTGCCGGGTGAGCAGCCAGGCCTCGCCGCCGTAGGGCATACGGACCCGCGACACCGGCTCCTGCGCGCGCAGGTGGGCGTAGGTGGGATCCATCTCCACGCCGTTGGGGGCGCTGAACGGGTGCGTGCGGGTCCGGGTGACCGGGCAACGGGATGTCATCGGGGCTCTCTCATTCTGTGGCGGACGGCGGAGCGGGCTGCGGTGGCGCGGCGAGCGGCCGCAGGGCATCTTCGATCGCCCGGCACACGGCCGTGGTGTGCTCATTGAGGTAGAAGTGACCGCCCGGCCATGAGTGGAATGCTGTGGGGCCGCTGGTCTGCTGGTGCCAGGCGCGGGCACCGTCGGCGGGCACGTGGGGATCGTCCAGAGCGGTGAGGACGGTGAGCGGACAGCCGAGCCGCGGGCCGGGGCGCCAGCTGTAGGAGGCGGCGACCCGGTAGTCGTTGCGGATGGTGGGCAGGGCCAGGCGGAGCAGCTCCTCGTCGGCCAGCACCCGCGGGTCGGTGCCCTGCAGCTCGGCCATCCTGGCGATCAGCCGGTCGTCGCTGAGGAGGTGTGCGGTGATCTCACGGGGGACGGTCGGGCCGACTCGTCCGGAGACGAAGAGGTGGGCGGGGGCGTCGCCGCGCAGGTCGAGGCGGCGGGCCGTCTCGTAGGCGAGCAGCGAGCCGAGGCTGTGGCCGAAGAGTGCCAGCGGGCGGTCGAGCCAGGGCTCCAGGACCGGCAGGACGTGGTCCACCAGAGCGTCGACGGACTCCAGGAAGGGCTCCTGACGGCGGTCCTGACGGCCGGGGTACTGGACGGCCAGGACCTCCACGAAGTCCGGAAGCATCCGGGTGAAGGGGAGGTAGGCGCTGGCGCTGCCACCGGCGTGCGGGAAGCAGACCAGCCGGACGGCCGGGTCGGCGACCTGCCGGTAGCGGCGCAGCCAGAGATCACCTGTGGCGGTCGGGGCAGTCACGGTCGTGTGGAGTCCTTCCGTGAGGAGATGTTCAGGAGCACAGGCTTCGCCGGGATCCGGCGACGATGGCGGCGTCAGACTTTCAAGCGCTGCCACCAGTCGGCACGGTCGCGGTACCAGGCGACGGTGTCGGCCAGGCCGCGGTCGAAGTCGGTGCGGGGTGCCCAGCCCAGCTCTTCGGTGATCTTCCGGGTGTCCACGCAGTAGCGGCGGTCGTGCCCGGCACGGTCGGCGGTGTGGTCGACGACGGACCAGTCGGCGCCCACGGTGGCGAGCAGGCGTTTGGTGAGGTCGACGTTGGACAGCTCGGTGCCGCCGCCTATGTTGTAGACCTCGCCGGCCCGGCCGCGGTCGGCGACCAGGGCGATGCCGTGGCAGTGGTCGTCCACGTGCAACCAGTCACGGCAGTTGAGGCCGTCCCCGTACAGGGGCAGTCGGCGTCCCTGGAGGAGGTTGGTGACGAACAGCGGGATGACCTTCTCGGGGTGCTGGAAGGGCCCGTAGTTGTTGGAGCAGCGGGTCACCCGCACGTCGAGGCCGTGGGTGCGGTGGAAGGCCAGGGCCAGGAGGTCGGAGGATGCCTTGGACGCGGCGTAGGGCGAATTGGGGGCCAGGGGGTGGTCCTCGGGCCAGGCTCCCTCGCTGATCGAGCCGTACACCTCGTCCGTGGAGACGTGGACGAAGCGTTCGACGCCGGCGTCGGCGGCGGCCTGGAGAAGGCGATGGGTGCCGAGCACGTTGGTGGTGACGAAGGCGGCGGCGTCGCTGATGGAGCGGTCGACATGGGACTCGGCAGCGAAGTGCACCACCAGGTCGGTGCCGCGCATCGCCTCGGCGACGGTGGCCGGGTCGCAGATGTCACCGTGCCGGAACTCCAGGCGTGGGTGATCGGCGACCGGTGCGAGGTTGTCGCGGTTTCCGGCGTAGGTGAGCTTGTCGAGAACTCGCACGTGGGCGCCGGCCAGCGCTGGATACGTACCCGTCAGCAGGCTTCTGACGAAGTGTGAGCCGATGAACCCGGCTGCCCCGGTCGCCAGGACGCGCATCCGTCGACCGCCTTTCTGTGTGTCTGGTGGTGGGTCTGTCGTGGTGGACCGCGGTGCTCCATGCGGTACCGGTGGGCCGGGGGCGGTCAGCCGGCCTGGCTGGTGGCGAAACGCGAAGCCACGTCCATGAGATAAGCGCCGTAGCTGGAGGCGGTCAGCTCCTGGCCGAGCCGGTAGCAGGTGTCGGCATCGATGAACCCCATGCGCAGGGCGATCTCCTCGATGCAGGCGATGCGTTCGCCCTGTCTCTGTTCCAGGAGCTGGACGTACTGGCCGGCCTGGAGGAGGGAGTCGTGCGTGCCCATGTCCAGCCAGGCGAAGCCGCGGCCCAGTTCGGTGAGCCGGGCCCGGCCCTGCTCCAGGTAGGCGCGGTTGATGTCGGTGATCTCCAGCTCGCCGCGGGCGGACGGCTCAAGGTCTCCGGCCAGCTCGACGACGTCGTTGTCGTAGAAATACAGACCGGTGACGGCGAGGTTGGAGGGGGGACGCTGCGGCTTCTCCTCCAGGGACAGCAGGCGCCCTTGTGTGTCGATGGTGGCGACGCCGTACTGCTCGGGGGCGTTGACGGGGTAGCCGAACAGCTCGCAGCCGTCCAGGCGCTGGATGCTGTGGTGGAGGACGGTGGAGAAGCCGGGGCCGTGGAAGACGTTGTCGCCCAGGACGAGGGCGACCTGGTCGTCGCCGATGTGCTTGTCGCCGATGCGGAACGCCTCGGCGATGCCGCGCGGCCGGTCCTGGACCGCGTAGTCGAAGTCCAGGCCGACGCGGGAGCCGTCGCCCAGCATCGCCTTGAACATGTCCATGTGCTGGTGGGAGGAGATGATGAGGATGTCCCGGATGCCGGCCAGCATGAGAACCGACAGCGGGTAGTAGATCATGGGCTTGTCGTAGACCGGCAGCAGCTGCTTGGACAGTGCGCCGGTCAGCGGGCGGAGCCGGGTGGCGCTGCCGCCGGCGAGGATGATGCCCTTCATGGGCCGACGGGTCACTAAGCGCTCCGACGGGGTGTCGTTCACGGTGGGTCCTCCGTGGCGTTCTGGGCTGAGGGGTGACTCGGGCCGCCGGGTCTCAGTGGACCTCGTCCTGGCTCCAGCCCCACGACGAGGCCGACTGCCTCCGGGACCACGACGCGGTCCTGAGGAGCGCCGGGGCGCCGGCCGGCACCCGTGTGGTGCGTTCCCTTTCTCCGGCGCCCGCGGCGGTGGCGCCGCGGACGGAGCTACGCGCCGTGCGGTGACGCGTGGTGCTCTTGCCATGACCGGTAGGACGGGAGCAGGCCGAGCCGCCCCGCTTCCGCGAGACCGGGGGCGGCTGCGTCCTTGTCGGAGAGCAGTGGTTCGATGTCCGCCGGCCAGTCGATCGCCAGGTCCGGGTCCAGCGGGTTGATGGCGTGCTCGCGGCCGGGGTTGTATCCGGAGGAGCACAGGTACATGAGGGTGGTGTGGTCGGTGAGGGCGAGGAAGGCCCGGCCCAGCCCGGCCGAGACGTAGACGGCGGTGTGCCGGCGGTCGTCCACCGGGACCGCCTCCCAGCGGCCGTAAGTCGGCGAGCCGGTACGGATGTCCACGATCACTTCGAGGCCCGCCCCGCGCACACATGCGCTGTACTTGGCCTGGCCGGGCGGGACCTCGGCGAAGTGGATCCCGCGCAGTGCGCCACGCCGGGACACCGCGATATTCGCCTGTGCCAGGGGCAGTTGATGCCCGGTGGCCTGCTGGAACCGCTCCCCCTGGAACCACTCGTGGAACTGGCCTCGGTGGTCGGTGTGAATGACGGGATCCAGCACCCAGGCCCCCTCAATGCCGAGTGGGCGCATCGCGCTCCGTCCCTCCCTCGTCCGTGTGATGCCCTGCCGGCGGCGGCCGGGTCAGGCTGAGCGCCGCCAGTACGCCCCCTGCCGGTCGATCTGATGGATCTCCTCGGTGATGCCGTGCCGGTCGCGGAAGTCGTGCACCGCCTGCCGGCACGCCGGAATGCAGTAGTCGTCGACGATGAGGTAACCGCCTACGGACACCTTGGAGTACAGATGGTTCAGGACATCGGTGGTGGCGGCGTACGAGTCGCCGTCGAGCCGCAGTACCGCGAGCCGCTCGATGGGCGCGGTGGGCATGGTGTCCTTGAACCAGCCGGGCAGGAAGCGGACCTGTCCGTCCAGAAGTCCGTAGCGTTCGAAGTTCTGCTGGACCGTGGCCATTTCGGTCGGGATGTCGAGCACCTTGTTGTACTGCTCGAGGTCGATGTCCTTGTCCAGCTGATGGTCGTCTTCGAGCGTCCGGGGGAAACCCTGGAACGAGTCGCAGACCCAGACCGTACGGTCCTGCACACCGTGCGCCCGGAACACGCCGCGGGCGAAGATGCAGGCGCCCCCGCGCCAGACGCCGGTCTCCGCGAAGTCGCCGGGGACGGCGTCACGGATGACGGACTCCAGACAGTGGTGAAGGTTGTCCAGCCGCTTGAGGCCGATCATGGTGTGCGCCACGACCGGGAAGTCCTCGCCGGACTCGCGCGCCTCCGCCACATAGGCGGTGTCGGTGATAAAGCCGGCGACGTGGGAAGGGTCCTCGTAAATCGTGTTCGCGACAGCCTTCTTGAGAAGGTCAAGATACAGGGTCGCGTCACGAGAAGTGGTGGTCATCAAATTCTCCCCCATAGACAGCACTGCCCGAGCCCGAGGCGTCCGGAAAACGGGTGGGTTACGGCTGGATTTCCGACGATCGTCGCTTGTGTCACAACGTTTGGATTGCGGGAGCCCGGGCGGAAAAAGCGTCTGACTGCTCACCGGATCTGTCGATCGTCGATCATGGGGGAACCTACAGGGAGTTGGCCGGGACGCACAAGACCGAAGTGGGCAATGAATCACCCACTCACCCACCTTCACCAGTGACTTGTTACCGGAGTTGTGACCTCCGTCACGTGGCGGAGAATGAACGTTGCGCCCTGATCACCGCTGTGCTTGCCTGTTCTTCACAACGGCGGTCCGATAACCAAGGTCCGACGATGAACAGGGGGAAGTCTTGAGCGCTTCGGCCAGATCCGGCTTAACGTCGGCTCAGGCAGGAACTGCATGGCCGATGGCCCGCACCTGCCCGTTTCAAATTCCGTCCAAATACGCCGAGTTGAGGAACTCCGAACCCATTGCCCGGGCACAGGTCTGGGACGGTTCGCGAACCTGGCTCATCACCAAGCACGAACATGTGCGGGCACTTCTCGCGGATTCCCGCGTCACCATCAATCCGGCCGCCCTGCCCCGGCTGTCCCCGACCGACAGCGACGGCGAAGGCTTCCGCTCGCTGCTGACGATGGACCCGCCCGAGCACAACACGTTGCGGCGCATGCTGATCTCCGAGTTCAGCGTGCGCCGGGTCAAAACGATGCGACCAGGCGTCGAACGACTCGTGGACGACCTGATCGACAAGCTCCTCGCCGGACCGGCGCCGGCGGACCTGGTGGCCGAACTGGCGCTGCCGATGTCCACGCTGGTGATCTGCGCGCTGCTCGGCGTCCCGTACGAGGACCGGGAGTTCTTCCAGGAACGCAGTGAGACCGCCACCCGCATGACCGGGGACGGCGAGTCGCTCACCGCGCTGCTCGAACTCCGGGACTACCTCGACGCGTTGGTCACCGCAAAGACCAAGACGCCGGGAGACGACCTGCTCAGCGGGCTCATCGTCAACCGGCTGGTCCCCGGTGAAATCCAGCACAACGAAGTGGTCGACAACGCCGTGCTGTTGCTGGCGGCGGGCCACGAGACCAGTGCCAGCATGGCCGCGCTGGGGATCCTGACGCTGCTTCAGCATCCGGATACGCTTGCCGAAGTGCGCGCCGACGAGGATCTGTTGCCGCAGACCATCGACGAGCTGCTGCGCTACCTTTCCATCGCTGACGGGATGCGCCGCGCGGCCACCGCCGACATCGAACTGGGCGGCATGACGATCCGGGCCGGGGACGGCCTGATCGTCTCGCTCGGTTCCGGCAACCGTGACGAGGACGCGTTCCCCTCCCCCGACACCTTCGACATCCACCGATCGGCCCGCCACCACGTCGCCTTCGGCTACGGCCCGCACCAGTGCCTGGGGCAGAACCTGGCCAGGATGGAGCTGGAGGTCACCCTCGGCGCCGTCATCCGCCGTATCCCGACCCTGCGGCTGGCCACCGACGTCGAGGCGCTGCGCGTCAAGCCCGACGCAACGATCTTCGGACTGCACGAGCTGCCTGTCGAGTGGTGACCGGCACGTGATGACCAGCACGTGATGTCCGGCTGTGCCGCAGAGCGGCCGGCCGAGTGGGGACCTACACAGAAAGTACGCACATGCGCGTGGCAGTGGACGAGGACCGGTGCATCGGAGCCGGCCAGTGTGAACTGGCGGCGCCCGAGGTGTTCGAGCAGGACGACGAGGGACTGAGCCGGGCGAGCGACCCCGAGCCCGCCCAGGCCCTGTGGCAGCAGGTCCGCCAGGCCGCGGACCTGTGCCCGGTGCAGGCCGTACTCCTCACCGGTACGACCGGCACGGCACCCTCTGAGCAGCAGCGGGAGGCCGGGTGACGGGCGATCGGTGGGCCGGCCGTACGGCTCTCGTGACGGGCGCGCTGGGATTCATCGGCTCGCACTTCGTCGAACAGCTCACCGCGCGCGGCGCCACGGTACTGGCCCTGCATCGTGGTGACCACCCCGACACCAGGTCGGAGTTGGCAGACCTGCCCGGATCGGAACGGATCCGTTTCGTCGCGGTCGACCTACGTGTCGCGGAGGAGACCCGGGCCGCGTTCAAGTACCTGGCACCGTCCATCGACACCGTGGTGCACTGTGCGGGGCTGGACGGCAATGCCCAGTTCAAGCACGAGCACTCCGCGGAGATCCTCGACAGCAACCAGCGCACCACCTCCAACCTGCTGAACTGCGTGCGGGACTTCGCAGTGGACGAAGTCGTCGTCATGAGTTCGTCGGAGGTGTACTGCGGGCCGCTGACCTCGGCGACCAGCGAGGACGACGACTACCGCGCCCACATGCGGTACACCGACAACGGCTATGTTCTGTCCAAGACCTATGCGGAGATCCTGTCCGGCCTGCACCACAAGCAGTTCGGGACCAATGTCTTCCTGGTGCGGCCGGCCAATGTCTACGGTCCTCGCGACAGTTTCGACACGTCCCGGGGCCGGGTGATCCCCAGTATGCTGGCCAAGGCCGAGGCCGGCGAGGAGATCGAGATCTGGGGCGACGGCAGCCAGACCCGGTCCTTCGTGCACGTCGCCGATCTGGTGCGGGCCTCGCTGCGCATGGTCGAAACCGGCAAGCACCGGGTGCTGAACATCGGCACCACCGAGGAGACCAGCATCCTGGGCCTGGCCAGGATGGTGACCGACGTACTGGACCGGCCCGAGCGCATCCGCACCGTTCCCAGCCGCCCGGTGGGCATCGCCGGCCGCCGCCTGGACCTCTCCAGGATGTTCGAGGTCATCGATTTTGAACCCCGCACGCTGCGGGCGGGCCTCGAAGAAACCATTCGCTGGTACCGCCGTCACCAGCACCAGACCACTCGGTAACCCTGGAAGGCAACTCGTGGCTACATCAGTCGAGACAGCGCTGCTCCGCGACATCATCGGGGCAGCCGGCGGGCATGACGCCGCACTGAAGGACCTCGTCGCCCGGCACAGCCCGGCCGACATCACCCGGGTACTGCTGGACGAGATCACCTCGCGCTGCCCGGCCCCGGTCAACGACGCTCCGGTTCTCGTGGAGCTCGCCGTCCACACCGGCAGCACCCCGCCCGAGTCGCACTACCTGTACGTCGCCAAGGGCGGGCCGGTGCGCCCGGCCGACCGGGACGAGGCATTCATCGCCATGCGTGTCGAATACGAACTGGGCGAACTGGTAAGGGAGTTGTTTGGACCGGCACGGGAGCGCGGAGCCGGCGTGCGCGGCACCACGCTGTTCCCGTACGTCGCCGAGGCCTCGGGCGACGACACCGGGAGCGAGAGTGACGCCAACTCCGGCGCCGAGCACATCGGCACCCATTTCCTGGCCGCCCAGCAGGGCACCGAGACCGTGCTCGCGGGCTGCCACTCCCGCAAGCCCGAGCTCAGCGAGCTGGCCTCGCGCTACATGACGCCCAAGTGGGGCTCGCTGCACTGGTTCACCCCGCACTACGACCGCCACTTCCGCGACTACCGCAACGAGCAGGTGCGCGTCCTGGAGATCGGCATCGGCGGCTACAAGCACCCCGAGTGGGGCGGCGGCTCCCTGCGCATGTGGAAGCACTTCTTCCACCGCGGTGAGATCTACGGCCTGGACATCGTCGACAAGTCCCACTTCGACGCACCGCGCATCACCACCCTCCAGGGCGACCAGAACGACCCGGAGTACCTGGCGTCGATCGCCAAGGAGTACGGTCCGTTCGACATCGTCATCGATGACGGCAGCCACATCAACGAACACGTCCGGACCTCGTTCCAAGCACTGTTCCCGCATGTGCGCCCCGGTGGTCTCTACGTCATCGAGGACCTGTGGACCGCCTACTGGCCCGGCTTCGGCGGCAACGAGGATCCCCGCCAGGACAGCGCCACGAGCCTCGGTCTGGTGAAGTCGCTGATCGACTCCATCCAGCACGAGGAGCGGCCGGCCACCTCGGGCCACCGGCCCAGCTACGCCGACCGCAACGTGGCAGGCCTGCACGTCTACCACAACCTCGCCTTCATCGAGAAGGGCACCAACTCCGAGGGCGGCATTCCCCCGTGGATCCCGCGCGACTTCGACACGCTGGTGGCGGTGTCCTCGGGCGGAGCGGAATGAGTATGCACAACACAACGGGGGTCAGGGGGACGGTGCCGTGCGCGTAACGCTGCTGGCCATCGGCTCGCGCGGCGACGTACAGCCCTTCATCGCGCTGGGCATCGGACTGCGTGAGCGCGGCCACAAGGTAACGCTCGCCGCGCCCGCCTCCCTGCAGAAGCTGGTGGAGCGGGCCGGGCTCGAGTACAAGGTCACCCCGGGCGAACCCGACGTGTTCTTCAGCATGCCCGAGGTCAGGGACTCGCTGCGGCGCAGTCCGCTGATGAAGGACCTGCTCAAGAAGCTGCCCAAGGGGCCCGAAGGATACGACCAGGTCGTCGTCGACGCGGTCCACGAAGCGGCCCAGGGAGCCGACTTCATCGTCAACGCGCCGCTGACCCTGGCCGCGGCCTACGGGCACCCGCCCGCGCCGTGGGCATCCGTATGCTGGTGGCCCAACTCCCCCACCTGGTCCTTCCCGGCCGTGGAGTCCCACCAGCGCCGGATGGGCCCGCTGACGCCGCTCTACAACCGCTACTCCCACTGGCAGGCGGCCCGTGACGAGTGGGCCTGGCGCCGGCCCGAGATCGACGGCTACCGCACGCGCATGGGCCTGCCGCCGTTCGGCCGCACGTCACCGTTCCCGCGCCTGGGCCACGAACGCCCGTACCTGTACCCGTTCAGCCCCAGCGTGCTGCCCAAGCCTGCCGACTGGCCGCAGCGGGCCCATGTCACCGGATTCTGGTACTGGGACCAGGAGTGGCAGCCGCCGGCCGACTTCCAGGCCTTCCTCGACGACGGCCCGGCCCCGGTTGCCCTGACCTTCGGCAGCACCTGGTCGCTCCACGACCAGGACCGCGCAATGGAGTTCGCGATCAACGCGGCCCGCAGTGCCGGGCGCCGGCTGGTGATGGTCGACGGACCGGACGGCGATCTGCCCGATGATGTCTTCCGGCTCCATGACGTGGACTACGCCGGGGTGTTCCCGAAGATGGCCGCGGTCATCCACCACGGCGGTGTCGGCACCATGGCGCAGGTGGTGCGCGCCGGGGTGCCGCAGGTGATCTGCCCGGTCTTCGCCGACCACCCGTTCTGGGCCGCGCGGCTGTCCAAGCTGGGGGTGGCCGCACGGCCTGTGCCCTTCATCGGCTTCGACCGCGAAGCGCTGGCAGCCAGTGTCCGCCAGGCGGTCAACGACCCGGGGATGGCCGCACGGGCCCAGCGGCTGGGCCGGCTGGTCGCGCAGGAGCGCGGTGTGGAGAACGCCTGTGACGTCCTGGAGGACTGGGCACAGGCGTCGGGGGTGACAGTCGGTTGAGCACCGTGTTGGCCGGGGCCTCTCAGCCGGGGCCCCGGCCGGCCGGCCGCCGCCCCCTCCCTTGGCGAGTGGCGGCGGGCCGTCGGCGCAGTGCGCGGCTACGGCAGCGGCCGGTAGGCGGTCAGCGTGACGGACAGCGTGACGGGGCAGGATTCCGGCAGCTTCCGGACCCGCTCCTGGACGTCCTGAGCGTCGTGGTGCCAGGCGTTGGGGCCCATGGCGACCAGCTGGGCCAGCGCCTGGTGGTCGAGCGTCATCGTCCGCGTCAGCTGCTCGGTCTCGGCAACCGTGAAGTACGGGGCGAGCTGTTCGGTCAGCCTCGACTCCTTGCGGTCGTCCACGCTCAGCAGGCCGAGCGCATCGATCAGCTCCTGGAGATGGCCTGGGCGGGCGGTGACGACGAGCAGGACTCCGCCGGGCGCCAGGATCCGCCGCAGCTCCGGGCCGTTACGCGGTGCGAAGGTGTTCAGCACCAGGGAAGCGGCGCCGTCCTGGAGGGGCAGCCCCTGCCACGCATCGGCCACCGCGGCATCGATCCGCGGATGCGTCCTGGCCGCGTGCCGGGCTGCGAACTTCGAAATGTCGAGCAGGACTCCCACGGCGTCCGGAAAGGCGTCCATCACCCGCGCGTGGTAGTAACCGGTGCCACCGCCGATATCGACGACACAGCCGGACAGCGCCGGATCGCTCGTACGGCGTGCCAGCTCGACCAGCGCCTCGGAAATGGGGGCGTAGTGCCCGGATGCCAGGAATCCGGCGCGCGCCTCCACCATTTCCCTGGTGTCCGCACTGAGCTTCGTCGCGCCCGACAGCAGGTTCACATAACCCTGCTTCGCGATGTCGAAGTTATGTCCATCAGCGCAGAGCAGGGCACGGTCCCGTTGGGCGAGCGCGGCACCGCAGTGGGGGCAGGCGAGTGCGTGCACGACTCTGTTCAGCATGAGGCACCGTTCATCCGTGGGCAGCTGGGATTACCTCGTACAAGCTTATCGCGGGGCGTGCCGTGGCTGATCCCATGGGGAGGCCGGCGAAAGGGGCGGCTCGACCCGCCGTTCTTACCCATGTGTCCGGGAATCTGAATTCCGAAGGCAGAGCCTTCCGCCTCCCGCCCCAGTTCCAGAATTCCCGAGAAGTCATCCCCCGCTGACCCTTTGCATGTCAGTCGCATTCGTGTCGACCTGGAGATTTCATGGCCCCGAATAATGGTGCGCAGCAGACCGGTGACATTGCCATTGTCGGCATGTCCTGCCGGGTCCCGGGAGCGCCTGGTGTCGATGAATTCTGGGAGCTGCTGACCTCGGGCCGCAGCGCCGTCGCACAGCAGCCCGACGGCAGCCGGCTCGGCGCCCTGGGGAACGCCACGGATTTTGACGCCGCCTTCTTCGGCATGTCCCCGCGTCAGGCCGCCGCGGCCGACCCGCAACAGCGGCTGATGCTGGAGTTGGGCTGGACCGCACTGGAGCACGCCGGCATCGTGCCGGACACCTTGGCGGGCACCGATACCGGCGTCTTCGTCGGGGTCGCGGCCGACGACTACGCGGCCCTTCTCCACCGCTCCGGCACCGCACTGAACGGCCACACCGCGACCGGCCTGAACCGCGGCATGACCGCCAACCGCCTCTCCTACCTCCTGCGGTTGCGCGGTCCCAGCCTGGCCGTGGACTCCGCGCAGTCCTCGTCGCTGGTCGCGGTCCACCTGGCCTGCGAGAGCCTGCGCCGTGGCGAGACCGGCCTCGCCCTCGTGGGCGGAGTGAGCCTGGTCCTCTCCGAGCACAGCACGCGCGGCATGGAGCTGATGGGGGCCCTGTCCCCCGACGGCCACTCCTACACCTTCGACGCCCGCGCCAACGGGTACGTCCGGGGAGAGGGCGGCGCCTGCCTGGTCCTCAAACCGCTGAAGCACGCGCTGGCCGACGGTGACCGCGTCCACTGCGTCATCCGCGGCGCCGCCGCCAACAACGACGGTGGGGGTGATGGGCTCACCGCCCCCCACCGCGAGGCGCAGGAGGCCGTACTGCGTTCGGCGTACGCCAACGCCGGCATCGATGCCGAACGCCTGCACCACATCGGTTACGTCGAACTCCACGGCACAGGCACTCCGGTCGGCGACCCCATCGAGGCGGCCGCGCTGGGCGCGGTCCTCGGCGCGGCGCGGCCGCAGGGCAGCCCGCTGCCAGTGGGCTCGGTCAAGACCAACATCGGGCATCTGGAAGGGGCTGCGGGCATCGTCGGCCTGCTCAAGGCGGCCCTGTGCGTCCGCGAGGGGGTTCTGCCGCCCACCCTGAACCACGAGACGCCCAACCCTGCCATCCCCCTGGAACAGCTCAACCTGCGGGTGCCGACGGCCCTGGAACCGTGGCCGGGCAGCGAGGGACAGCCCACGACCGCCGCACCGCGCCTCGCCGGCGTCTCCTCGTTCGGAATGGGCGGGACGAACGCGCACGTGGTACTGGAGCAGGCACCGGACCCGGTCCGGAAGGACCGGCCGGCGACCGTACATGCCTTGACCCCGGTCCCTGTCGTCGTCTCCGCACGAAACAGCGCCGCCCTGCGCGATCAGGCACACCGACTCATCGACCACATCGATGACACCACCCGACTGCTGGACCTCGGCTACTCCACGGCCGTGTCCCGCTCGGTCTTCGAACACCGAGCCGTGATCCTCGCCGAGGACAGCGCGGCACTTCGGACCGGCCTGGAAGCCGTAGCAGCAGGACAAGCACCACTGACCGGAGTGACCGCTGGGGCCCCCCGAACGGTGTTCCTCTTCCCCGGACAAGGCACCCAATGGGCCGGCATGGCCGCCCAGCTCCTGGACGAATCCCCCGTCTTCGCCACCACCATGGCACGCTGCGAGGCACTGCTCGCCCAACACCTGGACTGGAAACTCACCGACCTCATCCGACAGACCCACGACGCACCCTCCCTGGAACGCGAGGACGTCGTCCAACCCGCCTGCTTCGCCGTCATGATCTCCCTCGCCGAAGTATGGAAATCCCTCGGCCTCACCCCCGACGCCGTCATCGGCCACTCCCAGGGCGAAATCGCCGCCGCCGTCGTCTGCGGCGCCCTCACACTGGAAGACGGCGCCCGCATCATCGCCCAGCGCGCCCGCCTCATCGA
>NZ_JBITXI010000022.1:0-111151 GCF_044544605.1 Streptomyces sp. NPDC053560 | reverse complement strand
ATGGAACAGCCGCTGAACGCCCACCGCTCCGGCACCGTCAAGGGCCTGACCGCCGAGGTCGGCGCCTCCCTCACCGCCGGCGCCGTCATCTGCGAAATCAAGGACTGAAAAACCGCACCGGTCCGGCCGCGAAGACCTGACGCAAGTTGACATTCATCTGACACGGAATGCCTTGAGCGGTGCGGACCGGGCGGCGAGAATAGAGATATCGGCCGCCAGGGAAAACCTCCGGCCGGCCGGGAAGAATTAACTCGGCATTCTCCCGGAAAATCCGGAGCGAATTTACGGGGCCGGCCCGGCCGACCGCCCGGCGCACCGCATCCCGCGCCGTTCCCGATCCACCGCCGAGCCGTTCCTGGACCACCGCCAGAAGAGAGGGCAGTAAATTGCTGTGCCATCCGACCCTCCCGGACGTACGCCATGCCGGGGCCGTGGCGGTGTTCGTCAGCCACTGGTACACACCTGACCGCACCACGGCCCTGAAGGACCTGGACGAGGTCACCGCCCAGTGGGAGACCGCCGAGTGGCCGGACGACATCCTCTCCTTCAGCAGCTACCTCAGCGACGCCGGCGACACCGTACTGACCTACGCCCAGTGCGCCTCCGCCACCGCCTACCGCCCCTTCACCCGGTCGCTGGCCGGGGCCGCCTGCGCGGAGGCGGTGGAGTACCGGCTGCACCGCAGCTTCGTCCCGGCCGGTGCCGCCGCCGAGCCCCCCGGCTGCATGGTCGCCGCGTCCTTCGACACCGATGGCCCGCTGCGCCAGCGCCATGTGATCGAGGAGATCATCGGCACCGTCGGCCGCGAAGGCCCTTACGCTCAGGACGGGTTGCTCGGTACGCACTTCCACAGCAGCGTCGACGGCACCCGGGTGCTGAACTACGCGGAGTGGACCTCGGACGAGGCGCACGAGACCTTCCTGCGGGACGCCTGCTCCGGCCGGGCCCGCGCGGCCTACGAGGCCATCCCCGGGGTGCGGCCCATCGGCTACACCCGCTACCACCTCCACCACAGCGCGGTGCGCCCGTGACCATCGACGCCACCCCCGCCAACCGCTGCCAGTTCTACCTCAACTCCCTCCACTCACTTCTCTACTTCACCCCGGACCTGGACGAGAACCTGGCGGTCCACGGCGTCGACGACCCGATGGCCGGCTACTTCGCCGCCCGGACCGCGGCCCTGGGCCCCGCCGGACCGGGCACCCTCACCGCCGTCACCAACGGCTTCGCCCACCGGCTGATCGCCGGCCACTTCCCGGCCTTCTGGGACCGGGTGCCCCCGGCCGTCGTGCTCGCCGAACGGCTGCGCGCCGCCGACACGACCCTGCGCCGCTGCCTGGGCGAGGAGTTCGCCGAGGCGCCCGAGACCGCCGAGGCGGCCGAACTTGCCCTGCGCGCCGCCGAAGGGTGCGAGCGGGCCGGCCGCCCGCTGTACGCGGCCCACGCCGACCTGCCCGTACCGGACCGGCCGCACCTGGCCCTCTGGCACGCCGCGACGCTGCTGCGGGAGTACCGCGGCGACGGGCACTTCGCCGTACTGAGCCACGCGGGACTGGCCGGCCTGGACGGGCTGGTCTCGCACTCCGCAGGACCCGGAGGCATGCCCCGCGCCTTCGTGATGGCCAAGCGCGGCTGGACCGACGAGGACTGGATCGCCGCCGAGGAACGGCTGCGCGACCGCGGCCTCATGGACACGGCCGGGGCGCTGACCGCCCGCGGTCTGGAGCTGCGGGCGCAGGTCGAGCGGGACACCGACCGCCTGGACGCCGCTCCCTACGCACACCTGGGCGCCGAAGGCGTCGCCCGGCTCACCGCCCTGTGCCGCCGCCTGGTGACCACCGCCGCCGGCACCGGAGTCTTCCCCGCCCCCCTGCTGCCGGTCTTCGCCGACGCGTGACCGCGGCCGCCGCACGACGGCGCGGACCGTCGCGCCCCGACGGGACCACTCGCCCACCCAAGGAGAAAGAGGCAATGGACGCTGCAGTGATAGTTGTGGGGGCCGGCCCGGCCGGCCTCATGCTCGCGGGAGAGCTGCGGCTCGCCGGGGTCGACGTGATCGTCCTGGAGCGCCTGCCCGAGCGGACCGGTGAGTCCCGCGGCCTGGGCTTCACCGCGCGCACCATGGAGATCTTCGACCAGCGCGGGCTGCTGCCCCGCTTCGGCGACATCGAGACCAGCAACGTCGGCCACTTCGGCGGCCTGCCCGTCGACTTCGGCGTACTGGAGGGTGCGCACCAGGCCGCCAAGACCATCCCTCAGTCGCAGACCGAAGAGGTGCTGGAGGCCTGGGTCGGCGAGCTGGGCACCGACCTGCGCCGCGGCCACGAACTCGTCTCCTTCACCGACAAGGGCGACGCGGTCGAGGTCACCGTCCGGACGCCCGGCGGGGACACGCAGACGCTGCGCACCGGCTACCTGGTCGGCTGTGACGGCGGCCGCAGCACCGTCCGCAAGGCGGCGGGGTTCGACTTCCCCGGCACCGCGTCGACGCTGGAGATGTTCCTCGCCGACGTCAAGGGCCTGGACCTGGACCCGCGCATGATCGGCGAGACCTTCGAGGGCGGCATGGTCATGGTGGGCCCGCTGCCCGGCGGCATCACCCGCCTCATCCTCTGCGAGCGCGGCACCCCGCCGCAGCGCCGCAGCAGCGCCCCCTCCTTCGAGGAGGTCGTGGCCGGCTGGAAGCGCGTGACCGGCCAGGACATCTCGCACGGCGAGCCGGTCTGGGTCAGCTCCTTCGGGGACGCCACCCGCCAGGTCACCCAGTACCGCCGCGGCCGCGTCGTCCTCGCCGGCGACGCCGCCCACATCCACCTGCCGGCCGGCGGCCAGGGCATGAACACCAGCATCCAGGACGCGGTCAACCTCGGCTGGAAGCTCGCCGCCGTCGCCCAGGGACGCGCCCCCGAGGCCCTGCTGGACACGTACCACGACGAGCGGCACGCGGTGGGCCGGCGCCTCCTGATGAACACCCGGGCCCAGGGCCTGCTGTTCCTCTCCGGCGCCGAGATCCAGCCGCTGCGCGACGTGCTGAACGAGCTGATCGGCTACGAGGACGTCAGCAAGCACCTCGCCGCGATGGTCAGCGGCCTGGAGATCCGGTACGAGGCCGGCGGCGGCACCCACCCGCTGCTCGGCCGCCGCATGCCCGACCTGGAACTGACCCGCGCCGACGGCCGCACCACGAGCAGCACCGCGCTGCTCCACCCCGGCCGCGGCGTCCTCCTCGACCTGACCGACAACGCCGTCCTGCGGAACCGCGCGGCCGGCTGGGCGG
This sequence comes from Streptomyces sp. NPDC053560, assembly GCF_044544605.1. Lineage (NCBI taxonomy): Bacteria > Bacillati > Actinomycetota > Actinomycetes > Kitasatosporales > Streptomycetaceae > Streptomyces > Streptomyces sp. NPDC053560. Next base: position 107,874 of record NZ_JBITXI010000022.1, on the reverse strand, counting down.
ACCGCGTCGACATCGTCACCGCCACCGGCCGGCCGGCCCCGGACAGCGCGCTGGCCGGCACCACCGCCGTCCTGGTCCGCCCCGACGGCTACGTGGCCTGGGCCGCCCCCGGCAGCCACCACGACCTGCCCATGTCCCTGGAGCGGTGGTTCGGCCCCGCCCGCTGAAAGCACCTCCGCACCGACCGCAGCGCCGGACTCCCACCGGCCGACAAGGAGAACCCACTCATGCACAGCACCCTCATCGTCGCGCGGATGAACCCGCAGTCCGCGGAGGACGTCGCCCGCCTCTTCGGCGAGTTCGACGGCACGGAGATGCCCCACCGCATGGGCACCCGCCGCCGCCAGCTGTTCTCGTACCGGGGCCTCTACTTCCACCTCCAGGACTTCGACGCCGACAACGGCGGCGAGCTCATCGAGGAAGCGAAGACCGACCCCCGCTTCGTGCAGATCAGCGACGACCTCAAGCCCTTCATCGAGGCGTACGACCCGGCCACCTGGCGCTCGCCCGCCGACGCGATGGCGACCCGCTTCTACAACTGGGAGGCCTCCGCGTGAGCGCCCGACGCGTCGCCATCACCGGCATCGGGGTCCTCGCCCCCGGCGGTGTCGGCACCAAGAACTTCTGGAGCCTGCTGAGCGAGGGCCGCACCGCGACCCGCGGCATCACCTTCTTCGACGCCTCCTCCTTCCGCTCCCGGGTGGCGGCGGAGATCGACTTCGACCCCGAGCTGCACGGCCTGTCCCCGCAGGAGATCCGCCGGATGGACCGGGCCGCCCAGTTCGCCGTCGTCGCGGCCCGTGAGGCCGTCGGCGACAGCGGCCTGGAGTTCGCGGACCTCGACCCGTTCCGCACCGGGGTCACCGTCGGCAGCGCCGTCGGCGCCACCATGGGCCTGGACACCGAGTACCGCACCGTCAGCGACGGCGGCCGGCTGGACCTGGTCGACCACACCTACGGCGTGCCGCACCTGTACGACTTCCTCGTACCCAGCTCCTTCGCCGCCGAGGTCGCCTGGGCGACCGGCGCGCAGGGCCCGGCCACCGTCGTCTCCACCGGCTGCACGTCCGGCATCGACTCGGTCGGCCACGCCGTCGAGCTGATCCGCGAGGGCAGCGCCGACGTCATGATCGCCGGCTCCTCGGATGCCCCCATCTCGCCCATCACGATGGCGTGCTTCGACGCGATCAAGGCGACCACGCCCCGCCAGGACAGCCCCGAGACGGCCTCCCGGCCCTTCGACAACACCCGCAACGGCTTCGTACTGGGCGAGGGCTCGGCCTTCTTCGTCCTGGAGGAGCTGACCGCGGCGCAGGCGCGCGGCGCGCACATCTACGCCGAGATCGCCGGCTACGCCACCCGCTCCAACGCGTACCACATGACCGGCCTGCGCCCCGACGGCGCGGAGATGGCCGAGGCCATCCGCGTCGCCATGGCCGAGGCGCGGCTGAACGCCGAGGACATCGACTACATCAACGCGCACGGCTCCGGCACCAAGCAGAACGACCGCCACGAGACCGCCGCGTTCAAGAAGAGCCTGGGCGACCACGCCTACGCCACGCCGGTCAGCTCCATCAAGTCCATGGTCGGCCACTCGCTCGGGGCCATCGGCTCCATCGAGATCGCCGCCAGCGCGCTGGCCATGGAGCACCACGTCGTGCCGCCCACGGCCAACCTGCACACCCCCGACCCCGAATGCGACCTGGACTACGTCCCGGTCACCGCGCGCGAGCAGCGCACCGATGCCGTGCTGACCGTGGGCAGCGGCTTCGGCGGCTTCCAGTCCGCGATGGTGCTCGCCCGGCCCGAGAGGAGCGAGGCATGACCACCTCCGTGGCAGTGACCGGCCTGGGAGTCGCCTCTCCCAACGGCCTCGGCACCCAGGACTTCTGGGCGGCCACCCGGATCGGCAAGAGCGGCATCGGCCGCGTCACCCGCTTCGATCCCTCCTCCTACCCGGCGACGCTCGCCGGCGAGGTGCCCGGCTTTGACGCCAAGGCCCACCTGCCCAGCCGGCTGATCCCGCAGACCGACCACATGACGCGCATGGCGCTGGTGGCGGCGGACTGGGCGCTGGCCGACGCCGGCATCGACCCCGGTGAGCAGCCCGCCTTCGACATGGGCGTCATCACCGCCAGCTCCTCCGGCGGCTTCGAGTTCGGCCAGAACGAGCTGCAGAAGCTGTGGAGCCGGGGCAGCCAGTACGTCAGCGCGTACCAGTCCTTCGCCTGGTTCTACGCCGTCAACAGCGGACAGATCTCCATCCGCAACGGCATGAAGGGCCCCAGCGGCGTCCTCGTCAGCGACCAGGCCGGCGGCCTCGACGCGCTGGCCCAGGCCCGGCGGCAGATCCGCAAGGGCACCCCGCTGATCGTCTCGGGCGCCGTCGACGCGTCGGTCTGCCCGTGGGGCTGGGCCGCCCAGCTGACCAGCGGCCGCCTGTCCACCAGCGACAACCCCGACCGCGCCTACGTGCCTTTCGACGCGGCGGCGCGCGGCCACGTGCCGGGCGAGGGCGGCGCTCTCCTCGTCGTGGAGGACACCGCGGCCGCCCGCGCCCGCGGCGCCCGGATCTACGGCGAACTCGTCGGCTATGCCGCGACGTTCGACCCCAAGCCGGGCACCGGCGGGGAGCCGGGCCTGCGCCGCGCGATCGAGCTGGCCCTGCGCGAGGCGGACTGCCGCCCGCAGGACGTGGACGTCGTCTTCGCCGACGCCGCCGGAACCGTGGAGCTGGACCGGATCGAGGCGGACGCGCTGCGCACCGTCTTCGGCGCCCGCGGCGTCCCGGTGACGGCACCGAAGACCATGACCGGCCGCCTGTACTCCGGCGCGGCGCCGCTCGACGTCGCCGCAGCGCTGCTGGCGATGGACGAGGGGCTCATCCCGCCCACCGTGCACACCGACCCCGACCCGGCCTACGACCTCGACCTGGTCGTCGGCCAGCCGCGCACCGCCGAGGTCCGCACCGCGCTGGTGCTGGCCCGCGGCCACGGCGGCTTCAACTCCGCCGTCGTGCTCCGCGCCGACGGCTGACCATCTGCCGTGCCCCGCAACGGCGCGGGACACACCCGAACTCCGAACTTGAAGGAACGCACATGTCTGCTGTCTTCACCCTGGACGACCTCAAGCGCATCCTCCTGGAGGGCGCCGGCGCCGACGAGGGCGTCGACCTCAACGGCGACATCCTCGACACCGAGTTCGAGGAACTGGGCTACGAGTCGCTGGCCCTGCTGGAGACCGGCGGCCGCATCGAGCGCGAGTACGGCATCACGCTGGACGACTCCGCGCTGACCGACGCCACCACCCCGCGCGCGCTCGTCGAGGTGGTCAACGCCCACCTGGCCCTCGCCGCCGCCTGACCCCGTTCCGGGGCGGCCGCGCCCGCCGCGGCCGCCCCGGGCGGTTTCTCTCCCTCCCTCCCGGCACCGGCCGGACCCGACCCAAGGAGCCTCTCCATGTCCCGCACCTCCGGGCGTCTCGCCCTCATCACCGGTGGCACCAGCGGCATCGGCCTGGCCGCAGCCCGCCTGCTGGGCGAGCAGGGCCACACCGTCTTCCTCGGTGCCCGCAACGCCGAGAACGTGGCGCGGACCGTCAAGCAGCTGCGCGAGGACGGCATCGAGGCCGACGGCGCCGAGCTGGACGTCCGCGACGACGAGAGCGTGCACGCCTTCGTGCAGACCGCCGTCGACCGCCACGGCAGCGTCGACGTCCTGGTCAACAACGCCGGCCGCAGCGGCGGCGGCGTCACCGCCGACATCGCCACCGAGCTGTGGCACGACGTCATCGACACCAACCTCAACAGCGTCTTCCGCATGACCCGCGAGGTGCTCAACACCGGTCGCATGCGTCACAAGAGCCGCGGCCGCATCATCAACATCGCCTCCACGGCCGGCAAGCAGGGCGTCGTCCTCGGCGCCCCGTACTCGGCCTCCAAGCACGGCGTCGTCGGCTTTACCAAGGCCCTCGGCAACGAGCTGGCCCCGACCGGCATCACCGTCAACGCCGTCTGCCCCGGCTACGTCGAGACCCCGATGGCCCAGCGCGTCCGCCAGGGCTACGCCGAGGCCTACAACGCCACCGAGGACGCCATCCTCGAGAAGTTCCAGTCCAAGATCCCGCTCGGCCGCTACTCCACCCCGGAGGAGGTCGCGGGCCTGGTCGGTTACCTCGCCTCCGACACCGCCGCCTCCATCACCTCGCAGGCGCTCAACGTCTGCGGCGGCCTCGGCAACTTCTGATCCCCCTTCTCACTTCCCCAAGGAGTTCACCATGACGGTCCGTGAGGTCGAGCACGAGATCACCGTGCAGGCCCCCGCCGCCGAGGTCTACCGCCTGCTCGCCGAGGTGGAGAACTGGCCCCGCATCTTCCCGCCGACCCTCTACGTCGACCACGTCGAGCAGGGCGGCAACGAGGAGCGCATCCGGATCTGGGCCACCGCCAACGGCACGGCCAAGAACTGGACGTCCCGCCGCACCCTGGACCCCGAGGCCCTGCGGATCACCTTCCGCCAGGAGGTCTCCGCGCCGCCGGTCGCCGCCATGGGCGGCGCCTGGATCATCGAGCCGCTGGGCGAGGGCGAGTCCAGGATCCGGCTGCTGCACGACTACCGCGCGATCGACGACGACCCGTCCTCCCTGCAGTGGATCGACGAGGCCGTCGACCGCAACTCGCGGTCCGAGCTGGCCGCGCTGAAGGAGAACGTCGAACTCGCCCACGCCTCGGCGGAGCTGACCTTCTCCTTCGAGGACACGGTCCGCATCGCGGGCTCCGCCAAGGACGCCTACGACTTCATCAACGAGGCCCAGCACTGGGAGGAGCGGCTCCCGCACGTCGCCTCGGTACGCCTGGAGGAGGACGTCCCGGGGCTGCAGAGCCTGGAGATGGACACCCGTGCCAAGGACGGCTCCACGCACACGACCAAGTCCTACCGGGTCTGCTTCCCGCAGCAGAAGATCGCGTACAAGCAGGTCACGCTGCCGGCGCTGATGACCCTGCACACCGGCCGGTGGACGTTCGAGGAGACCGACGAGGGCGTGGCCGCGACGTCGCAGCACACGGTCGTCCTGAACACCGCCAACATCACCAGGATTCTCGGCGCCGACGCCGGCGTCGCGGAGGCCAAGGAGTACGTGCGCACCGCGCTCAGCACCAACAGCCGGGCCACGCTGGGCTACGCCAAGGACTACGCCGAGGCGCGTCGCTGACATGGCCGCACTGGACACCCAGGTCATCGTCGTCGGTGCGGGGCCCGTGGGGCTGATGCTCGCCGGAGAACTGCGGCTGGGCGGTGCCGAGGTCGTCGTGCTGGAACAGCGCACGGCCCCCACCACCGAGTCGCGGGCCTCCACCCTGCACGCCCGCACCATGGAGATCCTCGACTCCCGCGGCCTGCTGGCGGAGCTGGGCACCCCGCCCCGCGAACCGCGCGGCCACTTCGGCGGCATCCCGCTGGACCTGACCCTCGACAGCAGCCACCCCGGCCAGTGGAAGGTCCCGCAGCACCGCACCGAGGAACTGCTGGGGGAGTGGGTCCGGTCGCTCGGCACCGACGTACGCCGCGGCCACGAGGTGCGCGGTCTGTCGGTCCTCGACGACCGGGTCGAGGTCGAGGCGGTGACCGGGGACGGCCGGACCGTCACCCTCTCGGCGCTGTGCGTCGTCGGCTGCGACGGCGAGGACAGCATCGTGCGCCGCCTGGCCGGCTCCGACTTCCCCGGCCGGGACGCGGGCCGCGAGCTGCTGCGCGCGGACGTGGCGGGCCTGGACATCCCCGACCGTCGCTTCGAGCGGCTGGAGAAGGGGCTGGCCATCGCCGCCCGGCGGAACGACGGCGTCACCCGCGTCATGGTGCACGAGTTCGGCCGCCCGGCCGGCGAGCGCACCGGCGACCCGGACTTCGCCGAGGTCGCCACGGTGTGGCGGCGGGTGACGGGCGAGGACATCAGCGGCGGCACCCCGCTCTGGGTCAACGCCTTCGGCGACGCCGACCGGCAGGCCACGGCCTACCGCGACGGGCGCGTCCTGCTGGCCGGCGACGCCGCGCACCAGCAGATGCCCATCGGCGGCCAGGCACTGAACCTGGGTCTCCAGGACGCGGTCAACCTCGGCTGGAAACTGGCCATCCAGGTCCGCAGGCTCGGCAGCGAGGGCCTGCTGGACAGCTACCACGACGAACGGCACGCGGTCGGCGCCCGCGTACGGTCCAACATCCAGGCGCAGGCCATGCTGCTGCTGGGCGGCCCCGAGGTGGAGGCGCTGCGCTCCGTCGTCGCCGAACTGATCGCCAAGGAGCCGGTACGCGCCCACCTGGCGGGGATGATCTCCGGCCTGGACATCCGGTACGACGTCGGCCCCGGCAGCCACCCGCTGCTGGGTGCCCGGCTCCCGCACACCCCGCTGGTCCGCGCCGACGGCAGCGCGACCACCGCGGCGGCCCTGCTGCGCACCGGCCGCGGCCTGCTGCTGGACCTGTCCGGCGAGGAGGACGCCGAAGCACCGCTGCGGCAGGCGGCGGCCGGCCGTACCGACCGGCTCACCGTGCTGTCCGCCCGGCTCGACGGCGAAGCGGACGGCCACCCGCTGGCCGGGGCCGGCACCGTCCTGGTCCGGCCCGACGGCCACGTCGCATGGACCGGGCGGACGGCCGACGGCCTGGACGACGCACTGCACCGCTGGTTCGGCCTGACCCGGCCGGGCGAGGCACCACTGACGAACACGGCCGCGCCGGCGGCCGCACAGGGAGGGAACACCATGGGCAGGCTCAACGGAAAGACGGCACTGGTCACCGGCTCCAGCCGCGGCATGGGGCGGGCCACCGCCCGGCGGCTGGCGCACGAGGGCGCGCTGGTCGCCGTGCACTACACGAGCAACGAGGAGGCGGCCGCCGAGACCGTCGCCCTCATCGAGAAGGACGGCGGCCGGGCGTTCACGGTCCGCGCCGAGCTGGGTGTGCCCGGCGATGTGCACGAGCTGTTCCTCGGCCTGGAAGCGGGCCTGAAGGAGCGCTCCGGCGGGACCGACCTGGACATCCTCGTCAACAACGCCGGTGAGATGGGCGGCGTCTCCGTGGACGACACGACGCCCGAGAAGTTCGACCGGCTGGTGGCCGTCAACGCCAAGGCGCCGTTCTTCCTCATCAAGCGCGCGCTGAAGAACATGCCGGACGGCGGCCGGATCATCAACATCTCCTCCGGGCTGACCCATTTCGCCAACCCCGAGGAGATCGCCTACGCGATGACCAAGGGCGCGGTCGAGCAGCTCGCGCTGCACTTCGCCAAGCTCCTGGGGCCGCGCAACATCACGGTCAACAGCGTCGCGCCGGGCATCACCCGCAACGGCAACCCGGTGTTCGACATCCCCGAGGCGGTGGAGCAGATGGCACAGCTCTCCGCGTTCAACCGGGTCGGCGAGCCCGAGGACGTCGCCGACGTCGTCACCTTCCTCGCCACCGACGACGCCCGCTGGGTCACCGGCGCCTTCCTCGACGCCAGCGGCGGCACCCTGCTGGGTTGAACCGGCCGGGCCGGCGCGGCCGCACGCGCCGGCAGCGGGGTCCGGACACCCGGACGTCCGGACCCCGCGCCCCCAGGACCAGCCCCCTCTCGCCTCGGGAAGACCACCATGACGCCAACGACTCCTTCCGTGCCCCGCTCCGGGCCGGCCGCCGCCGGTTCCCGGCGGCGGGGCCTGCTGACCGTCCTCGCCGGCAACATGCTCATCGACGCCCTGGAGGTGTCCGCACTGGTCGTGGCGGCGCCCGCCATCGGCGCCGACCTGCACCTGCCGCCCGCCGGAACGCAGTGGACCATGAGCGGCTTCGCCCTGGGCTTCGCCGGTCTGCTGCTGCTCGGGCCGCGGCTGGCCGCCCGCTGGGGCCGGCGGCGCCTGTACCTGGGCGCGCTGGCCGTCTTCGCCGTCGCGTCCCTCGTCGCGGGCGCCGCCACCGACCCGGTACTGCTGGTGGCCACCCGCTTCGTCAAGGGCGGCTGTGCCGCGCTGACGGCACCGATGGGGCTCGCCATCATCATGTCCGTCTTCCCCGCGGGGCCCGTGCGGCGGCGCGCGATCTCCGTCTACACGCTCTTCGGCGCCAGCGGCTTCACCGCGGGCCTGGTCCTCTCCGGCGTGCTGACCGGCTGGGACTGGCGCCTCACGCTGGCCTCCCCCGCTCCGGTTGTGGCCGTGCTGTTCCTGGCCGGGCTGCGGCTCATCCCCGCGCAGCAGCCCGTGGCACCGGACGAGCGGCAGCCGCTGCCCCTGGGACGCGTCCTGCTGCTGACCGGCGGTACGGCGGCCCTGGCCGGCGCGTTCGCCTGGGCGCCCGGCGGCGGCTGGACCGGCCCGCGCACGACGGGGCTGCTGCTGACGGCCGCGGTCCTGCTGGTCCTGCTGGTGGTGAGCGAACGCCGGTCGGCGGCCCCGCTGCTGCCCCGGTCCGTCCGCGGCGGCACCGCGCTGGGCCGGTCGGCCCTGGGTGCCGCCTGCCTCAACGGGTCCTACCTCGGCATGCTGTTCCTCGCCACGCTCCGGCTGCAGGACCAGCTCGGCTTCGGCCCGCTGGGCGCCGCGCTGGCCTTCCTTCCCGCGAGCGTGCCGCTGGCCTTGACGGCACTGCATTCCGGGGCGATGGTCGAGCGCTTCGGGGCCCGGCGGCTGATCGCCCTCGGCTCGCTGTCCGCGTTCGCCGGACACCTCCTGCTGCTGCGCGAGGACACCTCGTACGTCACCGGGCTGCTGCCCAGCCTGCTGCTGGTGGGCGCCGGCTTCGTGCTGGCCTTCACCGCGCTGAACACCCAGGCCGTCTCGGAGGCGGCCGACGCCGGCAAGGCGATCGCGGGAGCGGCGTACCAGACAGCCGTCCAGGCCGGTGCCGTCCTCATGCCCGCGCTGGCCGCCGCGCTGCTGACGACCGGCTCGGGGACACCGGACCAGCGGCCCGCGCATCTGCTCGTCGCCGCCGTCGGCCTGCTCGGCGTGGTCACGGCACTGGCGGGCCTCCGCCGCCGTACCGCCGGGCCCGGGGCCGGTGCCGCCGCGGCACCGGAGCCCGCACGCACCGCCGTACCTGCCCCCGTCCACGCCGCACAGAAGGAAGTCAGATGACCGTCCAAGACACCCCGGCTGCCTGGGACGTCGGTACGTGGGACAGCGAGACCTGGGACGTCGACGCGTGGGACGTCGACGGCTGGGAGTTCGACGACGAGGCCGGCGACGACCTCCTCGGACCGGAGGTCGCGGTGCCCGGCCGGTCCGTGATGGTGACGCTGCCCCTGGCGGAGCGCACCCGGATCATTGACGCCTACGTGCGCCGGGAGCTCGCCCGCGTCCTGGGCGTGGCGCCCCGCGACATCGGCGTGGACGGCCGCACGATGAACAGCCTCGGCATCGGCTCCGTCGCCGGGCTCCACCTCCAGAACCGCATCGAACGCGCCTTGGAGGTGGAGGTGAACCTCCAGATGCTGCTCCTGGCCAACAGCGCCCGGGAGCTCATCGACTGCCTCACCGGACAGCTCGGCCCCGCCGGCCACGGCCACCGCACCGGGCAGTCCGCATGAACGGTTTCCTCGACGCCTGGCTGCTCCGCCTGCCCCGCCCCGAACAGCTCGGACCGCTGCTCGACGGCTCCGAACTGGACGAGCGCGAGCAGGCCCGCGGCCGCTCCTTCACCCGGCCCCACGACGGGGTGCTGTACGTCTCCGCGCACATCGCCCTGCGCCGGGTCCTCGGCCACTACCTCGGACTCGCCCCGGACCGGGTGCCGTTCGTCCGCGAGCCGTGTCCGGGCTGCGGCGGCCCGCACGGGCGGCCCGCCGTCGCCCACCCCGACCCGCCGCTGCACTTCTCGCTCTCGCACAGCAGCGGCATGGTCCTCGTCGCCGTCGCCTCCGAGACCGTCGGCGCCGACGTGGAGCGCCGGCCACGCCCCGGCACCGTCGAGGTGTGCACCCGCTCGCTCCACCCGGCGGAACGCGCCGAGATCGAGGACGTACCACCGCCCGGCCACTGCGCCGCCTTCGGCCGCATCTGGACGCGCAAGGAGGCGTACCTGAAGGCACTGGGCACCGGGCTCAGCAGGTCGCCGGCCGCCGACTACCTCGGCGCGGACGCCGCCCGGCGGCCGCCGGGCTGGTCCCTCCTGGACATCGACTGCGGCCCGCACCACGACGGGGCCGTCGCCTACCGGGGCGCGGCCGACGCGCCCCGGGCCGTGCACCGGCTGCCGGCCGCCGTCCTGCTGCCCGGCGGCGCGTCCGTGCCGGCCGGCACCGGCGCCCCGGCCCCGCTGCCCGCCGGCTGACCGGCTCGGCGGCGACCGGACGTAACCCACCGACCCGCAAGAGGAGATCTCCGTGACCGTCACCGATGTCACCCCGACCGTGCTGCCGCCCGAGGCCCACCTGGCGGAGCTGGAAACACTCAAGGAGATGGCCCGCCAGGGACCTGATCCGGCCGCCACCGAGCGCCAGCACGCCCGCGGCAAGCTCACCGCGCACGAACGCATCGAACTGCTCCTGGACGACGGCTCGTTCACCGAGGTGGAGCCGCTCCGCCGGCACCGTGCGACCGGCTTCGGCCTGGAGGACAAGCGGCCCTACACCGACGGTGTGATCACCGGCTGGGGCACCGTGCACGGCCGTACCGTCTTCGTGTACGCGCACGACTTCCGGATCTTCGGCGGCGCGCTCGGCGAGGCGCACGCGCAGAAGATCCACAAGATCATGGACATGGCCCTGCAGGCGGGCGCCCCGCTGGTGTCGCTGAACGACGGCGCCGGCGCCCGCATCCAGGAAGGCGTCTCCGCGCTCGCCGGCTACGGCGGCATCTTCCAGCGCAACACCAAGGCCTCCGGCGTCATCCCGCAGATCTCGGTGATGCTCGGCCCGTGCGCGGGCGGCGCCGCCTACAGCCCGGCGCTGACCGACTTCGTCTTCATGGTCCGCGACACCTCGCAGATGTTCATCACCGGGCCCGACGTGGTCCGCGCGGTGACCGGCGAGGAGATCACCCAGAACGGGCTGGGCGGCGCCGATGTGCACGCCGAGACCTCCGGCGTGGCCCACTTCGCGTACGACGACGAGCGGACCTGCCTCGAAGAGGTGCGCTACCTGCTCTCGCTGCTGCCGTCCAACAACCGCGAACTGCCGCCCTCCGCACCGGCCACCGACCCCGTCGACCGGTCGTGCGAGGAGCTGCTGGACGTGGTGCCGGCCGAGCCGGGCCGCACGTACGACATCCGCCGGGTGATCGAGGAGATCGCCGACGACGGCGAATTCTTCGAGGTGCAGCCGGGCTGGGCGGGCAACGTGGTGTGCGCCCTGACCCGCTTCGACGGCGAGGTGGCCGGCATCGTCGCCAACCAGCCCGCCCACTTCGCCGGCGTCCTGGACATCGAGGCCAGCGAAAAGGCCGCGCGTTTCGTGCAGTTCTGCGACGCCTTCAACATCCCCCTCGTCACGCTCGTGGACGTCCCCGGCTTCCTGCCCGGCGTCGACCAGGAGCACAACGGCATCATCCGGCGCGGCGCCAAGCTCCTCTACGCCTACTGCAACGCCACCGTCCCGCGGATCTCCCTGGTGCTCCGCAAGGCGTACGGCGGCGCGTACATCGTCATGGACTCCCGCTCGATCGGCACCGACCTCGCGCTGGCCTGGCCGAGCAACGAGATCGCCGTCATGGGCGCGGAGGGCGCGGCCAACGTCATCTTCCGCCGGGAGATCGCCGCCGCCGAGGACCCGGACGCCACCCGCGCCCAGAAGATCCGCGAGTACCGCGAGGAGCTGATGCACCCGTACTACGCCGCCGAGCGCGGTCTGGTGGACGACGTCATCGACCCGCGCAGCACGCGGCAGGTCATCGCCCGGTCGCTGGCGATGCTCCGCAGCAAGCACGCCGGCCTGCCCGCCCGCAAGCACGGCAACCCGCCCCAGTGAGGAGAACGCAGTGGACGCAGCACGCGACGTGATCCGGGTGGAGAAGGGCTCGCCCTCCCCCGAGGAGCTGGCGGCCGTCACCGCCGTCCTGCTCAGGGTCATGGCCGCCGCCCCCGAAGACCCCGCGCCGGTCCGGCCCGTCACCGCGGGCTGGCGCCGCCTGGAGCGCGTGGAGCGCGGCTCCGGGCCGCGCAGCTGGCAGGAACTGGCCGCCTGACGCCGCGCCGTACGAGGAGGAAGACACCGTGACCGTGACACAGGAAGCCCCCGGCCCCGTCGAGGACACCGGTCCGCAACGGTCGGGGTGGCAGCTGCCGCCCCTGGAGGCCGAGGACGACTTCGACGCCGAACCGCACATCATCCGCGGTACGGACTGACCGGCCGCACCCCGGGCGGGCGCCGTTCTCCCGGCGCCCGCCCGCGCACGTCCGCCTCCGCACCGCCCCGGCCCGCCCTCCGCGTTCCGTGCCGCCACCGGGCACCCACCCGACTTGGAGCCCCGCCATGCCCCAGCTCTCGCCGTCCGCGGCACCACCCGCCACCCCGCAGGACGATCCGGTCCGGCCCGTCGAGGTCGAGGCGGGCCCGTTCCGCCTGTCCGGGCTGCTCGCCCTGCCGTCCGGCGGCCCGCCGCGCGCCGTGCTCGTCGCGCTGCACGGCGGCGGCATGCGGGCCGGCTACTTCCACGGCCGGGCCGACCCCGCCACCTCGATGCTCTCCCTCGCCGCCTCCTGCGGCTACGCGGCACTCGCCCTGGACCGGCCCGGGTACGGTGCTTCGGCGGCCGCGCTGCCCGACGGCCTGCCCCTCGCCGAGCAGGCCGGGTACATCCGGGCGGCGCTGGCGAGCCACGCGCGTGAACACCCGGTGGGCGCCGGCTTCTTCCTGCTGGGGCACTCGATGGGCGGCAAGCTCGCCCTGATGACCGCGGCCCGGGACGGCGGCGACGGCGGGCCGCGGCTGCTCGGCGTCGACGTGTCCGGCATCAGCGACCGCTGGGCCGTCGGCACCGACCGGCTCGCCGACCCCGTCGGCCGCCGCGGCCACCGGCTGCACTGGGGCCCGCTGGCCCTGTATCCGCCGGGCACGTTCCGCATGGCCGAGCCGCTCGTGGGCCCGATACCCCGCAACGAGCTGCGGGACGTGCCCTGCTGGCCGCGTACCTATCCGTCGGTCGCCCGCGACGTCCGGGTGCCGGTGCGCTTCACCTTCGCCGAGCACGAGAAGTGGTGGCGCTCCGACCGGTGGACCGTGGACGCGATGACCGCCCGGCTGGCCTCGCCCCTCGTCCGCGTCGAGCGACTGGCCGACGCGGGCCACAACATCAGCCTGGGCCGGACGGCGCGCGGCTACCACCTGGGTGTCCTGGCGTTCCTGGAGGAGTGCGTGGCGCGTGCCGGGGCGGGCGCCCGATGACCGGCGGCGGCGTGCTCCGCGGCATGACCGCGTCGCTGCGGGTGCGCAACTTCCGGCTGTTCACGCTGGGGCAGCTGGCCTCGGTGACCGGTACGTGGATGATGTTCACGGCGCAGGACTGGCTCGTGCTGCGGCTCACCGGGGACTCGGCCGCTGCGCTCAGCGCCGTCACCGCCGCCCAGTTCGCCCCCGTCCTGCTGCTGACGCTCCTGGGTGGGCGGCTGGCGGACCGCTACGACAAGCGCCGCCTGCTGCTGGCGGCCAACCTCGCCGCCGCCCTGCTGGCCGGGCTGCTGGCGGCCGTCGCGCTCGCCGGCGGGCTGCGGCTGTGGCACATCATCGGCTGCGCGGCGGCCCTGGGCGTGGTCAACGCGGTGGAGATCCCGGCCCGGATGTCCTTCGTCAGCGAGATGGTCGGCGGTGAACTGCTGCCCAACGCCTCGGCGTTGAGCGCCGCGTACTTCAACACCGCGCGGGTGCTGGGGCCTGCCGCGGCCGGCGGGCTCATCAGCGTCTGGGGCTCCCCGGCCGTGCTGGTGCTGAACACGGCCAGCTACCTGGGCACGGTGGCCGCGCTGGCCCTGATGCGCCCGCACGAGCTGCACCGGGGCACCGCGCGCGCGGCCCGCGGCGGTGTCGTGGCGGGGCTGCGGTACGTCGCCGCGCGGCGCGACCTGCTGCTGCCGCTCGCCCTGGTCGCCCTGCTGGCGCTGGCCGGCTTCAACTTCCAGGTCACGCTGCCGCTGCTGGCCAGGACGGTCTTCGACACGGGAGCCGGCACCTTCGGACTGCTGACCGCGGCCATGGCGGCCGGCTCCCTGCTGGCGGCGCTGGTCACCACCATGCGCCGCGGCCGGCCGGGGCAGCGGCTCGTGCTGGCCTCGGCCGTGGCCTTCGGCGTCACGGAGATCTGCTCCGGGCTCGCGCCCACGTTCCCCGTCGCACTGCTGTCGCTGGCCCTGACCGGCTTCGCGATGATGGTCTTCTCGCAGGCGGCCAACCACCGCGTACAGCTGGGGACCGAGGCCGCCTACCGGGGGCGCGTCATGGCGCTCTACACCGTCATCTATCAGGGCACCACCCCGATCGGCGCCCTGCTCACGGGCTGGCTGGCCGGCGCCGCCGGCGCCCGCAGCGGCCTGTGGGTGGCGGGCGCGGTCTGCCTGGCCGGGGCGCTGGCCGCCTGCGCCGTCGCAGCCCCGCGCGGCCGGCGGGCCGGTATCCGGTCCGTCCCGTCCGGCGCGGCCCGCCCGGCGGAGGACGAGCCGGCGTCCGCTTCGCACGGATAGCCGGCGGCTTCCCGGCCGGGCCCGCCCCGTGGCCGGGAGGCCGTACCGCGTGGCCGCCGCCGTACCGTGACCGTCAGGGGCGCACGCGCAGCGGTCGTGCGCGGCCGGACGACGGCCGTGGCGCGCGGGCGGGGGCAGCGGCGCGGGACGAGGCCGGTACCGGTGGGGCTCATGCGGGGGACCTCATTTCGCCGGAGAGGGCGTTCCGGGGCTGGCCGAGCCGGAAACCGACACCGCGCACGGTGACGATCCAGTCGCCGGAGCCGAGCTTGCGGCGCAGTCCGTTGACGTGGGTGTCCAGCGTCCGGCTCCGCGGGGTGTCGGTGTCCTGCCACACCTGCTGGAGGATCTGCCGTCGGGTGACGACGGCGCCGGGCCGGGAGGCCAGCAGGAGCAGCAGGTCGAACTCCTTGCGGGTGAGCGGGACGGGCCGCCCGTGCAGGTGCACGGTGCGGGTGGTCTGCTCGACGACGAGGGGCCCCAGTTGCAGGACCGCGCCGGCCGTGGCCGCGGGGCGGGCCCGGCGCATCACCGCGCCCATGCGGGCCAGCAGTTCACGGAACCCGTAGGGCTTGACCAGGTAGTCGTCGGCACCGGCCTGGAGCCCGAGCACCCGGTCGACCTCGCTGTCGCGGGCGGTGACGGCGAGCAGCGGGGTGTCGCACACGGCGGCGATGGACCGGCAGATCTCCAGCCCGTCCACGTCGGGCAGTTCGAGGTCGATCAGGATCACGTCGGCGTGGTGGTGCTCCCGCAGCGCGGCGGCGCCGGTCGCGGCGGTCCTGACCCGGTGGCCGTGGCGCTCCAGGCTCCGGGTGAGGGTCTGGGCGGTGCGGGCGTCGTTCTCGACGACGAGCACCCGCCACGGCCCGGCCGGCTGTGCGGTGAGTGGTGGCGGGCCGGGGCGTACCGGTGACGGCAGCGCCGGATGGGGGAGTGCTCTGACCGTCTGTGACACGGGCTCCTCCTGAGTTCGCGGGCGGACGCGGGCTGCGAGGAGGGTGCGGACGCGGCCGCGGCGCTGCGGTTCCGCCCGTGCGTACGACGGAGTACGGGCATGACCCCCGTCGATGCGCCCCTCGGGCGCTGCCCAGAGCACAGTGGCACGACGCGGGCCGCGCGGGCCGGTTGATAGCACCTAGGTTGAGCCCGCCCGGCGGTTCAGGAGGCGGGGCCGTGCAGGGCGAGGAAGGCCGCGACGCCGGACTCGACCAGGGCCGTCGTCTCGTCCTCGGCCAGCGGCAGCGCCCCGTGGAAGGAGCGCTCGTACACCTCCGAGGTGACCAGCTGGGTGAACTGGAGGGCCAGCGTCTCCGGGGCGACACGGTCGCGCAGCACGCCGGCCTTCACCAGCCCGCCGAGCCGTTCGGCCAGCCGGGCGCGCACCCGGCCCGGGCCCGTGCCGCGCCAGCTCTCCAGGACGTGGGGCGGCAGGTACGGCGCCTCGGCGAAGATCACGCGGACCAGCGCGAAGTGGCTCTCGAAGTCGGTCTGCGGGACGGCCAGCGCGTGGCCCAGGGCGGTCAGCGCGGCGGCGAGGTCCGCCCCCGGGTCGCCGAGGTGGCGGTCGATCAGCTCTTCCTGGTGCTCGGCGACGGCCTGCGAGCTCTGCTGCACCACGGCGCGGAAGAGGTGCTCCTTGTCCTGGTGGTGGTTGTAGATCGTGCGCTTGGAGACGCCCGCCTCGGCGGCGATGGCGTCGACGCTGGCCCGGCTGTAGCCCTCCCTCCCGAAGACGGTGCGGGCCGCGCAGTCGATGGCGGCGCGCTTTCCGGGGCGGCCGGTGGGGGCGTTTTCGGGGGTCGTACGGGGGGCGGCGGCAGGCGTCATGGCAGGCCGGACTCCTCAAATTGCACTGGACGGTTTACAAGGTGAACTGCACGGTGTAGTTTACTTCGTGTCGGAGCCGCCGGGAACCCCCGCGGAACCCCGCTTCCCGTCCCACCTCCTCTCTTTCCGCCGGCACTCCCCGGCCGGCCCGGGACCTTCCGAAAGGACACCACAATGTTCGGCAAGCTCACGGTCACCAAGCTCTTCTGCGACGACCTGGACGCCATGGTCGCCTTCTACCGCGACCGGCTGGGCCTGAAGGTCCTGCAGGAGTACCCGGGCACCACCTTCGTCTTCGACACCGGGCACGGCGGCGAGCTGATCGTCACCAACACCAAGGGCGACCAGCCGATCAGCATCGCGTTCACCGAGGTCGACATCCCCGCCGCCCACGAAGCCCTGTCCGACCTGGGCGTCACCGACATCGCCCCGCACAAGACCGGTCAGCGCTTCGAGATCACCGACCCGCAGGGCAACAACCTCATCTTCGTCAACGCCTGAGCGCCCGCCGCCCGTTGCCGCGGGCGGCAGCCGGATCCCCACACCTCGCCCCGGGAGACCGTCGTGTCCAGCACTTCCGCCCCCTCTCGCACCGAAGCCCCCGCCACCCTCCACAACCGGCTCCCGCGCCTCGCGCTCTACCTCGTCGGCTGTGTCGTCTTCGCCGCCGGAGCCACGCTCTTCATCCACGCAGGGATGGGGGTGGACCCGCTCGACGTCCTCTCCCTCGGGCTGCTGGAGCACCTGCCGGGAACGATCGGGCTGGCACAGGCCGCCATCGCCGCCGTCTGCATCCTGGTGTGGTCCGTGTGGAACCGCCGCCGTCCGGTCGTGATGCCCTTCGTGACCTTCCTGCTCTGCGGCTCGCTGATCGACCTGATGCGCCTGGCCGACCTGGGCTGGCTCGCCTCGGTGCCCGCGCTGGTCACCGCGGTCCTGCTGTGCGCCTACGGCTCCGCGCTGATCATCATGAGCGGTACCGGCATCCGCGCCATGGACCTGCTCGTCATCAGCTTCAACCAGCGTCTGAACGTGCCGTTCTGGCTCGCCAAGGTCGGCATCGAGGGCGTCCTGCTCACCCTCGGCTGGCTGCTCGGCGGCCCGGTCGGCATCGGCACCCTCGCCTTCCTCGTCTGCGTCGACGGCCTCATCCAGCCCCTCATGGCCTTCAACGGGCGCGTCCTGCGCCTGACCAACCACGGCCTGCCCACCCGCGCCACCGTGCGCCCCCTCGCGATCGGAGTGGCCCGATGACCGCCGCCACCAGCTCGCCCCGCACGGGCGTGTTCCCCCTCCTGCTCTTCGCCTCCACCCTGACCGTCATGGCCGGCTCGGTACTCTCCCCGGTCATCGAGGTCCTCCGCGGCGACCTGGGCGTGAGCGGCACCGCCGCCGGGCTCGTCGTCACCGTCCACAGCCTCGGGATAGCCCTGGTCAGCCCGTTCGCCGGGCGGCTCCTGGACCGCTTCGGCACCCGCGTGCCGCTCGCGGCCGGCCTGCTGGTCTACGGCGTGGCCGGCGGCGCCGGGGCACTCCTCGACAGCTACCCGGCGCTGATCGTCAGCCGCCTGATCTTCGGCGCCGGCGCCTCCTTCGTCTTCGCCGGCACCACCGTCGCCCTGCTCTCGCTCTACCAGGGCCGCGCCAAGGACCGCGCCATGGGCTGGCGGTCCACCGCCACCAGCCTCGGCGGAGTCGTGTGGCCGCTGGCCGCCGGCGCCGTGGGCGGCGTCTCCTGGCACCTGCCCTTCGCGATCTACCTCATCGCCGTCCCGCTCGGCCTCGCCACCGTCGCGATCCTCCCCAAGCACACCGCGCCCGCCGGCGGCCGGGCCGGCCGGCCCATGGGCGCCCTGGCCCTGCTGCGCCGCCACCGGATCCTCCTCGCCTGGTACGGCCTGCAGTTCCTCTCCTCCCTGCTGCTGTACGCGCTGATGGTCTTCCTGCCCCAGCAACTGGCCGAGGCGGGCGTCAAGAGCCCGATGCTGGTCTCCCTCTACACCGTGGCCATGTCCGCCGTGATGAGCCTGATCGGCCTGGGCTACGCCCCGCTGCGCGAACGGTTCGGCGAGCGCACCCTGCTGCACACCGCCGTCGCCCTGTGGGTCGTGACCTTCCTTCTCCTGGCCGTGACCAGCCAGCCGGTGCTGCTCTTCCTCGTTCCGGTCCTCTTCGGCCTGGGACAGGGCGTGTTCTTCCCGGTGGTGACCGTGCTGATCGGCGAGGGCGTCCCCGAGGCCGTCCGCGGCCAGGCCACCTCGCTGTCGGGAACCGCCACCTTCGCCGGGCAGTTCGTCTCGCCGCTGCTGGTCGGCCCGCTGCTGGCCGCCATCGGTTTCGAAGCCGGCTTCATCCTGGTAGCCGGGGTGCCGGCGCTCGCCCTGGCCGCCCTCCTGCTCGCCCGCACCGCCCGCCGCGGTGCCCACACCGACCCGTCCGACACCGCCGAGACCCGGCCCGCGCCGCAGACCGCCACCGTGCGCTGACCCGCGGCCCGCTCCCGAACCACCGCCCCGGAGGCTCCGATGAAGATCACCCTGGTCCTGGACGTCATCTGCGCCCACTCCTACCTCGCCTACCACCACCTGCAGCAGGCGCTGCGGAGCCGCCGCGCGGCCGGCGGCAGCGCCGAGGTGACCTTCCTCCCCTTCCAGCTCGACCCCGCGGCGCCGCACACGCCGGAGCCGCTCAAGACCGTCCTGCAGCGCAAGTTCGGCCCCGCGGCGCTGGATTCCGCGGCCGCCATGGCGAAGAAGGCGGCGGGCGAGGGGCTCGTACTGGACTACGACCGCGCGGTGAACGCCAACACCCGCCCCGCGCACCTCCTCCTCACCCACGCCGAGCGGCACGGCCGCGGCGAGGAGGTGGCCGAGCGCCTCTTCCGCGCCCACTTCACCGACGGCCTGAACATCGCCGACACCGCGACGCTCGGCCGGCTGGCCGCCGAAGCGGGCCTGCACAGCGCCCCCGACGCCGACGACGAGGCCGAGCTGACGCGCCGCCTGGAGCGGACCCGCGCCCTCGCCGTACGTGCCGTACCGGTCTTCCTCGCCGACGGGACCACCCCCCTCGTGGGCGACCAGAGTCCGGCCGCCTTCGAGCGGCTGCTGGCCGGTGCGCGCACCGCGTAACCGGCGGGAACGTCAAGTGACTTGCCAAAGCCGCTGATGGTGAGGGCGCGAGCCGCCCGCGCGTGACATCCCGCCAGTAGCGTGGCCGGCAGACAGCGGCAGCACCGGGCCCCGCCCTGTGCACACCGGCCCCGCCCCCACCTTCCGCATTCCGCACCCACTCTGAACATGGAGAACCCATGAGTACTGCACCCCTGAAGCTCGCCGTCGTGATCGGGAGCGTGCGCGAGAACCGCCTGGGCGCCAAGGTCGGCGACTGGTTCGTCGGGCAGGCCACCCAGCACCCCGACGTCGAGGTCGACGTCATCGACGTGATCGAGCACCCGCTGCCGCTGGCCATCCCCGGCTTCGGCCAGGAACTGGACTCCGCCACGCAGGAGATCAAGGACGGCATCACCCCGCGCATCGACGCGGCCGACGCCTTCGTCGTGATCACCCCGGAGTACAACCACTCCTTCCCGGCCTCGCTGAAGAACGTCATCGACTGGCACCTGAGCGAGTGGGCCGCCAAGCCCGTCGGGCTCGTCTCGTACGGCGGCATGGGCGGCGGCCTGCGTGCGGCCGAGCACCTGCGCCAGGTGTTCGCCGAGGTCCACGCCACGACCATCCGCGAGATGATCAGCTTCCACAACCCCTGGGGCGCCTTCGAGGACGGTGCGGCGCCCGAGGGCGCCGAGGTGGCCGCCAAGAAGCTGCTGGACCAGCTGACCTGGTGGGGCCGCGCGCTGCGCACCGCCCGCGCCGAGTCCCCCTACCAGGCCTGACGCCTGACCATCCGCCCGTACCGAACCCCGCAGCCCGGTCCCTGCCCCGCTGTGCCGACCGCGCAGCGGGGCACGGCGGGCCGCCGCTTGGAGGCCCCGTGAACATCCCCCGGATCGGCATCACCCTCCCCTCGATCGGCGCGCCCGGCGATGTCCTGCCCGACGTCGCGCAGGCCGCTCGCCGGGCCGAGGAGGCCGGGCTGGACGGCCTCTGGGCGGGCGACCACCTCACGCTCGGCGAGGCGCCCGCGCTGGACTCCGGCCTCGTCCTGGCCGCCGCTGCCGCCGCCACCCGGACCATCGGCATCGGCTGGTCCGTCTACCTCCCCTCGCTGCGCACCGTCTCCTGGGCGGCCCGCCAGGTCGGCACCCTCCAGTACCTCGCCGGGAACCGCCGCCTCGACCTGGGCATCGGCGTGGGCGGCGGCGGCACGGAATGGCACGCGGCCGGCACCACCGACGCCGACCGGGGCCGCCGCACGGACGCTTTCCTGCGCCTCCTCCCGCAGCTCCTGGCCGGCCGCCCGACACCGCTCCCCGACGTGCCCGGCACCCCGGAGTGCACGCTCGCCCCCGCCGTCCCCGTCCCGCCGGTGTGGATCGGCGGCTTCGCCGACGCCGCGCTGCGCCGCACGGCGCGGTACGGCACCGGCTGGCTCGGCGCCCTGCGGACCCCGGACGCGTTCCGCGCCACGGGGGACCGGCTCCGGGAGCTGGCCGCCGAGGAGAAGCGCCCCGCGCCCCGGCTGGCCACCATGATCCACGGCGCCCTCGCCCCGCGCGGCGCCACCGACGGCCTGCGCGACCGCTACGCCGCCTCGCTCGTCGCCTCCTACGGACTGGACCACGAGACCGCCCGCGGCCTGGCCGTCACCGGCGACCCCGAGCAGGTCGCCGAGCAGCTCACCGAGTTCGTCCGGGCCGGCGCCGAGCAGCTGGTCTTCACCACCCCCGTGCCGGACTGGCACCGCTGCGCCGACCTGCTCGCCGAGGCGCGGCAGCTCGTGCTGCGCGAACTCTCCTGAGCCACTCTCCCGCAGGCGCCCCCCGTCGCCTGCCGTGTCCCGCCGCCGGCGCTCCGGCGCCCGGCGGGGCGCGCCCGGAAGGCAGGCCGGCGCCCCCGTCCGGCCTGCCTTCCGCCGTGTCCGCCCCCTGCCGCGCCCCCGCGCGCCCCGCCGCTTCCCGTCATTGGAACGGCAATTGACGAGCCGTCAGCACGGGTGCACCATGCCGCAACAAACTGTTGAAGCTGCGGAAGGATGCACGCGATGGGCGAGGCACAGGGCACCGGCGGCGCACTCGACGTCCCCGTCATCGACCTGTCCGGCTGGCGGTACGGGACGGCCGAGGACCGGGCGGCGGTCGCGACGGCCGTGGACGAGGCCGCGCGCACCGTCGGATTCATGCAGATCACCGGGCACGGCATCCCCGAGAGCGCGGCGGCCGGGCTGGCGGCGGCGATGGACGACTTCTTCGGGCTGCCGCCGGCGGCGAAGCGGGCGCTGTGCGCGCCGCCCGAGATCAATCGCGGGTACACCCCGCCGAAGGCGGAGAAGCTCAGCCTGAGCCTCGGGGTGGCCTCGCCGGAGGACCTGTTCGAGGCGTTCAACGTGGGCGTCGACGCCGGGGCGCCGCTCGGCCCGTACGCCGGTGCCGCGCTGCCCGCCGAGCACTTCCCGGCGAACCTGTGGCCCGATCCGGCGGCGGTGCCCGGATTCCGGACGGCGGTCGAGGACTGGTTCACGCGGGCGGGAGCGCTCGCGCGCCGGCTCACCGAGGTGTTCGCGGTGGCACTCGGCCTGGAGGAGGACTACTTCGCGCCGTACACCCACCGCTCGGTCGACGTGCTGCGGATGAACAACTACGCGCTGCCGCCCGGCGAGACCGTGGTCGACAAGCGTCAGATGGGCATGGGCGCGCACACCGACTACGGCATCGTCACCGTCCTGTGGGCGGACCGCGTGCCCGGCCTGCAGATCCTGGCCACCGACGGCACCTGGCACGACGTCGTACCGGCCGAGGGCGCCGTCCTGGTCAACCTCGGCGACGCGCTGGCCCGCTGGACCGACGACCGGTGGCGCTCCACCCTGCACCGGGTGCTGCCGCCCACCGACGCCGACGGGCGCCTCGTACGGCGGCGGTCGGCCGCGTACTTCCACGACGGCAACCACGACGCCGTCATCAGCGCGCTGCCCGGCTGCGTCGCGCCGGGCGCCCGCCCGCTGTACGAGCCGGTCACCATCGGCGAGCACATCGCGGCCAAGCTCGCCGGGTCGCGGGCGCTGCGGCCCAACGAGGACGCCGCGCGGGAGGCCGCGCGGCTGCGGTCGGCGGCGGAGAGCGCGGGCGCCTGATGGCGGCCGCGCGCACCGCCGAGGCGGAGCGCCCGCGCCACCCCGTGGACGAGGTGCCGCCGCTCGGCCGGACGCTCGTCCTGGCCCTCCAGCACGTCCTGGTCATGTACACGGGCTCGCTGGCCGTACCGCTGCTGTTCGGGGCGGCGGCGCGCCTGCCGCAGGACACGATCGCCCTGCTCATCACGGCCGACCTGCTGATCGCCGGGGTGATCACGGTGGTGCAGAGCGTCGGCGCGGGGCGCCTCCTGGGCGTGCGGCTGCCCGTCGTCGCCGGGGCCGGCTTCGCCGCGATCACTCCGATGATCCTGATCTCGCAGCAGTACGGCATGCCCGCCGTCTACGGCTCGATGCTGGCGGGCGGGGTCTTCGGCCTGCTCGTGGCGGTGCCGTTCGCACGGCTGGTGCGGTTCTTCCCGCCGCTGGTCGGCGGCTGTGTGATCACTGTGATCGGGCTGTCCCTGATGGGCGTGGGGACGCAGCTGGTGGCGGGCGAGGACCCCGCGGCGCCCGGGTACGCCGCGCCCGAGCGGCTGCTGCTCGCCGCCGGGGTGGTCGTCGTGATCATCGCCCTGACCCGGCTCTCCCGGGGGTTCCTCGGGCAGATCGCGGTGCTGCTCGGGCTGGTGGCCGGCACCGCCGCCGCGGTGCCGCTGGGGCTCACCGACTTCTCCCGGGTCGGGGCGACGGCCTGGGCCGGGGTGCCCGAGCCGTTCCACTTCGGGCCGCCGGAGTTCCCGGTGGCCGGGGCGGCGGCCATGTGCGTCGTGATGCTGGTGATCTTCACGGAGTCCACCGCGAGCATGCTGGCGGTGGCCGAGATGACGGACCGGCCGCTGACCTCCGGGGACCTGGCCCGGGGGCTGGCCGCCGACGGCCTCTCCGGGGTGCTGGCCGGCGGCATGAACTCCTTCCCCGACACGCTCTTCGCCGAGAACCTCGGCCTGGTGGAGATGAGCCGGGTCCGCAGCCGGTGGATCACGGCCGCCGCCGGGGCGGTCCTGATCGTGCTGGGCTGCCTGCCCCGGCTCGGTGCGGTAGTGGCCGCGCTGCCGGGCCCGGTGGTGGGCGCCGCGGCCCTGGTGATGTTCGCCATGGTGGCGGCGGTGGGGCTGCGCATACTCCAGCGGGTGGACTTCCGGGACGGCCCCGACCTGCTGATCGTCGCCGTCTCGCTGGCCGCCGGGATGGTCCCGGTCACGGCGCCGCACATCTACGACGGGCTGCCCGCCGGGGTCCGGATCGTCTTCGGCTCCGCGATCACCTGCACCGCGCTCACCGCCTTCGTCCTCAACCTGCTCTTCCACCATGTGTCGCCCGCGGCCCGCCGGGCACACGCACCCGAGCCCGGTTGTGCACCACAGCGATGAGGGATTTCCGTGAAGATCCTGCTTGAGGAGTAGGGACGTGGCTTTGCCAAGCCATTACCCTTGAGGCCAAGGCCGCGCAGGGCGGCCATGGAGGAGTGAGATGAGGAGCAGCAACCCGGTCTTCTCGCGACGGGGGTTCAGCCGAAACGGCTACGCCGGCTTCAATGCGCCGCCGCAGGCCGGGGGCGCCGCCAACCCTTACGCGGGGAACAACCCCTACGCCGGACAGGCCCCCTACGCGGACGCGAACCCGTACGCGGGCGGTAACCCCTACGCCCAGGGTCAGCAGGACACGACCCAGGCCCCGCCGTACGTCCCGCAGACCCGCCCGATGACGATGGACGACGTCGTCGTCCGTACGGGCCTCACGCTCGGCACCGTCGTCGTCGGCGCCGCCGTGGCATGGATCATGGACCTCTCCATGGGCCTGGCCATCGGCGCCGCGCTGATCGCGATGGTGCTCGGCCTGGTCCAGTCGTTCAAGCGCAAGGCATCCCCGCCCCTGATCCTGGCGTACGCCGCTTTCGAGGGCCTCTTCCTCGGCGCGATCAGCAACGCGATCAACCAGTGGGTGGCGCCCGGCGCGCCCATGCAGGCGGTGCTCGGCACCATGGCGGTCTTCACCGTGATGCTGATCGCCTACAAGACCCGCATCGTGCGGGTCAACGCGCGGTTCACCCGCTTCGTGATCATCGCCGCCATGGGCTTCCTGCTGCTGCAGGTCGTCAACCTGCTCTTCATGGCGTTCGGCGGCGGCGAGGGCCTCGGCTTCCGCAGCGGCGGCCTCGGCATCGTCTTCGGCATCGCCGGCGTGCTGCTCGGCGCGCTCTTCCTCGCCCTGGACTTCAAGCAGGTCGAGGACGGCATCGCCTACGGCGCGCCGCGTGAGGAGTCCTGGCTCGCGGCCTTCGGCCTCACCATGACCCTGGTGTGGATCTACCTGGAGATGCTGCGCCTGGTCGCCATCCTCAACGGCGACGACTAGCGCCTGCCGGTCCGGGGCCGCGCGGTCCCGGACGCGGCAAAGGGCCCGTGGGAGGTATGCCTCCCGCGGGCCCTTCGGGTTTCCGGCGCGGCCCGGTCACGGGACCGGACCATGCACGGGAACGTCCGCTAGAACAACTTCCGGGCCGCGCGCCGCAGGTCGTACTCATGCACGATCGCCTTGGCGTGTCCGTAGGCGAGATTGTGCGCGCCCCGGAGCCAGCTGACCTTCTCCTCGAAGCGGAAGAGAGCGGGGCCTTCCTCGACCGTGCGAAGCCACTCGGAGACTTCGCGGCCGGTGCAGTGGGGGATACGGGAGAGCAGGTTCCGGTGGGTCTCTTCGGAGAAGACTTGGGACATCGGCGCCTCCGGACGCGTTCGATGCTGGTCCTTCAGCACACCGTGCCTGAGCGTTCCGGCGTTGGCAACCACCCGGGAGTGGCGCATAGGCTCACGCCGTGCTTGACGTGATGCCTTTGCTGTCCGCCGTGGACGCCCTCGCCGACCGGCTCAGGGCCCTCCCGCAGAGCGCCCTGACGCGGGGCGCCGCCGCCGAAGGACTGGCCCTCGCCAGGGAGTTCGTGCTGCGCGCGCAGCGCCTGGAGGAGCCGGGTGCCGAGCCGCGCGAGCTGCCGGACGCCGGGCCGTTCGCGGTCGGCGACCAAGTGGCGGTTTCCGGCCATGACTTGGCGTATGCGTTGCGGGACGCGGAAACGGCCCGTGCCGAGGACGTGGCACAGGCCGTGGAAGAGGTACGGCGGACCGCGGCGCGCTGCTGAGCGGTCCCGGACCGGGCGGGTACTGGGCCCGGTCCGCGGGGGGCACCGCCGGGGGCGGCGGGCGGGACGCCTCAGAGGGAGGCGATGACCCGGTCGGCGAGGACGTAGACGCTGTCGTCGCGGCCCTCGCCCCAGGCGAAGGTCAGCGCGTACGCGCCGGAGACGCCCGAGCCGCCGAGCAGCACGGTGGTGTGTCCCTCGCGGAGCGCCTCGGCGACCCGCTCGGCGGTCTCGCGGTGGCCGGGCGTCATGCAGACGGTCGTGCCGTCGGCGAAGACGTAGACGTCCAGCGTGCCCAGCGGGCCCGGGCGCACGTCGGCGAGCGGCGTACGGTCCTCGGCCAGCTCCTCCAGGCGCGCCACGGTGCGCTCGTGGTCACCGATGGCGGGGGAGGGCGAGAAGTCCGGGTGCGAGGGGTGGCGCCGGCGCGCGGCGGCCAGCTCGGCGGACTCCGTCTCCTCGACGGCCCCGTCGGTCGGCGCGTCCACCGGCTCCAGGTCGATCTCGTCCATGCCGAACAGCGGCTCGGAGCCCAGCACGTCCGGGTCCAGGCCCGCGAAGTCGGCCTGCCGCGGCAGGTAGAAGCGGTCGAAGCCGTCGCCGGGTGCGGTCTCCTCGCCCGGGGCGGCGGGGCCGGTCATGAGCGAGGGCGAGTCGGCGGCGTCGCGGGCCTCCTGGGCGGCCCAGAAGGCGCGGGCCTCGGCGAGCTCGCGCTCCCGCTCCTCGGCCAGCGCGTCGGCCACCGCGGCACGTATGTCCTCCAGCGGCGTCTCGGCGGCGGGTGCCGGGCGGGCGGCGGGAATGGCGGCGAGGGCGGCGGCGCCGTCCTCGCGGGCGGTGCGGAGTTCGGCCCGCAGTCCGGCGACCTCGCGGCGCAGGGTGCGAGCGGTGTGCAGGGAGGCCGCTCCCAGTGCCACGGCGATGGCCGCGGCCGGCAGCAGGAGGATGGTGATGGCGGTCACTGGCGTACTCCCGGTAGCAGAATGTCCCCCCGACTTCCTACCTCAGCCTGCCGTGGGTCGGCGACCGTTTGCAGTGCGCTATGTCCCCAAATGCTGGTGGCCTTGGGCCTCGTACGTTCGGGTGACCCTCGCTCGACCTGGGAAAACGCGACTCCCCCAGGGCATTCATCACAATCCTGGGGGAGTTAGCGCAACGATCTTGTCACCGGGTGACGGGAGTCACCAAGCGTCGCGGAGGGTGCCTGAGTTGACACGTACGGTCCGCAAACGGGCGGCCGTGACGACGGTGACGGGGCGCCCCGGCTCGCTGCGGCTCGGCTCAGCCGCTCGTGCTTGTGGTCGCGCTGAGCTTCGCCTCCGCTGCGGGCAGGTGCCGCTCCTCGTTCCTCGGAGCGACCCCTACCCTCCGCTACGGCTCAGCTCAGCCGCTCGATGACCATCGCCATGCCCTGGCCGCCGCCGACGCACATGGTCTCCAGGCCGAACTGCTTGTCGTGCCACTGGAGGGAGTTGATCAGCGTGCCGGTGATCCGGGCGCCGGTCATGCCGAAGGGGTGGCCGACCGCGATGGCGCCGCCGTTGACGTTCACCTTGTCCAGATCGATGCCCAGGTCCCGGTAGGAGGGGATGACCTGCGCGGCGAACGCCTCGTTGATCTCGACCAGGTCGATGTCGCCGACGGACAGGCCGGCGCGGCGCAGCGCCTGCTTGGAGGCCTCGACCGGGCCCAGGCCCATGATCTCGGGGGAGAGGCCGGAGACGCCGGTGGAGACGATGCGGGCCAGCGGGGTCAGGCCCAGCTCGCGCGCCTTGGTGTCGGACATGATCACCAGCGCGGCCGCGCCGTCGTTGAGCGGGCAGCAGTTGCCGGCGGTGACCAGGCCGTCGGGGCGGAAGACCGGCTTGAGGCCCTGCACGCCCTCCAGGGTGACGCCGGCACGCGGGCCGTCGTCCTTGCTGACGACCGTGCCGTCCGGGGTGGTGACCGGGGTGATCTCCCGCTCCCAGAAGCCGTTCTTGATGGCCTGCTCGGCGAGGTTCTGCGAGCGCACGCCGAACGCGTCCATGTCCTCGCGGGTGACGTCCTTGAGGCGCGCGAGGTTCTCCGCGGTCTGGCCCATCGAGATGTACGCGTCCGGGACCAGGCCGTCCTCGCGCGGGTCGTGCCAGGTCGACCCGGTGGACTGGGCCACGGCCTCCGTACGGGCCTCGGCCTCGGCGAACAGCGGGTTGTGGGTGTCCGGCAGGCTGTCGGAGTTGCCCTTGGCGAAGCGGGAGACGGTCTCCACGCCGGCCGAGATGAAGACGTCGCCCTCCCCCGCCTTGATGGCGTGCAGCGCCATCCGGGAGGTCTGCAGGGACGAGGAGCAGTACCGGGTGATCGTGCAGCCGGGCAGGTGGTCCATGCCCATCTGCACGGCCACGATGCGGCCCAGGTTGTTGCCCTGCTCGCCGCCGGGCAGGCCGCAGCCGAGCATCAGGTCGTCGATGTCCTTCGGGTCCAGCTCGGGGACCTTGGCCAGTGCGGCCTTGATGATCTCGGCGGTCAGGTCGTCCGGGCGCAGATCCTTCAGCGAGCCCTTGAAGGCGCGGCCGATCGGGGAGCGGGCGGCAGAGACGATCACGGCTTCGGGCATCACACGGCTCCAGTGGGAAGACAGCACTGCTGAGGACTGTGAGGGAAGCTACCTGCACGTACAGCGAAGGTCACGGTTCCTGCGCTGTGATGCGGGCCTCTTTTCTAAGCGACTGCTTACCTCCGTACTGAGCGGATGCTTACTCATCCGGCGGGCCGCGCGCAAGGGCGCGGCGCCGTCCGCCCGGCACGGCGCCGCGCCCCCACCGCCGAGACGACCGCTACGACGTCGCCTCCTCCTCGGCCTGCGACGCCGGGTCCTCCGCGTCGTGCACCGCGATCCTGTGCCGCCTGCGGTGTTTGAGCAGGGCCCAGGGCGCCCGGCTGCCGGTGACCTCCGTACCGCCCTCGGACGCCGCCTGCGCAGCCGCCTCGGCGACCGGCAGGAAGCTCTCGCGCCGTTCCGGCTCCGGGCTCTCCTCCTCCGGCCACAGGCCGAGCGCCGCGCACAGCGTGGGCAGCACGGCCATCGCGGCGGTGGCGTACCCCTCGGCCGAGGGGTGGTAGTTGTCCGAGCTGAACAGCTCGCGCGGATTGGCCTCGAACTCGGGTCCGAGCAGGTCACCCAGTGACACCGTCCGCCCGCCGTTCTCCACCACCCCGATCGTCTGCGCCGCGGCCAGCTGCCGGCTCAGCCGCCGGGCCACCCAGCGCAGCGGCTGGTACACCGGCTCGACCGAGCCGAGATCGGGGCAGGTGCCCACCACCACCTCACTGCCCGCCGTGCGCAGCCGGGCCACCGCCTCCGAGAGCATGCGGACGGAGCGGGCGGGCGGCATGCGGTGCGTGACGTCGTTCGCGCCGATCATGATCACGCAGACGTCCGGCGCCGGACCGTCCGCGAGCAGCAGCGTCACCTGCCGCTCCAGGTCGTCGGACTGCGCGCCGGGCAGCGCGACGTTGCGCAGGTCGACCGGGCGCTCGGCGACCGCGGCCAGCCCGGAGGCCAGCAGCGCCCCGGGCGTCTGGCGGGGCCGGGAGACGCCCTGCCCGGCCGCCGTGGAGTCGCCGAGGAAGCCGAGCCGCAGCGCCGGCCGGTCGGTGCGGTACCAGAGGGCGGCGCCGTAGCGGCCGTCGGCGGGCGGCGGCAGCTCGCTGGAGCCGCCGACCGTCCGCCGGGCGAGCCGCACCTCGGTCAGCAGGAGGCCGACCGCGGCGACGCCGAGCAGCCCGATGCCTCCGCTGCCGACCGCGGCGGCCGTAGCGATCCGGCGTGCCACTCTCGCCCTGGACATCGTCATCGGCATCGGCCGGGCACCTCCCCGCAGTGCGTGCACGGGGGCGCGTCGGGAGTGAATGTCCGGCGCGCGCCCCGCGGACTCGCGAAACTCGTGTCAAGAACGTCTTGCCCCGCGGGGCGCTCGTCGCAACGCACCTGCCCTTCAGGGGTGAGCGCAATAGGCTGGCCGGACGGGCGCAGGACAGCGCGCCCCTTACCGCGGAGACCACCGTGCAGGTTTATGAATCGATGATTGACCTCGTGGGCAACACCCCGCTTGTGAGGCTCAAGAACGTCACCGACGGCGTACGGGCAACCGTCCTGGCCAAGGTCGAGTACTTCAATCCGGGCGGATCCGTGAAGGACCGGATCGCGGTGCGGATGATCGAGGCCGCCGAGCGTTCGGGTGCCCTGAAGCCGGGCGGCACCATCGTGGAGCCGACCTCGGGGAACACCGGCGTCGGCCTGGCGATCGTGGCCCAGCAGAAGGGCTACAAGTGCATCTTCGTCTGTCCCGACAAGGTGTCGACGGACAAGATCAATGTGCTGCGGGCCTATGGCGCCGAGGTCGTGGTCTGCCCCACGGCCGTCGACCCCGAGCACCCCGATTCGTACTACAACGTCTCCGACAGGCTGGTACGCGAGACACCGGGTGCCTGGAAGCCGGACCAGTACAGCAATCCGGACAACCCGCGCTCGCACTACGAGTCCACGGGGCCCGAACTGTGGGAGCAGACCGACGGCCGAATCACGCATTTCGTGGCGGGCGTGGGCACCGGCGGCACCATCAGCGGGACCGGGCGGTACTTGAAGGACGTCAGTGACGGCAAGGTCAAGGTCATCGGGGCCGACCCGGAGGGCTCGGTCTACAGCGGCGGCTCCGGCCGCCCGTACCTGATCGAGGGCGTCGGCGAGGATTTCTGGCCCTCCGCCTACGACCGCACCGTCGCCGACGAGATCGTCGCGGTGTCCGACAAGGACGCCTTCCAGATGACCCGGCGCCTCGCCAAGGAGGAAGGCCTGCTGGTCGGCGGCTCCTGCGGGATGGCCGTGGTGGGCGCGCTGAAGGTCGCCGAGGGGCTCGGCCCGGACGACGTGGTGGTGGTCCTGCTGCCCGACAGCGGCCGCGGCTACCTCTCGAAGATCTTCAACGACGACTGGATGAACGACTACGGCTTCCTGGAGACCGGGGACACCGAGCGGGTCGCCGACGTCATGCACAACAAGCACGGCGGCATCCCCGAACTGGTGCACATGCACCCCGAGGAGACCGTCGGCCAGGCCATCGAGGTACTGCGCGAGTACGGCGTCTCGCAGATGCCGATCGTGAAGCCGGGCGCCGGGCACCCGGACGTGATGGCCGCCGAGGTCATCGGCTCGGTGGTGGAGCGCGAGCTGCTGGACGCGCTGTTCGCGCAGCGGGCCTCGCTCGCCGACCCGCTGGAGAAGCACATGTCCGCGCCGCTGCCGCAGGTCGGCGCGGGCGAGCCGGTCGCCGACCTGATGGCCGTGCTCGAACGCGCGGACGCCGCGATCGTGCTCGTGGAGGGCAAGCCGACCGGCGTCGTCAGCCGGCAGGACCTGCTGGCCTTCCTGGCCCGCGGGGCTCGCTGACCGCGTCGCGGGTACGGGAGGGGAGCCGCAGGTCAGCGGGGCGCGAGAGCCGACGCGGCATCAAGTGACCGTAAGGAAAAGCCCGGTCGACGCAAGGTGTACGTATGTGTCACGCGGACGCAGCACGGACTTAACACGGGTCGGGCAGATTGGTCAGTGCGGCGAACAGGACGACCGGAGCGGCTCCCGGACTCCCGATCGCCAGGACGCGTCCGACCGGCTCGCCCGGTCCGCGTCCCCCGCGGGGACCGCCGTCGTCCCGCCCCCGGCGCGAGCCGGGGTGCGGCGGTCCCCGCAAGAACGTTCCTCCGTGGGCTCGCTCCCCCGGAGCGGTCCGGACCCCCGGCCCACGCGGCCGGGGGCCGGAACCCCATCCCGCCGCCCGCCCGGCTACTCGTCGTCGCGGTCCGTCCACGCCCGGCGGAAGCGCCCGGCGGCATGGCCTGCCTGGACGGCGTTCACGCCGAGGATGCCGGCCCAGGTCACCAGCAGGCCGACCAGCCCGGCGTGGGTCACGCCGATCGCGGAGAGCGGCACGGCCAGCACCAGCGAGAGCGCCGCGAACCCGAAGCGCTCGCCGAACCCGCCCGGCAGGCCCTCCTGCCGGGGGCGCGACCCCCGGGCCACCTGCATCTGCCGCTCCGCCAGGCGGCGCCGGACCCGCTGGTCCACCGTCCGGTCGAGCTTCTCCACGAAGGAGTCCAGCAGCTCGGTCTCGTAGTCCGGACCGAGCTCCCTGCGCGCGTGCAGCGTCGCGTCGAGTTCTTTCCTCAGCTCCGGGTCACCAGTCGCCATGCCCGAAGGCTACGGACGGGGAGCCGCCTCGGCAGTAGGGACAGCCCCCGTATCCGCGGCCGGGATCCGGCCGGTGTCCCGGCGCGCGGCGAGCCAGTACAGGGCGGCCGGCACCACGAGGCCGACCACCCAGGAGACGTCCGCGCCGCCGAGCGGGGCGACCAGCGGCCCGGTGTAGAAGTGCGTGGCCAGGAACGGCAGCTGGGTGATCAGGCCGATTCCGTAGACCAGCAGCGCCTTGCCGTTCCAGGCGCCGTACCGGCCCGCCGGGTCGCTCAGGGCCGGGATGTCGTACCGCTCCTTGGAGATCAGGTAGTAGTCGACCAGGTTGATCGCCGACCAGGGCGTGAAGAACGTCAGCAGGAAGAGCAGGAAGTCCTTGAAGGAGGTCAGGAAGGAGGTCTTGCCGAGCAGGGCCACCGCGGTGCCGACGACCATGATCCCGGCGAAGTACAGGCTGCGGCCCCGCGGCGAGAGCGTGTGCTGCCCTCGGAAGCCGCTGATGCTGGTCACCATCGACATGAAGCTGCCGTAGGTGTTCAGGACGTTGATCGTCAGCTTGCCGAGGGCGATGACGAAGTAGAGCACCGAGGCCATCAGGCCCACGCCGCCCAGCCCGACGATGTAGGACACCTCGTGGCCGACGAACGCCGCCGGGGCCGCGGCCGCCGCCAGCGCGCCGAACGTCATCGACCACTGCGAGCCGAGCACCGAGCCGGAGAGCGTCCACCAGAAGGTCGCGCGGGCCGAGGTGTGGCGCGGGAGGTAGCGCGAGTAGTCCGCGACGTACGGGCCGAAGGCCAGCTGCCAGGACGCGGAGAGCGAGACGGCCAGCAGGAAGACCGGGAAGTCGAAGGCGCGGTCGTGCAGCAGCGCCGCCAGGTCGGCCCGCTCCAGCAGGCGTACGCCGAGGTAGACGAAGGCCACCGCGCAGACCAGGCCCGCGATACGGCCGAGGGCGTGGATGAGGCGGTAGCCGACGGCCGCCGCGAAGGCGGTGATCGCGCCGAAGGCGATGATGCCGGTGGTGTCGCCGAGGTGGGTCAGGTGGCCGACCGCCTGGCCGGCGAGCACCGTGCCGCTGGCGAAGAAGCCGATGTACATGATGATGACCAGGGCCAGCGGGACGACGGCGCCGCGCACGCCGAACTGGGCCCGCGAGGAGATCATCTGCGGCAGGCCGAGCCGCGGCCCCTGCGCCGAGTGCAGGGCCATCACCGCGCCGCCCAGCAGGTTGCCGAGCAGCAGGCCGAGCACCGACCAGAAGGCGTTCGCGCCGAACACGACGGCGAGCGCGCCGGTGACCACCGCGGTGATCTGCAGGTTGGCGCCCAGCCAGAGGGTGAACTGACTGAACGCGGTGCCGTGCCGTTCGGCGTCCGGTACGACATCGATCGAGCGTTGTTCCACCACTCCGGCCATGGCCCGCCCCTCTCTCGCTGCATGAATTCATTCAGCATCAAGCGCAAGTGAATGAAAATGCAATAGTCTGGAGCGAAGACGCTGGTGACTGCTCTGGCCCGGCGGGCCGGGCCCACGATTACGTAGAGTCGGGCAGCACACGCTGGGGAGCGGACCGAGAGGACACGATGAGCGCGGACAACGGGGGCGAGGGCGCCACCGAGGCGGCCGCCGGGGCGGCGGCGCGGCTGCAGAAGCTCTTCGAGGGGCACCGGCTGACGCCGACCCAGCGCAGGATCGCGCACTGCATGGTGCGCCGGGCCGCCGACGCGCCCTTCCTCTCCAGCGTGGAGCTGGCCGAGCTGGCCGGCGTCAGCCAGCCCTCGGTGACCCGCTTCGCGGTCGCCCTCGGCTTCGACGGCTACCCGGCGCTCCGCCGCCACCTGCGGGACGTCACCCCCGACCGCGGCACGGCCGCCGCCGACTCCCTCAACGAGTACCAGCAGGCCGTACAGGAGGAGATCGGCAACCTCCAGGAGCTGGCGGCCGCGCTCGCCGACCCGGCGCCGGTCGAGGAGGCCGGCCGGCTGTTCGCCGCGTCGCCCGTACTGCCGGTGCTCGGGCTGCGCGCCGCGGTCGCCCAGGCCGCGGGCTTCGCCTACTTCGCGCGCAAGGTCCACCCCGACGTGCGGCTGCTGGACGAGGGCGGCTCGATGCTCGCCGACCGGATCGACGGGGCGGTGCGCGCGGGCGCCACCGTCCTGCTCTGCTTCGCGCTGCCCCGCCATCCCCGCGAGGTGCTCGACGCGCTGGAGTACGCGCGTTCCGCGGGCCTGACCGTGGTCACCGTCGCGGACAGCGCCTTCGCGCCGGTCGCCCGGCACACCGACCTCATGCTGCCCGCAGCGGTCGGCACCGGGCTGGCCTTCGACACGGTCTGCGCCCCCATGCTCCTCGGCCGGGTCCTGCTGGAGGCCATGTGCGACGCGCTTCCGCACGCCCAGGCCAGCCTGGAGGCGTTCGACGCGAAGGCGGCCGCCCGGGGGCTGTTCGTGGAGTGACGGGCGGGGCCCGGCGTTCGGCCGGGCCCCGGAATCACACGTCCAGCTGCACCTCGATCCGCTTCAGCTGGTGCCGGGCCATCGCCAGGTTCGAGCGGTCCTTGTCCAGCGCGAGGTAGAGGAAGAGGCCGTTGTTGCCCCGCCCCTTCAGCAGCCGGATGAGGTGGTACTGCGTGCCCAGCGTGATGAGGATGTCCTCGATCTCGTCCTTCAGGCCGAGCTGCTCCATCGTGCGTACCTTGGCGCGGACCACATCGGTGTTGCCCGCCGAGGCCACCGACAGGTCGAGGTCCTTGCTGCCGCCGATGGTGCCCAGGGCCATGCCGCTGGAGTAGTCGACGAGGGCGACGCCGAGCACGCCCTCGATGGAGGTCATCGCTTCCTTCAGTACGGCTTCGGTGTTGGCCATGAGAGGCACACTTCCTTTCCGTCGGGTGGGTTTCCGTGCAGGGGTGTCGGTCATGGGTCAGGTGTTCTCCAGACGTTCCAGAGCGCTGTCGACCACTTCGCCGATGCGCGCGCCGGACCGGCGGGCCTCGAGATGGAGCCGGCCCACGTTGACGCGGGGTTCGGCGATCAGGGTCAGGACCGCTGACGAGCCCGCCGCGTACAGCGCGACGTAGCCGTCCTCACCGCGTATCAGCAGCTCGCGGAATTCGCCCTGGCCGGTCGCCTCGGCCAGCCGCAGGGCGACACCGAGCGCCGCGGCGGTGAGCGCGGCGACGCTCTCCGCCTCGGTGCCGGCGGTGTCGTGGGCCAGTACGAGTCCGTCGGTACTGGCCGCGAGGGCACCGGTCAACTGCGGTACGCGGGTGCGCAGTCCGATCAGTTCACCGAGCGCGTCGGCTTCCGTCGTCATCAGCTGTCTCCTCTCGGCGCGCTGCCTCAGAGCGCGCCTCATGACGGCGAACGGACGGCCCAAGGGTTCGTGTCGTGCGTCACAGGCTTTCCTCCAGAGCGTCGCGGAGCCGGCGTAGCAGGTGGATGTCCGGGGCGGCGTACTGCCTGGCGACCCCTTCGAGAACCGGGGACGCCGGGGCCGGCGCGGGGGCGGCCGGTGTCTCCACCAGTCCGCCCGCGGCCAGCCGGCGTACCTCCAGCAGGGTGTGGAAGGCCGGGCGGCCCAGCGCCCGGGCGATGGCTTCGGGGGTGCGGACCCCGTCGGCGAGACTCAGGACGACGCGCTGCCGGCGGGGGATCCACCGGTCGGCGGTCGGGGCGCGGGGCACCACGGGGGCGCTGTCGACGTCCGGATACGGCCAGACGGCGGCCAGCAGCGCCCGGCGGCGCGAGGATTCGTGCGCAACGGCCGCGGCGGGTACCGGCCGGACCGGGCCGATCCAGTGCGAGACGCCGTAACGGAAGCGGGACGGGCCGCTGCTCGGCGCGAGGGCGAAGAAGGCGGCGTCGAACAGCGCGCCCAGATGGCACAGTTCCAGCTCGCCGCCGGCCAGCCGGCCGCTGTCGACCAGGAAGCGCCCCACCTCCTGGCGGGCGCCGGCCCGGGCGACGGCCTCTTCCCAGCCCGCCCTGGGCAGCCGCCCGGTGGCGGACAGCAGGACGTCGAGGCCCGGAGCCGCCGGGCTCTCGGCGTGCACGACCTGTCCCTCGGAGAGGTAGAGCGTGCCGCGCTCGCGGATCAGCACACCGGTGGCCCGCTCGTCGGCCAGCCGTACGAGCATCGGGGAGACGGCCGTCCTCATCCGAGCACCAGCCGTTCGGCGATGCTCTGGAGCCGGATGCGGGCGAGCGCCAAATTGCCCGTGTCGCGGTCCAGCCACAGGTGGAGGAAGACGCTGCTGTCGAAGGTGGTCGCGACGAACCGCATGACGTGGAAGCCCGTGCGGGTGGTGACGATCAGGTCCTCCACGGGCGGTTCCTTGCCCGGGGGGTCCGCGGGGGCCGGGGCGAAGACCGAGTGCTCGGCGGCCATGCGGGCCAGTTCGGCCGTCTCGGTCGCGGTGGTCTCGAAGTCGCTCCCGGACGGCTCTCCGACCGTGCCGAGCGCGAGCCCGCTGGTCCAGTCCACGATGGCGGCCCCGCGGGCACCCGGCAGCTCCATGGCATGGAGCAGGCACTTGTCGATCCCGGGCACGCCGACTCCTCTCCCCGCGACGGTGTGCGGCGCCCAAATGTGCGGCTGAGGCGGCGAGATTACGTACCAGGCAGGACGAAGCGGGGAGTATGGGAGAACTCTGTCGGAACATGGTGCGAAGCCGACGCTATGGGTAACGGTGCGACCGGAGCATGTCATCGCATGATCGGATCGGGTGACCGAAATCTGATGGCCAAGGGCGCCGGCCGCAGCGCCGCGGGTCAGTCCTCGCCACGTGCCTTCAGGACGAGCTTGTTCACCGCCCACAGGGCCACGCCGATGAGCAGCAGCACCCCCGCCCGGACGTACACGTCGAGCGGGCGGTCGGCCAGCGGACTGGCGAGGACCAGAGCGGTGAGCGCCCCCAGCACGGGCAGCGTCGTCGGGGTGCGGAAGTGGGCGTGCGCCACCCGGTCCTTCCGCAGCACCAGCA
Source organism: Streptomyces sp. NPDC053560 (assembly GCF_044544605.1). NCBI lineage: Bacteria > Bacillati > Actinomycetota > Actinomycetes > Kitasatosporales > Streptomycetaceae > Streptomyces > Streptomyces sp. NPDC053560. Next base: position 70,804 of record NZ_JBITXI010000022.1, on the reverse strand, counting down.
CCGCGATGTTGACCACCGCGAAGACGCACAGCAGCAGGAACGCCGTGGTGTCGCCGAGCCCCTCGATCTCGCCGGTGGCGACCATGCCGACGGCCAGCAGCGAGACGAAGACGATGCCCGCGACGGGGGTGCGGCGCCGGGCCAGGACCCGGCCCATCGCCTTGGGCAGGATGCGCTCGTTGGCCATGCCGTAGCAGAGCCGCGAGGCCATCATGATGTTGATCAGCGCCGAGTTGGTGACGGCGAAGAGGGCGATCAGCGCGAAGAGCTTCGGCGGGAAGTCCAGCCCGCCGGCCTTGACCACCTCCAGCAGCGGCCCGCTGGACTTCTCCAGCGTGCGGTGGTCCACCAGCAGCGACGAGGCCAGTGCGACCAGGACGTAGATCGTGCCCGTCACGGCCACGCCGATGAAGATCGCGCGCGGGAAGGTGCGGACCGGATCCCGGGTCTCCTCTGCCATGTTCACCGAGTCCTCGAAGCCGACGAACGCGAAGAACCCGAGCGCGGTGGCGCCCAGTACGCCGGTCACCAGTGCGTACCCGCCGCTCCCGGACGCCTCGAAGTCGGTCAGCCGGGCCGGGTCGCCGTCACCGGTGAGGACCGCGTACGCGCCGATCGCCAGGATCACCAGCAGGCCGGTCACCTCGACCAGCGTCAGGACGACGTTGGCCTTCACCGACTCCGAGACGCCGCGCAGGTTGAGCGCCGCGAGCGCGAGGACGAAGAGGATCGCGACCACCGTGGGCGGTACCGCGTCGGTGAACTCCGCGAGGTAGTCGCCTCCGAACGCGCGGGCCGCCGCGCTCGCCGAGGACAGTCCCGAGCACATCACCATGAAGGCCACGATGAAGGTCAGGAAGGGGACCTTGAACGCCTTCTGGGTGTAGAGCGCGGCGCCGGCCGCTTTCGGGTACTTGCCGACCAGCTCGGCGTACGAGGCCGCCGTCAGGAGCGCCACGACGAAGCCGATCACGAACGGGAGCCACACCGCGCCGCCGACCTTGCCCGCGACCTTGCCGGTGGTGGCGTAGATCCCGGTGCCGAGGATGTCGCCGATCACGAAGAGGACCAGCAGTTTGGGGCCGATGGCGCGCTTGAGGCCGGTCTCTTCGGGTGGTGCGGTGGAGCCCGGACTGGTGGTGTCCGTCATCAGGACCTCCCCCGAGAGTCGATGTGCGGGGGGTACTGCCCGCCGCCGCCCGCCCGGAAGCGCCGGTTGAGGAAGTTCAGAGCTGCGACAGCGCGTCGCGCTCCGGGCCGCCGGCCTCCCGCACGATGTCCTCCGACGTCTGGGCCTTCCGCACGGTGGCGAAGCCGGCCGTGCCGTCCGGGCCCTCGGCGAAGCCGTACACGGCGGGCCTGGCCAGGCTGTTGTAGCCGTAGTGGTGCGCGAAGCAGTATGCGCCGGTGTCCAGCACCGCCACATGGTCGCCCTGCGCCAGCGGCGGCAGTGCGCGGTTCTCGGCCAGCAGGTCGCCCGCGAAGCAGGCCGGGCCCGCCACGTCCTGCGCGAGCGGCGCGCCGCCCTTCGGCAGTCCCGCGCCGTCGAACGCGGCGATCCGCAGCGGCCAGGCCTCGGGCGTGTAGACGGTACGCGTGGCGACCTGTACGCCCGCATGGGTGACGGCGATCGGCCGGCCGCCGGACGTCTTGGCGTACTCCACCCGGGCCAGTACCGTGCCGTGCTTGGCCAGCAGCGACCGGCCGAACTCGGTGACCAGGCCGTACCGGCCGTCCAGCAGCCCCGGCACCTGCGCCTTCAGCATCCGCGCGTACTCCTCGTACGTGGGCTCGTCCGCCTCGGAGGCGAAGTTCACCGGCAGCCCGCCGCCGATGTCCACGGTGTCGATCTGCGGCCGGCCGACCGCCTCGTTGATCTCCTCGGCCAGCTCGTACACCGCCCGCACGCCTCGCGCCATCAGCTCCAGCGGCACGCCCTGGGAGCCGGAGTGGGTGTGCAGCCGGGTCAGCCAGGGGCGTGCGCGGCAGGCGTCGATCACCCACTGCCGGGCGCCCTCGTCCCGCAGCGCGACGCCGAACTTCGAGGTCTCGGTCGCCGTGGACAGCGCCTCGATGCTGCCCGCGCCGACCTGCGCGTTCACCCGCAGCCCGAGCGGTGACCGGGTGGCGGCCGAGGAGATCAGCGCGTCGATGCGGGCCAGCTCCTGCGGGTTGTCGGCGTTGACCGCGATGCCCAGCGCGAGCGCCTCGCGCAGCTCGGCCTGGGTCTTGGCCGGGGAGTCCAGGACGGTGTGCGTGGGGCGCATCCCGGCGGCCCTGGCCAGCGCCAGTTCGCCGGGGCTCGCGACCTCGGCGCCGATGCCTGCCTCGTGCAGCAGCCGCAGGACGGGGACCAGCGGGGTCGCCTTGACGGCGAAGGCGTGCAGTACCGGCGCGTCGGTGACGGCGGCGAACGCGGCCCGCAGCGCGGCGGCGCCCGACCGGATGCCCGCCACGTCCAGCAGCCCGATGATCGGCGCGTCGGGCCCGACCAGGCCCCGTGCCACCGCCGCCGCGACGGCCCGCTCCCGCCGCGCGGCCCGCTCCGCTCCGCCTCCGGTGCAGCCCGTGAAGGTCATGACGCCACTCCACCACCTGCCGCGCGGGTCCGCCACGGCGCCATTGACTAGCTATATTCATCCAAGCCAATATGTGAATACATTGATCCAGTGCCGGGCTCGGTGCTGGGCACCGCCGAGGGCAGGAGGCAGGGCATGTCAGGACCGCGACCCGTGCGAGCATCACGTGGTACGGAACTGAGCGCCCGGGGGTGGCAGCAGGAGGCCGCCCTGCGGATGCTGCAGAACAACCTGGATCCGGAGGTGGCCGAGCATCCGGACGAGCTCGTCGTCTACGGGGGGACGGGCAAGGCGGCCCGGGACTGGCGTTCCTTCGATGCGATGCAGCGCACGCTGCGGTCGCTGAAGCGGGACGAGACGATGCTGGTGCAGTCCGGGCGCCCGGTGGGGGTGATGCAGACGCATGAGTGGGCGCCGCGGGTGCTGATCGCCAATTCGAATCTGGTGGGGGACTGGGCGAACTGGGAGGAGTTCCGGCGGCTGGAGCGGCTGGGGCTGACGATGTACGGCCAGATGACGGCCGGTTCGTGGATCTACATCGGTACCCAGGGCATTCTGCAGGGCACGTATGAGACCTTCGCGGCGGTGGCGGCGAAGAAGTTCGGCGGCACCCTGGCGGGGACGATCACCTTGACCGCGGGGCTGGGTGGCATGGGCGGTGCCCAGCCGCTGGCGGTGACGATGAACGACGGCGTGGCGATCTGCATCGACTGTGACCCGCGCGCGATCGAGCGGCGGATCGAGCACCGCTATTTGGATGTGAAGGCCGACAGTCCGGCGCATGCGCTGCAGTTGGCCACCGAGGCCCGCGATGCGCGCAGGCCGCTGTCGGTCGGACTGCTGGGCAATGCGGCGGAGCTGCTGCCGCGGATGCTGGCCGAGGGCGCCCCGGTCGACATCGTCACCGACCAGACCAGCGCGCACGATCCGCTGTCCTACCTGCCCATCGGTGTGGCCTTTGAGGAGATGCAGGCCCTGGCTCGGAAGGACCCGGCCGGGTTCACCGCCCGTTCCCGGGAGTCGATGGCCCGGCACGTGGAGGCGATGGTCGGGTTCATGGACGCGGGCGCGGAGGTCTTCGACTACGGCAACTCCATCCGTGGCGAGGCGCAGCTGGCGGGCTTCGAGCGGGCGTTTGCCTTCCCCGGCTTTGTGCCCGCCTACATCCGGCCGCTGTTCTGTGAGGGCAAGGGCCCCTTCCGCTGGGCGGCGCTGTCGGGTGAGGCGTCGGACATCCACAGGACCGACAAGGCGATCCTGGATCTGTTCCCGGAGAACGAGTCGCTGCACCGGTGGATCAAGATGGCCGGCGAGCGGGTGCACTTCCAGGGCCTGCCGGCGCGGATCTGCTGGCTGGGTTACGGCGAGCGGGACAAGGCGGGTGAGCGGTTCAACGACATGGTGGCCTCCGGTGAGCTGCAGGCGCCGCTGGCGATCGGCCGGGATCATCTGGACTGCGGCTCGGTGGCCTCCCCGTACCGGGAGACCGAGGCGATGCTGGACGGTTCGGACGCGATCGCGGACTGGCCGCTGCTGAACGCCATGGTCAACGTGGCCTCGGGTGCCTCGTGGGTGTCGCTGCACCACGGTGGCGGCGTGGGCATGGGCCGCTCCATTCATGCGGGGCAGGTGTCCGTCGCCGACGGCACCAAGCTGGCCGGCGAGAAGATCCGCCGCGTCCTGACCAACGACCCCGGCATGGGGGTCATCCGGCACGTCGACGCCGGATACGACATCGCCGACTCCGTCGCGGCCGAGCGGGGCGTCCGCGTCCCGATGCGTGAGGGCGGCGACCAGTGAGCACTTCGTTCCACGAGATGTGGCGGGACCTGCTCCCCATCGGCCGGGACGCCGACAGCAAGGGGTACCGCCGCTACGCCTGGACCGGCGCGGACGCCGACTGCCGGGCCTGGTTCCAGGGGCAGGCGGAGGCCCGCGGGCTGACGTACGAGGTCGACCGGAACGGCAACCAGTGGGCCTGGCTCGGCGATCCGAACGCAGGGGACGCCGTCGTCACCGGCTCGCACCTGGACTCCGTACCGGACGGCGGTGCCTTCGACGGCCCGCTCGGCGTGGTGTCCTCCTTCGCCGCGCTGGACGAACTCCGCGGGAGGGGAGTGGAGTTCACCCGCCCGCTGGCGATCACCAACTTCGGTGACGAGGAGGGCGCCCGCTTCGGGCTGGCCTGTGTCGGCTCGCGGCTCGCGGCCGGGCAGCTGACCGTGGAGAAGGCCCATCAGCTGACGGACGCCGACGGGATCAGCCTCCCGCAGGCCATGGAGCGGGCCGGGTACGACCCGGAGCGCATCGGCGCCGACGACGAGCGCCTCGCCCGGATCGGCGCGTTCGTCGAGCTGCACGTGGAGCAGGGCCGCGCGCTCGACCTGTCCGGCGACCCGGTCGGTGTCGCGTCCGCGATCTGGCCGCACGGCCGCTGGCGGTTCGACTTCCGGGGCGAGGCCAACCACGCCGGCACGACGCGACTGGAGGACCGCCGCGACCCGATGCTCACGTACGCGCAGACCGTGCTCGCCGCGCGCGAGCACGCCGCGCGGCACGGCGCCCTGGCCACCTTCGGCAAGGTTGGCGTCGAGCCCAACGGCGTCAACGCGATTCCGTCCCTGGTCCGCGGCTGGCTGGACTCGCGCGCCGCCGACCAGGAGACGCTGGACGCGGTGGTCGGCGGGATCGAGCGCGCCGCGGCCGAGCGGGGCCGGGCCGACGGCGTGGACGTCAGCGTCAGCCGGGAGTCCTTCACGCCGGTCGTGGAGTTCGCGCACGATCTGCGCGACCGGCTCGCCAAGACGCTCGGCGGCGTTCCCGTGCTGCCGACAGGCGCGGGACACGACGCGGGTATTTTGTCCGCTACCGTCCCCACCGCCATGCTGTTCGTACGCAACCCCACCGGCGTCTCGCACTCGCCCGCCGAGCACGCGGCGGAGGACGACTGCGTCGCGGGGGTCCGCGCACTCGCCGACGTACTGGAGGGTTTGGCGTGCAGCTGACGCCGCGTACTTACTGGCTGGAGCACGCCTGGCTCGGCACGTATGTCGAACCGGGTGTCGTGGTGGAGACCGGCGAGGGCCGGATCACCGCCGTCCGTACCGGCGTGGAGACACCGCCGCCCGGCGCGGAGGTGCTGCGCGGCCTGACCCTCCCGGGTATGGCCAACGCGCACTCGCACGCCTTCCACCGGGCCCTGCGCGGCACCGTGCAGGTGGGCTCCGGCACGTTCTGGACCTGGCGCGAGGTGATGTACGCGACCGCCGCGCAGCTCACGCCGGACAGCTATCACGCGCTGGCACGGGCCGTGTACGCGGAGATGGCGCTGGCCGGCATCACCTGCGTCGGGGAGTTCCACTACCTCCACCACGCGCCCGGCGGCGGCCGGTACGACGACCCGAACGCGATGGGCGAGGCGCTGATCGCCGCGGCGGACGAGGCGGGCATCCGCATCACGCTGCTGGACACCGCGTACCTGTCGTCCGGCTTCGGCGAGCCGCCCAACCGGCAGCAGCTGCGGTTCAGCGACGGGGACGCACGGGCCTGGGCCGAGCGCGCCGGGCAGCTCAAGGACCGCACGCACGTCCGGATCGGTGCCGCCGTGCACTCCGTACGGGCCGTACCGGCCGGGCAGCTGGCCACCGTCGCGCAGTGGGCGGCGGACCGGCAGGCACCGCTGCACGTGCACCTCTCCGAGCAGACCGCCGAGAACGACGCCTGCCGGGCCGCGCACGGCTGCACCCCGACCCGGCTGCTCGCCGACCACGGCGTGCTGGGCCCGCGCACGACGGCCGTGCACGCCACCCACCTCACGGACGAGGACATCCGGCTCCTCGGTGACTCCGGCACCGGCGTGTGCATGTGCCCCACCACCGAGCGGGACCTCGCCGACGGCATCGGCCCCGCCACCACCGTGCAGGAGGCGGGCTCCCCGCTCTCGCTGGGCAGTGACAGCCACGCCGTCATCGACCTGTTCGAGGAGGCGCGGGCGATGGAGCTGAACGAGCGGCTGCGCACCCGTACCCGGGGCCACTGGACCGCCGCCGCGCTGCTGCGCGCCGCGGCGCCCGACGGCCACCGGTCGCTCGGCTGGTCCGACGCGGGCACGCTGCGCACCGGCGCGCTCGCCGACTTCACCACGATCGCGCTGGACACGGTGCGCACGGCCGGGCCGCTGCCCCGGCTCGGCGCGGAGACCGCCGTCTTCGCGGCCACCAACGCCGACGTCCGGCACACCGTCGTCGGCGGCCGCCAGGTCGTACTGGACGGCGAGCACACCCTCGTCCCCGACGTCCCCGCGGCGCTGGCCTCGGCGATCGACGCCCTGCGGGCCTGAACGGCCCCGGCCCCGCACCCCTCGTGGGGTGCGGGGCCTCCGCACGTACCGGACCGTGCACGTACGGGAACCGCGTACGTACCGGAGCACCCACCCCCGAGAGGAAGCGCAACGACCATGTCGTCCACCGCCATCACGCACATCGGCAGCCTGGTCACCAACGACCCCTCGCTCGGCGCCGGCCCGATCGGCCTGATCGAGGACGCGACCGTCGTCATCGAGGGCGACCGCGTCGCCTGGGTGGGGCCCGCCGACCGCGCGCCGGCCGCCGACACCGTCCACGACGCGGGCGGCCGGGCCGCCGTCCCCGGCTTCGTCGACTCCCACTCCCACCTGGTCTTCGGCGGCGACCGCACGCAGGAGTTCAACGCCCGGATGTCGGGGCGCGCGTACTCGGCGGGCGGCATCCGTACGACCGTGGCCGCGACCCGCGCCGCGACCGACGAGGAACTCTCCGCGAACGTCGCGCACTACATGGCGGAGGCCCTGCGCCAGGGCACCACCACGTTCGAGACCAAGTCCGGCTACGGCCTCACCGTCGAGGACGAGGCGCGCGCCCTGCGCATCGCCGCCGCGCACACCGACGAGGTGACCTACCTGGGCGCGCACATCGTCTCGCCCGACTACGCGGAGGACCCGGCCGGCTACGTGGAGCTGGTCACCGGCCCGATGCTGGACGCCTGCGCGCCGCACGCCCGCTGGGTCGACGTCTTCTGCGAGAAGGGCGCCTTCGACGGTGACCAGGCCCGCGCCATCCTCACCGCGGGCAAGGAGCGCGGCCTGCTGCCCCGCATCCACGCCAACCAGCTCTCCTACGGGCCCGGCGTGCAGCTGGGCGTCGAGCTGGACGCGGCCTCCGCCGACCACTGCACGCACCTCACCGACGCGGACGTGGACGCGCTCGCGCAGGGCAACACCGTCGCCACGCTGCTGCCGGGCGCGGAGTTCTCCACCCGTGCGGAGTGGCCGGACGCGCGCCGTCTGCTGGACGCGGGCGCCACGGTCGCCCTCTCCACGGACTGCAACCCCGGCTCGTCCTTCACGTCCTCCATGCCGTTCTGCATCGCCCTCGCGGTGCGCGACATGAAGATGACCCCCGACGAGGCGATCTGGTCCGCCACGGCCGGCGGCGCGCGGGCCCTGCGCCGCACCGACGTGGGCCGCCTCACCCCCGGCTCCCGCGCCGACCTCGCCCTCCTGGACGCCCCCTCCCACGTCCACCTCGCCTACCGCCCGGGCGTACCCCTGGTCACAGAGGTCTGGCGAGCGGGCGTACGCGCCGTCTGAGAGGCTCCGGGCCGCCGGGGGCGGGAAAACGGTCACGCCCCCGCCGAACGGCCCGGAAACGCGAAAGGGGGCCCGCCCCGAGGTACTCGGGGCCGGCCCTCCTCCGCGCGGTTCAGGCGTGCGGGACGCCGGGACCGCGGGGACTCACTCCTCGATCATCAGGCCCTTGCGGAGCTTGACCAAGGTGCGGGACAGCAGACGGGAGACGTGCATCTGGGAGATGCCCAGCTCCTCGCCGATCTCCGACTGCGTCATGTTCGCGACGAAGCGGAGCGAGAGGATCCTGCGATCGCGCGGGGGAAGCTCCGCGATCAGAGGCTTGAGGGATTCCACGTACTCGATGCCTTCGAGGCCGTGGTCCTCGTAGCCGATGCGGTCCGCCAGCGCGCCCTCGGTGTCGTCCTCCTCGGGCTGGGCGTCCAGCGAGCTCGCGGTGTACGCGTTGCTCGCGGCCATCCCTTCGACGACCTCGTCCTTGGTGATGGACAGGCGCTCGGCCAGCTCGCTCACGGTGGGTGCGCGGTCGAGCTTCTGCGCCAGCTCGTCGCCGGCCTTGGCGAGGTCCAGGCGCAGCTCCTGAAGGCGCCGCGGGACCCGCACCGACCAGCTGGTGTCGCGGAAGAAACGCTTGATCTCGCCGACGATCGTCGGCATGGCGAAGGTGGGGAACTCTACGCCGCGGTCCAGTTCGAAGCGGTCGATCGCCTTGATCAGGCCGATCGTGCCGACCTGGACGATGTCCTCCATGGGCTCGCTGCGGGAGCGGAACCGGGAGGCCGCGAACTTCACCAGGGCGAGGTTGAGCTCGACCAGGGTGTTGCGGACGTACGCGTACTCGTGCGTGCCCTCTTCGAGGGTCTCCAGGCGCCGGAAGAGCGTCTTGGAGAGGGCCCGGGCGTCCACCGGTCCGACCTCGTCGTACGGCGGGATCTCGGGCAGGCCCTCGATCTCCGGCATTCCGTCGAATCCGGTCGCATCTATCGGCAGGTGCTGGGCAGGGATCTGTTCGGACAGGGGTGTCGACGACGCGTTGTCCGTGGTCTGGTCGGTGCGCACTTCGTCGAGCCGGGGTGACATGGTGTCCTCCATCGTTCTCGGCATATGGCTGCCGATGCCTGTACCTGAAGCTGCGGTCTGCGGCGCCTCCAAAGCCGGCTGTTTCGAATGTGTCCTCTCTACGCCTACCCGGCTTTGCCTGAAGATGGCAAGTGCGTGTTGTCCGTATTCGTGCAAGTACGCGCATTGTTCGGGTACCAGCCTGCGTATCTAAGGCGTAGGCTTCGACGTGCGCAGTCGTAAGCAGAACCAGACGCCGAGACAGCAAGAGGGGTGCGCGCGCATGGACCGTGGGACGGTCGGCAGTGCAAGCCGGGGACGGCTCCACGTCGGGGTCCGCCATCACGGCACCAGTGCGGTCGTCGCCGCGGCGGGTGAGTTGGATCACCACACCGCGGAGTTGTTGCGCGAGTCACTCGAAGGCTGTGTCGACGATGGCTTTGTGCGACTGGTCGTGGACTGTTCGCAACTGGAGTTCATGGACTCCACGGGGCTGAACGTCCTCCTGGGCGCCCGCCTGAAGGTCGAGGCCGAGGGTGGCGGAGTGCACTTGGCGGCGATGCAGCCGGTGGTGGCCAGGGTCTTCGAGATCACCGGCGCCGACGCGGTCTTCACCGTGCACGACACGGTCGACGCGGCACTGGCCGCCGGCTGACCCGGATGCACGGGGCGGCAGTGACGGAAGGATTTCGGAAGGGCGGATTCCGATCACGTTGGCTCCATCACAACTTCCGTCCCCAAGAAGTGGGTGTTCTCACGGTCCGGCCGGGCAGGAGACATCTGAATCTTCTTGAACCCGTCAGGTATCCGTAATCCGTGAAAAGGCGAATCGGTGAGGTGAAGCGCTGATGAGCACCACCCGGCCGTACCCGCCGGGCGATCTGGGCCCGGACCCGGGGAACGCCGGCGCTGCTGCTGCCTCTCCGGCCACCGTTCCGGCCGGTCAGGTCCGCAGACTGCGTCTCGCGGGCGCCCGTGGCGCTGTCGCCCGTGCCCGTGACTTCGCCCGGCAGGCGCTGCACGACTGGGGCTGGCTGCCGGCCGCGGGCGCCGATCAGCGGGCCGCCGCCGAGGACGTCCTGCTCGTCGTCTCCGAGCTGGTCACCAACGCCTGCCTGCACGCCGAGGGCCCTGAGGAGCTGGCGCTGCGCTGCAACGCCAAGATGCTGCGCCTGGAGGTCACCGACCTCGGGGCCGGCTCGCCCGCGCCGCGCACCCCGCACCGTGCGGGCCGCCCCGGCGGTCACGGCATGTTCATCGTCCAGCGGCTCTGCCTGGACTGGGGGGTCGTGCGCAACCCCGACGGCACGGGCAAGACCGTATGGGCGGAGCTGGCCGCCCCGTCGTAGCGGAGTGGGCGGGGGTACCGGTACCGGATCGCCGCCTCCGCCACCTTTCCGCACCGCTCGCGCCGACTCGGCGGGGGCGGTTTTCCTGTGTTCCGGCGGGGTGCCGCCCGCCTCCGCCAGGGGCGTTCCCCGCTCCGGCGGGAATTCCGCGCGGTTCCGCCCGCTTCCCTTGTGCACTCTCTCTTCCCTCCCCACGGCCCCCGGCGTACCTTGACGCCCAATCTGATGTGCCGTCAGTAACTTCCGGCGGTGCGGTAACCGGAAGAAGGGGAGATCGAGGTGGCCCGCTTCAACGCCCAGCGCAGCCGGCGCCGCACGGGCCCGGCCGGAACGGCGGCGGCCGTGCTGCTCACCGCGGCGACATCGGTGATGCTCACGGCGCCCGCCGCGCACGCCGAGGTCGTCGACGTCAACTACCAGTGCAAGACGCCGATCGGGAACAAGGGCGCGGTCTCGCCCATCGACATCAAGTCCACGAAGTCCGGCGACGGCTACAAGCTCGTGATGTCCTTTCAGAAGGGCGTCTCCTCCAGCCCCATCGAGCTGGGCAAGGGCGCGATGAAGCCCAGCGCGCTGATCAAGCTGGGCGGCGCTGAGACCGGTGACCTGCCGGTGACCGGACCGCCCAACGACAAGGCGATACCCGCCAACACCCCCATCAAAATCAGCGACTTGAGCGGCACGTACACGCCGAAGAAGAGCGGCAAGGTCACCTTCACGGCCGCCACGCTCACCATCAAGGCGATGGGGACGACCACCACCTGTACGCCCAGCAACGACCCGAAGCCCTCGCTCTCGCTGGACGTCAAGGGCACCGGCGGCGGCAGCGGTGGTGATTCGGCCACGCCGCCCGGCGGCGAGCTGCCGCAGACCGGGCCCGCCGACGACGCCGTGGCGCTCGGCACGCTCGGCGGCACGGTACTGCTCGCCGGGGCCGCCGGCACGCTCTGGCTGACCCGCCGCCGGCAGCGCGCCTGACCCGCCGGACGCCGCACGAGGACGAGCCAGTACGAGCTCCGGGAGCCGCCGATGCCCTTCCGTATCCGTGCCGTCGCCGCGGGCGCGACCGCGCTGACCGCCGCCGCGCTGCCCTGCGCGCCGCCCTCCGCCGCTGCGGACGGCGGCCGGCTCGCGGCGCCCGCGGGAGCGCACGCGCGCCCGTACTTCTACCTGGAGGGCGGGCCCGGCAGCGTGCTCACCGACCGGCTGGCGCTCACCAACCGCGACGACCGCGCCCGGACGTTCACCGTGCGCCCCACCGACTCGGGCAGCGGGCGCGGGTCCGGTGCGGGCTCCGGCGACTGGATCGTCACCGCGGAGCGCACGGTGAAGGTCCCGGCGCGTACCCGTGCCGAGGTGCCGTTCACGGTCACCGTGCCGCGCGACGCGCTCCCGGGGGACCATCCGTCCGCGCTCTCCGTACGCGGCGCGGGCCCGTCCGCACGTACCGCGGCCGTACCGGTCCATCTTCGGGTCAACGGCCCCACGCTGGCCGCCCTCACCGTCGAGAACGTGGCCGTGGCGGACCGCGACGGCACCGCCGTCATCCGGTACGACCTGGTCAACCGCGGCAACACCACACTGGACCCCAGGGTCGCGGTCCGTGCCGAGGGGCTGCTCGGCACCGCGCTGCGCCGGGCCGCCGACCGGCTGCCCGAAGGGCTGCCGCCCGGCCGCCGGATCACCCGTACCGAGACCTGGCCGGACCCGCCCGCGCTGGACTCCGTCGACCTCACGGTCACGGCCACCGCGGCGGGCGGCGCGCACGGCACGGCCCGCGCGACGTACACGGCGGTGCCCTGGGCCGCCGTGGGCCTGCTCTGCGCCGGCGGAGGCGCGGCCGCGGGCGGCTGGTTTCTGCGGCGGCGCCGCGCGAACGCGGGCGGGCCCGCGGCGGAGGACCAGGAGAGCGGCACGGAACGGGAGTTGGCGACGGGGGTGACGGCGTGAGCGGGATGAAGGGGGTACGTACAGGGCGGCCGGCGGCGGTCCGTCGGCGGGCCGCGTCCCGGACGTCGGCAGCCGCCGTGCTCGCCCTCGCCCTCGCCATGGCGCTCGTCGCCCTGCCGGCGGCCGGCCCGGCGCGGGCCACCGACGACAGCGGCAAGCCCGCCGTCGAACTCTCCCAACGCCAGGCGGGCAAGGGCGGTTCGATCACCGTGTCCGGCTCCGGCTGGCGGCCGAAGGCGCTGCTCACGCTGCTGATCTGCGGCCAGAACATGATCGGCGGCACGAACGCCTGCGCCAACGCCGACGGCCGTGCCGTCACCACGGGCAAGGACGGCCGCTTCCGTACGGAGCTGGCGGTCGCCGAGCCGCCGAAGCCGTGCCCGTGCGTCGTGCACGTCGCCACCGTGACCGGCCGGGCCGCGGCGGCGGACGCACCCTTCACCGTCGCCGGCCACCCGGTGGCCCCGCTGCCCGAACGGACCGGCGGCGGCCGGCTCACCGTGCTGGCACCGGCCCGGCTGAGCGGCAGCTCGGGCCTGCTCACCTGGTTCGGCGCGCCCCCGCAGCGGCAGCTGGAGTTCACGGTCGGCAACCTCGGCGCCGAGCCCGCGAAGAACCCGGTCTTCCGGGTCGGCACCGGGCACGGCGTCCTCGCCCCGCAGTGGGAGGAGCAGCAGTGGCGGGGCACCGTCCCGGCGGGGGAGAAGGCCCGGGTCACGCTGCCGGTCGAGCTGGCGGCGGGGGCGCACGGCGACTACACGGTCGCCGTGAAGTACGGCGGAAAGGTGCTGGCCGAGCAGCCGTGGCGGGTCGGCCGGCCCTGGGGCGTGACCCTCTTCTGGATCCTGCTGTGCGTCGTGGTGCCGGCCGCGGTCTTCCGCATCGGCATGGCGATCGTCGACAGGGTCAGGCCACGCGGCCCGGCGCCCGCCGTGGAGCGGGACGCCACCGGTGCCGAGACCGGCCTGCCCTGGTTCCACCCGGACACCGCACCGTCCATCACCACATCCACCGAGCGACCGACGTCGAAAGGTACTTCGTGATGAGGCAACGGAGGAGAGCGGCCGCGGCCGGGAGTGCGATGGTGCTCGCGGGCGCGGGGCTGCTGGCGGTGTCCGGTACGGCCGCGGCGGCGGACCCGGTACCGGGCCTGTCGGGCGCCGCGACCGGTGTGTCGTACTCGACCGAGTGCATCCCGCCGCCGATCTCCGGCCTGGACCCCGTACAGGGGACCACCGAGGTCGAGATCAGCGCGCCGGCCACCGCGAAGGTGGGCGACGAGATCGAGGTGGTGTGGAAGACGGTCACGGCCGCTTCCAAGAACCCGGACGTGCTGGACCTGGGCAAGGACACCGTGCAGCCGAGCGGGGTGCTGAAGGCGGGCGGTGCGCAGACCGGTGACATCGCCATGAAGGGTCTGCGGCAGAACCCGCCGATACCGAAGAACAGCGCGATGGTGCTGTCCGACATGAAGGGCAAGCTGAAGCTGGAGAAGCCGGGCGAGGTCACGCTCACGCCCGGCAACTACACGATCAACGTCAACAAGCCGATCTCCACGGACACCAAGTGCGCGCCGAAGGAGGAGGTGAAGCCGGCGGTCACCATCAAGGTCACGGACGGCAGCGGCTCCTCGTCCGGCGGCTCGTCCACGGGAGGCGGGTCCGGCACGGGCGGGTCCGGTACGGGCGGTACGTCTTCCTCCGGCGGGTCCTCAGCAGGCGGATCGGACTCCGGCGGGGCGGCCTCCGGCGGTGACTCCGGCTCGTCGGGCGGTGGCAGCGGAGGCGCCACGGGTGGCTCCGGCGGCGGCAACGGTGATCCCGACGGCACCGCGTACAAGGGCAAGGAGGTCGAGGTCCCCTACGCCTGCAAGACGCCGATCGGTGACAAGAAGGCCACCTCGCCGGTGCAGATCAACGGCACCAAGAAGGGCGGCGCCTTCGACCTGACCGTGAAGTTCTCCAAGTCGGTGATGGACAGCCCGGCGGACATCCCGGCGGACTCGGTCAAGCCATCGATGGAGGTGAAGCTGGGCGGCGCGGACAAGGGCACGGTGCACGTCGAGGGCGCGACCAACAAGGAGCCGATCAAGTCCGGCGATCCCATCGAGATCCCTGATCTCAAGGGCACGTACAAGCCCGGTGCCGACGGGAAGGCGACGCTCACGCCCGGTGTCCTGACGGTCGAGGCGCTCGGTACGACGACGACCTGCACGCCCGAGAAGGACCCGGGCGTCTCGCTCGAACTGGACACCAGCGCCCAGCCGGGCGGCGCGAGCGGCGGCACGGGCTCGGGCGGCTCCTCCGGCGGTGCGGCATCCGGCGGCGGCGCGGGCAGCGGCGGTGCCCCGGGAGCGGCGGGCGGCTCCGGCGGCCTCGCCGACACCGGCGCGGCGGACCACGGCGGTCTGCAGGCCCTCGGGCTGATCGCCGGCACCGTCCTGCTGCTCGGCGGTGCCGTCTTCACCTTCATGCCGCGCCGCTACCTGCGGCGCTGAACGGAGCGGACGGGTCGGCCGCCGCCTGCGGCGCACACTGCGGGCGGCGGCCGTTCGGGTCCGTCGCGACGGCTGCGCGTCCCAGCGGCCCTAAGGCTGGGCGGTGGGAGCCGCGGTCGGCTGCGTCCGGGCCGTCAGCCAGGTCAGCACCCGGCGTTCGGTCGCCGGCCGGGTGAGGGCCGTCATGCCGTGGCCCGTCCCGGGGACGACCGACACCGTGGCAGCGGGCTCGGCCTTCGCCAGGCCCCGCGAGTGCGCCACCGGGACGAAGTCGTCCGCGAAGTGCGTCAGCAGCATCGGCACCCCGGGGCCGCCGGGCCGCTTCGGGCCGCCCGGCGCCCAGTTCTTCGCGGCCATGTCGTCCCAGGTCGCGCGGCACTTCGCGGCGGCCATCGCGGTCGCCTTCTTCGCCGTCGGGTCGCACCCCGCGAGCTTCCGCGCCTCGCGCCGCAGCCGCCGCTGCTGGGCCGAGGCGCCGGAGCGCGCGCCGTCCCGCCAGGCCAGGTAGGGGTCGGCCACCGGGGACAGCGCGACCACCCCGGCGGGCCGGTACGCGGTGCCGGCGGCGTACTCCGCGGTGTTCGCCGCGATCTGGCCGCCCGCCGACGAGCCGAGCAGCACGATCCGGCGGGGGTCGGTCCGGAAGCGGGCGGCCTGGGCGCGGATCCAGCGCAGCGCGGTGAGCGCGTCGGTGCGCTGGGCGGGCCAGGGCGCGTCGGTGTTGAGCCGGTAGTCCACGTCGAAGACGACGAAGCCGCGGGCGGCCAGCTTCCGGGCCCAGCCGCTCCAGTCGGAGTCCTGTGCCCAGTACCCGCCGTGCAGGATCATCACGGCGGGCCGGAGGTCCTGCCCCGGGGCGCGGTAGGCCCCGATGGTCTGCCGCTCCGTGGGGCCGTACGCGTACGTCCCCAGGTACGGATCGGGCCCGCCCGGCGCGTCCCCGGCGGCCTGCCCGCCCTGAGCCGCCGCGGCCCGCCCGGCCCCCGGCACCACCGCCAGACACACCGCCGCCAGCACCCCGCACACCCCGGCCCACACACTCCCTCGGCGCATACACCGATCGTTACCGCGCCCCGGTCCGGCTCTCCCGGAGGGCCGCGCGCCCCACCCGAACGGCCGCAGCACGCGAAGGGCCCCCGGCACCGTGGTGCCGGGGGCCCTTCGTCCGCCGGGTCAGCGGGTCCGTCAGTGGATCTCGCCCATGCGGGAGCGGACCTGCTTGCGGTACATGAAGATCGCGAAGCCCGCGAGCGCCGCGAGGATCGCCTCGACGAGGACCGCGCCCGAGCCGCTCATGTCGACGCCGCCGATGGCCAGCAGGCTGGTGACCGAGTCACCCGCGGTGTTGGCGAGGAACCAGATGCCCATCATCTGGCTGGCGTACTTCAGCGGCGCCATCTTCGTGGTCAGCGACAGGCCGACGGGGGAGAGGCACAGCTCGCCGATGGTCTGGATGAAGTAGATGCCGAGCACCCACATCGGGCTGACCTTCGTGCCGTCGGTCGCGATGGCCAGCGGCAGCAGGAAGAAGAAGAACGAGACGCCGATGAGGAACAGACCGGCGGCGAACTTCAGGATCGTGCTGGGCTCCTTGCCCCTCCGGTTCAGCCACAGCCACAGCCAGGCGAAGACCGGGGCCAGCGCCATGACGAAGATCGGGTTCAGCGACTGGAACCAGGTGGACGGGAAGGAGAGGCCGAACAGCTCGCCGGAGGTCTTGGTGGTGCCGAACGCCTGGACGGTGGAGCCGCCCTGGTCGTAGATCATCCAGAAGGCCGCGGCGGCGATGAAGAACCAGATGTAGGCCGAGACCTTGCTCTGGTCGTCGCCTGAGAGCTCCTTGTCCCGCTTGATGCGGAAGAGGACGGCGGCCGGGATGACGATGCCGAGGATGCCCAGCGGGATCATCGCCCAGTTCAGGGTGAAGTGTCCGGTGAAGGAGACCACGCCGTAGAAGACCGCGGCGATGATGAGCCAGGTCAGGCCCTTGCGCAGCCAGGAGTTTCGCTCCTCGGCGCTGAGCGGGGTGGGGACCTTGTTGCTCTCCGGGCTGAGGTGCTTGGTGCCCAGCAGGAACTGGAGCAGGCCGAGGCCCATGCCGACGGCGGCGAGGCCGAAGCCCAGGTGCCAGTTGTGGCTCTCGCCGACGGTGCCGATGATGAGCGGGGCCAGGAACGCACCGACGTTGATGCCGATGTAGAAGATCGTGAAGCCACCGTCACGGCGCGGGTCGTTCGGCCCGTCGTAGAGGTGGCCGACCATCGTGGAGATGTTGGCCTTCAGCAGACCGGAGCCGATCGCCACCAGCGCCAGGCCGGCGAAGAAGAAGCCCTGTCCCGGGCCGGCCAGCGAGAGGTGGCCGAGCATGATGACCGTGGCCGCGATGGCGACGGTCTTGCGCGGGCCCCAGACGCGGTCGGCGAGCCAGCCACCGGGCATGGCCAGGAGGTAGACCATCGCCATGTAGATGGAGTAGATGGCCGTGGCCGTGGCGGCGTTGAACGCCAGGCCGCCTTCGCGGATGCCCGATCCGTCCGGGCCACCGGACAGCAGGTAGATCGTGAGCAGGGCCCGCATGCCGTAGAAGCTGAAGCGCTCCCACATCTCGGTCATGAAGAGGGTGGCCAGTCCGCGGGGGTGGCCGAAGAAGGTCTTGCCGCCGGCAGGGGTTCCCTGCCCGGGGGAATCCTTCGTCAGGCTGGACGCCATGGTCGATCCTTGAGTGATCGGGACGCGCAGGTGGGGCCGCGCGCCCGGGTCGGCTGACCGGCACCGGCGCAGTGCCGTCCGCCCCCACGCCCGGTAGGGGGTGCGACACCACTGTGGAGAGAGGAATCGACAGGACGGCCGTACACCGGAATCCACGCCCCCGTTCTGCGTGCGATGGACCCGGTCTGAGAGGTCATTTGCCCGCGGGTCCGGTCGTGCCGGGCCCGCACACAACAGGGACCCTGACGTTGCATGAGCGCCATGGTCCCGGGTTGTACGACGGACGTTCTGCCACTGTACGACGCGCGTAGCTGAGGTTGGTGCCAGTGAGACAACGGTCACATGGCGGCCCGGGAACCGAGCGGTGCACACCCACGGTCACCCGGGGGACCCCCGGAGGGGCATCGTGGCCGTGACCTGTCGGACTACCATCGGGCCATGACCCGTGTACTGCTCGCCGAGGACGACGCGTCCATCTCGGAGCCGCTGGCCCGCGCACTCCGCCGTGAGGGTTACGAAGTCGAGGTGCGTGAGGACGGCCCCACGGCGCTCGACGCCGGTCTGCAGGGCAACATCGACCTGCTCGTGCTCGACCTGGGACTGCCCGGCATCGACGGCCTGGAGGTCGCCCGCCGGCTGCGCAACGAAGGCCACTCCTTCCCGATCCTGGTCCTCACCGCCCGCGCGGACGAGGTGGACACCGTGGTCGGCCTGGACGCCGGCGCCGACGATTACGTCACCAAGCCCTTCCGGCTCGCGGAGCTGCTCGCGCGGGTGCGGGCCCTGCTCCGCCGCGGCACGACCGCCGAACCCCAGCAGCCGCCGGCCACCCATGGCGTCCGGATCGACGTGGAGTCCCACCGCGCCTGGATGGGCGAGGAGGAACTCCAGCTCACGGCCAAGGAGTTCGACCTGCTGCGGGTGCTGGTGCGGGACGCCGGCCGGGTGGTGACCCGCGATCAGCTGATGCGCGAGGTCTGGGACACCACCTGGTGGTCCTCGACGAAGACGCTCGACATGCACATCTCCTGGCTCCGCAAGAAGCTGGGCGACGACGCCGCCAACCCCCGTTACATCGCGACCGTGCGCGGCGTGGGCTTCCGCTTCGAGAAGAGCTGAAGCCCCGAGGAACCACCCACCCCGCCCGGAGGGCACCGTGCGCCGCCGACTGATCAACTCCACCCTCGCCGTGGTGCTCGTCGTGATCGCCGTGTTCGGCGTCTCGCTCGTCATCGTGGAGACCCGCACCATCCAGGCGGGGGCTCAGGAGAGCGTGGGCGCCGAGGCCGTACGGCTGGTGGGCATGGTGGAGAGCCGGCTGAGCGGCGGCGAGAAGATCACCGCCGAGGTGCTGTCCGAGCAGATCACCACCGACCGGTACGCCGAGATCAAGGTGCCGGGCCACGCCCCGGTGGAGATCGGGGAGCGGCCCTCGGGCGACGTCATCGACGCGACCGTGCACGGCGAGCGGGGCGAGACGGTCACCGTCCAGGAGCCCCGCTCCGCGGTCAGCGCCGAGATCGGACGGACCCTGCTGATCATCCTGGCGGTCGCCGCGCTCGCCGTCCTCGCCGCCGTCTTCCTCGCCGTACGCCAGGCCCGGCGGCTGACCGCCCCGCTCACCGACCTCGCCGAGACCGCCGAGCGCCTCGGCTCCGGCGACCCCCGGCCGCGCCACCGCCGCTACGGCGTGCACGAGCTGGACCGGGTCGCGGACGTGCTGGACGCCTCGGCCGAGCGGATCGCGCGGATGCTCACCGCCGAGCGCCGGCTCGCCGCCGACGCCTCCCACCAGCTCCGTACGCCGCTGACCGCGCTGTCCATGCGGCTGGAGGAAATCACCCTCACCGACGACCCGGAGACGGTGAAGGAGGAGGCGACGATCGCCCTGGGCCAGGTCGACCGGCTCAGCGACGTCGTCCAGCGGCTGCTGACGAACTCCCGCGACCCGCGTTCCGGCTCGGCCGTCGCCTTCGACCTGGACGAGGTCGTCAAGCAGCAGATCGAGGAGTGGCGGCCCGCCTACCGCAGCGCGGGCCGGGCCATCGTCCGGTCGGGCAAGAAGAACCTGCGGGCCGTGGGCACGCCGGGCGCGGTCGCCCAGGTCCTCGCGACCCTGATCGAGAACTCGCTCATGCACGGTGACGGCACGGTGGCGCTGCGTACCCGGGTCACCGGCAACCAGGCCGTCGTCGAGGTCACCGACGCGGGCCCCGGCGTACCGCCCGACCTGGGCTCCCGAGTCTTCGAGCGGACGGTGAGCGGCCGCAACTCCACCGGCCTGGGGCTCGCGGTGGCCCGGGATCTGGCGGAGGCGGACGGCGGCCGGCTGGAGCTGCTCCAGCAGGAGCCGCCGGTCTTCGCGCTCTTCCTCAGCCGGGAGTCCGAGCAGTACCGGTCCGGGGACGAGGACGAGCCGGGTCCCGCCGCCAGCCCGCGCTGAGCCCCCGGCCGCGCAGGACTGCGCTCATGGGCGCCGGCCGCGCCGGAGCGTGCTCACGGGCGTCGGCCGCGCGCCGGGGCCCCGGAGGGGGTGTCCTCGGTACCGGAGGAGAGGAAGGATTCGGCGGTCTCCACGGCCTCCTTGGCGGGCAGCGCCTTGAAGACCCAGGAGCGGTAGGACCAGAAGCGGAAGAGCGTGGCGATGCCGATGCCGAGGAACTTGAACACGTTGTTCTGGAGCGGGGTGTTCCAGCCGCACCAGTACGTCGCGGCGTAGAGGATGCCGTTCTCGATCACCAGGCCGACCGCGCTGAAGAAGACGAAGAGCACCAGTTCCTTGGTGCGGCCGCCCTTGTCCCGGTCCCGGTAGGTGAAGTAGCGGAAGCCGACGTAGTTGAAGAGGATCGCGACGACCGTCGCGACGATCCCGGCCCGCACCACGGGTAGCTCGGTGGTGTGCCGTACGAGGTTGAAGACCACGAGGTTGACCAGCACGCCGGCCCCGCCCACCGCGCCGAACTTCACGATCTCGCGGGTCAGCAGCCGAAGCCGCGAGCGCAGCGCGCTCCGTCCAGACATGGTGGTGGCTCAGCTCCCCGTGACGGCGTCATGTCGGGCGGGCCGTGGTCGGCGGTCCGCCGCCCACTCATGCTAACCAGCGCGCCGACGGGCCGCCCGGGGCCCTTGCGTCACTTCGGGCGGGCGGTGGACGCCCCCGTCACCGTGGACTGCCGGCGCGTCACCGCGGGCTAGTCCGTCACCGAGACGCGGAAGGCGAGCAGCTCGCCGCCGCGGTCGGGGTCGGCCCGGTCCGTGCCGCACTGGAAGCAGTGCCGCAGCTTCAGCTCGGTACGGCCGGGGCGTACGGCCTGGAACTCCAGGAAGCGGGTGCCGCCGGAGCCGGCCACCACCGTTTCGTCGGCGTCGTAGTGGCTGCCGGCCGGCTTGAGCACGTGCGGGTCGGGGGCCGGGGGTTCGATGCGCCAGCGGTAGCCGGTGCCGGGGTTGTCGTCCAGCTCTATCGAGAAACGCTCGCCGGGGGAGATGGAAATGACGGTGTCCTGCGGCCCGTAGACCTCGGGACGGGCGGTGAGCAGGGATATCAGGGAGTACACGGCCACCAGCAGTGCCGCCACCGCGATCGTGATGCCGATCTTGCGGGACGGCGTGGATATGCCGTCGGTACCGTCCATGCGTCCTCCCCCTGTCCGCGCGTTCGGGTGAGCCTATCGCCCGGTGGTGGCTCGCACAGAGGGAGGGATCGCCCGAATTCGGAGGATCCTCCAAGGGGTGGCCGGGAACGGTCGGCCGGAGCGGATACCCTGAAGGCGTGACGTTTCCGGTAGTCGGCATGGTCGGCGGCGGACAGCTGGCTCGTATGACCCACGAGGCAGGCATCCCCCTCGGCATCAGGTTCAAGCTCCTCAGTGACACCCCGCAGGACTCCGCTGCGCAGGTCGTCGGCGATGTGGTCGTCGGCGACTACCGCGATCTGGACACCCTGCGCGAGTTCGCGCGCGGCTGTGACGTGATCACTTTTGATCACGAGCACGTGCCCACCGAGCATTTGCGGGCCCTGGAGGCGGACGGCGTCCCCGTCCGCCCCGGTCCCGACGCGCTCGTGCACGCGCAGGACAAGGGGGTGATGCGCGCGAAGCTGACCGAGATCGGTGCCCCGTGCCCGCGTCACCGCATCGTCTCGGACCCCGAGGACGTGGCGCGGTTCGCCGAGGAAGGCGAGGGCTTTCCGGTCATCCTCAAGACCGTCCGCGGGGGGTACGACGGCAAGGGTGTCTGGTTCGTGCGATCCGCCAAGGACGCCGAGGAGCCGTTCCGCGCCGGGGTGCCCGTGCTCGCCGAGGAGAAGGTCGACTTCACCCGTGAGCTGGCCGCCAACATCGTCCGCTCCCCGCACGGCCAGGCCGTCGCGTACCCGGTCGTGGAGTCCATCCAGGTCGACGGCGTCTGCGACACCGTGATCGCGCCCGCCCCCGGCCTCTCCGAGGAGCTGTCCGCGCAGGCCCAGGAGCTGGCGCTGCGGATCGCCAAGGAGCTGGACGTGGTCGGCCACCTCGCGGTCGAGCTGTTCGAGACCGCCGACGGCCGCATCCTCGTCAACGAGCTGGCGATGCGCCCGCACAACTCAGGCCACTGGACCCAGGACGGCGCGATCACCTCGCAGTTCGCCAACCACGTCCGCGCGGTCCTGGACCTGCCGCTGGGCGACCCGCGCCCGCGTGCCGAGTGGACCGTGATGGCCAATGTGCTCGGCGGCGACTACCCGGACATGTACAGCGCGTACCTGCACTGCATGGCCAGGGATCCGCAGCTGAAGATCCACATGTACGGCAAGGACGTGAAGCCGGGCCGTAAGGTCGGGCACGTCAACACCTACGGCGACGACCTGGCCGACGTGCGTGAGCGCGCCGCGCACGCCGCCGGCTACCTGCGAGGAACGATCACCGAATGACGGCCAGCCCCTCACCCGACCACCGCCCCTCAATGAGCGCTGACGCGCGCCCCTCCGATGGCTCCCCCCTGATCGGCATCGTCATGGGCTCCGACTCCGACTGGCCCGTCATGGAGGCCGCGGCGCAGGCCCTCGACGAGTTCGAGATCCCCTACGAGGTCGACGTCGTCTCCGCGCACCGCATGCCGCGCGAGATGGTCGCGTACGGCGAGGAGGCCGCGGGCCGCGGCCTGAAGGCGATCATCGCGGGTGCCGGGGGAGCCGCTCACCTGCCGGGCATGCTGGCCTCGGTCACCCCGCTGCCCGTCATCGGCGTGCCCGTCCCGCTGAAGTACCTCGACGGCATGGACTCGCTGCTCTCCATCGTGCAGATGCCGGCCGGCGTGCCGGTCGCCACGGTCTCCGTCGGCGGCGCCCGCAACGCCGGGCTGCTCGCCGCCCGGATGCTCGCCGCGCACGACGAGGAGCTGCAGGCGCGGATGCGCGAGTTCCAGCAGGAGCTGAACGACCAGGCCACCGAGAAGGGCAAGCGGCTGCGCAACAAGGTCGCTTCCGGCTCCGACGGCTTCGGTTTCGGGGGCGGCAAGTGAGCGAGGCGGCTCGCGACCTCCTCGCCCGCTGGCCCGTCGTCGACGGCCACAACGACCTGCCCTGGGCGCTGCGCGAGCAGGTCCGGTACGACCTGGACCGGCGGGACATCGCCACCGACCAGTCCGCGCACCTGCACACCGACATCCCCCGGCTGCGCGCGGGCGGCGTCGGCGCGCAGTTCTGGTCGGTGTACGTACGCTCCGACTACGACGGCGACCGGGCGGTCAGCGCCACCCTGGAGCAGGTCGACTGCGTGGCGCAGCTGATCGACCGTTACCCGGGCGACCTGCGGCGCGCTTACACCGCCGACGACATGGAGGCGGCCCGTGCCGAGGGGCGGATCGCGTCCCTCATGGGTGCCGAGGGCGGCCACTCCATCCACTGCTCGCTGGCCACCCTGCGCGGTCTGTACGCGCTCGGGGTGCGCTACATGACGCTGACCCACAACGACACCATCGCCTGGGCTGACTCGGCGACCGACGAGCCGCGCCACCATGGCCTCAGCGCCTTCGGCGAGGAGGTCGTCCGGGAGATGAACCGGCTCGGCATGCTCGTCGACCTCAGCCATGTCTCGGCCGACACCATGCGGGACGCGCTGCGGGTCAGCGAGGCGCCGGTGATCTTCTCGCACTCCTCGGCGCGCGCGGTCTGCGACCACCCGCGCAACATCCCCGACGACGTGCTGGAGCGGCTGGCCGCCAACGGCGGCACCGCGATGGCCACCTTCGTGCCCAAGTTCGTGCTGCCCGAGGCCGGGGAGTGGACGCACCGCGCCGACGAGAACATGCGCGCGCACGGCCTGCACCACCTCGACACCACCGAGGCCGGCATGAAGGTGCAGCGCGCCTTCGAGGCGGCGCACCCCCGCCCGACGGCCACCGCCGCCACCGTCGCCGACCACCTCGACCACATGCGCGAGGTCGCCGGCGTCGACCACATCGGCGTCGGCGGCGACTACGACGGCACCGCCTTCACCCCGGACGGCCTCACCGATGTGGCCGGCTACCCGAACCTGATCGCGGAGCTGCTGGACCGCAAGTGGTCCGAGGCCGACCTCGCCAAGCTCACCTGGCAGAACGCGGTCCGTACGCTGCGCGACGCCGAGGACGTGGCCCGCGGCCTCCAGGAGCGGCGCGGCCCGTCGAACGCGACGATCGAGCAGCTGGACGGCTGAGGGCCGGTCAGCCCGGCGGCGGAGCACGGCAGACGCATCACCCGGCCCGTCCCGCCGGGGGTGTCGGCCGAACGGGCCACACCCCCGGACGCGGGCCCGCGCCCGCGATGCCCCGTACGCATCACTCACCGCGAACAAGTGGATCTCTCGTGTCACGGTGGCCCTACTGCCACCGATACAGGAGTTCCGAAATGGCCGACCTCGCCCCCGATCTGGAAGCCGCAGACCTCACCGGTGCCGCCGGGGATCTCGGCGCCGCCGAGGACGCCCACTCCCCGTACGGAACACTCGGGCGTCCCGCCGACCCGCCGCTGCGCCGCGACCCGCTCACCCGGGCCCACGCGCTGCTCGCCGCACACCCCGTCTTCGACGGCCACAACGCCCTGCCCTGGGCGCTGCGGCTGCACCACGGCGACGACCTGACGCCGGGTCACTACTACGACCTCGAATACGGCGAGCCCGCCGTCAGCACCGACATCCCGCGGCTCCAGCAGGGCCGGGTCGGCGCGCAGTTCTGGTCGGTGCAGGTGCCGACCGCGCTCAGTGGCGACCACGCGATCAGCGCCACGCTCGAACAGATCGACTTCGTGCACCAGCTGGTGCGGGCCTACCCCGAGGCGCTGCGCCTGGCGATGACGGCCGACGACGTCACCGAGTGCCGCAACCGCGGCCGGATCGCCTGCCTGCTCGGCTCGGCCGGCGGCCAGATCATCGACAGCTCGCTCGGCGCGCTGCGCGCCCTGCACACCCTCGGCGTACGGTCCATGCTGCTCACGCCGGACCGCAACACGCCCTGGGCGGACGCGGCGGCCGACACCCCGTGCGCGGGCGGTCTCACCGCCTTCGGCGAGGAAGTGGTCCGCGAGATGAACCGCCTCGGGATGCTCATCGACCTCTCGTACGCCTCGACCGACACGATGCGGCACACGATGGCCATCACCAAGGCGCCGGTCTTCGTGAACCGCTCCGCCGCCCGGAACCTGACCAATCACCGGCACAACGTGCCGGACGACGTCCTCGCCCAGCTGCCCCGCAACGGCGGCATCTGCATGGTCACCTTCGCCCCGCAGCGGGTGGCCGGGCCGGTGGGCCACGCGACCATCGAGGACGTCGCCGACCACCTCGACCACGTACGGAACGTGGCGGGCGCGCAGCACGTCGGGCTCGGCGGCGGCTTCGACACCGACCCGGCCGACGGGCGGCCGCAGGGGCTGGAGGACGTCTCCGGCTATCCGCGGCTGATCGCCGAGCTGATCTCCCGCAACTGGTCCTTCTCCGACCTGGCCGGGCTGACCTGGGGGAACGCGCTGCGCGCGATGCGCGGCGCGGAGTTCGCCGCCCGCGAGGCACGGCACCGGCGCGGGCCGTCCACGGCGACCATCGACCGGCTGGACCGGGCGGACCGGCGGGACCGGATGACCAAGCTGCACTGGGCCTGGACCTGAGGGCCGGGAACCGCTGAGGGGCGGGCGGGAATCTCCCGCCCGCCCCTTCCGGCCTGCCGTCAGTGCAGGCAGAGACAGAACGGGTGGCCCGCCGGGTCGAGGTAGACCCGCCAGTTGCGGTCGCCGTCATCGCGCTGGACCAGCCGCGCGCCGAGCTTCAGCGCCTCGCGCTCGGCCTCCTCGATCTGGTCCCGCGGCACGCGGAAGTCCAGGTGGAACTGCTGAGACCGCTCGCCGCCGGGCCAGTCCGGCGGCACCATGTCGGGCGCCTTCTGGAAGGCGAGCAGCCGCCCCTGCGGCCCGGCCACCTCGACCCAGTCGCCGCCCTCCTCGTCCGCACCGGCCTGCCAGCCGAGCAGCCCGGCGTAGAACTCGGCGAGGGCCCTGGGGTCCGGGGCGTCGAGCACGACGACGCCGAACTGAGCGATGGCCATGGTGTTACCTCCTGAGAAGGTTTAGCGGTAACTGCGTTACTGCATGATGGCCTTCAGCAGGTAACGTGGCAAGGGTGGCCGACAGAAGCGCGCCGCCTTCCCTGGCCCTCGTCCAGGACCTGGCGAACACCCTGGACATCGACGACGGGCGCGATGCGCTGGCCGCTCCCGGCGGCCTCGCCGCCTTCCTGCGGGAGCACGGGCTGCCGACGGTCCCTGCCGGGAAACGGGAGCTGGCCGCCGCCCAGCGGCTCCGGGAGGCGCTGCGCGCCGCCTGCCTCGCGCACACCGGCCGGGACGTGCCCGAGGAGACCGGGCGGACGCTGGCCGCGCTGCTCGCCGACGCGCCGCTCACCCTCACCGTCGACGCCCGGGGCGAGGCCGCGCTCGGCCCGGCCCCCGGCCTGACCGGCGTCGCCGCGCTGACCGCCCGGATCGCCGCCGGCATCGCGGCCGCCGCGGCCGACGGCAGCTGGCGCCGCCTGAAGGCGTGCGAGGACCACGACTGCCTGTGGGTGTTCTACGACCGCAGCCCGGCCGGCCGCGGCCGCTGGTGCTCGATGGCGCTCTGCGGCAGCCGGGCGAAGATGCGCTCGTACCGGGCCCGCCGTACGGGGGAGTCCGGCTGACCCGCCGGAGAACGCGGACCGCCCGCCCCGCCGGTGCGGCGGAACGGGCGGTACGGGGAGACGGGGTGCGGCGTTACGCGCGCGGGCGGCCCAGCGCGCGGTAGGTCCAGCCGGCCTTGCGCCACAGCTCGGGGTCGAGCGCGTTGCGGCCGTCGAGGATGCGGCGGTGCGCCACGACCTCGCCCAGCGTCGCCGGGTCCAGCTCGCGGAACTCCCGCCACTCGGTCAGGTGCAGCACCACGTCGGCGCCGCGCACCGCGTCCAGCGCGGTCGGCGCGTAGCCGAGGGTGGGGAAGACCCGGCGGGCGTTCTCCATGCCCTTGGGGTCGTAGACGGTGACCTGGCCGCCCTGGAGGTGAATCTGGCCCGCGACGTTCAGCGCGGGGGAGTCGCGTACGTCGTCGGAGTCCGGCTTGAAGGTCGCGCCCAGGACGGCGACCCGCTTGCCCAGGAAGCCGCCGCCGACCGCCTCGCGCGCCAGCTCCACCATGTGGCCGCGGCGGCGCATGTTGATGGAGTCGATCTCGCGGAGGAACGTCAGCGCCTGGTCGGCGCCCAGCTCACCGGCGCGCGCCATGAAAGCGCGCAGGTCCTTCGGCAGGCAGCCGCCGCCGAAGCCGACCCCGGCGCGCAGGAACTTCTTGCCGATCCGCTCGTCGTGGCCGATCGCCTCGGCCAGCTTCACCACGTCGCCGTCGGCCGCCTCGCAGATCTCGGCCATGGCGTTGATGAAGGAGATCTTGGTGGCCAGGAAGGAGTTGGCGGCCGTCTTGACCAGCTCGGCGGTCGGGTAGTCCATCACGACCCACGGGGAGCCCTCGGCCAGCGGCGTGGCGTACACCTCGCGCAGCAGCGACTCGGCGCGCTCGCTCGCGACGCCCACCACGAGGCGGTCGGGGTGCAGGGTGTCCTCGACCGCGAAGCCCTCGCGCAGGAACTCCGGGTTCCAGGCCAGCTCCGCCTCCTCGCCGGCCGGTGCCAGCTCGGCCAGCCGCTTCGCCAGCCGCGCCGCGCTGCCCACCGGCACGGTGGACTTGCCGACGACCAGCGTGGGCCGCGTCAGGTGCGGCGCCAGTGACTCGAAGGCGCTGTCGACGTAGGACATGTCACAGGCGTACTCGCCGTGCTTCTGCGGGGTGTTCACGCACACGAAGTGCACATCGCCGAAGGCGCCGGCCTCTTCCCAGGAGGTGGTGAACCGCAGCCGCCCGCTGGACCCCGGGAGGCCCGCGACGTGCTTGCGCAGCAGCTCCTCCAGGCCCGGTTCGTACAGGGGCACCTCGCCGCGGCCGAGCATCTCGATCTTCTCGGGCACGATGTCGAGCCCCAGCACCTCAAAGCCGAGCTCGGCCATGGCGGCGGCGTGCGTGGCGCCGAGGTAGCCGGTGCCGATCACGGTGATCTTGAGGGGCATGGGCACTCCAGATGCGAACGAGGGGTACTGCGGGGCTGAGCATAACCGGGCGGCAGGGTGCGGCGATCCGGTCGCTGTCGGCAACCTCACGTACCCCGCGGGGTGCCCCGGCTCTAGAATTCGGGGAAACGCGACAGGTTACTTAACGGTAGTTAGCACTCAGGGGAGATGAGAGACCTTGGCGGGAAACGCCGATTTCGATCTGTACCGGCCGGCCGAGGAGCACGACATGCTCCGCGAGTCGGTGCGCGCGCTCGCCGAGGCGAAGATCGCTCCGGTCGCCACCGCGGTGGACGAGGAGGCCCGCTTCCCGCAGGAGGCGCTGGATGCCCTGGTCGCCAATGACCTGCACGCCGTGCACGTCCCCGAGGCCTACGGCGGCGCCGGCGCCGACGCCCTCGCGACCGTCATCGTCATCGAGGAGGTGGCCCGCGCCTGTGCCTCCTCCTCCCTGATCCCCGCCGTGAACAAGCTGGGCTCGCTGCCGGTGATCCTCTCCGGCTCCGAGGAGCTGAAGAAGAAGTACCTGGGCCCGCTGGCCAAGGGCGACGCGATGTTCTCGTACTGCCTCTCCGAGCCGGACGCCGGTTCGGACGCGGCGGGCATGAAGACCAAGGCCGTGCGCGACGGCGACTTCTGGGTGCTCAACGGCGTGAAGCGCTGGATCACCAACGCCGGCGTCTCGGAGTACTACACGGTGATGGCCGTCACCGACCCCGAGAAGCGCTCCAAGGGCATCTCCGCGTTCGTGGTGGAGAAGGGCGACGAGGGCGTCTCCTTCGGCGCTCCGGAGAAGAAGCTGGGCATCAAGGGCTCGCCGACCCGCGAGGTCTACCTGGACAACGTGCGCATCCCCGCCGACCGCATGATCGGCGCGGAGGGCACCGGCTTCGCCACCGCGATGAAGACCCTGGACCACACCCGCATCACGATTGCGGCCCAGGCGCTGGGCATCGCCCAGGGCGCGCTGGACTACGCCAAGGGGTACGTGCAGGAGCGCAAGCAGTTCGGCAAGCCGATCGGCGACTTCCAGGGCGTGCAGTTCATGCTCGCCGACATGGCCATGAAGCTGGAGGCGGCCCGTCAGCTGACCTACGCGGCCGCCGCGAAGTCCGAGCGGATCTCCGCCGGCGGCAAGGACGAGGACCTCACCTTCTTCGGCGCCGCCGCCAAGTGCTACGCCTCCGACGCGGCCATGGAGATCACCACCGACGCGGTCCAGCTCCTCGGCGGCTACGGCTACACCCGTGACTACCCGCTGGAGCGCATGATGCGCGACGCGAAGATCACGCAGATCTACGAGGGCACCAACCAGGTCCAGCGCATCGTCATGGCCCGCAACCTGCCGTAACGGCGGTTCAGGGCATGGCAGAAGGCCCCGGCTCCTCGAAGGGAGCCGGGGCCTTCTCATGCGCCCGAGCGGGTCACTGGTCGGCGGTGACCGTGACCGGGTCGTCGTTCTTCAGCTCGTTCACCAGCTGCTTGACCTTCGGCATGTCCCACGCGAGGTTGCCGCCGACGCTGCCGGAGACCGGCATGTTCATCGACTTCCCGTCGCCGCCCTTGCTGGTGACGTCCTTCAGCCCGAAGAACATCTTGGCCAGGGAGTAGGGGCCCATGTCCTCGTCGACGATGAGGGTGTCCAGGCCGGCGCCCATGGCGGGGTAGAGCTCGAAGGGGTTCAGCAGCGTGCCGGGCGAGGCCACCTGGTGGGCCAGCGTCGAGAGGAACTTCTGCTGGTTCTTGGTGCGGTCCAGGTCGCTGCCGGCGAAGGCGTGCCGGGTACGGACGTACGCCAGGGCCTGCTGGCCGTTCAGGGTCTGCTCGCCGGCCTTGAAGTCGGCGCCGGACCACTTGTCCTTGAAGCCCTTGTCCAGCTTCATGTCCACGCCGCCGATGGCGTCCACGATGTTCGCGAAGCCGGCGAAGCCGATCTCGGCGTAGTGGTCGATGTGCAGGCCGGTGTTGTACTCCACGGTGCGGACCAGCAACTGCGGGCCGTCGATGGAGTACGCCGCGTTGAGCTTGTTGGCGCCCATCGCGGGCTGCATCTTGCCGGACTCCGAGCCGCGGAACTCCGGGATCGTGATGTTGGAGTCGCGGGGCAGCGAGATCAGCGTCGGACCGTTGGACCCGGTGTGCAGGATCATCATCGAGTCGGTCCGCTTGCCTTCGGCGGAGCCCGTGTGCAGGTCCTTCTTCTGCTGGTCGCTCATGCCCTCGCGGCTGTCGGAGCCGACGATCAGGTAGTTGGTGCCGTCGCCCGTCTCGGGGCGGTCGATCACCTTGCTGAGGTCGACCTCCTTGCGCATCTTGGAGTCGGCCCAGAAGTACGTGCCGATCGAGACGGCGAGCACGACGACGACCAGCGTGGTGAGCGTCACCTTGATGCGGCGGCCCCAATTGGGGCGGGGGCGGTAACCGTCGTCACCGCGGCCGCCGCCACCGCCGTGGCCGCCGCCGTAGACCTGACCGGTGTTGTACCCGTCGTCGTACCGGCCGCCGCCGTGGCCGCCGTCGTAACCGGGCTGCGGCGGTACGGCCTGCCGGCGCGGCGACATGCCGGGCGGCAGCGGGGGCTCGCCGTGGGCGGAGGCGGGCTGCCGGCGCACCTGTCGCATGGCACGGGCGCCCTCCGGCTGGGCGCTGCCGCTGCCGCGTCCGTACCGGTTCCTGTCGTCGTCACGGGGGAGCCCGTCGCGCCACTCGTTCATGAAGCAAAGTGTGCCTGCCGGTACGCCCCGCCATACAGGTCGGGGACGGGATCGGACCGTGGCTGTTGCAGAGCTGATGCAATCCGGTGCGGCATATAGGGGAGGGAGTGACCATTGGGCCGCGTGGGTCGGGAAGCGGATATACGGGATGGTTGGGGCGAGCGTTTGCGAACAATTGCGACCGTAATCGCCTGAAAGGCGAGCAAAGTGGACCGCTTGAGGGCGTCCGTGACCGACTCGGGCGGAAGGTGTCCGCCGGGGTGCATAAGGTGGACGTATGACCGATCCCGTCACCGACGGTCCGGAGGGCGGCCTTCCGGGCAAGCCCACCTCCGTCTCGCGCACCACGCTCAGCCACATCATGGATGCGAGCCACACCAATCTCCTCGGCACCGTCCACGGCGGAGTGATCATGAGGCTGGTGGACGACGCGGCGGGCGCGGTGGCCGGCCGGCACTCCGGCGGCCCCGCCGTCACCGCCTCCATGGACGAGATGGCGTTCCTGGAGCCGGTCAGGATCGGCGATTTGGTGCATGTGAAGGCCCAGGTCAACTGGACCGGCCGGTCCTCGATGGAGGTCGGCGTACGGGTGCTCGCCGAGCGCTGGAACGAGTCCACCCCCGCCCAGCAGGTCGGTTCCGCCTACCTGGTCTTCGCCGCCGTCGACGAGAACGGCAAGCCGCGCGCGGTCCCCCCGGTGATCCCCGAGACCGAGCGCGACAAGCGCCGCTACCAGGAGGCGCAGATCCGCCGTACGCACCGGCTCGCCCGCCGCCGTGCCATCAAGGAGCTGCGCGAGCAGCGCACCGCCGACGGCGTCGACGAGGGCTGACCCGACGCGCGGACGGCCACCGGCCGTCCGGGGCTGTCACTTGCACTCCTCCTCGTCGCCCGTGACGGCCGGGACGTCGCCCGAGCCGGGCGCCGGGACCTCGGCGCGCACCTTGTGCACGTCCTGGTGGCCGGGGCCGAGCGTGACGCGCAGCACCGGCCCCTGGCCCGGCACCTCGCGCAGCTTCGCGCCGGGCAGCGCCGCGGCCAGCGTCCGTACCGAGCGGTCCCAGCGCGGGTCGTAAGCGATCTCGGTGCGCTCGGCCCGGGTCTGGGCGTTGCGGGGCGCGCCGGTGGTCGCGAAGCCCTCCGCCCGCAGCGCCTTGTCGGTCCTGGCGGCCAGGCCCCGGGTGGGGGTGCCGTTCTCCACCTGGACCCGGACCTCGTTGGGTGCCACGTCGACCATGGTCGCGCGGTGCTTGCGCTTCTTGTGCGCGGCCAGCGGGCGGTCCGCGCGGATGGCCTCGAAGAGCTTCGCCGCCCGCTCCTCGTCCCACTTCACCGTCGAGCCGAGGTTCGGCACGGTGTAGCTGATGTCGCTGACCGGGACCGAGGTGAACTCCGAGGAGGAGGGCTTGAAGCTGCGCAGCGCCTGGCCGAGCGCGACCATCTCGCGCGGGCCGAAGCCGGCGTCCGCCCGCAGCGAGCCCAGCATGGTCGAGGTGATCCGCTTGAAGGCCACCGGATTCGTCAGCGTCTCCGAGCCGGTGACGCGGTGCATCAGGGCCACCAGGAAGCGCTGCTGCCGCTGCATGCGGCCCAGGTCCGAGCCGCCGTCGAGGTGCCGGGCACGGACGTACTGCAGCGCCTCGCCGCCGTTCAGCTTGCTGGTGCCCTTGGGCAGGTCGAGTCCGGTGTAGCGGTCCTTCAGCGGTGAGGGGGTGCACACCTGCACGCCGCCGACCGCGTCCACGGTCTTCATGAAGCTGGTGAAGTCGACCTCCAGGTAGTGGTCGACGTGCACGCCGGTCATGTGCTCGACGGTGCGGACGGTGAGGTTGGGGCCGCCCTCCGCGTACGCCGCGTTCAGCCGGGCGTGGTGCGCCGGCACCGTCCGGCCGGTCCGCTCGTTCCGGTGCTCCGGCACCTCGGCGTAGGAGTCGCGGGGCAGGCTGATCACGCTGGCCCGGTCCCTGGCCGCCGACAGATGGACGAGCATGATCGTGTCGGTGCAGTGACAGGGCGCACCGCCGAGGTGGTACCGCTCCTTCTCCGCCTTCGACAGCCGGTCCCGGCCGTCGGTGCCCGCGACCAGGAAATTCATCCCGGTGCCGGTGACGGGGCGGGGCCGGTGGTCCATCCCTTTGAAGGCATCCACCCGGGTGATGCCCTCGTCGACCCCGGTGACCATCGCGTGTCCGATGCCGCTCGCGGCCAGCAGGGCGACGGACGTGACGGCGGTCACCCGCACGAGCCACCGGGCGCGCCGGCGCCGCCTGCCGGGTGCGGGGAGCGGGAGGGTGCGGGGCGGTGGGGGCATTGCGGGGCACCTCCTCATAGGGAGCAGGGGGACGTGTGACAGTACGTCGATATGATCGGCTGACTGTCATCACACGCCGCTCTTGTCCCCAGCGCCACTCGGCTGCCGTCAGGCCCGTACGGCCGTTCGCGGTAACGTGAACTCTGATGAACGACACCCACGCCACGCCGAGCCGGCACCCCGCGGTCTCCGTGATCATGCCGGTGCTCAATGAGGAACGTCATCTGCGCAGCTCCGTGCGCCACATCCTGGAGCAGGAGTACGACGGCGAGATGGAGGTGGTGATCGCGCTCGGGCCGTCCACGGACCGCACCGACGAGATCGCCGCCGAGCTGGTACGCGAGGACCCGCGGGTCCACACCGTGCCCAACCCCACCGGCCGTACGCCCGCCGCGCTGAACGCCGCGATCGAGGCGTCCCGGCACCCCATCGTGGTGCGGGTGGACGGCCACGGCATGCTGTCGCCCAACTACATCGCGACCGCCGTGCGCCTCCTGGAGGAGACCGGCGCCCAGAACGTCGGCGGGATCATGAACGCCGAGGGCGAGAACGCCTGGGAGGAGGCCGTCGCGGCCGCCATGACCTCGAAGATCGGGGTGGGCAACGCGGCCTTCCACACCGGCGGCCAGGCCGGCCCCGCCGAGACCGTCTTCCTGGGCGTCTTCCGGCGCGAGGCGCTGGAGCAGCAGGGCGGGTACAACGTGGAGTTCATCCGCGCCCAGGACTGGGAGCTGAACTTCCGCATCCGTGAGGCGGGCGGGCTGGTCTGGTTCTCGCCCGAGCTGAAGGTGCAGTACCGCCCGCGGCCGAGCGTGAAGGCACTGGCCAAGCAGTACAAGGACTACGGCAAGTGGCGGCACGTCGTCGCCCGCTACCACTCCGGTTCGATCAACGCCCGCTACCTGGCCCCGCCGACCGCGCTGTGCGCGTTCGCCGCGGGCCTCGTGGTCGGCGCGGCCGTGACGCCCTGGGGCTTTGTCGTCCCCGGCGCCTACCTCGCGGCCATCGCGGCGGGTTCGGTCCCGGCCGGCAAGGGGCTGTCGCTCAAGGCCCGCGCCCAGATCCCCGTCGCGCTGGCGACCATGCACATGTCGTGGGGCTGGGGCTTCCTCACCAGCCCCCGCTCGCTGGCCAGGAAGGTCATCGCCAGCCGCCGGCCGGCGGTGACGGCCCCGGCCGAGAAGGCCGCGTAGGCGGCGGACACGTACGACGGCGGCGGCCGCCCCCTCGGGGACCGGCCGCCGCCGTCGTTTCACGTCCCGTGCTTCACCAGGTGTAGCTCGGGTTCACCTTCATGCACGCCTTCTTGTCCTCGCCGTTGAGGGCGTCCGCGCTCTCCGGGGCCTTGTCGGCCTGCTGCTTGCCGCCGGCCGTCTTCGGATACGTGGTGCCGGTACGCCAGTCGTTGCCGACGATCAGCCGGATGCCCTGGGCCGAACTGGACTCCTTCACCGCGCTCTTGGGCAGCCCGAGCGCCTTGGCGACGGCCAGCGCGTCGCCCTCCGCGTCCTTGCCGCCGTACGTGATCGTGGTGTCGGCCTGGGCGATGAGCGTGGCGTCCGTGCCGGCGGCCGTGTAGCCGAGCGTCGCCAGCTGCCCCTGCACCGCGCTCGCGCGGCCCACCACCGGGCCCTGGATGGCGCCGTTGGTGCCGTTCTGCACGGTGATCTGCAGCTGGTCCTTGGCGGTCGCGGGCTTCGGGTCCGCGGCGGGCTTCTTCTTCTGGTCCTTGCCGTCCAGCGCCGTGTCGTTGCGCAGCATCGCGAACACCTGCTCGGCGTCGCCCGGCTTGGGGATGACGTAGGACTCACCCGGGCCGTACGACCAGGGCATGGTCGCCATGGTGACCCGCTTGACCGGCACCCGGTTGAGGTCGCCGCCGAGGTCGTAGAGCTTCTTGACGCTGCCGAGCCCGTCGTCCACGGTCAGCGCCTTGGTGGCGGCCTCCGCCAGCGCCTGCAGCTTGCCGGGGTCGGTGAGCTTGGTGCCCGCCTTGAGCTGACGGATCATCGAGTTCATGTACATGTGCTGGGCCTTGGCCCTGCCGATGTCGGTGTTGTCCTCGAAGCCGTAGCGGGTGCGCAGCCACTGGAGCGCCTGCACGCCCTTGATGTTGTGGTCGCCCTTCGTCAGCTTCAGGCCGCTGCCGTGGCCCTTGCTGTCGTGCGAGTAGATGTTGTTGTCGACGCAGACCGGGACGCCGCCCACCGCGTCGGCCATGTCCACCACGCCGGCGAAGTCGATCATCATGAAGTGATCGATGTAGATGCCGGTCAGTTCTTTCCAGGTGGCGACCGTGCAGCCCGGACCGCCGTGCTGCAGCGACTGGTTGATGGGCGCGGTGGTCTGCGGGTACGTCTCGCCGCTCTTGGGGTCGGTGCACTGAGGGATGGTCACCCGGGTGTCGCGGGGTATCGAGAGCACCGACATGCTGGAGCGGTCGGCGGAGACGTGCAGCAGCATCTGCACGTCCGCCAGCGGCTTGCGGCCCACATCGGCCTTGGCGCCGCCGAGCTTGAGGTTCGCCTTGCTGTTCCGGCTGTCCGAGCCGAGCAGCAGGATGTTCATCGGGGTCTGCCCGAAGGCGTTTGGCTCGGGCTTCTTCAGCCCGCCCTCGCCGAGGTCGAGCGCGCCCTTGCGCAGGTTTCCGTTGAGGTGCTCGTAGTAGAGGTAGCCCGCGCCCGCCGTACCGAGGACGAGGAGCGCGGCGATGCCGGCGGTCCAGCGCAGGACCCGGCGGCCTCTTCGGCGTTTGCGCCTGCCGCGGCCGGGGGGCTCGGCGGGCCCGGCCGCACCGCCGTCCCCGCCCTGTCCGTCGCTGCGGCCTTCGTAGAGGCTGTCGTCCCAGCCCAACTCCTGGGCATCGGGCTGGTGTCGGCGTGATCGGTCACCACGCACACTGCTCTGCCGCATCGGCTGCCCCTCCCCGTTTCTTCCATCCGGTGGTGCGCTCGGCGGCCTGGCAGGGCGGCCGGTCGGTCTTCACTTGGTGTTATTGGTGCAAGTGCGCTTACTTGGCACAGACGTTCTTGTTGTCCGCGTTGACGTTCTGGACCCCGTCCGGGGTCTTGTCCGGCGGCCCGACCGGCTCCCCGGCCCCGGTGAAGTCCTTGCCGAGGATGAGCTTCATCGGCACCTTGGGTCCGGCGTCGCCGCTGGTCTCCTTCAGCGCGGACTGGGGCAGGCCCATCCACTCGGCCAGGGTGGCGGCCTGGCCGGCCTGGTTGGGCGCGTACTCCAGACGCGTCGCGTCCAGCGTGGTCGAGGCGTTGCCGGCGTTGGTGGACAGCGGCGCGCCCTTGGTGTTCTGCAGCCAGTCCACGGTCTCCTGGGCGGCACCCAGGGGGCCGCCGCCGTTGGAGACGTCGACCCGCACCTCGGACGCGGGAGCCTTGGTGGCCGGCTTGGTCTTCTTCTTCGCCTTGTCCTTCTTCGTCTTGGTCAGCGAGTGGTCGGCCTGGACCATCTTGAACAGCGGATCGGCCTTGGCCTTGTCCAATATGACGGTCGCGGGGTCGTCAGGGTTGTCCAGAACCGGCACGGTCGCGAAAGTGACGTTCTTGACGTCCACCCGGCTGAGGTCCTTGGCCAGGTCCATCAGCTTGCTGGCCGTACCGATACCGGTGTCGACCGTGAGCGCCTTGGTGGCGGCGTTGCTCAGCTTCCACAGCTTATTGACGTCGGTGAGCGTGTCGTCGGACTTCATCTTGCGGATCATCGAGCTGAGGAACTGCTGCTGCAGCTCGATGCGGCTCAGGTCACTGCCGGTGCCGACGGTGTGCCGGGTACGGACGAACGCCAGCGCCTGCTCGCCCTGGACGGTGTGCTTGCCGGCCTTGAGCTTCAGGTGCGACTTGGGGTCGTCGATGTCCTTGCCGGCGCAGACCTCGACGCCGCCCACCGCGGTGGACAGCTCCTTGACCGCGTTGAAGTCCGCCATCATGAAGTGGTTGATCTTCAGGCCGGTCATCTTCTCGACGGTCCGCCAGGTGCAGCCCGGGTCCCGCCCCTCCTGGCCGAGGCTGGTGTTGAAGCGCACGCCCGTCTCGCCGGGAACGGTCTTCGTCGAGCCGTTCTCCTGCTTCGTGGGGCAGGCCGGGATATCGGTGATCATGTCGCGCGGGATGCTCAGCGCGGTGGCGTTCGTCCGGTCCTTGGAGACGTGCATCAGGATCGTGGTGTCGGCGTGGCCGACACTGCCCAAGTCCCCGTAGCCGTCGTTGCCCTTCCCCTCACGGGAGTCGGTGCCCATGATCAGGATGTTCACCGGGCCGTCGGTGACCGCTTCGTTGTTGATGCCGACGTCGACCTTGGAGATGTTGCCGTCCAGGTGCTGGTAGACGAAGTACGCCCCCGTGCAGCCGGCGACCAGCACGAAGCCCATCGCGCCCGCGCCCCAGTACAGCGCTTTCTTCTTCCCCGACGCCTTCGGCTTGGGCTTGCGCCGGCCGGTGCTCGCGGCGGGCGCCGCCGCGGCCGCCCGGTGTCCCGCGCGCCCGCCGGCCCGGCGGTTGCGCTGCGCGGGCAGCTCCCGGGTCGGATTGTCACGGTCGTTTCCGGACGACCGGCCGCGCTCCTGCGCGCGCCGCTCCTTCCGGCCACCTTGTGCGGGGGATGCGGAGGGGGCTGCGGTTCTCCGGCCGGCCTGCCCGGAGGCTGACTTTGCGCCAGTATCCAGTCGCAGCTCGTAGTTGCCGGTGTTCGGGTCGAACACCCACTGATCGGCGGGATCGATGTCGCCCGCCTGCCCACGGCCTTGCGCGTCCACGGTGCCTTGAGTCCTCCGTCGGTGCCACGCGGCGCCTGCCCCCTCAAGGCGCTCGGTCGGTCGGATTGCAGTGCGCGGTCAGCCAGTCTTGCGGACCGGATCGCTCACACTATCCGCCCAGTTCAGCGTCCAGCGACGCCCGTGACAAATTCCACGTCCCTACAACTGGGCAATCCACCCAATACTTTCGCGTCCTTGATGCACCCTTTGCGGAGGTTTTATCGGCAGATGCCCCGATCTGCGGTGGTTCCCCGGAAGGTGGTTCCGGGTGTCGGCGTGGCCGATTCGGGATGGACGGGCTTGTCAGTTTCGTCCCCGGCGTTCGAACCGCCCGCACCCCGGGCGTCCGTCTGTCCGGTGTGCGGGTCCTTGGCCGGATCGTCGTATTCGGTGGTGTCCGTCTGTTCTGTCGGTGCGGGGCGTACCGGAACGGGACGGTCCGCGCGCAGCCGCGCGAAGAGCCGGCCGGCGTCCGGCTGCACCAGTTCGTCGCGGTTCACGTTGTACGCGTATGCCTGGCGGGGAACCGTCAGGAAATGGATCTTCTCCGTGGGGATGTCGCGGACGCTGCGCACCAGATTGAAGAGGTCCTTCAGCGACGCCAGCCCCTCGTCGGTGGTGAGTGAGCTCGTCGCGGCGTCCAGCAGCGGGTACAGGCGCGTGGGGTTGAGCAGTACGCCGTTGCCCTGCACTTTCTTCACCAGCGCCGCCAGGAACTGCTGCTGGCGCTCCATCCGCTGGGTGTCGCTGCCGTTGCCCAGCGACTTGCGGGTGCGTACGTACCCCAGCGCCTGCTCCCCGCGGAGCACATGGCGCCCGGCCGCCAGGTTCAGGTGCGCGTCCTGGTCCGCGACGGCCTCCGGCAGGCAGACCTCCACCCCGTCCACCGCGTCCACCATGTGCTTGAAGCCGGTGAAG
Source organism: Streptomyces sp. NPDC053560 (assembly GCF_044544605.1). NCBI lineage: Bacteria > Bacillati > Actinomycetota > Actinomycetes > Kitasatosporales > Streptomycetaceae > Streptomyces > Streptomyces sp. NPDC053560. The sequence goes on along the minus strand of NZ_JBITXI010000022.1, from coordinate 31,728 downwards.
TCCAGGATCATGTGGTGGTCGACGCGGATGTCGGTCATCTGCTCGACGGTGCGGATCGAGCAGGCCGGCCCGCCCGCCTCGAACGCGTAGTTGAACTGGGTGAAGAGGGGCGAGGTACGGCCGCCGTCCGGCTTCGTGCACTCGGGCACCTGCGCCATCAGGTCGCGCGGGATGCTCACCGCCGTCGCGCTCTTCCGGTCCGCCGCCAGGTGCAGCAGGATCGTGGTGTCCGAGCGCTGGGTGCCGTCGTCGGTGCCGTACTTGCGGTTGCCGCCGCCGCGGTTGTCCGAGCCGATCAGCAGGATGTTCTGCACGTTCTTCGCGGAGGCGGGCGGCCGCTCGGCCTCGTAGGCGCGCAGCCTGGCGGCCGTGTCGGAGTCGGCCGTGATGTTCCCGTTGAGCTTGTCGTACGCCAGCCAGCCGACCGCGCCCGCGCCGACCACGGCGACGCCGGTGCCCACGGCGGTCCAGCGCAGCCACCGGCGCCGGGGCCGGCCCTCGCCGGCCGCCGGCCGCTCGTTGCAGCGCCTCAGTTCTTCGGGGATCTCCGGCCTGTCGTTCACGGCTGCGTCCACCCCTCGTGCGTCGGCCGCGCGGGGGACGGCCGGTTCACTCGGCACCACGGCCCGGGCGTCGCGCCCGGACCCCGGTACCCACGGAGACGGCCGGGGCCCGCGCAGGGTTGTACGTCTCCCTGATCATGGGCCGCGCGGGACGGATCGGCGCCCGCTGGGCGCGACGGCTGGGCCGGTCGGGCGAACCGTAAGGACGGCCGGCCGGCGGCTCAGGGCCCGTCGGGAGCCGTGACGGTGACCTGCTCGGCCTCCTTGCGGCGGGCCAGTCCGCCGTCGTCCAGCCGGTCCGCGTGGCGGCACAGGACGACGGAGCCGTCGGTCGCCAGCGGTGCGTACAGCCCGTACGCCAGCCCGTCCCACGTGCCGTACGGCAGCGTGGACAGCACTCGCTGCCGCTCGGGCAGCCGCGTCAGCTCCACGGCCGCCGCGACGGCCTCCGCGCCGGTGAACTCGCGGCCTTCCACGGCGAGCGCAGGCGCGTGGGGGTCGACCGGCGCGTACGGTGCGAAGCGGTCGCCCTGGGCCGGCACCTCGGCGGCGTAGTCGGCGAAGCCGGCCGGCGGCTCGGGGAAGCGGCCGCCCAGCGGGCGCAGCGCGAGCGCCACCCGCTCCCCGGAGCAGGCGCGTGCCGCCTCCAGGGTGTCCGGGCCGCTGACGACGACGTCCGCGGCCGCCGGGTCGCCGCCCACGTCCGCGATCACTCCGACGGACGAGCAGGCCACCAGCCAGACGGCGGTCTGCCAGTGCGTGGGCAGCAGCAGGGCGAGCCGGTCGCCGGGCTCGGCCGACAGCTCGTCCTGGAGGTAGTTGGCGGTCTTGGCCACCCAATTGGCGAAGGTGGCGACGGAGAGTTCGACGCGTTCGCCGGTGGCGTCGTCGTAGAAGGTCACGAGCGGCCGCGCCGGATCGGTGGCCAGAGCGGATCGCAGCAGGTCGGCGGGGGTTCGGTCGGTGGCGTTCATCGGCGTCAGCCTACGCGCGCCGACCGCCGCCGTACGGCGTACCCGGCGCCTCTTGTGAGGCAGCGGCGCGCCGATGGGGCGTCAGTTCCCCAATGGCGGATTTGTCGTACTCCGTACACGATCGCTTCCATGCGTGCCTTCGTTGCCACTTCGCTCGGCGCCGCGACCTTCGCGGCCCTCGTCGTACCGCTCGCGCTGCCGGCCGGGGCGGATTCCGTCCGGGCCCCCGCAGCCGCCGCTCCCGAGGCCGCCCCCGCGGACGTCCCCGGAAGCACCCAGTCCCTGCCGCTCGTCCCGCTCGGCGACCGCGACCGCGTCCTCCCCGGCCGCGGCTCGGGCCGCGCCGCCACGGCCGCGCCCCTGGGCATGCCCGTCAAGGACGTACGGCCCTTCTCGCTCGTCGGTGTCGTGTGGACCGACGCCAAGTCCGAACTGCACGGCCAGCCCCAGGTCCGCGCCCGCGCCAGCGCCAGCCATAAGTGGGGCCCCTGGCAGGACGTGCAGACGCACTACGACGACGCCCCCGACCTGGACTCCCCGGAACGCGGCGCCAAGCCGCGCGGCGGCACGGCCCCGCTGTGGGTGGGCGACTCCGACGCCGTGCAGATGCGGATCGCCCCGGAGACCGGCCGGCAGGCCGTCACCGAGCTGCCCGCCGGGCTGCGCCTGGAGCTGGTCGACCCCGGTTCCCCGGTCAAGCGCGACCCCGCGCCGGCCGCCGCCGGCCAGCAGGCCAACGACAGCTCGGCCGCCAACGCGGGGCTCGCCCCGCCGGGTGCCACCGAGATCCCGGCGGCGCCCGCGAACGCGCTGCAGGCGGACCTGGCAGCGGCCGGCCAGCAGGACCGCGGCCAGGCGGCCGGGGCCGAGCCGCGCAACGGGCCCCGGCCGAAGATCATCACCCGGGCCGGCTGGGGCGCCGACGAGCAGCTGCGGGAGCCGAAGTTCGGGTACACCAAGACCGTGAAGGCGGCCTTCGTGCACCACAGCGCCACCGGCAACACCTACTCCTGCAACCAGTCGTCGGCGATCATCCGGGGCATCTACCGCTACCACGTCAAGAGCAACAACTGGCGGGACCTCGGCTACAACTTCGTGATCGACAAGTGCGGCACGATCTTCGAGGGCCGGGCCGGCGGCGTCGCCAAGGCCGTCATGGGCGCCCACACCCTCGGCTTCAACAACGACACCACCGGCATCGCCGTCATCGGCACCTTCGACAAGGCGAAGCCGCCGGCGCCCGCCGTCGACGCCCTCGGCAAGCTCACCGCGTGGAAGCTGGGGCTGTACGGACGCAACCCGAACGGCAAGACCACGCTGGTCTCAGGAGGCGGCAACCGTTTCAAGAAGGGAACCAAAGTCCGGCTGAATGTCATCTCCGGACACAGGGACGGTTTTGTGACCAGCTGCCCGGGGGCCGCGCTCTACGGCACACTCGGCTCGGCGCGTACCGCCTCCGCCCGCTTCCAGGGGCGCTGAGGGTCCGGGGGCCGGAGCCCGTGACGCGTACGGGCTCCGGGGCCGGGCGGCGCCGGAGAGCCCGCCTACCAGCGGGTAAGCCCGCTGGCAAAGCGGGCAAACCGTCTGCCTACACTGGTCCGCCGTCCGGCCGACCCCAGCAGGAAGCAGAGAACTCAAAGGTGACTGAAGCGATCCTTCTGGTCGGCGGCAAGGGCACCAGGCTGCGTCCGCTGACGGTGCACACGCCCAAGCCCATGGTCCCGGCCGCGGGTGTGCCGTTCCTGACGCACCAGCTCGCCCGGGCCCGCGCCGCGGGCGTGGAGCACATCGTGCTGGCCACTTCCTACCTCGCCGAGGTTTTCGAGCCGTATTTCGGTGATGGGGCGGAATGGGGGCTTCACCTCGAATACGTCACCGAAGAGGAACCGCTCGGCACCGGCGGCGCCATCCGCAACGTCGCCCACCGGCTGCACTCGGGCCCCGACGACCCGGTACTGATCTTCAACGGCGACATCCTCACCGGGCTGGACATCCCCGCCCTGGTGCGGACCCACCAGGAGACGTCCGCCGACGTCTCGCTGCACCTCACCCGGGTCGACGACCCGCGCGCCTACGGCCTCGTCCCCACCGACGACACCGGCCGGGTCACCGCCTTCCTGGAGAAGCCGCAGACCCCCGAGGAGATCGTCACCGACCAGATCAACGCGGGCGCCTACGTCTTCAACCGCTCCGTGATCGACTCCATCCCGCAGGGCCGCCCGGTCTCCGTCGAACGCGAGACCTTCCCCGGCCTGCTGGAGTCCGGCGCCCACCTCCAGGGCATGGTCGACTCCACCTACTGGCTCGACCTCGGCACCCCGCAGGCCTTCGTCCGCGGCTCCGCCGACCTCGTCCTCGGCCACGCGCCCTCCCCGGCCGTCCCCGGCCGCCACGGCGAACACCTCGTCCTCGAAGGCGCCGACGTCGCCGCCGACGCCAAGCTCAGCGGCGGCACGGTCGTCGGCAGCGGCGCCCGGATCGGCGCGGGCGCGCGCATCGCCGGCAGCACCGTGCTGGCGGACGCGGTGGTCGAGCCCGGCGCCCAGATCCACGACTCGCTCATCGGCGCGGGGGCCCGCGTCGGCGCCCGTACGGTCCTCTCCGGCGCGGTCATCGGCGACGGTGCGACCGTCGGCGCCGACAACGAGCTGCGCGAGGGCATCCGCGTGTGGTGCGACGCCGATCTGCCGGCGGCGGCGGTCCGCTTCTCCTCGGACCAGTGACGGCCGGTCCGGAGGCCCCGTGACGACCGCCACCCGGTGACGGCGGCTGCCGGGCGGCCGGCTCGCCACTCGGCTCCCGTACGCTGAACGGATGCCCCGCACCCGCACCTGGGCCCCGCCCGGCCCGTACGACCTCCTGCGCACCCTCGGTGTGCTGGGCCGCGGACCGGGCGACCCCGCGTACCGGGTGGAGTCCGGCACGGTCTGGCGGGCCTCCCGCACGCCCGACGGGCCCGCGACGATCAGGATCGCCACGCGCGCCGCCGAAGGGTGCGTGGCGGCCGAGGCGTGGGGCCCCGGCGCCGACTGGATGCTGGAGCAACTCCCGTCGCTGCTCGGCGACTCGGACGACCCCGCGGCCTTCACCGCCCGCCACCGGATCGTCCACGAGGCGCACCGGCGCAACCCCGGCCTGCGGCTGGCCCGTACCGGCCTCGTCCTCGAATCGCTGATCCCCTCGATCCTGGAGCAGAAGGTCACCAGCGACGAGGCGTACCGGGCCTGGCGGCTGCTCCTGCAGCGCTTCGGGGAGCCGGCGCCCGGCCCGCACGAGCGGCTGCGGGTGATGCCCGACCCGCGCGGCTGGGCCATGATCCCGTCCTGGGAGTGGCACCGCGCGGGCGTCGACGCCAAGCGCTCCGACACGGTCGTACGCGCCGCCCGGGTCGCCCGCCGCCTGGAGGAGGCGGCGGACATGGACCTCGCGGCCGCGCTGCACCGCCTCCAGCTCGTGCAGGGCATCGGCCCGTGGACCGCGGCGGAGGTCCTGCAGCGGTCCAACGGCGCGCCCGACGCGCTGACCCTCGGCGACCTGCACCTGCCGCGGATCGCGGTCTACGCCCTCACCGGGCGGACGGGCGGCACCGACGAGCAGATGCTGGAGCTGCTCGCGCCCTACGAGGGCCAGCGCCACCGCGCGGCCCGCTTCGTCCTCCTGTCGGGCCGAGTCCCGCCCCGCCGAGCCCCCCGCTACTCGGTCCGCGACATCGCCCGCCTCTGACGGGCCCCGTCACCGTACGGTCAGGAACTCCGCCGCATCCCGCGGAGCCCGCGGCTTCGGCTCACCCGCCGGCCGCCCGATGGCCACCGCCCCCATCGGGTCCCAGTCGGCGGGCAGCCCCAGGACGTCCCGTACGACATCCCGGCAGAACATCGTCGAGGACACCCACGCCGAGCCCAGCCGCTCACCGGCCAGCGCGACGAGGAAGTTCTGCACCCCGGCGCCCGCGGCGACCACGAACATCTCCCGCTCGGCCGCGTTCCGCCGCGCGTCGGCCGCCGCGTCCGGCCCCTCGTACGTGTGCGAGCCGTCCATGACCAGGCACGGCACCGCCAGGTACGGGGCCCGGCGCAGCACGTCACCGCGGCGCACCCGCTTGGCGACGGACTCCTCGGACTTGCCGTCGCGCCGCAGGTCCGCGAGCCAGGCGTCCCGCATGGCGTCCAGCAGCCGGGTCCTGGACTCCTCGGACTCCAGCAGCACGAAGCGCCACGGGGTGGTGTGGTGCGGCGCGGGCGCGGTCACGGCCGCCGCGACGGCCCGCCGCACGGCGCCGCCGTCCACCGGGTCGTCGGTGAACTCCCGGACCGTACGGCGCAGCGACAGCGCCTCCCGTACGGCCTCGGAGGTGCCGAGCCGGAACATGTCGTCGGCGGCGGAGCGGACCAGCGCCCGGGCGCCCGTGTCCGGCTCGCCCGCCGCGCTGCCGGAGCCCGCGGCGGCGCCCTGAGCACCCGTCAGGGCATGCGGCAGGCCGCGCACCACCGCGACCGGCAGCCCGCCGGCCTTGCCCTTGACCAGGTCGCCCGCGCTCGCCAGCTCGTCGGCGGTGGCCACGACCGTGGCGCTGAGCGGGTTGCCGTGGCCGTCGGTGCCGCCGCGCAGGTCCTCCAGGGCCCGGACGCCGGCCGCGCCGATGGCGACATCGGTCAGGCCGTTGCGCCAGGGCCGCCCGAAGGTGTCGGTGACGATCACGCCGACGTCCACGCCGAGCGCGGCGCGCAGCCCGGCCCGGATCGTCCGGGCCGAGGCGTCGGGGTCCTCGGGCAGCAGCAGGACGGTGCCCTGCGGGGTGTTCGAGGCGTCGACCCCGGCGGCGGCCATGACCAGGCCGTTGCGGTTCTCGACGATCCGCAGCCGGCCCCGGCGTGCCACGACCCGTACCGTCTCCTGATCTATGGCGGTCTCGCGGTCGTCCGCCGCCACGATCCGGTCCTCGGCCTTGCTGACGATCTTCGAGGTGACCAGCAGCACGTCGCCGTCGGCCAGCCCCGGCAGCCCGTCCGCTGTGGCCGCGGCGGCGATCAGCTTGGCGAGGTCGTCGCCGGGGCGCACCTCGGGGATGCCGGGCAGCGCCCAGACGCGGTACGAGGGCACTTCGGCGTCCTCGCCGTAGGGGGCGCGCGGAGCCGCGGGGCCGTCCTGCGTTCCGGCGGTCACGCCCGTACCTCTTCGGCCAGCGTCAGTGCCTCGCGGGCCATCGCGGCGGTCGTCTCCAGGTCGGTCATCATCAGCGGTACGGCGCGGCAGCGGATGCCGGCCTCCTCGACCTCGGCGGCCTTGTCCGCGTCGACGGTGTCCACCAGCCAGCCGTCCAGCAGCCCCATGCCGTAGTGGGCTGCGACGGCCGAAGCCGTGGACTCCACGCCGACCGCGGCCAGCACCTTGTCGGCCATGCCGCGCACCGGCGCGTCACCGACGATGGGGGAGAGGCCGACGACCGGCGCGCCGGCCTCGGCGATGGCCTCGCGGATGCCGGGGACGGCGAGGATCGTGCCGACGCTGACGACCGGGTTGGACGGCGGGAAGAGGATGACGTCGGCGGCCGCGATGGCCTCCAGTACGCCGGGCGCCGGCTTGGACTGCTCGGCGCCGACCGGTACGACGGCCTCCGCGGGCACGGAGGCGCGCAGCCGGACCCAGTACTCCTGGAAGTGCACGGCCTTCTTCTCGCCGTTCTCGTCCTCGACGGCGACGTGGGTCTCGACCCGGTCGTCGGTCATCGGCAGCAGCCGCACGCCGGGCTGCCAGCGGTCGCACAGCGCCTCGGTGACCGCGCTGAGCGGGTAGCCCGCGCTCATCATCTGCGTACGGACGATGTGGGTGGCGAAGTCCCGGTCGCCCAGCCCGAACCACTCGGGTCCGACGCCGTAGGCCGCCAGCTCCTCCTTCACGTGGAAGGACTCGTCCGAACGCCCCCAGCCCTGCTCCTCGTTGATGCCGCCGCCGAGCGTGTACATCACGGTGTCCAGGTCCGGGCAGACCTTCAGCCCGAACAGATGGATGTCGTCACCGGTGTTGCCGATGACCGTGATGTCCGCGTCCGGAGCCGCTGCCTTCAGTCCCCGCAGAAAGCGGGCGCCGCCGATGCCGCCGGCGAGAACCACAATGCGCATGGGCCCAGTCTCTCGCAGCACGGCACCGTGTCCATCAGGGGCCGGGCCGGGGCGGTCAGGGCGTGGCCGTCTGCGGCGCGGGCCGGGCGCACCGGGCCGCGGACGGGTGCATGGGCATGTCGGTCAGGCCCGGGAAGTAGACGTGCAGGCTGACGGCGGGGGCGAGCGCGTCGTTGGTGACCTCGTGGACGTATCCGGGCGCGAAGACGCGCTGCGCGCCGGGCACCAGGCGGCGGCTGCCGCTCGCGCTGTGTTCGGTCAACTCGCCGTCCAGGACGGTCAGTACGCCGGAGGACCGGCCGTGGTCGTGGCGGCCGCTGCCCTGGCCGGGCAGCCAGCTCAGCAGCCAGACCTCGTAACCCGGCCCGGTCCGCAGCCGGTGGTACCAGCGGGTGGTGGCGTCGTACTCGACGAGGGGCGCCCACCGGTCGCGGTCGGCGGCGATCGAACGGGCGAGCCCGGCGAATTCGGCCACGGTGGCGGGGTGCTCGCGAGGGGGCTGGAGGAGGTGGATGACCTCGAAGATGTCGCCTGCGATCTGGAGGTCACTGTCGCTGTTCATGAACTTCTGGTTCCTCGGAGGAGAAGAGCGCGGAAAGCGTGTGCGGGGTCGCGGTGGCACGGAGCCGGGGGAGCGGTGCGTGGCGTCGGGTACGGCGCCGGACAGCGCTCAGGGGCGGTGCGGTGCAGAAAAGCCGGAGCTCAGAGGCTTCAACAGCTGGAACAGCGACAGCGAGCCTGGGCAGCGCAGCGGGACCCGTAGGCACGGGTCAGGCGGGGCGCGGGCATCACTGGCATGGAGTCAAGGAGAGCGGGTACCTGGCGCGCGTGTCAACCGGATGCCGGGTTTGGGCTAAATGTTTCACCTCATCCGGTTACCGTGCCCGGCGAAAGGTTTGTGCAATCGACGCTCAGGAGAGGTGGCCCAGCAGTCGCACCATCAAACGCCGTTGTGGTTCCGTGATCTGAATGTGATCAAGCCCGCTTCTGTTGATGGAGTGCAACGTGATCGCCGTCCGTTGAGTCCTTCAGGGGCAGAAGGGGGTTGCGGGATGCATGTGGCGAATGTTTGTCCTGGTTTTAGCCGATATGAACACTTACCGCGCACCCTTGGTTCCGCAGAGTGAATAAGGGGCCCAATAGCAGATCTCGGCTTGACTGGCCCGGATCCACGCACTTGTAATTTCACTCGTGTCGTTCAGCCGTCATCGGTAACGGCAACATCACGGGGACGCAATGACAGACGAGGGGCGCACATGACCGAGCTGTTCGAAGAATTGCTGGTCGAGGAGGCGGACGAGGAGCTCGGCTGGCAGGAGCGCGCACTGTGCGCCCAGACCGATCCCGAGTCCTTCTTCCCGGAAAAGGGCGGCTCCACCCGCGAGGCCAAGAAGGTCTGCCTCGCCTGTGAGGTCCGCTCCGAATGTCTTGAATACGCTCTTGCCAATGACGAACGCTTCGGTATTTGGGGCGGACTGTCCGAGCGCGAGCGGCGCCGTCTGAAGAAGGCCGCGGTCTGAAGCCCGACGACGGCGGCCCGGGCGACTGTCGCCCGGCACCGGCCGGCACAGCGCACGGGCACCGGCCCCAGGACCGGCCCCGCCATCGAGGAACATCACGGGCACCCACTCCGCCCCCGGCACACAGCCGGGGGCGGAGTGCTGTGTGTGGGCCGGGCGGGGCAGCGCGTACGGACCCGGCCGCCGCGCCCGCGTGAACCATTAGTGTGGGGCTCCGTCCGAGACGCACCAACACCCGCATGGTGAGCGCGCGTCCATCGCAGTCCATCGCAGTGTCTTCCGGGGGCCACACCCGCAGCGGCCCGCCCGCCGCGGGAGACGGCAGCCCCGGGTCCGGAGGGCCCGTACCTCGATGTCCGTGCACAGCCAGTCGGCGGCCCAGGCCGCCTCATACGAAGCCGCCGCGCCACAGTTCCCGCGGCATGTCGTCACCGCCGTGATCGTCTCGCACGACGGCGCGCGCTGGCTGCCCGACGCGCTCTCCGGCCTGCTCGGCCAGGAGCGCCCGGTGCAGAACGTGATCGGCGCCGACACCGGCAGCGCCGACGACTCCGCGCGGCTGCTGACCGAAGCCCTCGGCGACGAGCGGGTGCTGCACCTCGCCCGCCGCTCCGGCTTCGGCACCGCCGTCGACGAGGCCGTCCGCACCGCGCCGGTGCTCACCCCCGACGACCTGCCGTACCTCAAGCGCCCCAGCGGCTGGGACCCGGTCACCCGGACCTGGCACGACGAGGCGTACGACATGCCCGACCTGCCGCACGGCGAGCCCGTGCAGTGGCTCTGGCTGCTGCACGACGACTGCGCGCCCGCGCCCGACGCGCTCACCGAACTGCTGCGCGTCGTCGACGCCAGCCCCTCCACCGCCATCGTCGGCCCCAAGCTGCGCAGCTGGTACGACCGCAGGCAGCTCCTCGAAGCCGGCGTCAGCATCGCCCGCTCCGGCCGCCGTTGGACCGGCCTGGACCGCCGCGAGCAGGACCAGGGCCAGCACGACCAGGTGCGCGCCGTCCTCTCCGTCTCCACCGCCGGCATGCTCATCCGCCGCGACGTCTACGAGCAGCTCGCCGGCTTCGACCGCCGGCTGCCGCTGATGCGCGACGACGTGGACCTGTGCTGGCGCGCCCAGGCCGCGGGCCACCAGGTGCTCATCGCGCCGGACGCGGTCCTGCGGCACGCCGAGGCGGCCTCCCGCGAGCGGCGGCCCATCGACTGCGTCGGCCGCTCGGTCGCGGGCCCGCACCGCGTCGACAAGGCCGGCGCCGTCTACACCCTGCTGGCCAACACCCGCGGCGCGGTCCTGCCGTACGTCCTGCTCCGCCTCGTCCTCGGCACCTTCCTGCGCGTCCTCGCCTACCTCGTGGGCAAGGTCCCGGGCCAGGCCCTCGACGAACTCGCCGGGCTCTTCGGCGTCCTGCTGCGGCCCGGCAAGATCATGGCGGCCCGGCGCAGACGCGGCAGGCCGGCGGTCGAGGCGAGCGAGCTGCGCCCGCTCTTCCCGCCGCCCGGCGCGACCGTACGGGCCACCGTCGAACAGGTCGCCAGCAACTTCGCCGGCCGGGCGGCGCCCGACGCCTCCTCCGGCGGCCGGCACGGCGCCGTGGAGTCCGGGCCCGGCGACGACGACGCGGACTTCCTGGAGGTCGAGCAGTTCGCCCGGCTGAAGCGGATGGCCCGCCGGCCCGCGCCCGTCCTCTTCGCCGTCCTGCTCCTCGTCTCCCTGCTCGCCTGCCGCGGCCTGCTCGGCGGCGGCGCGCTGACCGGCGGCGCCCTGCTGCCCGCGCCCGGCGAGGTCTCCGACCTGTGGGCGCGCTACTTCCACAGCTGGCACGACGTGGGCATCGGCTCCACCGCCGCCGCGCCGCCCTACCTCGCGGTCCTCGCCCTGGTGGCGACCGTCTGCTTCGGCAGCACCGGTTTCGCCGTCACCCTGCTGCTGGTCGCCTCCGTCCCGCTGGCCGGCCTGACCGCGTACTTCGCCTCCCGGCCGCTCGTCACCTCGCGCCTGCTGCGCGCCTGGGCCTCCGTCGCGTACGCCTTCCTGCCTGCGGCCACCGGCGCGCTGGCCGGCGGCCGCATCGGCACCGCCGTCCTCGCGATCCTGCTGCCCCTGATGGCGCGCGCCGCGATCGCCGCGAGCGGACTGCGGCTCGCGCCCGGCGTGCGGCCCAGCTTCCGCGCCTCCTGGGCGTACGCGCTGCTGCTGACCTTCACCACGGCCTTCACCCCGGTCGTCTGGCCGATCGCGGTGCTCCTCGGCCTCGGGCTGCTGGTGCTGCGCTTCCTCGACGGCAACCGCGACAAGATCGTGGCGTACGCGCTGCGCTTCCTCGCCGTCGCCGTCTCCCCGCTGGTCGTGCTCGCCCCCTGGTCGCTGTCGCTGCTGACCGAGCCGTCCCGCTTCTTCCTGGAGGCCGGGCTCGCCTCGAAGCCCGGCCAGGCCGACTGGCTGGACCTGGTCGGCTTCAGCCCCGGCGGCCCCAAGGCGTACGGCAGCGTGCTGTTCCTCGGCGTCGTGCTCGCCGCCCTCGGCGCGCTGCTGCGCGGCGAGCGGCAGCGCGCGGTCCGCACCGCGTGGGCCGTCGGCCTGGCCGGGCTGCTCTTCGCGGGCCTGGCCAACGGCTCCGGCTGGGCCGGACCGCCCGCACTGATCTACGGCATCGCGCTGCTCTGCGCCGCCGCGATCGGCGCCGAGGGCATCCGCACCCGCATGATGGCCCTCGGCTTCGGCTGGAAGCAGCCCGTGGCCGTGCTGATCGCGCTGGCCGCCGCGCTCGCCCCGCTGTGGGCGGCGGTCAGCTGGATGATCAGCGGCGCCGCCGGTCCGGTGGAGCGGCAGAACCCCGAGCAGGTCCCGGCGTTCGTCGCCGAGGAGTCCGGCACCGCCGACCGCGCCCGCACCCTCGTCCTGGACGGGGACGCGGGGCACGTCGCGTACTCCCTGGTCCGCGGCTCCGGCGCGCGCCTGGGCGACGCCGACATCGCGGCCGAGGCCGGCGAGGACAGCCGCCTGAACGACGTCGTCGCCCACCTCGTCGCGGGCTCCGGCGCCGACCAGACCGACCGGCTCGGCGGCTACGCCGTGCGCTACGTCCTGGTCAAGGACGGTGCCCCGCGCGAGATGGGCCGGGTCCTGGACGCCACCCCGGGCCTGACCCGGATGAGCCAGGAGGACGGCAGCGCCCTGTGGCGGGTGGACCGCCGGGTCTCCCGCGTCTCCCTCGTCAGCGGCTCCGGCAGCTCCGGGGACGGCACGGCGGCCGAGCCGGTCGCGGTCGCCGCCGACCCGGTCGACGCGCACACCAAGGTGCCCGCAGGCCCCGACGGGCGGGTGCTGCGCCTCGCCGACGCCGCCGACGAGGGCTGGCAGGCCACCCTCGACGGCAAGCCGCTGAAGCCGGTCACGGTCGACGGCTGGGCCCAGGGCTTCGAGCTGCCCGCCACAGGGGGCCGCCTGGACCTCACCCACGAGAGCCCGCTCACGCACACCCTCTGGATGACGGCACAGGGACTGCTCGCCGTGGTCCTGGTCGTCATGGCCCTGCCGGGCCGCCGCCGGGACGTCGACGACGACCTGCCCGAGGAGGGCCTGGCGGCGGCGGTGCCCGCACAGCCCGTGGAGGGCGAGGGACGCCGCGCCCGGAGGCTGCGCGCCGCGCAGGAGGCGCAGGCCCCGCAGGACGCGCCCGCTCCGGAGGCGGCCGTGCCCGGCGCCCGGGACGGCGCTGACCCGATGGCCGATCCGTACGCGGCGGCCCAGCAGGCCGACCCGTACGCCGTGCCGCAGGCGGACCCGTACGCGGCGCAGGGCGCCGGCTACCCCGCCGATCCGTACGCCGCCGACCCCTACGCGGCCGCCCACGGCGTCCCGCAGCAGGGCGTGCCCGAGATGCCGCAGCAGCCGTCGTACCAGGACTGGCAGGGCGGCCAGGGGGCCGACCCGTACCAGGCCGCGCAGTACGGGCAGCAGTACCCGCCCGCCTACCAGGGCGACCCGTACGCACAGCAGGCCTACGGGGCCGGTGCCTACGACCCGTACGGATACGGACAGCAGCAGCCCTATGGGGACGGCACCGGCTACGACGGTCTGCCGCACGACGGGGCCCCCCACGACGGGGCCGGCACCACGCACGACGGCTCGTACCGCGAGCCCCGCCGCGACGGGAGCGACCAGCAGTGAACCGCACCACCATGTCCCTGATCGGCGCGGTCGTCGCGCTCGCCGCCGTCACCGGGGTAGCCGCCGTCGCGGCCCCCGGGGACGACGCGGGCACCACCGCCTCGAAGGCCGCCACGCTGCCCGTGCAGCGCTCCTCGCTGATGTGCCCGGCCCCGACGTCCTCCGAGGTCGGTGAGACCACGTACACCGCCTTCACCCCCAAGGGCGCGAAGGCCGGCAAGGGCACCGCCGACCTGCGGGCCGCCGCCGACGGCCGCGCGGACGACACCGGCAAGAAGGGCAAGGACGCGAAGAGCCCGAAGGGCGGTACCAAGCCCGTCGCCCCCCTGAAGGCACCCGGCACGCCGGTCACGGAGACCACCGACAGCTCCGACGCGCCGGCCCTGATCGGCACCGCCGACGGCGGCCTCGCACCGGGCTGGAGCGTCCAGCAGACCTCCGAGGTCAGCGCGGGCACCGGCCGCGGCGTGCTCGGCACCGCCTGCACCGCGCCGGACACCGACTTCTGGTTCCCCGGCGCCAGCACCTCCGCCGACCGCCAGGACTACGTCCACCTCACCAACCCCGACGACACCGCTGCGGTCGTCGACCTGAAGCTGTACGGCAAGGACGGCGCCCTGAAGGGGACGTCCGGCGAGGACATCCAGGTGCCGCCGCACTCCAGCGTCCCCGTGCTGCTCTCCACGCTCTCCGACACCCGGGCCGACAACGTGACGCTGCACGTCACCGCGCGGGAGGGGCGGGTCGGCGCGGCCGTCCAGGCCGGCGACGACAAGCTCGGCGGCGACTGGCTGCCGGCCTCGGCCGACCCCGCCTCCGCCGCTTCCGGGCTGGTCCTCCCGGGCATCCCGGCCGACGCCTCGTCGGTGCGGCTGGTCGCCATGGCGCCCGGCTCCGCCGACGCGGACCTGAAGGTGCAGCTGGCCACGCCCACCGGCTCGATCGTGCCGGCCGGGCTGGAGACGCTGCACCTGAAGAGCGGGTCGACCACCGCGGTCGACCTCAAGGACCTCACCAAGGGCGAGGCGGGCTCGCTGGTCCTCACCCCGGCCGACGGCTCCGACGCGCCGGTCGCCGCCGCGCTGCGGGTCGTCCGCGGCAAGGGCTCGGACCAGGAGATGGCGTTCATCCCTGCGACGAAGCCGGTCGGCACCCGCGCCACGGCGGCCGACAACCGCGCCAAGGGCAGCACGCTCTCGCTCGTCGCCCCGCAGAAGGGCAAGGACGCACGGGTGAAGGTCACCGCGTCGGCGGGCAGCGGGGGCGGCAGCCCCGCCTCCAAGACCTACACGGTCAAGGGCGGCAGCACCCTCGCGGTCGAGCCGCCCCGCCCGAGCGGCCTCAAGGGGGCCTACGCGCTCACGGTGGAGCCGGCGGAGGGCAGCGGGCCGGTCTATGCGGCGCGCACCCTCGCACTGCCGCACGGCGGCGTACAGGGCTTCACCGTCCAGACGCTGCCGGACGACCGCGGGCTGGTCCAGGTCCCGACGGCGAGCTGGAACATGTCGGTCCTGAACGACTGATGTGACGCCCCCTCACGGGCCCTTCGGGAGACACCTCCCGAAGGGCCCGCTTCCGTCGGGTTCCAACGAGGCGGGAGCGGCGCCTCAGTAGGCGGCGGGACGGGCGCCTCGGTACGTGGCGGGACGGGCTTCTCCGTACGCGGCGGGGGCGGCACCTCCGTACGCGGCGGGGGCCGCGTCCCCCGAGCGCCAGTACCGGTCATTTCCGTGCGCGGTGGGACCGGCCCCATTCGCTTTGCCGACCGGCTCAGTCCTGCCCGTAGCGAGGGTCGACCGACTCCGGGGCCAGGCCCAGCAGTTCCGCCACCTGTTCGACGACGACCTCGTGCACGAGGAGCGCGCGCTCCTCGCGGTTCTTCGTACGGATCTCCACGGGGCGGCGGTAGATCACGATGCGCTCCCGGCCGCCGTTCTCCGAGGGCAGCACGCTGCCCAGCGGCACCACGTCCTCGTCCGCGGCGAACCCCTCGTCGCCGTCGGGCGCCACCCGCGGCACCTCGCGCACGGAGAACTCCACCTCCGACAACTGCGGCCAGCGCCGCTCCAGGCGCTCCACCGAATCGTGCACGAGGTCCACGAAGGAGTCGGCACGGCTCACGGAGAGCGGTACCTGCGGCGGGGCGATCGGACCGCGCATCCCGCGGCCGTGGCGGTCGCGGCGGCGCGGACGCGGCTCCGTCGGGCTGGGGTTCTCCTCGGCACCGGCCGGGGGAGGTACGGGGCTGTCCATCAGTCACGAGCGTAGCCGCCGCGGGCCGTGCACGGCCGAACTCTTGCACCGTACGCCCCATGTCGCTCACTGATCGGTACAGGTTCTGTTCCGTTCGTTCATTCCGGGCGATGTGACCGCCTAACGCTCGCGATGCGCCCGCGAAATGACACGAATTGACTGGAGTGGGAGGGGGAATCATCGCCTCCACTCGGGCGGCAACGGGTTCTCGACGCAGGTCAGGCCGAGCGTGCGCAGGTCAGACAGGTCGGGCGAACCGGGACGACACGGCCGGGTGAGGTCGTGGAGAGTCGTCGCGGCCCGCTCAAGAGTGCGGTACCGTCCAACGTCGTGAGCCCTGTACGTCGCTGTTCGCGCACTGCGTGCGGCCGTCCCGCCGTCGCAACGCTGACGTACGTCTATGCGGATTCGACCGCTGTGCTCGGCCCGCTCGCCACCTACGCGGAACCCCACTGCTACGACCTGTGTGCCGAGCACTCCGAGCGCCTGACCGCGCCACGCGGGTGGGAGGTCGTCCGGCTGGCCGCCGACCCCGGCGCGGTCCAGCCGAGCGGTGACGACCTCGAAGCGCTCGCCAACGCGGTGCGGGAAGCGGCGCGTCCGCAGGAACGTGCGGCCGGCGGCCCCGAGACGGCCGGTCCCCGAGAGGCCGACCCGATGGAGGTGGCCCGGCGCGGTCACCTCCGTGTGCTGCGCTCGCCCGACTCCTGAGGCCCGGCGGCCCGCGCCACCCGAAGCCCGCATGCCCCGAGGCTCGCGCCTCCTGGAACCCGCACCTCCGCGGCCCGGCCCGTTCCTTCCGGGAACGTCGGTTTCCGGTCGATTCACCGGTGCCTCCGCGCCTGATGCCGGATCACTTCTGATCAACCGTCATTTCGTGACGGGTCATTGACTCCGGCTTGGCGCGGACACGACCATTCCTCCACTCCTGCGAGATCGCCTTCCGCATGCCGGAAGGGGGAGCCGCCACGCCGCCGGGGAGGCAGCCGCATGTCCGGAGTGTTCGTCCAGCAGCTTCAGCCGATCGCCGATTCCCTCGCCCTGTCCGCGCTCGTCGCGGCGCTGCCCCTGATCACCGTCCTGGTCCTGCTCGGCGCCGTACGGATGCGCGCCCACCACGCGGGCCTCATCGGCCTCGCCGTCGCCCTCGGCACCGCCTGGCTCGGCTCGGGCATGCCCGTCACGCAGGCACTCTCCAGCGCGGTGCAGGGCGCCGTCTTCGGCCTCTTCCCCATCATGTGGATCGTCGTCAACGCCCTCTGGGTCTACCGGATGACGGTCCGCACCCAGCACTTCGACGTCCTCCGCCGCTCCTTCTCGCGGCTCTCCGACGACCCCCGCATCCAGGCCCTGGTCATCGCCTTCTGCTTCGGCGCCCTCCTGGAGGCGCTGGCGGGCTTCGGCGCCCCGGTCGCGATCAGCGCCGTGATGCTGGTCGCGCTCGGCTTCGACCCCGTCAAGGCGGCGGTCGTCGCCCTCGTGGCCAACACCGCCCCGGTCGCGTTCGGCGCCATGGGCACCCCCGTCGTCACCCTCGCCCAGGTCACCGGGCTCCCGCTGGACTCGGTCGCCTCCGTGGTGGGCCGGCAGACGCCGCTGCTCGCCCTCGTCGTCCCGCTGCTCCTCGTCGCCCTCGTGGACGGCCGCCGCGGCCTGCGCGAGACCTGGCTGCCCGCCCTCGCCTGCGGCACGGCCTTCGCCGTCGCCCAGTTCGCCGCCGCCAACTTCGTCTCCGCGCAGCTCGCCGACATCGGTGCCGCACTGATCGGCGCGGCGGCGCTGGTCGCGGTGCCGGCCGCCCGCCGCCCCGCCTCCGCCGACGTACGCGCCGCCGTCCTCACCGGCGCCCGCAGCGAGGGCCTGGACGTACGGGACAGCCGCCGCGAGACCGTCCGCGCCTACGCCCCGTACGGCCTGATCATCGTGGTCTTCTCGCTCGCGCAGGTACCGCCCTTCAAGGACTGGGCGGCGGCCGCCACGCAATCCTTCGACTGGCCGCTGCTGGATGTCGCGGGCCCCGACGGCAAGCCGGTCGGCGGCAACGTCCTCACGCTCCCGCTGGTCGCCACCGGCGGCACCCTCGTCCTCCTCGCCGGCCTGATCACCGCCGCCGTCCTCGGCGTACGGGCCCGCGGTGCCGTCAAGGAGTGGCTGGCCACCGTCCACGAACTGCGCTTCGCCATCCTGACCGTGACCTCCGTGCTCGCCCTCGCCTACGTCATGAACCTCTCGGGGCAGGCCGCCACCATCGGCCATTTCGTCGCGGCGGCCGGCGCGGGCCTCGCCTTCCTCTCGCCCGTACTGGGGTGGTTCGGCGTCGCCGTCACCGGCTCCGACACCTCCGCCAACGCCCTTTTCGGCGCCCTGCAGGTCACCGCGGCGCAGCAGTCCGGACTCGCCCCCGAACTCCTCGCCGCGGCCAACAGCTCCGGCGGCGTCCTCGGCAAGATGATCTCCCCGCAGAACCTGACCATCGCCTGCGCCGCCGTCGGCCTGGCCGGGCGCGAGGGCGACCTGCTCCGCAAGGTCCTGCCCTGGAGCCTGCTGCTGCTCGTCGTGATGTGCCTGATCGTGCTGGGGCAGAGCACGGCGGTGCTGGGCTGGATGCTGCCCTGAAGCGCCGGCGGAGTGGTCCGGCCCGGCCGCGAAGCCGCCCCGCACGGTCGATTTCGGGCCGGAAGCAGTCGTACAGGAACATCGTTCACCGATGGTTCACGGCTGGTCCACAGATCTTCCCGGTAGCTTGGGGGGCCCGAAGAGACCTCAGGAGGGTGGCTGTGGCTGATCTGTCGCAGATCGTGAAGGCGTACGACGTGCGCGGTGTGGTCCCCGAGCAGTGGGACGAGACACTGGCCGAGCTGTTCGGAGCGGCCTTCGTCCAGGTCACCGAGGCGGACGGGATCGTCATCGGGCACGACATGCGGCCGTCCTCGCCGGGCCTGGCCCGCGCGTTCGCCCGCGGTGCCGCCGGGCGCGGGGCCGACGTCACCGAGATCGGGCTGTGCTCGACCGACGAGCTGTACTACGCCAGCGGCGCGCTCGACCTGCCGGGCGCCATGTTCACCGCGTCGCACAACCCCGCCCAGTACAACGGCATCAAGATGTGCCGGGCCGGCGCGGCGCCGGTCGGCCAGGACACCGGTCTCGCCGAGATCCGTGCCCTGACCGAGGAGTGGATCGAGAACGGCGCCCCCGAGCCGGTCGCGGAGACCGGTTCCATCACCCAGCGCGACGTACTGGGCGACTACGCGGCCCACCTGCGCTCCCTCGTGGACCTGGTGCACATCCGCCCGCTGAAGGTCGTGGTGGACGCGGGCAACGGCATGGGCGGCCACACCGTCCCCACGGTCTTCCAGGGCCTGCCGGTGGAGCTCGATCCGATGTACTTCGAGCTGGACGGCACCTTCCCGAACCACGAGGCCAACCCGCTGGACCCGAAGAACATCGTCGACCTCCAGGCCCGCGTCCGGAAGACCGGCGCCGACATCGGCCTGGCCTTCGACGGCGACGCCGACCGCTGCTTCGTGGTCGACGAGAACGGCGACCCGGTCTCGCCCTCGGCCATCACCGCGCTGGTCGCCTCGCGCGAGCTGGCCAAGGACCCCGGCGCCACGGTGATCCACAACTGCATCACCTCCTGGTCCGTCCCGGAGGTGGTCAAGGAGAGCGGCGGCCAGCCCGTCCGCACCCGTGTCGGCCACTCCTTCATCAAGGCCGAGATGGCCAGGACCGGCGCGATCTTCGGCGGCGAGCACTCCGCGCACTACTACTTCCGCGACTTCTGGAACGCCGACACCGGCATGCTCGCCGCGATGCACGTCCTGGCGGCCCTGGGCGGCCAGGACGGCCCGCTGTCGGGCCTGGTCGCGCAGTACGACCGGTACGCGGCCTCCGGCGAGATCAACAGCACCGTCGACGACCAGGCAGGACGGCTCGCCGCGATCAAGGCGGCCTACGAGGGCCGCGAGGGCGTGGAGCTGGACGAGCTGGACGGCCTGACCGTCACCGCCGCCGACTGGTGGTTCAACCTGCGCCCGTCCAACACCGAGCCGCTGCTGCGCCTGAACGCCGAGGCGCGCGACCGGGCCACCGTGGACCGGGTCCGCGACGAGGTCCTGGCCATCGTCCGCGGCTGACCCGCGGCGCGCGAACCTGGACGGGGCCGGCGACGGGTGCGGAAGCACTCGGGCCGGCCCCGCCGTACGGTGGTTCCGACGGGCCCGTTTACCGCCGCCCACCGGCCGAAAGGCGCTCCCCACCGTCACCCGGCGGTACGCTGACGAGGCGAAACACATCATCACCCTGAAGGGGTCGCCACCATGCCGGTCGAAGCCAGCCTCCTTGAGATCCTCGCCTGCCCGGCGTGCCACGCCCCCCTGGCGGACAAGTCGGCGGACGAGCCCGCCGAGCTCGTCTGCACCGGCACCGGCTGCGGTCTCGCCTACCCCGTACGCGACGGCATTCCCGTCCTCCTCGTGGACGAGGCGCGCAAGCCGGCCTGAGAATCCTGAGGCAGCGGCCGCTCCGCCCAGCCGCCCGGCGACCGGAAGGCAGCATCACATGCTCGACGAGTCACTCCTCGACGCTCCCGAAGCCCTGGCCGAGGCGGACCGGTACGGCCTGCTGCGGGCCGTGGCCGAGTCCGGTGCCCGCGTCCGCACCGCGGCGCGGAACGCCGCCGAGGCCGGCATACCGGATCTCGCGCCCGACGGCCGGCCGCGCACCGTCCTCGTGGCGGGCCCCGGCCCCGCGGCCCCCTGCGTCGCCGACCTCTTCGGCGCCCTCGGCGGCGGCAGCTGCCCCGTGACGCCGATCCGGCCCACCGGCGTCGCCCCCCTGCCCGGCGCCCTGCGCTGGTCCCTGCCCGGCTGGACGGGCCCGCTGGACCTGCTGCTCATCGCCGGGCCCGACGGCGCCGACGCCGGCCTGGCCGAGCTGGTCGAGAACGCCTACCGGCGGGGCTGCTCCATCGTGGGCGTCACCCCGGCCGGCAGCCCGCTCGCCGACGCCATCACCCAGGCCCGCGGACTGGCCGTACCGCTCGCCACCACCCCGTACGACGGCGAGTTCGACGTGGAGGGCGCGCCGCCCGCGGCGCCCGGCACCCTCTGGTCGCTGCTCACCCCGCTGCTCGCGCTCGCCGACCGCATCGGCCTGCTCGCCGCGCCGGCCGACGAGCTGTCCCGGCTCGCCGACAAGCTCGACCAGGTCGCCACCCAGTGCGGCCCGGCCGCCGCCACGTACGGCAATCCCGCCAAGACCCTCGCCGCCGAGCTCGCCGACAGCCTCCCGCTGATCTGGACCGAGGGCGCCGTCGCGGGCGCCGTCGGCCGGCACTTCG
This sequence comes from Streptomyces sp. NPDC053560, assembly GCF_044544605.1. Taxonomy (NCBI): domain Bacteria; kingdom Bacillati; phylum Actinomycetota; class Actinomycetes; order Kitasatosporales; family Streptomycetaceae; genus Streptomyces; species Streptomyces sp. NPDC053560. Next base: position 10,781 of record NZ_JBITXI010000022.1, on the reverse strand, counting down.
CGACCGTGCTGACCGGCCTCGCGGGCCGCCCCGCGCTCGCCGCCGAGCTGCCCGAGGCGCTCACCGCGCACGGCACGCTGCTGGCCGGAGCGCTCGCGGCCGGCGCCGACCCGGACGACTTCTTCCGCGACCGGGTCGAGCAGCCCGGAGCGCTGCACGCCCGCGCCCTGCTGCTCCGCGAGGGCCCGCCGGGCGCGCTGTCCGCCGCCCCCGCGGCCCGCGACCTCGCCCTGGAACGGGACACCCCGGTCAGCGAGCTCGAAGCGGAGAGTGAGGGCAGCCCCCTGGAGAACGCCGCACAACTCCTGGCCACCACGGATTTCGCCGCCGTTTACCTGGCGCTCGCCGGAGCCGAGGGATCATGAGGCGGGGCGGTGCGCGGGTGGCCCTGCCGACCGCCGCCGCTCCGCCCCCCCGGCTGTCACCCCGCCCCCTCCCGACCACTGCAGGAGCCCGCCCGCAATGGACCGCCTCACCAACACCGTGCGCCCCTACGCCTGGGGTTCCACCACCGCGATCCCTTACCTCCTCGGCGTCGAGCCGACCGGTGAGCCGCAGGCGGAGATGTGGATGGGCGCCCATCCCGGTGCGCCGTCCCGCGTCGACCGGGGCATCGGTCCGCAGTCCCTTGCCGAGGTCATCGACGAGGACCCCGAGGACGAGCTGGGCCCCGACGCCGTACGCGCCTTCGGCCCCCGCCTGCCCTTCCTGCTGAAGCTGCTCGCGGCCGGCTCCCCGCTCTCCCTCCAGGTCCACCCCGACCTCGCGCAGGCCAAGGAGGGCTTCGCCGACGAGGAGAAGCGCGGCGTCCCGATCGATGCGCCGCACCGCAACTACAAGGACGCCAACCACAAGCCCGAGCTGATCTGCGCGCTCACCCCCTTCGACGGCCTGTGCGGCTTCCGGCAGCCCGCCGAGGCCGCCGACCTGCTCGCGGGCCTGGGCGTCGACAGCCTCAAGCCGTACGTCGACATCCTGCACGCGGGCCCCGAGGAGGAAGCGCTCCGCGAGGTCCTCACCGCCGTCCTCACCGCCGACAAGCACGCCATGGCCGAGACCGTCGGCGAGGCCACCGCGGCCGCCGAACGCCTCGGCAAGGCGGGCGGCCCGCACGCCGAGGCCTACGCCGCGTACGCCGCGATCGCCCACCACTACCCGGGCGACCCCGGCGTGATCGCCGCGATGCTGCTCAACTACGTGACGCTCCAGCCCGGCGAGGCCCTCTTCCTGGGCGCCGGCATCCCGCACGCCTACCTGAACGGCCTCGGCGTCGAGCTGATGGCCAACTCCGACAACGTGCTCCGCTGCGGCCTGACGCCGAAGCACGTGGACGTCCCCGAACTGCTGCGCATCGTCCGCTTCGAGGCGGGCGACGCGGGCGTGCTGCGCCCGGAGGCCGGCCCGTCGGGGGAGGAGGTCTACGAGACGCCCATCGACGAGTTCCGCCTCTCGCGGTACGTCCTGGCTCCCGGCGCCGCACCGGTGCCGCTGGCGAACCGTACGCCGCAGGTCCTGCTCTGCACGGCGGGCTCGGTCGTCCTGCGGGGCACCGGGGATGCGGCGGATCCGGGCCGGCAACTGGCGCTCGCGCCCGGTGAGTCCGCCTTTGTCCCGGCAGGTGAGGACATCGCCGCGAGCGGTGAGGGTACGCTCTTCCGCGCCACCGTGGTCGTCTGATGCAGGCCCCCGTCACGGGTGCAACAATGACCTGCCCATGTGGTTAAAGGGGCAGTAAAGCCCGGTCGACGGAAGGGACATGCAGCACTCATGAGTGCATCAGGCGGCACCAAGGCCATCGTCGCGGCGCTGGGCGCCAATCTGGCCATCGCCGTAGCGAAGTTCGTGGCGTTCGCCTTCAGCGGTTCGTCCTCCATGCTTGCCGAGGGCGTGCACTCCATCGCCGACTCCGGCAATCAGGGACTGCTGCTGCTCGGCGGCAAGAAGGCCAAGCGCGCCGCCACCGAGGAGCACCCCTTCGGCTACGGCCGCGAGCGCTACATCTACGGCTTCCTCGTCTCCATCGTGCTCTTCACCATCGGCGGTGTCTTCGCGCTGTACGAGGGCTGGGAGAAGATCCAGCACCCGCACGAGCTGGAGCACTGGTACTGGCCGGTGGGCGTCCTCGTCTTCGCGATCGTCGCCGAGGGCTTCTCGTTCACCACTGCCATCAAGGAGTCGAACTCGCTGCGCGGCAAGCAGTCCTGGCCCGAGTTCGTCCGCCGCGCCAAGGCCCCCGAACTGCCGGTCGTCCTCCTGGAGGACCTCGGCGCGCTCGTCGGCCTGATCCTCGCGCTGCTCGGCGTCTGCCTCACCCTCATCACCGGTGACGCCATCTGGGACGGCATCGGCACGATGTGCATCGGCGTCCTGCTCGTCCTGATCGCGCTGGTCCTGGCGGCCGAGACCAAGTCGCTGCTGCTGGGCGAGGCCGCGGGCGCCGACCAGGTCGCCAAGATCCGCGAGGCCATCGTCGACGGCGACACCGTCCCCCGCGTCATCCACATGCGCACCCTCCACCTCGGCCCCGACGAGCTGCTGGTCGCCGCCAAGGTCGCGGTCCAGCACGACGACACGGCCACGGAGGTCGCCGACGCGATCAACGCCGCCGAGGACCGCATCCGCGCCGCCGTACCGATCGCCCGGGTCATCTACCTGGAGCCGGACATCTACAGCGCGGAGGCCGCGGCCTCGGGCACCCCGATGCCGGGCGCCTGACCGCAGGACCACAGAAGGGCCCCGCCGCTCACCTTCGGGTGAGCGGCGGGGCCCTTCGCCGTTCGAGGCCCTTCGTCGTACGTGGTGCTTCGTGGAACGGGGCTTTCGTCGTACGTGGCGCTTCGCGGAACGGGGCCTTCGTCGTGCGAGGTCCTCAGCGGAACGGTGCGCCGGTGGCCCGGCTCCCGGTTACTGGATCTCGGCGAGCACGGTCATGATCGCGTCGCTGTCCGGCGCCGCCTGGAGCCGCGCCCGGAAGTCCGTGTCCATCAGCTTCCGCGACAGCAGCGCGAGGATCCGCAGATGCTCGTCGCCCGCTGCGGCCTCCGGTACGGAGATCATGAAGACCAGCTTCGCGAGCGTGCCGTCCAGCGAGCCCCAGTCGATGCCCTCGGGGGACCGTGCGAACCCGACCACCGGCGCCGTCACCGCGTCCGTCTTGGCGTGCGGGATCGCGATCTCCTCGCCGAGCCCGGTGGTGCCCTGCGCCTCCCGCGCGAGCGCCACCCGCACCAGCTCGTCCACGTCCGCGACCTTCCCGGTGCCGGCCGCCAGTTCGGCCATCTCCCGGATCGCGGCCTCCTTCTCCGAGGCGTCCAGCCGCACCTTCACGGTGGCGGGGGTGAGGTAGCCGGAGAGGACGGCGGGGCAGGGGGTTCCGGGGTCGGTGTCGGCGGTGTCGGCCGTGTCGGTCGTGTTCGTGTCCACGGCCGAGGTCGGGGCTTCGCCGGAGTCCGTCGCCACGGGCGGCTCCGTCGCGACGGGTGCGCCCTCCGGAGCCGCGGCTGCCGTACTCGGCGCCGCGCCGCCTGCCGTGGCGCTCGCCGAGGCACCCGCCGTGGCACCCGCCAGTGCGGGTTCCGGGGCGGGGGCGCCGCTGTCGGCCTCCCCGGTGCCCCCGGCACCCCCGCGCCGCTCCGCCATCGACATCAGCGTCACCGTGCACAGCGCGGTGACGACCGTGCCGGCCGCGATGGCCACGAAGAACATCGCGACGCCGCCCACCGCGCCCAGCACCGCGACGATCGGACCGCCGTGCGGCACGTTGTCCGTCACCCCGGCCAGGCCGGCCAGCGCACCGGCCACCGCGCCGCCGAGCATGTTGGACGGGATGACCCGGGCGGGCCGCCCCGCCGCGAACGGGATCGCGCCCTCCGTGATGCCGAAGCACCCCATGAACAGCGCCGCGAGCCCCGTCTCCCGCTCCTGTTCGCTGTAGAGCCGTCGGCGGATCAGCGTCGCCAGGCCCTGCCCGAGCGGCGGCACCGGGATCGCGGCCGCGCACATGCCCATGATCTCGGGGTTCTTGGACACCAGACCCGCGCCGAACAGAAACGCCGTCTTGTTGACCGGCCCGCCCATGTCGAACGCGATCATCAGCCCGAGGATCACGCCGAGCAGCGCCGCGCTGGACCCCGTCAGGCCGCCCAGCCAGCTCGTCAGGTGCTCGAAGACCCAGGAGATCGGCCGCCCGATGACATAGATGAAGAACAGTCCCAGCGCCGACGTCGCCACGATCGGGATCACGATGATCGGCATGATCGGCTGGACGAACTTCGGTACTCGGACCTTCTTGATCCACAGGACCAGATACCCGGCGAGGAAGCCGGTGACGATCGCCCCGATGAAGCCCGCGCCCGACTTGGAGTCGTACAGCGCGCCCGTATTGGCGATCCACCCGCCGATCATGCCCGGTACGAGCGCGGGCCGGTCCCCGATCGCGTACGCGATGTACCCGGACAGGATCGGCACCATCAGCGTGAAGCCGATCGTCCCGATGTCGTTGACGTGCTTCCAGAACGAGCCGTCGGGGATGACGAGGCCGCCGTCGGCCTGCGGATGGCCGCCCAGCGCCAGGGAGACGGCGATGAGCAGACCGCCCACCACCACGAACGGGATCATGTAGCTGACGCCGTTCATCAGCGCCTTGTACGCGAGGCTGCGCTCCTTGCCGCCGCCTCCGCCCGCGGAGCCCGTACCGGCCGCGCCGCCGCCGGCCCCCGCGGAGCCGCCCTCCGCGCCGTGCACCGGAGCGGTACGTACGCGCTCGATCAGCTCCTCGGGGTGGTGGATGCCCTCGGCCACCCCGACCACGACCAGCCGCTTACCGGCGAACCTGCTCCGGTCGACGTCCTTGTCCGCCGCGATGATGATCCCGTCGGCGTCCCTGACATCGTTGTCAGACAGTACGTTCTCCGCGCCGATCGACCCTTGCGTCTCCACCTTCATCTCGTGCCCGAGCGCCTCGGCGGCCTGCGTCAGCTTCTCGGCTGCCATGTACGTGTGGGCGATGCCCGTCGGACAGGCGGTCACCGCGAGCAGCCGCAGCCCTCGCCCGCCCTGCCCGGCGGCCCCCGCGTCCTCCGGGGGCTCCGCTGAACTGCTGGTCACGTCAGTCTCCTCACAAGTTCCCGCGCAAGATCGTGCAAGTGTTCCCGCGCACTCCGCATCCTGCATCACGAACCCCACCCCTCCAACCCGCCACCACACACCCCACCCGTAACAGTCACCCGCGCTCCGTCCCCGCGCTGCGTCCCGGCACTCCGTCCCTCCTCCCCTTCGAGGCCCGGCGGCAGGCGCCGCCGGCGATACCCGCTGCGATGCCTGCCGCACGGGTGTGACTCGCCGCACCCTCCCGGAGGGGCTGGGGTTCACTGGGCCGATCGGTGTAGATTCGTGACCAGTGCCAGACGTCGCTGCTGATGGCGGTCGGGCGGCCCGCAGCGCGGACCGGCCGAGGGAGAGAGGGCCTCCGACGGACTGCGTGCTGCGGCCAGGGGACAGGTGTGTCCCAGGGCGAGTGCCTGCCGGTGCGAGCATGCCCGGCGAGGAACGCGCCCCGGGTGACAGCCGTGTCCAGGTGATCCGGCCGGACCAGCCATGTCCGGTCCGAGGGTGTCCGTACCGCGTCCGAGTACGCGTACGCGTCCACGTGCGCCACGCGTGGCCGCCCACCCGCTCACCGCACTCCGCCTGCCCGCGCCGCAGACTGCCGACCGCAACCACCCTCCGACCACCGGGGAGCAGCCCGACATGACGACAGCAGCCACCGGTCAGGACTTCAAGGTCGCCGACCTTTCCCTGGCCGCCTTCGGCCGCAAGGAGATCACCCTCGCCGAGCACGAGATGCCCGGTCTGATGGCGATCCGCAAGGAGTACGCCGCGTCGCAGCCGCTGGCCGGCGCCCGGGTCACCGGCTCGCTGCACATGACCGTGCAGACCGCCGTACTGATCGAGACCCTCACCGCGCTCGGCGCCGAGGTCCGCTGGGCCTCCTGCAACATCTTCTCCACCCAGGACCACGCCGCCGCGGCCATCGCCGTCGGCCCGAACGGCACCCCCGACGCCCCCCAGGGCGTTCCGGTCTTCGCCTGGAAGGGCGAGACGCTGGAGGAGTACTGGTGGTGCACCGAGCAGGCCCTGACCTGGCCGAACTCGCCCACCGGCGGTCCGAACATGATCCTGGACGACGGTGGTGACGCCACCCTCCTGGTCCACAAGGGCGTCGAGTACGAGAAGGCCGGCAAGGCCCCCTCGGTCGACACCGCCGAGAGCGACGAGCACCGCGCCATCCTGGAGCTGCTCAACCGCACCCTCGCCGAGACGCCGAAGAAGTGGACCGAGCTCGCCTCGGAGATCCGTGGCGTGACCGAGGAGACCACCACCGGCGTGCACCGTCTGTACGAGATGCACCGCGAGGGCACCCTCCTCTTCCCGGCGATCAATGTGAACGACGCCGTGACGAAGTCGAAGTTCGACAACAAGTACGGCTGCCGGCACTCCCTGGTGGATGGCATCAACCGTGCCACCGATGTCCTGATCGGCGGCAAGACCGCCGTGGTCTGCGGTTACGGCGATGTGGGCAAGGGTTGTGCGGAGTCGCTGCGCGGCCAGGGTGCCCGTGTGATCGTGACCGAGGTGGACCCGATCTGCGCGCTGCAGGCGGCGATGGACGGCTACCAGGTGACCACGCTGGACGAGGTCGTGGAGACGGCGGACATCTTCGTCACCACGACGGGCAACAAGGACATCATCATGGCCTCGGACATGGCCAAGATGAAGCACCAGGCGATCGTCGGGAACATCGGTCACTTCGACAACGAGATCGACATGGCCGGTCTGGCGCAGATCGAGGGCATCGTCAAGGACGAGGTCAAGCCGCAGGTGCACACCTGGACCTTCCCCGACGGCAAGGTCCTCATCGTCCTCTCCGAGGGCCGCCTGCTGAACCTGGGCAACGCCACCGGTCACCCCTCGTTCGTGATGTCCAACTCCTTCGCGGACCAGACGCTGGCGCAGATCGAGCTGTTCACCAAGCCGAGCGAGTACCCGACCGACGTGTACGTGCTGCCCAAGCACCTGGACGAGAAGGTCGCCCGTCTCCACCTGGACTCCCTCGGCGTCAAGCTCACCACGCTCCGCCCGGAGCAGGCCGCGTACATCGGCGTCGAGGTCGAGGGCCCGTACAAGCCCGACCACTACCGCTACTGAGCCGCGGTCGGAAGGCGCGCACGGTCCCTCGGTGACCGGCGCGCCGCACCCTCAGCCGGACAGCCAGGCCCCCGTCCACCAGGGCGGGGGCCTGGCCCGCTCACGGCCTTGCGTAGCCTCGACGGCAGCCCCCGCTCGCGGGAACGACTGACGGAACCACCGAAGGACCCCCATGCCCCGCGGCCGCTATTCGCTGCACGACCCGCACGATCACACCCCCCTCGGCGAAGAGCACTTCCACTGCGCCACCGGCCCCTCCGGCTGGCGCTACGTCTCGCAGATCACCACCCCCAGCGGCGATCATGCGGGCTCCGTCGACCTCACCCTCGACGACCTCGGCCGCCCCATCCGGCTCGAACTCAACGCCGCCTCGTGGCAGGTACGCGGCGCCGCACTCGATGGCGTCACCTGGGTCCGTACCGACCCCACCGGCACGCACGCCACCGAAGGCAACGTCCGCGCCCACGCCTTCACCGGCGCGTCCCCCGCCTTCCTCATCGCCACCGCCCGGCTGCTGCGCCCCGCCCTCGGCTCCGGAGCCGTCCGCACCCGCCTGGTGGCCTTCGCACCCCCCGTCCTCGCACCCCGCACCCTCGACCAGTCCTGGGCCCTGGTGAACAGGACAGCACACAGCACTGACAACGGACCGCTGACGGTGGACGAGTACCAGGTCAACGACCTGGAGACCGGCGAACAGCACGCCATCCACCTCGCCGGCGACGTCGTTCTCTCGGCCCCCGGCATCGAACTCGAAGACCTCGAAACCCCGCCGTCGGTATTCACCGAGCCCGAGGCGTCCGACGGATTCGCCGACTGACGGCCCGGTCGACCGGCCGACCCGCAGGGTGACCGCCGGGCCGCACGCGCGCGTGTCCGCGCAGACGGCTCACGCGGCTCACGCGGGCGGCGCGAACCCCGTCGTACGCCGCGCGCCGGCCTCGACCGTCCCGTCGCCCGATGCGCCGCCCGGCGCCTTTGGCGCTTCCGGTTCCTTCGGCTCCGTGCCGGGGGACCCCGGCCCGACCGGCTCCGTGCGGGGCGTCGCCGGACCGACCGGGTCCATGAGGGGCGCGGCCGACCGGCCCGCGCCCGTGTCGGGCGCCGCCGTCGGCCCGTCCGACCGCGCGGTGGCCCCCGCGCCCGCCGTCCGCACGCCTTCCGCTGCCGCGCCGAACGTACGCCGCGCTTCCCGCCCCTGCCGCTCGTGGAGCACCGCCGACAGATACGCGGCCGGATGCAGGCCCTGCGGCACCCCCGCCCCGGTCCACCCCACGAAGTCCTCGGCCAGCTGCCCCGCCATCCGCCACCCGACCTGCGGATCCAGCTGCCCACTGCGGGTCAGGAACTGCCGTACGGTCAGCCACCAGCTGTCCGGCACCCGCGACAGATCCAGCGCACCGAGCTGCCCCTGGAGCCACGGCGGCGGAGGCGGCAGCGCGGACCCGCCCCGCTGAACCGGTATCCGCTCCCGTACGACGACCGTGCCGGCGAACACGTCCCCGAGCCGCCGCCCGCGCGCCGACACCAACGAGGCGATGCACGCCACCACCCCCATGGTCAGCACGATCTCGATCGCCCCCATCGCCCCGCGCACCAGCGCGTGCCGGAAACGGATCGGACCGCCGTCCTCCCGCACCACCCGAAGCCCGCACGCGAGCTTCCCCAGCGAGCGCCCGTGGCTCAGCGTCTCGACGACTATCGGGATCCCGATCAGTACAAGCACGAAGGCCGCCACCGAGAGCGCCGCCACCGCCGCCGGATCCAGTGAGGCCGTCGCGGCGAACAGCGCCATGGAGAGGACGATGTACGCGGTCCACGTCACGGCGAGATCGAGGAGGACCGCCAGCGCCCGGCTCGGCAGCCTGGCCGGTCGCAGCCCGAGTACGACTGCCTCGCCCGTCACCAGCTCGTTCATCCCCGCCGTCCTTCCTGGCCCGCGCCTCGCCCGCCCCGCTGCCGGCACCCGCCAGTCTGCCAAGCCGGTACGACAATGGGCCCAGTACGTTCATCATGAGCACCAAGACCGTCACTGTGGGGCGAGGAGCGCTACTGCATGGACCTCGATGTCTTCGTCACCGCGCACCGCGCCGAGTGGGACCGCCTCGACACCCTGGTACGCCGCAAGCGCCGCCTCTCGGGTGCCGAGGCCGACGAACTGATCGCCCTGTACCAGCGCGCCACGACCCACCTCTCGCTGCTCCAGTCCACCGCACCGGACCCCGCCGTGACCGGCCGGCTGACCTCCCTCGTCGCCCGCGCGCGCAGCGCCGTGACCGGAGCGCGCAAGGCTTCCTGGCGGGACGCCACCCGCTTCTTCACGACCTCGTTCCCCGCCGCGCTTTACCGGCTCCGCCACTGGTGGATACCGACCGCGATCCTCTCCACGGTCGTCGCCGCTCTCATCGGCTGGTGGATCGCCGCCCACCCCGAGGTCCAGTCCTCGATCGGTGCCCCTGACGCTCTGCGCGAGATGACGAAGCCCGGCGGCCAGTACGAGACGTACTACTCCAGCCATCCCGCCGCGGCCTTCGCGGCCCAGGTGTGGACGAACAACGCGCAGGCCGCCGCCCTGTGCCTGGTCCTCGGCGCCTTCCTGTGCGTACCGGCCCTCTGGGTCCTCTTCCAGAACATGCTCAACGTGGGCGTCGGCATCGGCCTGATGGCCTCGGCCGGCCGTCTCGACACGTTCCTCGGTCTGATCCTTCCGCACGGCCTCCTGGAGCTGACGGCCGTCTTCGTCGCCGGGGGAGTGGGCATCAAGCTGGGCTGGACGGTCATCGACCCGGGGCCGCGCACCCGCAGGGACGCCCTGGCCCAGGAAGGACGCGCCGCGCTCGGCGTGGCCGTGGGCCTGGCCGCCGTGCTCCTCGTCTCAGGGGCCATCGAAGGCTTCGTCACGCCGTCCGGCCTGCCCACCTGGCTCCGCATCACCATCGGCGTCCTCGCCGAACTGGCCTTCCTGGCGTACGTCTACGGACCCGGCCGTCGAGCCGTCCTGGCGGGAGAGTCCGGCGACATCGACAGCTCCGACCGCGACGCCGCGGTGCCGACCGCCGCCTGACCTGCGATCGAGGCCCCGCAGCGCACCGGATGTGCATCCGGCACCCGTGAGCTGCTAATCTCCTGTTCACCCCAGGAAACCCGTTGACACGGGCGAGTGGGGGAGGTAGATTCAAACGGTTGCCAGGAGTTGGACAAACTCCTCCGCGACAGTTAACATCTACAGCGCCCCGGACGGAATGCAATTCCGCAGGGCCCTTCCGAATCCTTATCGGGAACGCCAGTCGATTCAATCGGCGAAAACGCTTCTGATAAAGTCGGGAAAGTCGAAAGACGAAGGCCAATCCAAAGGCCACTGGAAACAAATTCGGACCGACTGCAACTTTCGAGAAGCAGGGGACCGGACGCGGATCTGGTAAAGTCGGAACCGCCGAAAGGGAAAGCCCGCAAGGGCCGGACCGGAAAGCAACCCCGCTCCAACAGGGGGCCGGATCACCGAAAAGGATCTGGTAAGGTTGGAAACGCAAGACCGAAGGGAAGCGCCCGGAGGAAAGCCCGAGAGGGTGAGTACAAAG
>NZ_JBITXI010000021.1:64546-112119 GCF_044544605.1 Streptomyces sp. NPDC053560 | reverse complement strand
CCGGAAGCTAAGCCTTTCAGCGCCGATGGTACTGCAGGGGGGACCCTGTGGGAGAGTAGGACGCCGCCGAACAATTCTTCAGCTCCGGTCCCTGAGCCTTTTGGTTCAGGGGCCGGAGCTTTTTTGTTCTCCAGGTGCATCCGGTTACCGGTGCGACGGCCGGCGGCTGTTTCCGGACATGGTCCGGCGGGGCGGCCGGCCTGGTCGTGGCCGATACGGGGCCCGCGGTACAGGGGGACGAACCGGGCAGGTAAAGTCATGGGGCATCATCGCTACGTTTCCACAGGAGGCCCACGGGTGGAGGTTCAGGAGACGCGGATCCAGACCGATCGCGTCCTCACCATCCCCAACATTCTGAGCATGGCTCGCCTGATCGGCGTGCCCGTGTTCCTGTGGCTGATCCTGTGGCCGGAATTCGGCGGTCCGAAGGCCGACGGCTGGGCGCTGCTCGTCCTGGCCCTGAGCGGCGTCAGCGACTACCTGGACGGGAAGCTGGCCCGCCGCTGGAATCAGATCAGCAGCCTGGGCCGCATTCTCGATCCGGCGGCCGACCGGCTGTACATACTGTCCACCCTGGTGGGGCTGACCTGGCGGGAGATCCTTCCGCTTTGGCTGACCATTGCGCTGCTCGCTCGCGAGCTGATGCTGCTGGTGGCGGTGGGGTGGCTCAGCCGGCACCGGTACGGTCCGCCACAGGTGAACTTCCTCGGCAAGGCGGCCACGTTCAACCTGATGTATGCCTTCCCGTTGCTGCTTCTCAGTGACGGAAGTGGCTGGCTGCATACACTCGCTGCTATTTTCGGATGGGCGTTCGCCGGATGGGGTACAACGCTCTACTGGTGGGCAGGAATCCTTTACGTGGTTCAGGTCCGCCGCATCATCAAGGCGGACACCGCGGCCGACTGAGCTCGCCTTAACCGGCAGACGCGTGAGGCCGGGTGCCCCACCAGCAAAAAGTGGGCCATCGGGACGAGTGAAGTCGGCAAGATCGTCATCTCTTCGAGGAGGACGCTTCCGACATGAAGGCCGTTGTGATGGCGGGCGGCGAAGGCACGCGCCTTCGGCCCATGACTTCGAGCATGCCCAAGCCGCTGCTTCCGGTGGCGAACAGGCCGATCATGGAGCACGTGCTGCGGCTGCTGAAACGGCACGGCCTCAGTGAGACCGTAGTGACGGTGCAATTCCTGGCCTCGTTGGTGCGCAACTATTTCGGTGATGGCGAAGAGCTCGGTATGGAGCTCACTTACGCCAATGAGGAAAAGCCGCTCGGCACCGCGGGCAGCGTCAAGAACGCCGAGGAGGCGCTCAAGGACGATGCTTTCCTCGTCATCTCCGGTGACGCCCTCACCGACTTCGACCTGACCGACCTGATCCGTTTCCACAAGGAGAAGGGCGCCCTTGTCACCGTCTGTCTGACAAGGGTTCCCAACCCGCTCGAGTTCGGTATCACGATTGTCGACGAGGACGGCCAGGTCGAGCGGTTCCTGGAAAAGCCGACGTGGGGCCAGGTTTTCTCCGACACGGTGAACACCGGCATCTACGTCATGGAGCCCGAGGTCTTCGACTACGTGGAGCCGGACGTTCCGGTGGACTGGTCCGGCGATGTCTTCCCCCAGCTCATGAAGGAAGGCAAGCCCATCTACGGCTATGTCGCCGAGGGCTACTGGGAGGACGTCGGCACCCACGAAAGCTATGTGAAGGCCCAGGCCGACGTTCTCGAAGGAAAAGTCGACGTCGATATCGACGGCTTCGAGATGTCGCCGGGTGTGTGGGTGGCGGAGGGCGCCGAGGTTCACCCGGACGCCGTATTGCGCGGCCCGCTCTACATCGGCGACTATGCGAAGGTCGAAGCCGGCGTGGAGCTGCGCGAGCACACCGTCGTCGGCTCGAATGTCGTCGTGAAGAGCGGTGCGTTCCTGCACAAGGCCGTGGTGCACGACAACGTGTACATCGGCGAGCAGTGCAACCTCCGCGGCTGCGTCATCGGGAAGAACACCGACGTGATGCGGGCGGCCCGTATCGAGGACGGCGCCGTCATCGGCGACGAGTGCCTCATCGGTGAGGAATCGATTGTTCAGGGGAACGTACGCGTCTATCCCTTCAAGACGATCGAGGCGGGTGCGTTCGTCAACACGTCGGTCATCTGGGAGTCCCGCGGCCAGGCGCATCTCTTCGGCGCCCGTGGTGTCTCCGGAATTCTGAACGTGGAGATCACGCCAGAGCTGGCCGTGCGGCTCGCGGGTGCCTACGCGACGACTCTGAAGAAGGGTTCGTCGGTCACCACGGCCCGCGACCATTCCCGTGGTGCCCGGGCGTTGAAGCGTGCGGTGATCTCCGCGCTCCAGGCGAGCGCGATTGACGTACGCGACCTGGAGAACGTGCCGCTGCCGGTGGCCCGTCAGCAGACCGCCAGGGGCAGCGCCGGCGGGATCATGATCCGGACGACGCCTGGTGTGCCGGACTCCGTGGACATCATGTTCTTCGACGAGCGGGGCGCGGACCTTTCGCAGGGCGGTCAGCGCAAGCTCGACCGTGTCTACGCGCGGCAGGAGTACCGTCGCGCCTTCCCCGGCGAGATCGGTGACCTGCACTTCCCGTCCAGCGTCTTCGACTCGTACACCGGCTCGCTGCTGCGGTCCGTGGACACCACGGGTATCGCGGAAGCCGGCCTCAAGGTGGTCGTGGACGCCTCGAACGGCAGCGCGGGTCTGGTGCTGCCCAGCCTGCTGGGCCGGCTCGGGGTGGACTCCCTGACCATCAACCCGGGTCTCGACGAGTCGCGGCCGACGGAGACCGAGGACGCCCGGCGTTCCGGCCTGGTGCGGCTGGGCGAGATCGTGGCCTCGGCGCGGGCGGCCTTCGGGGTGCGCTTCGACCCGGTGGGTGAGCGGCTCTCTCTCGTTGACGAGCGTGGGCGGATCATCGAGGACGACCGCGCGCTGCTGGTCATGCTGGACCTGGTGGCCGCCGAGCGGCGCAGCGGCCGGGTGGCGCTGCCCGTGACCACGACGCGTATCGCCGAGCAGGTGGCGGCATACCACGGTACGCAGGTGGAGTGGACGACGACTTCGCCCGATGACCTGACCAGGGTGGGCAGGGCGGACGACACCATCTTCGGCGGCGACGGCCGGGGCGGTTTCATCGTCCCCGAGTTCGCCAGCGTGTTCGACGGTTCGGCCGCCTTCGTGCGGCTCATCGGTCTGGTCGCCCGTACGCAGCTCACGCTGAGCCAGATTGACGCGCGCATCCCGCGTGCCCACGTACTCAAGCGCGACCTGGCGACCCCGTGGGCCGTCAAGGGCCTTGTCATGCGGCACGTGGTCGAGGCGGCGGGCGACCGCTCGGTGGACACCACCGACGGCGTACGCGTCGTCGAGGCCGACGGGCGCTGGGTACTGGTGCTGCCCGACCCGGCCGAGGCGGTCACGCACCTGTGGGCGGAGGGCCCGGACGACGCCTCCGCTCAGCAGCTCCTGGACGAATGGTCGTCCGTCGTGGACAGCGCGGGCCGCTGACCTGGGTCCCCATCGGCGCGTCTCGACTCGGCGCGCCGGTGGGGCCATTGGGAGAGTGCGCCGCCGACGTGCGACGATGTGCGGCATGTCGCAGCAGCACCCCGAACGGAGCAGCCCCGGACCCGCTCCGCGCCCCGATGCCTCCATGTCGCTGCTGAACAATGTCATGGAGCACAGCCTCGACGACGGGTACGCCGAGGCAGCAGCCCGTAAGGCGGCGGAGGACGGTGGCCTGCCGCGCACGCTGCGGGCCAAGTTGGGCCTCGCGGCCGGTCTGGTGCTGGCCGCCGTGGTCGTCACGGTGGGCGCCGCTCAAGCGCGCATATCAGCACCGACCATGGCGAAGGAGCGCGAGGAGCTCATCGCCCGGATCGACCAGGGCACCGACAAGGCCGACAAACTGCAGCAGCACGTCGACTCCCTGCGGGACGACGTCGGCGACATGCAGCGCAAGGCGCTCAAGAAGAGCGGCGGCGAGCGGGCCGACCTGCTGGCGTTGCTGTCCGGCTCCACGCAGGTCACCGGGCCCGGCGTGAAGCTGGTCGTGGACGATGCCAAGGAGGCGGAGGCCGGCAGTGGCGGCCCCCGCGAGAGCTCCGGCTTCTCCGACACCGGCCGGGTGCGCGACCGGGACATGCAACGCGTCGTCAATGGGCTCTGGGAGTCCGGCGCCGAGGCCATCTCCGTCAATGGGCAGCGGCTCACCTCCCTCTCGGCGATCAGGGCGGCGGGAGACGCCATACTGGTCGACAACAAACCGCTGGCACCTCCGTATACGGTGCTGGCGGTGGGGGACGGGCAGCGGCTCAGCACCGCCTTCCAGGACAGTGCCGACGGCCAGTACCTGCATGTGCTGCAGCAGAACTACGGCGTCCGCACCCGGATTTCCACCGAGGGCGAGCTCACGCTGCCGCCCGCGCCGAGCTTGATCGTACGAACCGCACAGCCGAAGACCGGTGCCCCGCAGCCGGGCGGCACCGACACAGGGAAGGGCACATCGTGATCGCCGTACTGGGCCTCATCGTGGGAGTCGTGGTCGGGCTTGTGGTCCGTCCCGTGGTGCCGACGGTGGTCGAGCCCTACCTGCCGATCGCCGTCGTCGCGGCGCTGGACGCCGTGTTCGGCGGCCTGCGGGCGATGCTGGACGGCATCTTCGACGACAAGGTCTTTGTCGTGTCCTTCCTGTCCAATGTGGTCGTCGCCGCACTCATCGTCTTCCTCGGGGACAAGCTGGGCGTAGGTGCCCAACTCTCCACCGGCGTCGTCGTGGTGCTCGGCATCCGCATCTTCTCCAACGCCGCCGCGATTCGCCGGCACGTGTTCAGGGCGTGAGGCCGATGCCATCCGACGAGCACGACGAGACTCCGAAGCGCGACGCGTCCTCGGAGAGCGACTACGAGGGGACGGCGCCGGAGAGCGCCGCGTCCCCGGAGAGCGGCGCGGCCGCCACGGGTGCTGCGTCCTCGAAGAGCGGTGTGCCCCCGAAGGGTGACGAGTCGTCCGCCCACGAAGAGGCGACGCCCGCGGCACCCGAGGGTGAGCGGCCGGAGCGTCCTGAGGAGGCGGCCGGGTCGCAGAAACGTCCCGTGGCGTCCGGAAGCGGGGAAGAGGCCGGAGAGCGTGGCGCTGCGGAGCGGCGCGATGTCCCGGAGCGCCGCGAAACGCCCAGGACGTCCGAGAAGCCCGAGTCCTCCGAGGCGAAAGGCACTACAGGTACGCCTGAGGAATCCGAGTCGGGTGAGGCACAAGGGAAGGCGACGCCGCCCGGCCGTGCGACCACGCACGGCCCCGGTGAGGGCACCCCGCAGCGCTCCGGACCGGGCCGCCTTCAGGGCCCGCTGCAGGGACCGCCTCAGGGACGCCCGCCGCGCCCCGTACAGGGCCAGGGGCGCCCTCAGGGGCGGCCGGGTTCTCCCCAGGGGCGGCCGCAAGGGCCCGGGCAGGGTGGCTCGTACGGCGCTCACGGCCCCGTACGCGGCCGTTCGCAGGGCCCCGCACGGGGACCCGTAGCAGGCCGTCCGCAGGGCCCTGGTGGGCGTCCTGGGTCCGCCGGACGGTTCCCCATGCCGCCCGAGAGCCAGGGGCCCGGCGGTGCCCCTCAAGGCGCGCAGGGCGGCCGTCCGGGCGGCGCGTCGGCTGCCCCTCACGGGCATCGCCACGCGGCCCCCGCTGCCTCCGGAGCGGGGCACCACGGATCGGTACCGCCCGGACCGCCGCCCACGGGAGGTCAGCCGTCCGGGGGGACCCCGGAGCCGGCGGGCGGCCCCCAGCTCACCGGACGGGAGCGCCTCAAGGCGGGCCTGTGGCCGCCGCGGCTGAACCGGGCTCAATTGATTGCGGCCGTACTGCTGTTCATTCTCGGGCTCGGGCTCGCGATTCAGGTACGTTCCACCAGTGACAGCAGTGCGCTGCGCGGAGCGCGCCAGGAGGACCTGGTGCGCATCCTTGACGAGCTCGACGACCGCTCGCAGCGCCTGGAGGACGAGCAGCGGCGGTTGGAAGGCCAGAAGACCGAGCTGGAGAACAGTTCGGACCAGGCCGAGGAGGCCCGTAAGCAGACGGTGGAAAAAGAACAGCAGCTCGGGGTGCTGGCCGGTACGGTGGCGGCCGAGGGGCCCGGCATCTCGCTCACGATCGACGACCCGTCGCGCTCCGTCGAGGCCGACAAGCTCCTGGACACGATCCAGGAGCTGCGCGCGGCCGGCGCGGAGGCCATTCAGGTCAACGACGTCCGCGTCGTGGCGAACACCTACCTCTCGGACGTGCGGGGCGGTGTGGAGATCGACGGGAAGCGGGTCGCCCAGCCCTTCCGCTTCAAGGTCATCGGCAAGCCCGAGGACCTGGAGCCGGCCCTGAACATCCCGGGCGGAGTCGTTCAGACATTGGAGAAGGAGCAGGCCACGGTGTCTGTGACCCGTCAGGACAAGATCGTCGTGGACGCCTTGCGCAAGGCGGAACGGCCCGACTACGCGCGGTCGTCGTCGCAGTGAGGCGGGAACGTATGGCGAGGCCTGCGACGGGGCATGAGCTAGCCGGGGGTCGGCGCACCGCACAAGTGGTGCGTGGTGGAAACTGTGTGAAGGCCACGGACGTTGAATGGATGTCCGGATCGGCCGGTGTGTGCATCGAGGGTTCGTCCTGCCCCACGGGCGGGTCTGTTTCGTTCAAGGGGAATCGCCCGTGAGTTTTTTTGCAAAGCTGTTCGGCAAGAGTGACCGCAAGGACGGCGGCAACGCCTCTGCGCGGCACGCCGCGCCGCGGCAGTCAGGTGAGCCGGCGGCAAATGAGGAGCGTCCGCTCTTCCGTGACGAGGTGGCCGGCTCCGCCGGTGGCACTTCCGGTGGTCAGCGGCCGGGTTCTGTTGACCCTGCCGCGTCCGCCCCCATAGGTTTCCAGGAACCATCAGCCGCTACGGGTGGAGGGTCCGCCTTGCCGGTTTGTACGAGGTGCGGGCACCGCAATGCCGAGGCGAGCCGGTTCTGCTCCAACTGCGGCGCGCCGCTGCGCGCCGGGGGGCAGGCCGAGCGTCCCTCCGAGACGACCTCGACCATCTCCATCTCGGGGATCGAGGCCTACGACGCGGAGACGACGGGGCAGACCCCGATGCCTTCGCTGTCCCCCGAGGCCCAGGCCGCCGTGGACGCGTTGCCGCTCGGCTCCGCGCTCCTCGTCGTCCGCCGGGGCCCCAATTCCGGCAGCCGCTTCCTGCTGGACAGCGACCTGACCACGGCGGGGCGCCATCCGCAGAGCGACATCTTCCTGGACGACGTGACGGTCTCCCGCAGCCACGTGGAGTTCAGTCGCGGCCAGGACGGCGGCTTCACCGTCGCCGACGTCGGCAGCCTGAACGGCACCTACGTCAACCGTGAGCGGATCGACTCCGTTCCGCTCGCCAACGGCGACGAGGTGCAGATCGGCAAGTTCCGCCTGGTCTTCTACGCGAGCCAGCGGGGCGTCGGCATCTGACCCGCCAGGGAAGGCACATGCACCACACAGCGTCGGGCGGTGCCGGGTCCTCCGGCACCGCCGCCGCGGGCGGCGAGCTGGTGAGCATCGGTACGGTGCTCAACCTGCTGCGCGACGAATTTCCCGAGGTCACGATCTCCAAGATCCGTTTCCTGGAGTCCGAGGGGCTCGTCGAGCCGCAGCGTACGCCGTCCGGGTACCGGAAGTTCAGCACGGAGGACGTGGAGCGGCTGGCGGGCGTGCTGCGCATGCAGCGCGACCACTATCTGCCGCTGAAGGTCATCCGTGAGCATCTGGACGCCCTGGCGCGCGGTGAGGACGTGCAGCTCCCGGCGCCGGCCGCGGCGCCCAGGGAGCTGCTGGACGGCGTACAGGAGCCGTCCGGCGAGTATCCGACGGCCGCCCGGATCGGCCGCGACGAGCTGCTGGCCGCCACTGAGGTGGACGAATCCGAGCTCGCGGACTGGGAGGCGTACGGACTGCTCGCCCCGGCGTCCGACGGCGGGTACGACATCGAAGCCGTCGCGGTCGCCAAGCTCGTCGCCGAGCTGGGCCGTTTCGGCCTGGAAGCGCGCCATCTGCGGGCGGTGAAGGCCGCGGCAGAGCGCGAGGCGGGCCTGATCGAGCAGGTCGTGGCGCCGCTGAAGCGGCACCGCAACCCGCAGACCAGGGCCCACGCGGAGGCCACGGCCAGGGAGCTGGCCACGCTCTCCGTACGACTGCATGCGGCCCTGGTCCAGGCCGCTCTCCACGTCCGGCTGCCGTGACCTTGGGTGAGGGCGTCCCCGCCGAGGGGGTGCCCGACTATCCAAACCGGCCGGGCACGTCCTAGGGTTGCTGTGTGAACGAGCTCGACGTCGTGGGTGTCCGGGTGGAAATGCCTTCCAACCAACCGATCGTGCTGCTGCGCGAGGTGGGAGGCGACCGCTACCTGCCCATTTGGATCGGGCCCGGCGAGGCGACCGCCATCGCCTTCGCCCAGCAGGGGATGGCCCCTGCGCGGCCGCTGACGCACGACCTGTTCAAGGACGTGCTGGAGGCGGTGGGCCAGGAGCTGTCCCAGGTGCGCATCACCGACCTGCGGGAAGGCGTCTTCTATGCCGAGCTGGTCTTCGCCAGCGGTGTGGAGGTCAGCGCCCGCCCGTCCGACGCCATAGCGCTGGCGCTGCGCACGGGTACGCCGATCTACGGGACCGACGGGGTGCTGGACGATGCCGGCATCGCGATCCCGGACGAGCAGGAGGACGAAGTGGAGAAGTTCCGCGAGTTCCTCGATCAGATCTCGCCCGAGGACTTCGGGACCAACAGCCAGTAGCGCGGGTGCGGATTCGCCGCCGGCAGGTGGCGTGCGGGGCGCACGAGAGCACGCCCGGCGCACAACCCACCAGACATTCCCCGCATAAAGTCACGTGAAACCACTCGTAGGGTGATTATCACTCGGCGTGGCGAGCGCGGCGATCGTTGACGCACCCCGAGTGACTGCATACCGTCGATGAGGCAGGTCCCGTCCGGGACGTGGAGGACGGAGGTCGGCGTGGCAATCACCGGCGACGGTACGGCGGCGGGAGGGGCATTGCCGCTTCACACTGGCGCGGCGAACCGTGCCCCGATAGACCGTGCCCCGGCGCAGGCCACCGGCAAGCCGGTGGACAGGGGTGCCGAGACCATTGGGTACCGAGGTCCGACGGCGTGTGCCGCCGCGGGCATCACCTACCGGCAACTGGACTACTGGGCGCGTACGGGCCTGGTGGAGCCCAGCGTGCGGCCCGCGTACGGGTCGGGCACCCAGCGGCTCTACAGCTTCCGGGACGTCGTCGTCCTGAAGATCGTCAAGCGGCTGCTGGACACCGGCGTCTCCCTGCAGAACATCCGCACGGCGGTGCAGCACCTCGCCTCGCGCGAGCTGTCCGATCTGGCGCAGATGACGCTGATGAGCGACGGCGCGACGGTGTACGAGTGCACCTCGCCCGACGAGGTCGTCGACCTGCTCCAGGGCGGCCAGGGCGTCTTCGGCATCGCCGTCGGTGTGGTCTGGCGGGACGTGGAGGCCGGCTTGGAGCAGCTGCACGGAGAGCGCGTGGACACCGGCGAGACCCTCGTCGGCCACAACCCCCACGACGAGCTGGCCCGCCGCCGCAACCGCGCGGTCTGACGCCGCCGGGGCCCGCCACGGAACGGGCCGACGGCAGGCGCGAAGGGTCCGGCCGACCCGGCCGGACGACATCCCCCAGCAGGTCACCAGAGGCTTCACGGCCCGCCGAGCGGCCGATTGTCAGTGGCGTACGGCACCATCAATCACGTGAGACGTACGCCGACGATCCTGCATCTCGACATGGATGCGTTCTTCGCGGCCGCCGAGCAGGCGGCCAAGCCCAGCCTGCGCGGAAAGCCCGTCGTCGTGGGTGGCATCGGCGGGCGCGGCGTCGTCTCCACCGCCTCGTACGAAGCCCGCGTCTTCGGGGTCCGCTCGGCCATGCCCACCGCCCAGGCCCGCCGGCTCTGCCCGAACGCCGCCTACCTCGCGCCGCGCTTCCACGTGTACCGCGAGGTCAGCGACAAGGTCATGACGCTGCTGCACGAGCTGTCGCCCCTTGTGGAGCCGCTGAGCCTGGACGAGGCGTTCGTCGACCTGGAGGCCGGCGGCGTCGCCGACGACGGAGATTCGGCCCGCGCGGTGGGGGAGCAGCTGCGCCGCGACATTCTGGCCGTCACGGGGCTGACCGGATCGGTGGGTCTCGCGGGCGCCAAGATGCTCGCCAAGATCGCGTCCGAGCAGGCCAAGCCGAACGGCCTGGTGCTGATCGAGCCGGGCACCGAGCGGGAGCTGCTGGGACCGATGTCCGTGCGGACGCTGCCGGGCGTGGGCCCTGCCACGGCCGAGGCGCTGCGCAAGGCCGGGATCCACACGATCGCCGAGACCGCCGAGGCCGGCGAGGCCGAGCTGGTGCGGCTGCTGGGGAGGGCGCACGGCGCAGGGTTGTACGCCATGGCACTGGGGCAGGACGACCGCCCGGTGGTCGCGGAGCGGGACGCCAAGTCGATCTCCGTCGAGGACACCTTCGAGGTGGACCTCACCGACCGTACGCGGGTGCGTGCCGAGGTGATGCGGCTGGCGGACCGGTGCGTGCAGCGGCTGCGGGCGGCCGGGCGCTCGGGCCGTACGGTCGTGCTGAAGGTGCGCAACTACGATTTCTCCACGCTGACCAGGTCCGAGACCCAGCGCGGGCCGACGGACGACCCCGCGGTGGTGCGGGACGCGGCAGGGCGGCTGCTGGACCTGATCGACACCACGGGTGGCGTGCGGCTGCTCGGCGTGGGCGTGAGCGGCCTCGCGGACTTCACGCAGGAGGACCTCTTCGCCCAGGCGGCGACGGAGCGGGCGGCCGAGGAGGCCCGGCTCGCCGAGGAGGCGAAGGCGGCCGCCGGAGCGGCCGGCGGGGACAATGGGGCGGAAGAGGCTGAGGAGGCCGCTGAGCGCCCCAGGAAGTGGGTGCCGGGCCTGGACGTGGTCCATGCCGAGTACGGCCCTGGATGGGTCCAGGGAAGCGGTCTGGGGCGGGTCACCGTACGGTTCGAGCAGCCGTGGTCCGCGCCGGGGCGGGTACGGACCTTCCTCGTCGACGATCCGGCACTGACGCCGGGGGAGGCGCTGCCCCTGGTGGGCGGCGGGCCGGACGTGACCGCCGCGCAAGCACCCACGCACGCCGACGACACTGCGGTGCCCCCGCCGATACCCGACGGCTCGCTGCCGTCCTCATCGGTATCCGACGGTCCGCCGCCGTCCTCATCGGTATCCGACGGTCCGCCGCCGTCCTCGCCGATATCCGGCGGTACGCCGCCGTCCGGTGCTCAGTCCTCCGGCGAGCCTGCTATGCGGCCGAACTCCCGGTCGGCGGAGCCGGCGGGCGAGCGGCCCCCGTCCTCGTCGGCGAGTGCCGCGTCCGTGGCGGAGATATCCAGCCGGTAGTGGTGGTAGAGCTGGAGTTCCTGCTCGGGGGAGAGGTGCCGGCCCACTCCGAAGTCCGGCGCGTCCTTGATCAGCTTCCGCTCGTACGGCACGTGCAGCGCGTCGTCCACCAGCCGGCTCGGCTCCAGCGGCACGAACGCGTCCCGGCTGAAGAGTCCCGTCCGGATCGCCGCCCACTCCGGCTCGCCGGTCGCGTCGTCCAGGTACACCTCGTCGATGGTGCCGATCCTGGTGCCGTGCCGGTCGAACGCCTTGCGGCCGATCAGACTGCGGGGATCGATGTCGGTCTGCACGGTTCCTCCTACCTGCCGGAACTGCCCTGTGCACCCTACGAAACGGCACATTCCCCGCCCCGGCCACTCGGGGGATGCCGGGCAGCCGCGCTGGTAGGCTGGTCAGCGATCGATGACCCCGTGCGGGAGAGCCCTCCGTCCCCCGGGCCGGAGGCGCCGAAGGAGCAACTCCTCCCCGGAATCTCTCAGGCACCCGTACCGCGCGGACGAGATCACTCTGGAAAGCAGGGTGGGCCACGGACCAGCGCAGTGCCGGAGCCCCTCCTCACCGACGGTGAAAGCCGGGCGTTGCGTACGTTCCGGTGAAGCTCTCAGGTTGAGATGACAGAGGGGGAGGCCGTCCGGGCACCCGCGCCGTGGTGCCCCTCGTAGGTCCCAGAGACCAGGAGGCCCCCGCAGATGACCACCAACCGCATCTCGCTGACCGAGCTGGAACGCGGCACCCCCTTCGAGCAGCGTCACATCGGCCCGGACCAGGAGTCCCAGGCCAAGATGCTCGCCCACATCGGCTTCGGCTCGCTGGACGAACTCACCGCGGCCGCCGTCCCCGACGTGATCAAGAGCGCGGAGGCGCTGGACCTGCCCCAGGGGCGTACCGAAGCGGACGTACTGGACGAGCTGCGGGCCCTCGCGGACCGCAACCACGTGCTCGCTCCCATGATCGGCCTGGGCTACTACGGCACGTTCACGCCGCCGGTCATCCTGCGCAACGTCATGGAGAACCCCGCCTGGTACACCGCGTACACCCCGTACCAGCCGGAGATCTCGCAGGGCCGCCTGGAGGCGCTGCTCAACTTCCAGACCATGGTCGCCGACCTCACCGGCCTGCCCACCTCCGGCGCCTCCTTGCTGGACGAGGGCACCGCGGCGGCGGAGGCCATGGCCCTCTCCCGCCGCGTCGGCAAGGTCAAGAAGGGCGTCTTCCTCGTCGACGCCGACTGTCTGCCGCAGACCATCGCCGTCATAGAGACCCGTGCGGAGCCCACCGGCGTCGAGGTCGTCGTCGCCGACCTGAGCGACGGCATCCCCGCCGAGATTGCCGAGCGCGGCGTCTTCGGCGTGCTGCTCCAGTACCCCGGCGCGTCCGGCGCGGTCCGTGACCCCCGCGCCCTCATCGAACAAGCTCACGAACTTGGCGCGATCGTGACCGTCGCGGCCGACCTCCTGGCCCTGACGCTGCTCACCTCGCCCGGCGAGCTGGGCGCCGACATCGCCGTCGGCACGACCCAGCGCTTCGGCGTGCCGATGGGCTTCGGCGGCCCGCACGCCGGCTACATGGCCGTCCGCGAGAAGTTCGCCCGCAGCCTCCCCGGCCGCCTCGTCGGCGTCTCCGTCGACGCCGACGGCAACAAGGCCTACCGCCTGGCCCTCCAGACCCGCGAGCAGCACATCCGCCGCGAGAAGGCCACCAGCAACATCTGCACCGCGCAGGTCCTCCTCGCCGTCATGGCCGGCATGTACGCCGTCTACCACGGCCCCGAGGGCCTGGCCGCCATCGCCCGCCGTACCCACCGCTACGCCACCGTCCTCGCCGAGGGCCTGCGCGCCGGCGGCGTCGAGGTGGTGCACGGTACGTACTTCGACACCCTCACCGCACGGGTCCCCGGCCGCGCCGCCGAGATCGTCGCCGCCGCCCGCGAGGCCGGCGTCAACCTCCGCCAGGTCGACGCCGACCTGGTCGGCATCGCCTGCGACGAGACCACCGGACGCGCTCAGCTCACCGCCGTCCTCGGCGCCTTCGGCGTCCAGGGCGACATCGAACAGCTCGACGCGGCCGCCGCCGACGCGCTGCCCGAGTCCCTGCTGCGCGCCGACGACTACCTCGGCCACCCGGTCTTCCACCAGTACCGTTCCGAGACCGCGATGCTGCGCTACCTGCGCACCCTCGCCGACCGCGACTACGCGTTGGACCGCGGCATGATCCCGCTCGGCTCCTGCACGATGAAGCTGAACGCCACCACCGAGATGGAGC
This sequence comes from Streptomyces sp. NPDC053560, assembly GCF_044544605.1. Lineage (NCBI taxonomy): Bacteria > Bacillati > Actinomycetota > Actinomycetes > Kitasatosporales > Streptomycetaceae > Streptomyces > Streptomyces sp. NPDC053560. The sequence continues at coordinate 98,406 of NZ_JBITXI010000021.1, read as the reverse complement.
CGGTGACCTGGCCGCAGTTCGGCCAGCTGCACCCCTTCGCGCCGGTCGGCCAGGCCCAGGGCTACCTCACCCTCATCCAGGAACTGGAGGAGCGCCTCGCCGTCGTCACCGGCTACGACAAGGTCTCCCTCCAGCCCAACGCCGGCTCCCAGGGCGAGCTCGCCGGCCTGCTCGCCGTCCGCGCGTACCACCGTGCCAACGGCGACGAGCAGCGCACCGTCTGCCTCATCCCGTCCTCCGCGCACGGCACCAACGCCGCCAGCGCCGTGATGGCCGGCATGAAGGTCGTCGTCGTCAAGACCGGCGACGACGGCGAGGTCGACACCGACGACCTGCACGCCAAGATCGAGCAGTACCGCGACGAGCTGGCCGTCCTGATGGTCACCTACCCGTCCACGCACGGCGTGTTCGAGGAGCACATCACCCAGATCTGCGCCGCCGTGCACGACGCGGGCGGCCAGGTCTACGTCGACGGTGCCAACCTCAACGCGCTGGTCGGCGTCGCCGAGCCGGGCAAGTTCGGCGGCGACGTCTCGCACCTGAACCTGCACAAGACCTTCTGCATCCCGCACGGCGGCGGCGGCCCCGGCGTCGGCCCGGTCGGCGTGCGCGCGCACCTCGCGCCGTACCTGCCCAACCACCCGCTGCAGCCCACCGCGGGCCCCGAGACCGGCGTCGGCCCGATCTCCGCGGCCCCCTGGGGCTCGGCCGGGATCCTGCCGATCTCCTGGGCGTACGTCCGCCTCATGGGCGGCGAGGGCCTCAAGCGCGCCACCCAGGTCGCGGTGCTCTCCGCCAACTACATCGCCAAGCGCCTGGAGCCGCACTACCCGGTGCTCTACACCGGCCCCGGCGGCCTCGTCGCGCACGAATGCATCATCGATGTACGGCCGCTGACCAAGGCCACCGGCGTCAGCATCGACGACGTCGCCAAGCGCCTGATCGACTACGGCTTCCACGCGCCGACCATGTCCTTCCCGGTCGCCGGCACGTTCATGATCGAGCCGACCGAGAGTGAGGACCTCACCGAACTGGACCGTTTCTGCGACGCGATGATCGCCATCCGCGCGGAGATCGAGAAGGTCGGCACGGGGGAGTGGGACAAGGACGACAACCCGCTGCGCAACGCCCCGCACACCGCGTCCGCCCTGACCGGCGAGTGGCAGCACTCCTACACCCGGCAGGAAGCCGTCCACCCGGCCGGCGTCGACCCGGCCGCCAAGTACTGGCCGCCGGTGCGCCGCATCGACGGCGCCTTCGGCGACCGCAACCTCGTGTGCTCCTGCCCGCCGCTGGAGGACTACGCCGGCTGACGGCATTCCGGCGCCCGTGCGGTACGCACCACACGGGCGCCCGCACACAAAAGGGCCCTCGGCGCTATCCGCCGGGGGCCCTGCTCGTTCCCGCTCACCGCGTCAGGCCGCGGTGACGACCCGCCCGGTGCCCATCGGCCGGTGCGGGTCGATGACCTGCCCGTCCGGCAGGAGCTCACCGGTGTCCTCGAAGAGAAGTACGCCGTTGCACAACAGGCTCCAGCCCTGTTCCGGGTGGTGCGCCACGAGATGCGCGGCTTCCCGGTCGGCGGACTCTGCTGACGGACACGGTGGCTGGTGCTGGCACATGGATGCTGTCTTTCGCTGCGGTGTGGTGGTGGACGTCTTCCTGCGGCGCGATGAAGTGTTCATGGCCGCCCCCCGTTCGGTAGTTCGCTCCCAGTGTTGCCCTACAGAACTGATTCCGCAGGGATTTCGCAGCAGCCGTACTTACTCGGTAAGGACGCATCACCCGTGCGGGCGGTTGCCGCCGCCAAGACAGCACCTACGGGTGGTTCCGTCTGGTCATTCCGGGCTAGTCCCGTGGCGGAACGGCACGTTCAGGCACGCTCCGGCCGGACACGCGGCCGCGTACGGCTACCCGTACTGATGCCCCGCCGAACCACCCGGGACACCCGCGGACAACAGTGCGCCCCGCGGTGAGGAGAACCGCGGGGCGCATTCCGGCAATGCGGTACCTGCCCGGCAGGCGGCGTTTCGAGGGACGCCGCGTACCGAGTACCTACGCCGGCGAGCCGAGGAGGGGCGCCGGGGTGAGGCGGAGCGTGAGACGGGACAGGAGATCGGCGACACGGTGCGGCCGGTGGGCGGCGATGCCGGGCGGTGCCGGGGCCAGTGGGACCAGCAGGTCCCCCGGTACCGGGCAGCCTTCGGCACCGTCCGCCGTGACGTCCTCGTGCAGCCACAGCGTGAGCATGTACAGCTCCGGTACGGAGAGCAGCCGTGGCTGATACGCGGCAGGCACGGATTCGGCCTGGTGCAGGGCCCGTTCGATCGCGGACACGTACGGTCCCTCACCGAAGTGCGAGAACGCCCAGCCGTCCGGCGTGAGCATGGCATCCGCCGTGGCCAGCGCGCGTTCGCCACCACGGATGAGGAATCGCCAGCCGGTCAGGCGGGTACGCGGGGTGCCGCGCCGCGAGACGTCGTCGAGTACATGGACGGGCAGGGGACGTTCGGGGCGCAGCGGCCCCTGATGGACACGGAGGGCGGGAGTCGGGGCCTCACGTACGGCAGTAGGAGAACCGAGGGCGGTGAGGACGCTGCGCAGGGCGGGAGCAGGGGCAGGGGGTACATGCAGCGGCATGGTGGGTCGCCTCTCACTTGGGAGACACGGTGGTGCTGGGCACGTGCGGACGACGCTGTCAGCAGGCGGGAGCAGAGCGTGGCCGACCGGGGCCATGGCCCGGCGGGGGTGTCAGCCGCTGTGCCTCAGCCTCGGAAATGCCCCGCTAGCTGGGCGCCAACTCTCTGCCTCGTCCACGAAGTTTATACGACAGGTGTTCAGTGCTTGTTTCGGCTACCGCTGACGGAGATTTTTGGCAAGTCGTATTACGGCCCGTTCTCCGCGGTGTTTTCGATGCAATTATGCACCCTGTTGGTGCACGGACCTCGGATTACTCCGACGACGCGGTCGGCCGGATGTCATCGTGCTTTGGAACAGGGCCAATGCGCCGGGCGCGAGCCCCCGCCGTATGCCCTCGGAATGTGCCATTCGGTCCGACCTCCCAAGCCTATCGGGGGCACCCGGCCCCCCGAGGCGTTATCGAACCGATTGCCGGGCATCATCGACCGCACGGACCCGCGCCCCGCGGGCCCGCCACGTCAGGAGGGACGCTCCGATGGGGGAGAAGGTCAGCGCCGGCGGAATTGATCCCGGCGACCGGCAGCGTTATCGAAGAAGGCTCAACGAGTGCCTGGAGGCATTGGAGAGGCTACTGGCCGAGAAGCGGTTCGACCGCCCCAAGAACCTCATGGGCCTGGAGATAGAATTGAATCTTGCCAGCGCCGACGGCATGCCCAGGATGATGAACTCCGAGGTGCTGGAACGCATCGCCAGCCGGGATTTCCAGACCGAGCTCGCCCAGTTCAACCTGGAAGTCAATATCCTGCCGCACCGCCTCTCCGGACGCGTGCTGGACCAGCTCGCCGAAGAACTGCGCACCGGCCTCGCCTACGCCGACCGCAAGGCCCGCGAAGTCGCAGCGCGCATCGTGATGATCGGCATTCTGCCCACCCTCACCGCTGAGGACCTGGTCTCCTCCAACCTCTCCGAGGCCGACCGCTACACACTCCTCAACGACGAGATGCGGGCCGCCCGCGGCGAGGACTTCGAGATCGACATCGAAGGAGTGGAGCGGCTCACCGCCACCTCACCCTCCATCGCCCCCGAAGCCGCCTGCACCTCCGTACAACTGCACCTCCAGGTCACCCCCGGCCGCTTCGCCGCCGTATGGAACGCCGCCCAGGCCCTCACCGCCGTACAGATCGCCATCGGCGCCAACTCGCCCTTCCTCTTCGGCCGCGAACTGTGGCGCGAATCCCGGCCACCGGTCTTCCAGCAGTCCACCGACACCCGCCCGCCCGAACTCCAGGCCCAGGGCGTCCGCCCCCGCACCTGGTTCGGCGAACGATGGATCGAATCGGCCCACGACCTCTTCGAGGAGAACGTCCGCTACTTCCCCCCACTGCTCCCCATGTGCGGCGAAGAGGACCCCCTCGCCGTACTGGAGAAGGGCGGCGTACCGGAGCTCTCCGAACTCGTCCTCCAGAACGGCACGGTCTACCGCTGGAACCGCCCCGTCTACGCCGTCACCGAAGGCGTCCCGCACCTCCGCGTCGAGAACCGTGTGCTGCCCGCCGGCCCCACCGTCACCGACGTGATCGCCAACGTCGCCTTCTACTACGGCCTCGTACGCGCCCTCGCCGACGACCCGCGGCCCGTATGGACCCGGCTGCCGTTCGCCGCCGCCGCCGAGAACTTCGAGACCGCCTGCCGCTACGGCATCGATGCCGCCCTTCAATGGCCCCGCCCCGGCCGCTCCGGAGGCATCGCCCAGATCCCCGCCGTACGCCTCGTCCTCCAGGAACTGCTGCCCATGGCCGCCGCCGGGCTCGACGGCTGGGGCGTCGCCCCCGCCGACCGCGACCACTACCTCGGCGTCATCGAGGCCCGCTGCCGCCGTCGCATCAACGGCGCCTCCTGGCAGTCCGCCGCCTACCACCGCGCCCTCCAGAGCGGCCTCGACCGCCAGGAAGCCCTCGCCGCCATGACCCGCCGCTACAGCGAACTGATGCACGAGGGACGACCGGTGCACGAGTGGGAGCTGGAGGGGGTCGTGTAGGAGGGGGGTAGGTGTGTGGGGGGACGGAGAGTGCCGCTCGGTGCGTCTGGGGACGCCGCACACTGTCCGTCCCCCTCCCCAGTGCGCGCGGGCCGGAGCCGTTCATGCAACGCCCCGTGCGACGCCCCCGCGTGCCACGTCTTCGGGGCCTTCGGGCAAGCTGTGACCTCCACTGCGGTGCGTGCCACGTGGCTACGCTCGCTGCGGCCTGTCGAGTGCGATATCCGTACCCGCATTCGAGACCCTGGCGAGGCAGTGGAGGCGTACAGGCGCTATCGCGGAACTGGAGGCAGGCGTGCAGTCCGAAGTGCACCCCGTTGCTGACTCTCTCCCCGGCGAAGGCCCGTCCGGCGGCCTCTCCCGCAGGACACTGAGGAGCGAGACACTCATCGTCCTCGCGCTCTCCCTCGGGGCCAGCGCAGTGTCCGCCCTCATCAGCTTCGTCGGAGCACTCACCAAACCCGGCGGCCTCAAGGACCAGGCGGCGAACCTCAACAGTTCCCACGCGCCCGGCCGCCCCTGGCTCGATCTCGCCTGGCAGCTCTTCGGGATCGCCACCGCGCTGGTCCCCGTAGTGCTCGTCGCCCACCTGCTCCTCAGGGAACGCGCGGGCGGGCTGCGCGCTCTCGGCCTCGACCGCCGACGCCCCGGGTTCGACCTCGGATGGGGAGTCCTGGTGGCCGCCGCCATCGGAGGCAGCGGACTGCTGCTCTACCTGGGCGCCCGAGCGGCCGGCGCCAACCTCACCGTCGTCCCCGAATCACTGCCCGACGTCTGGTGGAAATTCCCGGTCCTGATCGCCTCCGCCGTACAGAACTCGGTCGTGGAAGAGGTGATCGTCCTCGGCTACCTGCTCCGCCGCCTCGGCCAGTTGGGATGGTCACCGACGGCCGCGCTCCTCGCCAGCTCGCTCCTGCGCGGCTCGTACCACCTGTACCAAGGCATCGGCGGTTTCGTCGGCAACGTCGTGATGGGCGCACTCTTCGTACTTATCTACCGCCGCTGTGGACGACTCGCCCCCCTCATCATCGCCCATGCCACCATCGACCTAGTCGCATTCACCGGCTACGCCCTCCTGGCGGGGAGGGTGGGGTGGCTGCCAACGGGGTGAGGGGGAGTGGGGTGGGGGTGGGGGGAGGCCCCCGAGGAAAGCGGAGATCAAACGGGGGCGCCGCCACTTACCCCCGCCACCTCCCCCCCCCGGGCCTCCCCCCCGGGCCGCCTCCCCCCCGGCCACCTCCCCCCGGCATCTCCCCCTCCGCCGACCACCCCCGCCTCACCGCCCAGGGCGCGCCGCCTCCGTCAGTTCGCCCTTGATGACGGTCACCGCGCTGCCGGTCAGTAGCGTGCGGTCGCCGCGCAGTGCGGTGCGCACGAGGCCGGTACGGGTGGAGCCCTGCAGGCCGGTCAGCTCGTCGCGCCCCAGTCGCGCTGACCAGAACGGCGCGAGCGCCGTGTGCGCGCTCCCCGTCACCGGGTCCTCGGCGATGCCGACACCAGGGAAGAAGCAGCGCGTGGCGAAGTCGTAGTCGCCGTCCGGGTTCTCGGCGCGCGCGGTGGCGATCACGCCCCGATCGCCGAACCGGACCAGCGCCGCGAGATCGGGTGACAGCTCGCGTACGGTCCGCTCGTTCGCCACCTCCACCAGCAGGTCCCCCACGTGCGGGCCCGTCTCGTACGTGGAGACCGGCTCGGTACCGAGTGCCGCGGCCAGCCCCTCCGGTACCGGTACGGCGGTGAGCGGCGCGGTCGGGAAGTCCATTCCGATGGAGCCGTCGTCGGACGCGGTGGTGGTGAGTACGCCGCTGCGGGTGGCGAAGCGCACCGTGCCGGTGGCGATGCCGGCGGAGTGCAGGACGTGCGCGGTGGCGAGCGTGGCATGGCCGCACATGTCCACCTCGGTGGCGGGCGTGAGCCAGCGCAGCGCCCAGTCCGCCTCGTCGCTGTCCGGGAGCGGCAGCGCGAACGCGGTCTCCGAGAGGTTCACCTGGGCCGCGACCTGCTGCAGCCAGGACTGCTCGGGATACGACGAGCCGTCGAGCGGGACGACTCCTGCCGGATTGCCGCCGAAGGGATGGTCGGTGAAGGCGTTGACGATATGGATCTGCATGTCGTGAGCGTAAGCATCCTGGCCCATGAGTCACGAGTGCCAATCGAAGAAAATTGGACTGGCTTGAGGGCTATTGGATTGGTGTCGATCCGCCACTGCCCGCTTGTCGTGGCGAGGTGGCCGCCTTCTATGAGGCCACTCCAAATGCCCTCCATGTCGACGCTTGTCGATCGAACGCTTCCGATATATCGTTGAAGCATCGCGACAGATCAACGATAGGAGTGGCGCGAAGATGCGAGCACACGGACATGAACACTGGAACTCCGGACGTCGAGGTGGCGGCCGGGGCGAGTACGAGGGGCGGCGCGCCGCCTTCGGGCCGTTCGGGCCGCCCTTCGGTGGGCCTCCGTTCGGTGGTGGCCGAGGCCGAGGAGGTCCGCGGGGGCGTGCGCGGCGCGGTGATGTACGCGCTTCGATCCTGGCGCTGCTCAAGGACCGCCCCATGCACGGTTACGAGATGATCCAGGAGATCGCCGAGCGCAGCGGCGGCGCGTGGAAGCCGAGCCCCGGTTCGGTCTACCCGACCCTGCAGCTGCTGGAGGACGAGGGCCTGATCGCCAGTCGGAGCGAGGGCGGCAAGAAGCTGTTCGAGCTCACCGGCGAGGGGCGTACGGAAGCGGAGAACGGCTCGGACGCCCCCTGGGAAGACGCCGGTCGTGGCGTCGACTGGGAGGCGATGAGCGAGATCCGCAAGGCCGGTGGTGGCCTCGTCGAAGCCTTTCGGCAGGTGTGGGCAACCGGTACGCCGGAGCAGCGCGAGAAGGCGATCGCTGTGGTCAACCGGGCGCGGAAGGATCTCTACCTGATCCTCGCCGAGGATGAGTGAGCCGACCGGCCCATGGTGGATGCGAGGGCCGTGGTCGTGACGATGTCCGACCGCGGCCTTCGTGTGTTCAGTCGGCCGGCCCTGCCGGCCGTTCAGCGGCCGAGCCGCTGAGTCGACGAGCCGAGCCCATGGCGAAACCGCCGGTCGGCCGGTCAGGCCACGAGCCCCGCGAGCCTGTCGAGGGACTCGTCGAGCGCCGACTTCGCCGAGTCCTTCAGCTTGCCGGCCATCAACGACACGGCCGCGCCGGTGAACGACCCGTCGATCCGGACGGTCGTCGCCTCAGCCGCGGGCCCGTCCCCTTCCTCCGTGCCGGCCGGCGCGAGGGCGTACCGCATACGGAGGCTGACGCCCATCGGCCCCTTGCCCTCGATGTCGAGCAGGCGTGCGGGTTCCACAGCGCGTACGGTCCAGCTCACCTCGGCGGGGAAGCCCATGAGCTTCATGGTCTCCGCGTAGGTGGCTCCGGGCTCCAGCGTCGCAGGGCCCCCTTCGGGGAAGCCGGTGTGGGTGGCGTTCCACCGGCCGTAGGCGTCGAAGTCGGTCACGTGGCGCCATATCTCTTCCGCTGGTGCTGTGATGCGGGCCTGGGCGGTGACGTCGGCCATGTGGGCACCCCTTGGTGACGGCCCGATGGGTCGTCCTCGTCGGCGATGATCCTGGCGAGAGTTCGGCGACCGTGCGTCCGGCCGAGCCCTCGCTCCCGTGGTGCCGCGGAAGGTAGCCGCTGGTGGCGCAAGGTTCAAGACTGATGGGCCGTCAGGTTGTTGGGCGTGCGCCAGCGGGGTGCGGGGCTGCGTACCCATCCCTGGGCGCCCGCGTACGTGCCGGGCATGTCATCCGTAGGGATGAGATTTCCTTACCAGGTGCCCAACCATGGTGGGATGCGCAAATGCTCCCTCCCGGGGATGTTCCGGTAGCAAGAGGCTGGTGGGGTGGGGTACGTGCAAAACCGTACTGCGTACAACAGCGGAGCGGGTCCGTCCCCGGAGGATCTCGACGCCTGTCTGACTGTCGAGCTCGCGTCGGTGCTCTCAGCTGCCCGCAGGCGGGCCACGCGTGATGGAGACCGGCAGGTGGACACTGCCCACCTGCTGCACGGTCTTCTCGAATCCGACCCCGCCGTGCGTGAGGTGGTCGATCCCGAAGGGGACAGGACGGCACGGCTGCTGGGCTATCTCGTGCAGCGCAGCATTGGTTACGGCCTGCAGTGGCACGGCACCGTGGAGGACTCCGGGGCCGTGCCGATGGTGGCCGAGGGCGGGGTTCCGGGCTGGTCGCCGGCCGCCGCGGCCGCCATGGACGGCGCGCTGGACCGTGCGCACGCCCGTTACGCCATGCATGCCGGGTGTCTGGATCTCCTGGCCGCACTCGTCGACGACTCCGAATGCCGGGCCGTCGAAGTGCTGCGCCGCGCCTCCGTCGACACGGTGCTTCTTGCGGTGCGGCTCGACCGGCAGACCCAGGAAGCGGTGGCGGACGAGTTTTAGCTCCTCGGGGCTTCACCTGCGACGGCACGCCTGTCGCAGCAAGCCGCGATGTTCTCTCCCTGCCCTTGCTGTGACAGGGATCTCGGTGGTGAAGCTGCTGACCTCCCCTGTCATGATGGCCGGATGCACGAGACTTCGGGGACGGAAGTGAGCCTGCGTGACCGGTCGAAAGGGATCGGGCTCGGCCTCGCTCTTCTGTCGGCGTTGGCCTTCGGAGGATCGGGTGTGGCCGCGAAACCGCTGATCGCGGCCGGCCTGGAACCGCTGCACGTCACCTGGTTGCGGAGCGCGGGCGCCGCCCTCGTCATGCTGCCGGTCGCCTGGCGCCACCGCGCCCTGCTGTTCCGTCGCCCCGCACTGCTCATGGGCTTCGGGCTGCTCGCCGTAGCGGGCGTCCAGGCCTGTTACTTCGCCGCGCTGTCCCGTATTCCGGTCGGCGTCGCGCTGCTCATCGAGTACCTCGCCCCCGCGCTCGTCCTCGGCTGGGTGCGATTCGTCCAGCGTCGCCCTGTCAGCCGCGCCGCCGCGGCCGGGGCCGTCCTCGCCGTCGGCGGCCTGGCCTGCGTCGTCGAGGTGTGGGCGGGGCTGAGCTTCGACGTGCTCGGGCTGGCGCTCGCACTCGGCGCGGCCTGCTGTCAGGTGGGGTACTTCGTCCTCTCCGATCACGGCGGCGACGACGAGGACGGCGCCCACCCGCTCGGCGTGATCGCGTACGGGCTGCTCTTCGGCGCCCTCCTTCTGACCGTGGTGGCGCGGCCCTGGAACATGGACTGGTCGGTGCTCGCGGGCAGCGCCGACATGGATGGCACGACCGTCCCCGCCGTACTGCTGCTCGCCTGGCTCGTGCTGCTGGCGACGGTGCTCGCCTACCTCACCGGCGTCATCTCCGTCCGACGGCTGTCGCCCCAGGTCGCGGGCGTCGTCGCGTGCCTCGAGGCGGTGATCGCGACCGTACTGGCCTGGGTGCTGCTCGGTGAGCACCTGTCCGCGCCTCAGGTCATCGGCGGCGCGGTGGTACTCATCGGCGCGTTCATCGCACAGTCCAGCACGCCCAAGCCACCCCGGGACGTGGCCTCGCGCACCGGTGACGAGACGCGCGCGGAGACAGCGATGCCGGCAGGGTCGACCGGGTCGGTCGGCACGTAAGGGCGCAGCGCGGTTCTCCTCAAGCCTCCTGTCCCCTCACCCCTCACCCCCCGCCTCTCGCCCTCCGCGCCTCGCGAGCAGGGGCGGAGGTTTGTCCGGCCGGTCAGGCCAGACGTGGGGCGTCGTCGGAGGGCGTGCCCCAGGTGTGGACGGGCGTGGCCGGCCTCAGAGGTTCTGGAGGTAGGCGGGGACGGCCGTGCCGGGGGCCAGGTCGTCGGAGGGTATGAGCGGGCCGTACGTCGGAGCCACCGGTACGACGCCGCTCCAGTGGGGGAGCGAGAGATCTTCGGGCTCGTCGTTCGGCCCGCCGGTACGGATCTTGGCGGATACCTCCGTCAGGTCGAGCCGGATGACGGCCGTGGCGGCTAGCTCCTTGGTGTTGCCGGGGCGGGAGTCGGCGGCGCGGCCGGGCAGGACGTGATCCACCAGCGCGTCGAGCGCTGCCGTCTTTTCTTCCGGGTCGGTGACCTGGTGCGCGGTGCCGTGGACCACGACGCTGCGGTAGTTGATGGAGTGATGGAAGGCGGAGCGGGCGAGGACCAGGCCGTCGACGTGGGTGACGGTCACGCACACCGCAAGGCCGGGGTCCGTCCCGCCGGCCATCCGCAGCGGCCGTGAGCCGGTCGAGCCGTGGAGGTAGAGGCGGTCGCCGACCCTGCCGTAGAGCGTGGGGAGCACGACCGGGGCGCCGTCGCGGACGAAGCCGAGGTGGCAGACGTATCCGGCGTCGAGGATCGAGTGCACGGTGTCGCGGTCGTACGCGGCGCGGTCGGCGGACCGGGTCGGGACCGTGCGCTCGCCCGGGGCGTAGGCGGCGGGGGACTCTGCGCCGGCTTCGGCCGTTGTGGTGGATGCGGGCTCAGCCATGTTGCCAACTCCATTGCACTAGTGCATACTCATGTTTGTGCTAGGAGAGTATCGGATCGAAGGGCGGCGCGCATCGGATATTGCCGCCAGCGTCGAGCGAGCCATCGGTGCGGGCGAGCTCCAACCAGGTGAAGTCCTCCCGCCCATGCGGGAGTTGGCTGTCTACCTCGAGGTGAATCCCAACACGGTCGCGTCCGCGTACCGGACGCTGCGTGACCGAGGAGTGGTCGAAACCGCGGGACGACGTGGCACTCGCGTCCGGTCGCGCCCGACCAGTACGCCACGCGAGGCGCTGCGGGTCGACGTTCCTCCGGGCGTACGCAACGTGTCCGACGGCAATCCCGACCCCGAGCTGCTTCCGGCGCTGGGTCCGGCGCTCGCCGCCGCGGCCGATCGCGCCGCCGCCCGCCCGACGCTGTACGGCTCGCCGTTGGTGGACGAGGAACTGGCCGGGCGGGCGCGAGCCGCATTCGACGCCGACGGGGTGCCGGCCGGCCCGGTCGCGCTGACCTCCGGCTCGCTCGACGCCATCGAGCGGGTCCTCGCCGCGCACCTCCGCCCCGGAGATGCGGTGGCGGTCGAGGATCCGGGGTGGGGGAGTCTGCTGGATCTCATCCCGGCGTTGGGACTGCGCCCCGTTCCGGTCGGCGTGGACCAGGACGGACCGCTGCCGACGGAGCTGGAGCGGGCGCTGGCGCTCGGTGTGCGGGCGGCGATCGTCACGGACCGGGCGCAGAATCCGACCGGCGCGGCGGTGGGCGCGACGCGCGCCGAGGAGCTCCGCTCGCTGCTGGCCGACTATCCCACGGTTCTGCTGGTCGAGGACGACCACAGTCACCACATCGTCGACGTCCCGCTGCGTCCCCTGGCGGGGGTGACCGACCACTGGGTGCTGATCCGCTCGACGGCCAAGGCGTATGGGCCGGATCTGCGGCTGGCGGTCGTCACCGGCGACACGGTCACGGTGGACCGGCTCCGCGGACGGCAGCGGCTCGGGCCCGGCTGGGTGAGCCATCTGCTGCAGGACACGGTGATGCATCTCTGGCGCACGGAAGCCGTGGATCCGGTCGAGGTCGCCGAGTCCTACGGGCGTCGCCGCGATGAACTGATACGGGCCTTGGCCGAGCGGGGTGTCGAGGCGCACGGCCGGAGCGGGATGAACGTGTGGGTGCCGGTCCCGGACGAGACGGGTGCGGTGTCACGGCTGCTGCACGCCGGCTGGGCGGTGGCTCCCGGAGCCCGGTTCCGGATGGATTCGCCGCCCGGCATACGGATCACGGTGTCCAGCCTCTCCCACGAGGACATCGAACCGCTCGCCACGGCCGTGGCCACGGCCTGCCTGCCGGGGGAGGCCCGTCGGTACGTGTGACCGCTTCGGTACGTGTGACCGCTTGGGTGCGTCTGACCCCTTGTGTGCGTCTGACCGCTCGGCGGTGTGCGGGGCCCGGGCGCGACGGCCTGGGCCCGGCTGGAGAAACGAGGGAAGGGGGACGTAGGACGGGGGAGGTCAGGAGCGGGACGGGCGGGGGCGGCTCTGGGTGAGGGCGGCGCCGGCCAGGACGATCAGGGCGCCTACCGGGGTGTTCCAGCTGAGGTGTTCGCCCAGGACGGCGACGCCGGCGGCGGTGGCGATGACCGGGATGAAGTACGTGACCATCTGCGCGGTGGTGGGGCCGACCTCGGCCACCAGGCCGTACTGGAGGAGGAAGGCGAAGCCGGTGCCGAGGGCGCCGAGAGCGATGATCGCGAGCAGGGGGACGACGGGGAACGAGGTGGGGGGAGCGGTGAAGAGCGGCGTCACCACGGCCAGTTGCAGCGTGGCGAGGAGCAGCTGGGCGCTGGACATGGAGAGGCTGGAGTTCTTGGATCCCGCGAGGGTGCGGCGGACGTAGATCCAGCCGATCGGGTAGCAGAGCGAGGCGCCCAGGGCCATGAGCGTGCCCAGGGGGTCGGTACCGGAGAAGCCCTGCCAGGCACCGAGGACGGTCAGTACGCCGAGGAAGCCGAGACCCAGGCCCGCGACGCGGCGGCGGGTGGGGCGGTCCTCGGACAGTGCCACGACGGAGAGGGCCATGCCCCACAGCGGGGAGGTGGCGTTGCAGATGCCGGCCAGGGTGGAGGGGATGGTCAGTTCGGAGTACGCGAAGAGCGAGAAGGGCAGCGCGTTGAGGAACAGGGCGGACACTGCCAGATGAGCCCAGGTGCGCCGGCCTCGTGGCAGGCGCTCCCGCTTGGCGATGAGTACGGCGGCGAGTACGGCCGTTCCGAAGATCATGCGGCCGAACGTGACCTGGAGCGGGGCGTACCCGTGGGTGCCGACCTTGATGAACAGGAAGCTGAAGCCCCAGATCAGCGCCAGTACGGCGAACCGGATGCGCCAGTCGAGCGCGGAACGGGGCGTGGTGTGGCGAGACGTCCTCGCCGGGGTGCTTCCGCCGCTGCCGCGATCGGCGCCGGGGGCGGGGGCCGTGGCGAGGGGGCCGGGGGCTTGTGCGGAAGCAGGGTGGGGTGACGAGGAAGAGGGGGCGGTGCTCATGGCGTCAACGATCGCGTGCGGTTATCGCGTAGCACAAGTGAGATTTCGTGAGCCCTACCGCGTAGCATTGCTTATATGTTGAACATGGAGAGGCTGCGGACGCTCAGCGCCGTGGCGCGGCACGGTTCGGTGCGCGCGGCGGCTGAGGGACTGCACGTCACCACCTCCGCCGTCTCGCAGCAACTGGCCAAGCTGGAGCGGGAGACGGGGCAGCAGCTGCTGGCCAAGAACGGGCGGGGAGTGCGCCTGACCGATGCGGGGCGGCTGCTCGCCGGTCACGCGGCGCGCATCCTCTCGCAGGTCGAGCTGGCCGAGGCCGAGCTGGAGGCACACCGCGGGCAGGCGGTGGGGGAGCTGCGGATGGGGGCCTTTCCCACGGCGGCACGCGGACTGTTCCCGGACGCCCTTGCCGCGCTGCTCGTCGACCATCCGCAGCTGCGGGCGCGGCTGTGGGAGATGGAGCCGGGCGACTCGGTGCGGGCGGTGGTACGGGGCGACATCGACCTGGGTGTCGTACTGGACTGGTACAACCGGCCGTTGTCGCTGCCGGAAGGGCTGGCCAAGGCCCCGCTGTTGGACGACCCGGCGGATGTAGCCATGCCGTCGGACCACCGGCTGGCGGGGCGGCGGACCGTGGAGCTGGAGGACTTTGCGGACGACGCGTGGATCTCGTGGCCGCAGGGGGAGTTCTGCCACGACTGGCTGATGTTCACGCTGCGCAGCAAGGGGATCGAGCCGCGGATCGCGCACATGGCAGAGGAGCACGGCACGCAGCTCGCGCTGATCGCCCGGGGGCTCGGGGTGGCGGTGGCGCCGCGGCTCGGGAGGGGGCCGGTTCCGGAGGGCGTCAGCGTGGTGCCCGTACGGCATCCGATGCGGCGGCACGTGTACGCGATCTGGCGCGCCGACGCGGACCGCCGCCCGTCGATCCGCGCGGCGGTCGGGGCCCTGCGCGAGGTGGGGCGAGCGTTGGAGGAGTGAGGGGGAGGCGGTGAGGGAGGGGGAGGCGGCGAGTGGGGGGAAATGGTGAGCGGGGCGTTGGGGTGGCTGTATGCCAGCAGTGCGTGCCCATTCGCCCGGGCCCGGATCTGACCTGCCCGGATCTGATCTGACCTGCCCGGGCCGGCCCGGTCCGGACCTGACCTGATGTGACCTGCTCCCTGTCGCCGTCGCTGGCGGGGTGCCTGGGCGGTGACAGGGAGCAGGGGGCGCGGGCCCGGGACCTGGTACCCGGGAGCTGGTGCCTGGTGCTTGGTACCAGGTTGGGGCGGGGTGGGGTCAGTTGGCTGGGACGATGCCGCGGATGAGACCGAGGGACATCAGGTCCTGAGGCCGTAAGTGGAGCTGGTCGGCGGTTCGGGGGACGTCGGAGGGGGTGCGTTTGAGGATGGCGGTGGCCAATTCCGGGGCGATGACGGAGAAGTAGCTGTCCGGGGTCGCCCACAGTCGGCCCGGTGCGGCCAGTGCGAGCGCGCCGCCCGAGCCGCCCTCGCCGATGAGCAGCGAGGTCAGCGGCGTGCGCGCCTCGGCCATCGCCGTGAAGAGGTCCGCGATGGCGGCGCCGGCGCCGGACCGTTCGGCCGCCGTGTCGTTGGCCGCTCCCGGAGTGTCCACGAGGGTGAGGACGGGGATGCCGAGCCGGTCGGCGAGGCGTACGAGGCGGGCCGCGGTGCGGAAGCCGGCCGGGCGGGTGGCCGTACCGCACTGTGCCGCGTACGCCACCGTACGGCCGGCCCGGTGGCCGAACCCGCAGCGCATGCCGTCGTCCACGCCTCCGCAGCGATCGCCGCTGATCTCCTCGCGCCAGTCGAAGTACGTGTTCAGGTACGCGTCGGCGCGCGGGCGCGTGGGGGCGCGGGTCCGCTGCACCGCGCGCCAGCCCGATTCCGGCAGGTCGCCTGCGCCCTGCGCGGTCGGTACCGGTGCCGATTCCTCGTCCGTGGTGGTCAGCAGCCGCAGCCAGCGGGCGAGGGTGACCCGCAGCCGCTCGGGCGGTACGACCGCGTCGATGTGGCCCGTGGCCAGCTGGCCTTCGGCGGTGTACGCGGACGGGTCGGCGTCGGCGGGACGTACGCGGGAGCCGGCGAAGCCGACCTGTGCGCCCGGCAGTGCGAGGATGACGTCGGCGCCGGCGCCGAGCGTCGCCCAGCCGCCGCCGGTCGTCGGGTCGCGCAGGACCGCGAGCTGCGGGAGGCCGGCGGCACGAGTGAGCGCGGACTGCCCGGCGATGCGCTGGAGCTGAGTGAGGGCGAGCATGCCCTCCTGCATGCGGCTGCCGCCGGTGGCGATCAGGGAGACGACCGGGAGGCGGAGTTGGCGGGCCCGGATGTACGCGGCTTCCAGGCGGTCGCCGGTGTGCCGGCCGAGGGAGCCGCCGAGGTAGCGGAACTCGAAGGAGATGACGACGGCGGGGGTGCCGCCGAAGTCGGCGGTGCCGCAGACGACGGACTCGCGTTCCCCGGTCGTCTCGGTGGCACGGGCCCGCGCGGCACCGTAGCCGTCCCAGCGGAGGGGACCGTCGTCGACTGCCGGGGCGTGCGCTGATTCCACGGAAGCGGGCTGCACTGGTGTGGCCTGTGCCGATGCGGGCTGTCCCGGCGGGGGCTGCGCTGATGTGGGTTCCTGGGAGGAGCGCGCCCCGGCCGGCTCCTGCGGTGGGGGTGCCGGCTCGGGCGGGCCGTGGGCCGGCCTCGACGGGGTGGGGGCCGACGACGGGGTGGTGTGATCCGCCGCCGGGCGGGTGGGATCGGACCCGAGGCCGGACGGCTGTGCCAGGCCGGACGACTGCGCCAGGCCGGATGGCTGCGCCAGGCCGGGCGGCTTCGTCGTCGGGTCGGCGGGGCCGCGGCCCTCGTCCCTGTCGGTCGGCTCAGGCACCGGTTCCGGCTCCGGCTCCGGTTCCGGCTCCGAGCCGGTCGGCTCCGACTCCCGTACAACCGGCTCCCGTACGACCGGCTCCGGTGCGATGGGCTCCGAGCCGGGGAAGGGGCGGAAGGTTCCCTCGTCCGTCAGGCGGGCCAGTACCTCCCGTGCAGAGAGGCGAGCCGAGGGCGCCGCCTCGGCATTCGGTGTCCTGCCCGCGGACGCCCCGCCCGGAAGCGGCCCGCTCGCGGGCGTCGAGCCCGGCCCGCTCGCGGGCCCCGACGCCGACCCCTCACCGTTCGTGTGGTTACGCATGAAGGCCCCGCTTGAGGATCTTGCCCATGTCGTTGCGCGGGAGGGCGTCGAGGAAGTGGACGATGCGGGGGCGCTTGTGGGGCGCGAGCTGGGCGGCGACGTGGTCGATGAGTTCCTGTGCCGTCGGTGCCGAGCCGCCGTTCTCGTCCGTGCCGGGGACGATCCAGGCCACGATGCGCTCGCCGAGATCTTCGTCCGGTTCGCCGGTGACCGCGGCTTCGGCGACGCCCGGGTGTTCCAGCAGCGAGTTCTCGATCTCGCCCGCGCCGATCTTGTAGCCGCCGCTCTTGATGAGGTCGGTGGCCTTGCGGCCGACGATCCGGTACCGCCCGCCCGCGTCCCGGGTGGCCATGTCGCCCGTGCGGAACCAGCCGCCGTCGAACGCCTCGGCCGTCGCGTCCGGCCGGTTCAGGTACTCCACGAAGAGGTTCGGGCCGCGTACCTGGATCTCGCCGACCGTCTCGCCGTCGCTCTCCTCGATGGCCGTGCCGGACTCGTCGACCAGCCGCGCGTGCACGCCCGGCAGCGGCACGCCGACCGTGCCCGGCGCGGCGGTGTCGTCGGCCCGGACGGCGGTGTTCATCAGGGTCTCGGTCATGCCGTACCGCTCGACGACCCGTGCGCCGGTCGCCGCCGTGATCTTCTGGTGGTCCGTCAGCGGCAGCGCGGCCGAGCCGGATACCAGCAGCCGCGCACCGCCCAGCGCCTTGGCGAGCGCCGGGTTGTCGCCCGCCTCGGCGGCCAGCCGGTGGTACATCGTCGGCACGCCGAACAGCATCGTGCCGGGGCCGGCCAGTTCGCGCGCCACACCCTCGGTGGAGAAGCGGCCGAGGTGGTGCACGGTGCCGCCGCGGCGCAGCGGGCCGAGGATGCCCAGGATCAGGCCGTGGACGTGGAACAGCGGCAGGCCGTGGACGAGTACGTCATCGGCGGTCCACTGCCACGCCTCCTCCAGCGCGTCGAGCGTGGATGCGATCGCCCGCCGGGGAATGACCACGCCCTTGGGACGGCCCGTCGTGCCGGAGGTGTAGACGATCACGGCGGGGGCTTCGGCACCGGGCTCCGGGGGCAGCTCGACCACCCCGT
This sequence comes from Streptomyces sp. NPDC053560, assembly GCF_044544605.1. NCBI lineage: Bacteria > Bacillati > Actinomycetota > Actinomycetes > Kitasatosporales > Streptomycetaceae > Streptomyces > Streptomyces sp. NPDC053560. The sequence continues at coordinate 80,490 of NZ_JBITXI010000021.1, read as the reverse complement.
CCGTCGCCCCGCCTGCCGCACCGGCCGGAGCGCCGGACTCGGCGCTCGCACCGCTCGCGCCCGGCTCCCCGGCCGACGTACCGGGTTCGCTTCCCTCGGCCGTCGCGCCCGATTCGGTCCCCTCGTACGGATCGACGTCGATGCGGGGCAGTGCGGCGAGCGGGCCGGGGAGTTGGGCGTCCGGTTCGGCCAGGACGAGCGTGGGCGCGCTGTCGGAGACGATGTGCGCCAGCTCGCTCTCGCCGATCTTGGGGTTGACCGGTACGGCCGGGATTCCGGCGAGCAGCGCCGCGACCACGGCGACCGAGGTCTCCATCGTGGGCGTGGCCCACACCGCCACCCGCCGCTCGGCGCCGATCCGCGCCGCGAGCGTGCCTGCGGACGCGGCGAGCTGTCCGTACGTCAGCGCGCGGTCCTGGAAACGCAGTGCGGTACGGGAGGACGCCGTACGCAGCGCCGGGAAAAGCTCGTTCACCGAAACTCCTTCGTTCTCTTGCTGTGTGGGTACCCACTCCTGGATACCCGAGGTCCCTGTGGAACCGTGGCGGGTGATCCCTGCCCGGTACACCCGAGGACGATGACCGGTACGTGATCACCCGTACGTGATCATCGATATCTGATGAGTGGTACGTGACGAGTCGTACGTGGGCGGGCGGGCCCGGGGCGGCCGACGGCATCTCGGTGTCAGCCGAAGCCCGGTACCACCAGCGCGAGCCAGACCAGTGCCGGTACGGCCACGACCACGAGGGCTCCGTACACCATCAACTGCCGGAAGAAACCGTCCCGGTCGACATTCTTGGCGTTCGCCAGCACCAGTGCGCCGTTCGTGGAGAACGGACTCACGTCGACGACGGTGGCGGAGACCGCGAGCGCCGCGACCATCCCGACCGCGCCGATCGAGCCCTGCGCCAGGAACGGTACGGCCAGGGGGATCAGCGCCCCGATGATGCCGACGGAGGAGGCGAACGCGGAGACCAGTGCGCCGATGTAACACAACAGCAGCGCGGCCAGCAGGGGTATGCCGATACCGCCGACGGCGTGGCCCGCCCAGGTGATGGTGCCCATCTCGTCCAGGACACCGACGTAGGTGAGGACACCGCAGATCAGCAGCACGGTGGGCCAGGTGATCTCCGAGACCGCGGCCTTGCTGTCCTGCGGCCATACGGCGCTGAGGACGACGGCGAGGGTGATCGCGGTCAGGCCTGCGTCCAGGTCCAGGACGAGGACCGCCACGACCAGCGCCAGCAGGGCGAGGAGGGTGGCGATGCGAGCCGGTGTGAGGGAGAGGGCCCCCACCGCCGTGCCGCCCTCGCCACTCGTTCGCGTGGTGGTTTCCGTGCCGCTCCGGCCACCCGCGAGTGTGGTGCTGTCCGTGCGGTTGTCGGCACTCGTGAGTGTGGTGCTGTCCGTGCGGTTGTCGGCACTCGTGAGCGTGGTGCTTTCCGTACCGTTGCCGGTACCCGGGAGCGTGGTGTTCGCGGCACGGTCGCCGCCACCCGTCCGGGGGAGGCGGAGCCCGCCCAGGGCGACGAAGAGGGCTGCCGCGATGACCAGGTTGACGATCAGGCTTGCGGCGAAGAGCGCGAGCGGGCTGCCGGGCAGCTGTTCGCGCGCGACGATGCCGTTGACGGTCGAGCCGTAGATGCTGATCGGCGAGAACCCGCCGGCCTGCGCGCCGTGCACCACCAGCGCGCCCATCAGTAGCGGACTGATGCCGTACTGCGCCGCGAAACCGAGCGCGAGTGGGGCGACGATCGCCACCGCCGCCGGGCTGACCGCGCCGATCGCGGTGAGCGCGCCGGTGACCGCGAACATCACCCACGGGATGAGCGCGACCCGGCCGCCGACCAGCCGCACCGATGCGTGCACCAGCCACTCGGTGGTGCCGTTGGCGCGGGCGATGGCGAAGAGGTACGTCACGCCGACCAGGACCACGAACAGGTCACCGGGGAAGCCGGCGAAGATGTCGTCCGTGCTCATCCCCGCGACCAGCGTGCCCACGCCGAACGCGGCGGCGAACGCCAGCGCGCCCATGTTGATCGACCGGGTGGTGGCCAGTACGAAGACAACGGCGAGCACGAGGATCGAGATCACTTCGGGCGACATCTGCGGCTCCGTTCATGGCCGGCCCGAGCGGCCTGAGCGGCCCGACCGGCTGGGGAAAGTGGGACAGGGGGAGGGGAGGGGGAGGGAGAAGGGAGAGGGGGAGGAAAAGGAAGAGGGGAAGGAGAGGTGCAGGGCGGGGACAGCGCACGGGCAGGGATGACGGCCCGGTGGGGTCGCGAGGGGCCCCGGCGGGACATTGGGTCAATGGCCAATTGGCTGAGCCACTTTGATGGCCAACGGCGACGTGCGTCAATACTCTTGGCACGGCGAACGAACCGAGGGGGCGACCGGATGTCCGAGGCACTGCGGCCGATGACCAGGCCACGGCTCTACGAGCAGGTGGTCGAGAGACTGCGTCAGTACGCCGCCGAGAGCGGGCTGAGCGCGGGCGACCGCCTGCCCCCGGAGCGCGAACTGGCCCAGCGGCTCGGGGTCAGCCGCGCGTCGGTGAAGCAGGCCATCGTGGTACTGGAGGTGCAGGGCCTGGTCGAGGTCCGGCATGGCGGCGGCACCTATCTCGTGCGCGGCACCCTGGACGCCGCCGAGCCCGTCGAGCGGCTGGTCGAGCGCCGCCGCCGGCTGCCGGACGTGCTGGAGGCGCGCGAGGCCATGGAGACCAAGCTCGCCGAACTGGCCGCCCGCCGCCGTACGGACGCCGACCTCGAAGCGCTCGACGACGCCCTCGCGCACATGGCGCAGGAGGTCGCGGACGGCGGGCCGGGCGTGGAGGGCGATCGCCGCTTCCACGCCGCCGTCACCGCGGCCGCGCACAGCACGCTGCTCGCCGAGTTCATGCGCGCCATCGCCGAGCAGATCACCGAGAGCCGAAACGAATCGCTGCGCCAGCCCGGCCGCCCCAAGCGCTCGCTCGCCCAGCACCGCCGGATCCTGGAGGCCATCAGGGAAGGCAATCCGAGGAGCGCGGCGACGGCCATGCGCCGGCACCTCCGTACGGTCGCCGAGGTACGGCTACTGACCTGGACGCCGGAGGACGGCGACGACGCGGCGGGTGCGCGGGACGTGCAGGACCACACCCCCGACAGAAGCCCTGACCTCTGAACCGCAGCCCCTGCCCCTGCCCCTCAGCCCGGGATCTTGCGGAAGTCCCACGATGCCACCGCATCCGGGGTGAGGCGGGCCCAGGCGTGGCGGCCGTCGTGCGGCATCGTCTCCATGCCGAAGTACTTCGCCGCGAAAAGACGCTCGGGCTCGGCCAGTTCCGGGCAGGGCTCGCCGTGGCGCGGTGCCTCGCCGACGAACGCCACGCTGCCCGACAGTTCGGCGCCGCGCAGCTCGCCGTACTCGTGGCCGTCGTCGACCACGACCGCCGTGCGCGGGTCCTTCACGAGCTGGGCCCAGCGCTTGCTGCGGGTGAGCGAGTACAGCCACAGCGATGTGCCGTCCCATACGAACCACAGCGCGCTGACATGCGGTGCGCCGTCCGGGCCGACCGTGGCGATCCGGCAGGTCCGCTGCCGGGTCAGGAAGGTGTTCAGCTCCTCCGGGCTCATCATGATCCGGCGTCCTCTGCGCTGCCCCGCCGCTGTCGCCATCTGCCGCCACCTCCGGTGTTCCGTACGTCCCTTGTCCGCGCCGGCCCCGGTCCGACCGGCCGGCTGCGGGCCCTGGCCGTCTGACCAAGTGTCAGGAATCATGGGCCCTCGGCTCAGCGAACGCAATGGACCCCCGGGCCCGACCGTCCGCCCCCAGGAGGCACCCCGCATGGCCACGGAAGCACAGGCAAACCAGGCCGCTCGTCTGGTGGAGCAGCTCGACCCCGCGACGACCGCGCTGCTCACCGTCGAGTGCCAGAACGGCGTCGTCGGACCGGAGAGCGCACTGCCCGAACTGGCCGAGGCGGCGCGCACCACCGGCGCGCTCGCCCAGGTGGCCCGGCTGACCGACGCCGCGCACGAGGCCGGTGTGCAGGTGCTGCACGCGGTCGCCGAACGCCGGCCCGACGGCCGCGGCGCCAGTCACAACGCCCGCCTCTTCCATGCCGCCGGGCGGCTGCCCGTACAGCAGATCACCGGGTCGGACGCGGTGCGGATAGCCGACCCGGTACCGGTGACCGAGGAGGACCTGATCGTGCGCCGGCTGCACGGGCTGTCGCCGATCTCCGGTACGGACGTGGACGCGCTGCTGCGCAACCTCGGCGTCCGCAACATCGTGGTCGTCGGCGTCTCGGCGAACGTGGCGATACCCAACGCGGTCTTCGACGCGGTCAACCTCGGCTACACGGCGGTGGTGCCGGCCGATGCCATCGCCGGGGTGCCCGCCGAATACACCCCGGCCATGGTGCGCAACACCCTCGCCCTCGTCGCCACCGTCACCTCCACGGACGCGGTGCTCACCTGCTGGAAGCGGCCGCGCCGGGAGCGGTGAGGCAGGGGGACGAGGGGGCGCGGGCGGCCTCAGGCCAGTTCGATCTCGCCGCCGCTGACCTTCAGCGGTACGGAGGGCAGGCCCTTGGTCGCCGGGCCGTGGCGCACGCTGCCGTCGGCGATGGCGTACTTGCTGCCGTGGCAGGGGCAGTCGATCGTGCCGCCGCTGACCTTGCCGACCAGGCAGCCCGCGTGGGTGCAGACCGCGGAGAAGGCCTTGAAGTTGCCCTCGGAGGGCTGGGTCACCACGATCTTCTGCGCCTTGAAGATCTTGCCGCCACCGGAGGGGATCTCCGAGGTCTTGGCCAGTACCTTCCCGCCGCCGCGGCTGGGGCCGCTGCCCTCGGACGACTCCGAACCGCCGGCCGACGGGGAGCCGTCCGATGACGGCGACCCCGAAGAGGCCGAGGAGGCCGACGGTGACGACGAGCCGTAGTTGCCGCCCCCGCCGCCACCGCCACCACCTCCGCTGTCGTTCCCGCACGCCGCGAGCGCCGCGGTCAGCCCCGCGGCACCGGCCGCCGCCACCAACGTACGCCGGGCGCTGCCGGGACGCGCTGTCGATCGGGCATCGCCGGGCGCTCCGGCAGGGCCGGCCGCTTCGGCACGGTCCGGTGATGGTGAACTCATGATGCCTCCACAGGCCCCGGTCCCGGTCGGGAGCCGGGACGGATCCTGAGGACCGGTGGTGTACCGGTCCCGTGCGGGTGTCCACTGGCTCTTGTGAAGGTTCCATACGGACCCCGAGCCTCCGGTGTTCAGCGGCTCGGCCGACCGGGTGTTTCCCGACCGGGTGTTTCGAGCGGAGGACGATCGACCGTCGGGACAAAGAAACACGCGGAGACACGCGGAGACACGCAGAGACACGCGGAAACATGCAGAGACACGCGGAAACGCAAGGAAACGCGCGGAAACGCAAGGAAAAGAGGGGAGGCGGGCCTACGGTGCGTACTCCGTAGGCGTGGGGAGTATCCGTTCCGCGACCTTCAGTACGTTGTGCAGGGCCGCCGACCCGTTGTCCGCGTGCCAGGCGAGGGCGATCGGCAACGGGGCCACCTCGCCCGCCAAGGGGCGGAAGACCACCTGCTCCAGGCGGATGCGGCGGGCCGACTCGACTACCAGAGCCACGCCCACCCCGGCTCCGACCAGGCCGAGGAGGTGGTAGGAGTCCGGTGCTTCCTGGGCGATGCGCGGCGTGAAGCCGGTGGTGCGGCAGGCATGCACCGTCGCATCCCGTACGGCCGATCCGCGCGCGGCAGGTAACGTCACGAAGTGCTCCGCCGCCAGCTCTGCGAGGTCGACCACCTCCCGCGCGGCCAGCGGGTGGCTGTCCGGCAGCGCGCACACCAGCCGCTCGACGCGGACGACGCGGGAGAGGATGCCGCGGCGTACGGGGAGCGGAACGAATCCGAGGTCGAGGGTGCCGTCGGCGATCCGGTCGAGCGCCTCGCCGGAGTGCACCTGGCCCTGCAACGCCAGCTCGATGCCCGGGAATTCCGTGGTGACGGCACGGGCCAGCGGGGGCAGTGCCGCGTAGCCGCCGGCGTCCGCGTACCCCACCGTCACCCGGCCCGCCTCGCCCAGACTGACCGACCGCACCGTGCGGCGCGCGGCGGAGGCGTCGGCGAGGAGGCTGCGGGCCGGTGCCAGCAGGGCCTGTCCGGCCGCGGTCAGCCGGACCGAGCGCGTGGTGCGCTCGAAGAGGGTGGCGCCCAGGTCCCGTTCCAGCAGCCGGATCTGCTGGCTGAGCGGGGACTGGGCGATGTGCAGGCGCTCCGCGGCCCGGCCGAAGTGCAGCTCCTCGGCGACGGCCACGAACCCGGAGAGATGGCGCAGTTCCACGCGCCGCACCCTCTCAGGGTGCGCGACCGCCGCTCAAGCGCGGTAGGCGGGCCCCGTACCGGGCGGCCGGGTTCCGGCGACGATCCGGCCAGATCCGGTCCGCACCGCACGCATCCGACCGCCTCGGGCCGTGTGTCACCCCGCTGCCGGGCGCGTGCCGATGCCGAGCGCGTCCCGGAGGAAATCGCACTGGAAGAGGAGGAGGTTCTCGTTCACCCGGTCGTCGGCGGGCGCGTGGGTCGCGCCCGACAGGGGCAGCACCGTGTGCGGGCGGCCGGCGGCGAGCAGTTCGGCCGAGAAGCGCAGCATGTTGGCGGGCGCGACGTTGTCGTCGGCCAGGCCGTGGATCAGCAGCAGCGGGCGGCGCAGCAGGTGACCCCGGCCGGTGAGCGAGGACCGGTCGTAGTTCTGCGGCTCCTTGTCGGGATGGCCGAGGAAGCGCTCCTTCCAGTACGTGTCGTACAGCCGCTGGTCGGTGGGTGCCGCGCCCGCCACCGCCGCGTGGAAGACCTCCGGGCGGAGCAGCACCGCGGCGGCGGCCAGGAACCCGCCGAAGGACCAGCCGCGGATCGCCACCCGGGTGAGGTCGAGGTCCGGCACCTGCTCGGCGGCCGCGTGCAGGGCGTCCACCTGGTCCTCCAGGGCGGGCGTCAGCTGGTCGCCGTGGATCTCCTTCTCCCAGTCGGGGCCGCGGCCCGGTGTGCCGCGCCCGTCGGCGACCAGCACCGCGAAGCCCTGCTCGGCGAACCACTGCGAGACGCACGCCGGCCAGTCGCGGGCGGCGACCACCATCTGCATGCCGGGACCGCCGTACGGGTCGAGCAGTACGGGCAGCGGCCCCGTACCCGGTTCGTACCAGGACGGGAGGTACAGCGCGGCCCGCAACTCCCGTGCTCCGAGCAGGAGATGGCGTGGGCGCGGGGTGACGGCCGGGGCCTCCGCCAGGGAGGCGAGGGCGGTCACGGCGGAGGCGGCGGTGGTGAAGGCTGTTGCCGTTGCCGTTGCCGTTGCCGTTGCCGTCGTCGCCGTCGCTCCGCCCGCCCGGCGGACTTCCGCGTACGGTCCGTCCGGTGTCAGCCCGTGGAAGACGGCCGTGCCGCCACGCACCACGGCCGCATGCGTGCCCGGCCCGCCGCTCAGCCGCACCGGTTTCGCTTCCTCCGTCTCCCCCGTTTCCTTCATCTTTTCCGTCTCCTCCGGGTCGTGGCACCACACATGGGTCTCCGTCGGGTCGTCGGAGGCGGTGAAGAAGACCCGCTCGCCCTCCGTGCCCAGCACGGTCCGGACCTGGAGACCGGCCGGTGTCACCACCTCGCCGCCGACCGTCAGATGCCGGGTGCCCGCCACGTCGTACGTGACCACCAGCGCGCCGGACGCGGTCCTGACCGGCGTACCGGGCACCGGCTCCACCCACGCGGGGTCGGTCCGCTCGTCGAGCACCGAGGTGGCGCCGGTGTCCGGGTCGACGGCGAGCGTGCGCAGCGTTCGCTGGTCGCGGGACTGCACCCCGAGGAGCGGGCCGTGCGCGTCCCAGCCGGCGGTGACCAGGTACTCGTACGCCGTCCGGTCCCACACCACCTCGGTGCGGCTGCCGTCCAGCCGGTACACCCACAGGGTCACGTCGGCGTTGGCCGTGCCGGCCACCGGGTAGCGCACCACGCGCGGCGGCCGGTCCGGGCGGGCCGGGTCGCTGATCCAGCGGTGCCGCACCGGTGTGGTGTCCACCCGCGCGACGAGCAGCCGCTCGCCGTCCGGGGACCACCAGTGGGCGCGCAGCCGGCCCATGGACTCCGCGGCGGTGTAATCGGCGAGTCCGTAGCTGATCTCCGGACCTTCGGCCGCCGCCAGCCGCCGGTCCTCCCGCCCCGGCTTCTCCACACCGGCCGAGCTGCCCGGTGCCGGCACGACGTGCAGCGAACGGCCCGTCACATAGGCGATGTGCCGCCCGTCGGGGGAGGGGCGCGGGTCGACGACGGGGCCCGCCGCCGGGACCGGGAAGGGCTTGCCCTCGTCCGTGCGCACCGCCCACAGCGCGCCGCCCAGCGCGAAGACCGCGAGACGGGCCGCGCTGTCGGTCGCGTACGACACCACTCCGGCGGTGCGCTCGCGGGCCCGCTCCCGGCGCAGCCGCTCTTCCTCCGGCACCTCGGCACCGGCGCCCACCAGCGCGGTCGGGTCGACGAGCAGCCGTTCCCCGTCCTCCGCCAGCAGCCAGAGCCGGCCTATCGGGTCCCGGCCACCGCCGGTACGGGTGAACAGGACGCGCTGGCCGTCGGGGGAGAGGGTGAAGTTCCGTGGCGCGCCGAGCGAGAAGCGGCGGGTGCGGGCGAATTGGCGGGGAAAGTCGGCGGAGGAAGAAGAGTCCATGAAGGAGTCCTATCGGTATTCCGTCGGTCGCCGACAGCGAATACCTCCAGGGGAGTGCCGGGACGGCTGGAGGAGTGCCGGGACAGCAACCGGACCGATGACGCCCGGCGAGGCCCGACGTCCGGCGAAGACCGGCGACGACCGGTCGTGGGCGGCGGCAAGCCTCAGCAAGCGTTGATAAGTTTGCGCAAGCTCTGATGCCGGCGGCGGCCTCCGCCGGCCGTCGCCCGCCCTCGCCGCGAGGAAGGCAGCCATGTCGCCCACCCTGACCGACGTCGCCCGACGTGCCGAAGTGGCGCTCTCCACGGCGTCCCGGGCGTTCAGCGAACCCGGGCGGCTGGGCCCGGAGACCTTGCGCAAGGTGCTGGCCGCCGCACAGGAATTGGGTTACCAGCCGACCGTGTCCCGGACGTCCGAAGCGGCCGGGCGCGCGGAGACCACCATCGCCGTGGTCGTACCGGACATCGCCAACCCGGTCTTCGGCGCGTTCGTCAAGGCGGCCCAGGGTGTGGGCTGGTCACGGGGGCAGACGGTCGTCCTCGCCGACACCGACTTCGACCCGGACCGCGAGCGGGCGCTGCTCACGCGCATGCGGGAGCAGTCCGACGGTCTGGTGGTGTGCTCGCCGCGGCTGCCCGCCGACGAGGTTCTGTCGCTGTGCGGCCGCACCCCGGCCGTACTGGTCAACCGCGAGACCACCGGGGCGGACTGCGTGCTGGCGGACGCGGAGGACGGGCTGCGCCAGGCCGTCGACCACCTCGTCGCGCTGGGCCACCACCGGCTCGCCTACGTACAGGGCTCCCGGCACTCCTGGTCCAACGCCCGGCGCGTGGCACTCGTCCGCGCGCAGACCGAACGAGCGGGCATGGCGCTGGAGTTGCTGGGCTGGCAGGCCGAGACCGTGGCCGGCGGCTCCGCCGCGGCCGCCGGTGTGCTCGCCTCCGGCGCGTCCGCCGTGATCACTCACAACGACCTGATGGCGCTGGGAGTGCTCACGGGAGTCCGCGCGATGGGCGTACGAGTGCCCGAGGAGCTGAGCGTCATCGGCGTCGACGACATCCCCTTCGCCGCGGTGTCGCACCCGGCGCTCACCAGTATCGCGGTCCCGATGGACCGGGCCGGCTCGCTCAGCCTCGACCTGCTGGCACGCGCCGTCGCAGGCGAGCGGCAGACACCCCGGGTGCTGCCACTGCCCACCCAACTCGTCGTCCGCGGCTCCACGGGACCGGCCCGAAACGAATGACCGGCAGGTCGCGGGGACGGAGCGAGGCAACTGAGGCAACCGGGCCCCACCTCAGGCAACCAATCCCCACCTCGGGCAACCGGTTCCAGGAACCGGTTCCACCAGGATGACACCGAGGCGCCTGCTGCCTCGGCCATCACCCGATGTGACGCGCTCATGGGTTCCGCCCTGCGGCAGTGCCGTGCGATGCGGTCTGCAACCGGTCTCTGCAACGGGTTTCATGCGGTGTCGTTGCATGAATCGATTCATCATACCGGTATCTCCCTCGCCCATCCGCTCTCCCTCAATTTTGTCCGGTCCATTGACCGTGCCGCGGTGCGTCCCTACCTTGTTCGCACAACACGGCAAGCGCTTTCCTTGAACGATTCAAATCGACACACCTGTGGGCTGCTTCGATGCCCTGGTGGGCTGTGCGGGATACGTGCGGAGGACGACTGTGCGTGCCAGTGGGAGAGTTGACCGGCGCGGCCTGCTGAAGATCACGGGGGGCTCGGTCGCCGCCCTCGGTCTGACGGCGGCCGGCTGCGGTACCGGCGGGGGATCGGCGGACGGGACCGTCACGATCCGGTACGCGTGGTGGGGCGCCGACGACCGGGCCAAGCGGATCAAGAAGAGCATCGCGCTCTTCGAGGAGAAGCACCCCAAGATCAAGGTCAAGACGGACTTCCAGGACTATGTGGCCTTCTGGGAGAAGTTCCAGACCCAGGCCGCGGGCGGCAATCCACCGGACGTGTTCCAGTGTGCCGTCGCGTTCCTGCGGAAGTACGACAAGCGGGGTGTGCTGCTCGACCTGAAGCAGCAGGCCGACGCGGGCCGTCTGAAGATGACGGGCTTCCGGTCGGGCCTGGAGAAGGCCGGCGAGGTGGACGGCAAACTGCTGGGCGTCCCGGTCGGCTCCAACACGATGTCGCTCGTCATCGACGAGAAGGTGTTCAAGAAGGCCGGTGTCGTGCCGGAGGAGGGCTGGACCTACCTGGCGCTGCTGGGAGAGCCGAGATGAGGCGCACGGCACGCTTCACCCTCGACCCCGCCTTCACCGTCGGCGAGTCCGGCCCGCGGCTCTTCGGTGCCTTCGTCGAGCATCTCGGACGCTGCGTCTACACCGGCATCTTCGAGCCGGGCCACCCGGCCGCCGACGGGGCCGGACTGCGCACCGACGTGCTGGCACTCATCCGCGAGCTGGGCGTCACCGTGATCCGCTACCCCGGCGGCAACTTCGTCTCCGGCTACAGGTGGGAGGACTCGGTCGGGCCGGTCGAGCACCGGCCGCGGCGGCTGGACCTGGCCTGGCGGTCGACGGAGACCAACCGCTTCGGCCTCGCCGAGTACGCCGGTCTCCTCAGGAAGCTCGGCCCGCAGGCCGAGCCCATGATGGCGCTCAACCTCGGCACCCGGGGCGTCGCCGAGGCGCTGGAGCTCCAGGAGTACGCCAACCACCCGGCCGGCACCGAGCTGTCCGAGCGGCGCATCGCGCACGGCGACAAGGACCCGTACGGCATCCGCCTGTGGTGCCTGGGCAACGAGCTGGACGGATTCTGGCAGACCGGCCACAAGACGGCGGCGGAGTACGCGCGGCTGGCCGCCGAGACGGCCCGCGCGATGCGGCAGGCCGACCCAGGCGTCGAGCTGGTCGCCTGCGGCTCCTCCGGCCGGGCCATGCCGACCTTCGCCGCGTGGGAGGCGACCGTGCTCGCCGAGACCTACGACCTGGTCGACCACGTCTCCCTGCACGCGTACTACGAGGAGGAGGACGGCGACCGGGACTCCTTCCTGGCCTCGGCCGTCGACATGGAGTCATTCATCGAGGACACCGTGGCGACCTGCGACCACATCGGCGCGCGCCTGAAGTCGACGAAGCGGATCACCCTCTCCTTCGACGAGTGGAACGTCTGGTACATGTCCCGGGCGCAGGACGGGGCCGCCGCGGCGCCGGCCGGCTGGCCCGAGGCACCGCGGCTGCTGGAGGACCACTACAGCGTCACCGACGCGGTCGTCGTCGGCTCGCTGCTGATCGCGTTGCTGCGCCACGCCGACCGGGTGGCCGTCGCCTGCCTCGCCCAGCTGGTCAACGTCATCGCGCCGATCCTGACCGAGCCGGGCGGTCCGGCCTGGCGGCAGACCACCTTCTTCCCCTTCGCGCAGGCCTCGCGCTACGGCCGCGGGCAGGTCCTGGACGTACGGGTGGACTCACCCACGTACACCACGGCGAAGTACGGCGAGGTACCGCTGCTGCACGCCACCGCGGTACGCGATCCGGAGACCGGAGCGGTCACCGTCTTCGCGGTCAACCGCAGCCAGGACGCCGCGCTGCCCCTGGAAGTGGCGCTGCACGGGCTGGGCGTGACACATGTCACCGGGCACAGCGCCCTGGCCGACGCGGATCCCGAGGCCCGCAACACCCTCGACGCGCCGGACCGGGTCGTGCCGCACGAGGTGGCGGGGACGGTGCTCCAGGGCGGCACACTGCGCGCCACCCTGGAACCGCTGTCGTGGAACGTCGTCCGGCTCGGCTGACGGGCCGTCCGATGTGCTTACGGAGTGGTGATCGTCGGCCGGGGCGGCGTTCCCATGCCGGCGCCGAGGAAGAAGCTCGGGTGCGGCGGCTGGTTGTAGCCGGAGTTCTGCCAGGCCAGGCCGGTGCGGTACATGGTGTCGTGCAGCAGTGTGGTGATCCTGGTGCCGGTCTCGTGCGGCGTCGAGTAGATCCGCAGGTTGCGGTTGTCGGAGGTGCGCCAGACGACCTCCTCGCGCCAGTCGCCGAGGATGTCGCCGGAGAGCACGGGGGTCGCCTTGGTGCCGTTGTTGGAGGCTACCGAGGCGCCGGTCAGCAGGCGGGTGTCACCGCCGGTGCCGTACTTGTCGATGTGGGTGCCGTCCAGCAGTTCGCGGGTGGTGTCCCCGTCCCACCAGCTGAGGAAGTTCGCCGAGGACGGTTCGCGGCCCTTGGCGGCGCCGGCCTCGTCGCGTATCTGGCTGTCGGAGGCGGACCACACCTCGGCCCCGTCGTTGCCGGACCAGATGTCACCGGCGACGCCGCGCCCGTTGTCGCAGCAGGCGGCGAGCTGCCAGCGGACCGAGCCGTTTTTGGGGTCGATGTACAGCTCGGCGGGCTGGCCCGTGGACTCGGAGACCTTGAAGTACTCCAGGCCCGCGGTGCCAGGGTCCAGGTCGCCGAGGTGCTGGGCGTCGCCGTGCCCGGTCCTCGTGGTCCACAGCGCGTTGCCGTTGTCGTCCACCGCCATCGCGCCGTGGACGACCTCGTCCTTGCCGTCGCCGTCCACGTCGCCGACGGAGAGACTGTGCGAGCCCTGCCCGTCGTAGCCCTTGCCCTTGTTGGTGGAGGAGTCGGTGTCGAAGGTCCAGCGCCGGGTGAAGGCGCCGTTGCGCCAGTCCCAGGCGGCGATCACGCTGCGGGTGTAGTAGCCGCGCGCCATGATCAGGGACGGCCGGGAGCCGTCCAGGTAGGCGGTGCCGGCGAGGAAGCGGTCCACGCGGTTGCCGTAACTGTCCCCCCAGGAGGCGACGTTGCCGCGTGCGGGCACGTAGTCGGTGGTGCCCATCGCGGCGCCCGTCCGGCCGTCGAACATGGTCAGGTACTCGGGACCGGACAGCACGTATCCGCTGCTGTTGCGGTGGTCGGCGGAGGCGTTGCCGATCGCCTTGCCCTGCCCGTCGACCGTGCCGTCGGCGGTCTTCATCGCGACCTCGGCCCGGCCGTCGCCGTCGTAGTCGTACACCTGGAACTGCGTGTAGTGCGCCCCGGAGCGGATGTTGCGGCCCAGGTCGACGCGCCACAACCGGCTGCCGTCGAGCCTGATGCCGTCGACGATCGTGTTGCCGGTGTAGCCGGACTGGGAGTTGTCCTTGGCGTTGGTGGGCTGCCACTTCAGTACGAAGTCCAGCGCGCCGTCGCCGTCGAGGTCGCCCACCGAAGCGTCGTTGGCCTCGTAGGCGTACGCCACGCCGTCCGGGGTGGTGCCGCCCGCCGGGGGAGTGATCGGTACGTCCTTGTAGCCGGCGCGGAGCTGCACGGCGTGCGCCGAGTCGCCCTGCTCGGTGCCGTTCACGACCGCGCGGACGGTGTAGTCGGCCTGTTCGGGCGCGCCCGCGTGGAAGTAGTTCGTCGAGCCGGTGATGGGGGTGGAGTTGACCTTGGTGCCGGCCCGGTAGACGTTGAAGGAGACGTTGTCGGGGTCGGTGCCGAGCCAGCGCCAGCCGACCAGATTGCCGCCGCTGGTGTGGACGCTGACCACGCCGCGGTCGAGCTTCTCGGCCTGCCGGGCGGGGGCGGCGGACGCGGTGTCCGGGAGCGCGGCGAGACCGGCCGCGGCGAGTGTGCCGGCCACCACGGCGGTGACCAGGGCGCGGCGGCGGTCGTTGCGTTGTCTCCGCCGGGGACGGGGCGCTTGGGGATGTTGCACGTTGCCTCCTGGCGTGCGGTGCGGGTGGGGTACGGGAGGGATCCCGTGTGCTCCGGTGGGCGCAGCGCCCGGAAGGGTTGCCGCCGTTGCCGTCATCGCCGCCACCGTCCCCCGAACCGGAGCGGGCCTTCCGGACGGTTGCCCGGGGCCCGGACCGCCCCTAGCCTGTGTTCGCCATGTCGAGGAGTGGTCGAAATCCCGAACAAAAGGGAGGGTGGGTGAACAGGTCCGTGGACGGAGCAGTGGCCGCGCCCGCCGACGCCGCCACGGAGTTCCGCGCGTTCTTCGAACGCCACTACGCCGAACTCGGCCGGCTCGCCCGGCTGCTGACCGGCGACACCGAAGGCGCCGACGACCTGGCGGCCGACGCGCTGGTCGCGCTCTGGCACCGCTGGGACCGGGTCCGCGCCGCCGACCACCCCGCCGCGTACGCCCGGGGTGTCGTCGCCAACCTGGCCCGCAGCCACATCCGCAGCGCCATCCGGGAACGCCGCCGGATCGCGCTGTTCTGGGCGCAGTGTTCCGAGCACACCGACGCGCCGGACGTGCCCGCCGTCGTCGATGTGCAGCAGGCGCTGCGCACCCTGCCGTTCCGCAAGCGGGCCTGTGTCGTGCTGCGGCACGCCTTCGATCTGTCCGAGCGCGAGACCGCGCTCGCCCTCGGCATCTCGGTCGGTACGGTGAAGAGCCAGACCTCCAAGGGGATGGCGCAGCTGGAACGGCTGCTGGGTGCGCGCGCCGCGGGGGAACTCGTCGGCAGGAGGACGTGATGGACGAGGTGCGCCGCCGGCTGCGGCAGGCCGCGGCGGCCCACCGCCCGGACCGGGAACGCATGCTGGCCCGGGTCGAGCGCGGTATGACCGTGCCCGACCGGCCCGTGCCGGGGCGGTCGGGCCGTACGGCGCCCTGGCTGCGGATCGCGGGCGCGACGGCCGCCGTAGCCGGAGTCCTGGCGGCCGGCGGCTACGGCGTGTCCGCGGTGCTGGACGACCACGGCAGCGGTGGCAGGGCCGACGGCGCCGCCCCGCCCGCCCACAGCGCGCCGCCCGTGCCGAGCGGCTCGTCCGCGCCCGGTGACCCCCGGGGTGGCGCCCGTACCGAGGACGGCCCGCTCTGGAGCGACGGCTCCGTCGACCCGCACAGCAACGACTTCTGGGCCCAGAGCAATGTGACCCTGCAGACGGCGAAGCCGCTCACCGCCCTGGCCGTGGAGCTGCGCGTCGCGCGTACCGAGGGCGTGCGGTCGACCGGTGCGTGGCGCACGCTGCCCGAGGAGGACTTCACCTTCACCGTCCGGCCCGAGGGCGGCTTCCTGGTCTACCGCTGGACGCTGAAGGACGGCCGTACGGTGCCCGCGGGCCGCCATGTCTTCGCGGGGCAGTACGACCATGCGCGCGGCGGCCGGGACGCCGGAGCGGACGGCTACGCGGCCACCGCGCGGTCCGGCCGTGAACGGGCGTCGGGGGGGGGGGGCCGGGCCCCCCCCCCCCGCGGGGGCGCAAAAAGCCGCGGGGCGGCCAACCCCGACCCCCTGGGGGGGGGCCGCACCCCGGGGGGGGGCGCCCCCCACCGCGGGGCCCC